>NZ_JAGIPY010000006.1:0-345654 GCF_017813775.1 Labrys sp. LIt4
AACGCCAAGTTCGTCACCGACTTCGTCGCAGCCTGGACAAAGGTCATGAACGCCGACCGCTTCGATCTGGCGTGACCTTCGGGTAAGGCGTTCGATACTGCGGATATCGCAGGTTTCAATGAGGCGGGGGCGGCGTTGGCCGCCCCCGCTTTCTTTTGCGAGATTGCCACCTCGCATCCTCCGCCCCGCCACCTCCTGACAAGGAGTGGCGGCTCGTCATGGCTCGGCAGGGCAATTGGCGTCATCCGGGCGGCCAGTCTTTCCACCACCCGAACGAACAGGATTTCTACCCGTCCGGGCGTTTCCAACCGCGGCAAAACGCGGTCTGCTAAGCCAACCAGAAATCCCCAGAACGAAGCATTCGGGGGAAACGGGCGAAAGGCCGGTCTCGGGCCTCAGCCTGCAGGATCATGGCTAGAGCGTTTCGCGATTGGAGGGAATTACCTCGAATCGCAAAGACGCATCGAAACAAAGAATTGGAGCAACAAGCGGTCAAACTTGAACGCGTTTGGCTCTGGCGAACGGGGGGACGCGCCTTGGACGAGAGCAGGCCACTCAGCTTCCGCGAAGATGTTCGCAGCCTCCTGTTCAGGCTGCTCCTGTCGGTCGTCAGCGAACGCGAGCCCTCCCTGGCCGCTGTCCTCGCGGGCACCGAGCCGCTGGACACGCTCGACACGAAGCAGCGTATCTGCGCGCTGCAGGCGACGGGAATCTGGTTCCAGCTGGTCGCCATCGCCAACGAATTGCTGGCCATGCGGGCCCGGCGTGAGCTCGAGCAGGTCGGCGGCGCCGACGAGATCGTCGGCTCCTTTTCCAACGTGATGGGTGAGATCGCTTCGGCCGGCTATCCGGCCGAGGACGTGCAGGCAGCGCTCGACCGGTTGTGGGTGGGGCCGACGATGACGGCCCATCCGACCGAAGCCAAGCGCGTCACCGTTCTGGAGATCCATCGGCGCATTTACCGCAAGCTCACCGAGCTGGAACAGCATCGCTGGGCCCCGCGTGAGCGCGAGCAGCATGTCAACGACCTCGCAAGCGAGATCGAGCTGTTATGGATGTCCGGTGAATTGCGGCTCGAGCGCCCTTCGGTCGAGCGCGAAATTGCCTGGGGCCTCCACTTCTTCCGCGAGGTCATCTTCGAGGCGACACCCCGGATCTATGAGACAGCCCAGGAGGCGCTGGCCCGCCACTATCCCGAATATGATCTCAAGGTGCCGTCCTTCCTGCATTTTGCCTCCTGGATCGGCGGCGACCGCGACGGCAATCCCAACGTCACGGCCAAGACCACGGCCTATGCGCTCGATGCCTGCCGCCAGGCCATCATCGGCTGGTACATCCAGCAGGTCCGCCGCCTGGTGACGGTGCTCAGCGTCAGTGCCAATGTCGTCGACATTCCCGAGGAATTTGGCCAGGCCCTGGAGCGCCTCCTGCGTTCGACGGGCACGGCGTCGGCCGTCATGGCCCGCAATCCGGGCGAGCCCCTGCGCCAGTTCGCGGCGGGCATGCTGGAGCGCCTGCGCGCCATGCGCAGCGAGTCCATGGCAGAGCCCTATGTTCGCGCGGATGCCTTCAGTGCCGATCTCAGCGAGCTTGAAAGCGTTCTCGTCAAGCTCGGAGGCTCGCGGACGGCGCGGCGCCTCATTCGTCCCCTGCGCCAGCAGGTCGAGAGTTTCGGCTTCCGCACCGTTTCCCTCGACATCCGGCAGAATTCCACCGTGGTCAATCGCGTACTGGCCGAGCTGTTCGGCCAGATCGCGGGAAGCGAGGCGCCGCAGCCTGAAACCGGCCAATGGAGCGCCCGCCTGCGGTCGGAGCTGCAATCGGGCAGGAGACCGGTTTTTGACCGGGCGGCCTTGTCCGACGAAGCCCGGGAACTGCTCGACCTCTTCGATGTCATTCGCGAGGCGTCGTCCGATCCGAGCGCGAGCGCGATCGGTGCCTTCATCCTGTCGATGACACGATCCTGCGACGACCTGCTCGCGGTCTATCTCCTCGCGCAATATAGCGGGCTTGCCACTGTTGCCGACGGCAGCGGTACCATCAATCTGCGCGTGGTGCCGCTGTTCGAGACCATCGCGGATCTGCGGGCCGCCCCCGACATCCTCGACCAGCTGCTCGGGATTTCGATCGTGCGCCGGTCGATCCGCGAATTCGCCAACCGCCAGGAAGTCATGCTCGGCTATTCCGACTCGAACAAGGATGGCGGCTTCCTTGCTTCCAATTGGGAGTTGAGCAAGGCCCAGCGGCGCATCACCGCCCTCGGCCTCAAGCGCAAGGTCAAGATCAGCTTCTTCCATGGCCGCGGCGGCTCGGTCAGCCGCGGCGGGGCGCCCACAGGCCGGGCCATCGCGGCCCAGCCGGCCGGCACCATCGACGGAGTGATGCGGGTCACCGAGCAGGGTGAGGTGGTGTCCTCGAAATTCGCCAACCGCGGCACCGGCCTCTACCAGCTCGAAATCCTCGCCGCCAGCGTGTTCGCGCATTCGGTCAAGTCGCGCAATGAGAGCCAGCTCAAGGACAATCCCGAATTCAACGAGGCGCTGGAAGCCCTGACCGGCATGTCGCAGGCCACCTATTCCGGCCTGATCCGCGAGCCGGGCTTCATCGACTATTTCAACCAGGCGAGCCCGGTGGAGGAATTGTCGCTGCTCAAGATCGGCTCCCGGCCGGCCCGGCGCTTCGGCGCCCGCGACATCTCGGATCTGCGCGCCATCCCCTGGGTCTTCGCCTGGAGCCAGAACCGGCACCTGATCACCAACTGGTATGGCATCGGCAGCGCACTCAACTCTTTTGTCGGGGTGCGCGGCGATGCCGGGCTCGACCTCCTGCGCCAGATGTTCGAACGCTCCCGCTTCTTCCGGCTGATCGTCGACGAGGTCGACAAGGGCCTCTACCAGACGGACATGGAGATCGGGCGCCTCTATGCCGGGCTGGTACAGGACGCCGAGGTGGGGGATCGCATCTATCGCAAGATCGCTGCCGAATATGAGCTCACGCGCAAGATGATCGGCGAGGTCAATGGCGGGCTGATGCTGTCGGAGCGGTTTCCCTCCTTCAAGCGCCATTTCGACCAGACCCGGCCGCAGATGGATGCGATCCACCGCCTGCAGGTCCAGCTCTTGCGCGAAGTCCGCACCCAGAACGGCAAGTCCGCCAGCCCGAAGCGCGCGGTCAATGCCCTGCTGCTTTCGATCAACTGCATCTCGGCCGGGCTCGGTTGGACCGGCTGACGACGGCCATATCAGCGCCTGCGGGCGCCACAAGGGAGGAATTCATGGACAGCCCCATCACATCCGGCAGCACGGATACCGGCCATTTCTTTCACGATAGCCTGGCCAAAGCCGATCCTGCGGTCAGCGGCGCCATCGGCCGCGAGCTTCACCGCCAGCGCGAGGAGATCGAGCTGATCGCCTCGGAGAACATTGTCTCCAGGGCCGTGCTGGAGGCGCAGGGTTCCGTCCTTACCAACAAATATGCCGAGGGCTATCCCGGGCGGCGCTATTATGGCGGCTGCCAGCATGTCGACGAGGTCGAGGAACTTGCCCGCGAGCGGGCGCGACAGTTGTTCAACTGCTCCTTCGCCAATGTGCAGCCCAATTCCGGCAGCCAGGCCAATCAGGCGGTGTTCATGGCCCTGATGCAGCCGGGCGACACTTTCCTCGGCCTCAATCTGGCCGCAGGCGGGCACCTCACCCATGGGGCGCCGGTCAACCAGTCCGGCAAGTGGTTCAACGTGGTTTCCTATGGCGTCGACCCGCAGACGCATCGCATCGACCTCGATCAGGTGCGCGACCTTGCCAGGGCGCACCAGCCCAAGGTGATCCTGGCCGGTGGTTCGGCCTATCCGCGCATCATCGATTTCAAGGCTTTCCGCGAGATCGCCGACGAGATCGGTGCCAAACTGTTCGTCGACATGGCGCATTTCGCGGGCCTGGTCGCCGGGGGCGTTCACCCCAACCCGCTCGACCATGCCCATGTGGTGACGACGACGACGCACAAGACGCTGCGCGGCCCGCGTGGCGGCATGGTGCTGTCGAATGACGAGGAAATCGGCAAGAAGATCAATTCAGCGGTCTTCCCCGGGCTGCAGGGAGGTCCGCTGATGCATGTCATCGCCGCCAAGGCCGTGGCCTTCGGCGAGGCGCTGACGCCTGCGTTCAAGACCTATGCCGCCAATGTCGTCGAGAATGCCAAAGCCCTGGCGGAAGGCCTGTCCAGCGGTGGGGTCGACATCGTGTCGGGCGGTACCGACACCCATCTGATGCTGGTGGACCTGCGCCGCAAGAACCTCACCGGCAAAGCGGTCGAAGCCGCGCTCGGCCGCGCTCACATCACCTGCAACAAGAACGGCATTCCCTTCGATCCCCAGGGGCCGATGATCACCTCCGGCGTACGCCTGGGCACGCCGGCCTGCACGACGCGCGGCTTCATGGTCGAGGAATTCAAGGAGGTCGCCCGCCTCACATTGGCGGTGATCGACGGTCTCGCCACCAATGGCGAAGCGAGCAATGCCGCTGTGGAAGCCAGCGTGCGCGAGGCGGTGCGCGGTCTGCTCGCCCGCTTCCCGATCTATGACTGAGCGACAACGCAACGAAAGGCCATGGCGAGTATCAGCGCCATGACCTTGTCCCGCCGTCGCCGGTTTGGGTTTCTAGCTGCGTATCCCCGACCGTGCCTGTGGGCTTCTCATGGCTGCAGCGCGATGTCGTCGGTCTTGGTGACGCGGGCGAGCAAGGGGAAAATGCGCTGGAAGGCGAAGGCGTGCATGTCGGCGGCGCGGCCCGTGCAGGCGTCTTCCGCCAGCACGACGGCATAGCCGTGTTCGTGCGCAGCGCGGGCGGTCGACTCGACGCCGATATTGGTGGCGATGCCGCCGATGACCACGGTAGTAATGCCGCGCCGCCTCAGCTGCAGATCGAGCTCGGTGCCATAGAAGGCGCCCCATTGATGCTTGGTGACCCGGAGATCGGAGGGCTCGGCAAGACCCTCGGCCAGATCCGCCCAGCCTTCGGGAAATCCGCCGGGCGGCATTTTCATCGGCTGGTCGACGGGGGCCTTGAGGGCATCGCCGCGATCGGCGGAAAAGGCGACATTGACGAGAATGACGGGCGCTCCGGCTGCGCGAAAGCGCTGGGCGAGTAGGCGTCCCCGGGCGAGCACATCCGGGCCGGAATAGGGCTCGGCCGGTGTCGAGACAATTCCTTTCTGCAGATCGATCAGAATGAGGGCCGTGGTGCTGGCAGGCAAAGCAAGCATGGAATCGTCCTTTCGCCGAATTCCCGACGGGCTCGCACTGGGTTGCGCGGTGGCGGGAAGGCCGCTATCTATTTGAGGAATTACTCAAGCAAAGCATCTATTTGAGGATGTACTCAAATTTGTCAAGCCAGAAACGCAGAACCCTGGCGCCACAGCGTGAGGTCGGCCGCCAACGCGTGGCCGAACTCCTGGAGGCGGCGGCGGAGGTGATCCAGGAGCGTGGCTTCGAGGCGACCACGATGGCGGAGATCGCTCAGCGCGCCGATGCCCGCATCGGTTCGCTCTATCGTTTCTTCCCCAGCAAGGACGCGGTGGCGGACGCCCTGATGGATCGCTATGCGACGGTGCTTGCTGCAGCCTATGACGCTGTGCGCGAGCAGGCAGGAAGCGCCACGCCGGAGCAACTGGCGGACATTCTGATCGAGCTCTTGGTGCAACTCCATCCCCAGGCGCGCGCTGTCACGGCCTTGCTGGATTCCAGGACGGATTGGACGCAGATCCGCCTGCGCTTTCGCGCCCAGGCGCTCGCCGGCGTACGCGCCGCGCTGAAGGCCAACGCGCCCGGTTTGGCGGAGGCCGAGGCCGACGACATTGCTGCAGTGGTGCTCAACAATATGAAGACTATGGTCGGCATGATGCGCAAGGACGCGCCGACCACGCCGGGCGCGCCCGAGCAGCTCAGATTGATGAACCGTCTCTATTTGGGGGCCAAGCTGACGCCGGCTCGGCCTTGACGATCGACAATCAAGACGAGGCAATGAACGGCAGATCTCTCCCGTGACACAAACGAGTCATGCCCATGAAATCTTAAGCGTCTAGCCTGATTTTGCTTGTCAACGCGACAGAACGCGCCGCAAGTACGATCCGGTTTGAGGATGCCGCGTCCATGCGTTCGAGAGTCTTGCCCGTTCTGGCTTTTCTTGGCTTTGCCGCCGGCCTGTCGGTGCTTGGCTCGCCCTCCTATGCCCAGCAGCGCTCCGACTATTCGGTGCTGAACTTCTCCTCGCAGCCAGACGCCGGTCCTGACTGGATCGTGACCCTGGGCGCAGGGGTTCAGTACGGACCGACCTATGAAGGCGCGTCGAAGACCAGCGTGACCGTACTGCCCTCCGATTTCGACATCAGGCGGGCGGGGGAGGCACCCGGATGGGGCGCGCCTGATGACGCGTTCTCGTTTTCGGTGTTCGAGGGCCACGGCTTTGCCATCGGGCCCGCCGCCGATTTTCGTGGCGGCCGCTCGCGCTCGGATGAACGGGACCTTGCCGGGGTGCATACGGTCCCCGCGACGCTGGATGCCGGCCTCTTCATGGAATATTGGCTGATCGAGAACCAGCTGCGGGCCCGGACGGAAATACGCCAGGCCCTGCGGGCCGGGCAGGGGCTGGTCGCCGATTTCTCGGCCGATTGGGTGCAGCCCTATGACGCCTTCACCTTTTCCATCGGCCCGCGCCTGTCGGTCGGCAACGGGACCTATATGCGCTCTTCCTTCGGCGTGACGGAGCGCGATGCCGTGCGCAACGGGCTGGTGGTGCCCTACGACCCGTCGGCCGGGGTCAAGGCCTATGGCGCCCTGGCTTCGGTTTCCTATCAGTTCTCGCCGGCCTGGAAGGCGACGCTCTACGACAAATACGAGCGCCTGACGGGCGATGCGGCGGATAGCCCGGTCACCAAGCATTTCGGTTCGCTCAATCAGAACACCGTCGGCCTCAGCCTGAGCTATTCCTTCGGCTTGAAGTTCCGTTAAGGCGCGATCCATGGAAGAGCTGCGCAGGAAGCCCGCCGGCGCGGCAGGCGGATAGGGGAAGCCCTCGACGCAAAGATCCGTATCACCCAGAGAAGGTGATCACTCGCCGGCGCGGGATTGGGTCATCGGACCTCCGCCAGTTTGAGACGGGCTTCGAGGGCTGCGTGTGCTTCCTTCCGCTCGCTATAGCGGTCGGTGAGGTAATCGGAGGCATCGCGCGTCAGCAAAGTGAACTTGACCAGTTCTTCCATTACATCGACGACGCGCTCGTAATAAGGCGAGGGCTTCATGCGGCCAGCGGGCGTGAACTCCTCATAAGTCTTGGCGACCGAGGACTGGTTGGGGATGGTGATCATCCGCATCCAGCGGCCGAGCACGCGCATCTGGTTGACAGCATTGAAGGATTGCGAGCCGCCAGAGACCTGCATGACGGCAAGCGTCTTGCCCTGGGTCGGGCGTACCGCTCCGATCGACAAGGGAATCCAATCGATCTGCGCCTTCATGATACCGGTCATGGCGCCGTGGCGCTCAGGGCTGCACCAGACCTGATCCTCCGACCATTCCGACAATTCCCGCAATTCGCGAACCTTGGGATGATCTGCCGGCTCCGTGTCCGGCAGCGGCAAGCCATGGGGATCGAAGATCCGGGTCTCTGCGCCGAAATGCTTGAGCAGCCGTTCCGCTTCCAAGGTCAGCAGCCTGCTGTAGGAGCGATCCCGCAGTGAGCCATAGAGCATCAGGATGCGTGGCGGATGTGCCGACGCCTTCGGTCGCAGACGATCGAGCGAAGGGATCTCGACGCAATCAGCGGTGATGTTCGGTAGGTCATTGATCATCAACGGGGTCCTTGTGCGGCTGCCGCTGTGGAACCGCGCTCATACCAAGCCTTGGACCGGTTCACGATCCAGACGACGGACAGCATGACCGGCACTTCGATCAGCACACCGACGACGGTTGCCAGGGCTGCCCCGGAGTCGAAGCCGAACAGGCTGATGGCGGCGGCAACGGCGAGCTCGAAGAAGTTGGAGGCGCCGATCAGGGCCGAGGGGCCGGCGACGCAATGCTGCTCGCCTGCGATGCGATTGAGCAGATAGGCGAGCCCCGCATTGAAATAGACCTGGATCAGGATCGGCACGGCAAGCAGGGCGATCACCAGCGGTTGGGCGATGATCTGCTCGCCCTGGAAACCGAACAGCAAGACCAGCGTGGCGAGGAGCGCCAGCAGGGAGACGGGACTGATGCGCGCGAGAAAGCGCTCGAGCGCTGCCTGCCCTCCGGCCGCCAGCAGACGACGGCGGAGCCATTGCGCCACGATCACGGGAATGACGATGTAGAGCCCGACCGACAGGACGAGCGTGCCCCATGGCACGGTGATCGCCGACAGGCCGAGCAGCAGGCCGACGATCGGCGCGAAGGCGATGACCATGATGGCATCGTTGAGCGCCACCTGGCTCAGGGTGAAATGCGGCTCGCCCTTGGTCAGGTTCGACCAGACGAACACCATGGCGGTGCAGGGCGCGGCCGCGAGAATGATCAGTCCGGCAATATAGCTGTCGATCTGGGCTGCCGGCAGGTAGGGCCGGAACAGCCAGCCGATGAACAGCCAGCCGAGCAGCGCCATCGAGAAGGGCTTGATGGCCCAGTTGATGAAAAGGGTGACGCCGATCCCGCGCCAATGCTGGCCGACTTCGCCCAGGGCGGCGAAGTCGATCTTCAGAAGCATCGGGACGACCATCAGCCAGATCAGCCCGGCGACCGGCAGATTGACCTTGGCGATCTCGGCGGCGCCGATGGTTTGGAAAGCGGCCGGCATCAAATGGCCGAGCGCGATGCCGGCGAGGATGCAAAGGCCGACCCAGAGCGTCAGGTAGCGTTCGAATGTGGACATCTCAGAAGCTGATTTCGCGGGTCATCAGGACCGCGCTGGCGGGACAAAGGGATGAGGCCTGGCGCGTCGCCAGGATCGAGGCCGGGGCTTCGGTCCGCTCCACCGGCTTGAAACCGGCGCGGTAGAAGAAGTCGGGGGCCGATGTCGTCAGGAGCCAGGCGCGCTTTGCACCCGCCTCGTGCGCCCGGAACAGGAGCAGGGGCAGGATGTTGCGGCCGATCCTCTTTCCCCTGACCTCCGGCAAGACCACGACCGAACGGATAAGGACGTGCTCGCCCTGCAGCTCATAGCCGCCAAATCCGACCGGCCGTCCGTCGAGCGTTTCATAGGCGAAGAAGGTACGGCCGGGCTCGGCGAGATCGTCGGCCGGCAGATTTGCCGCTTGGAGGTTTGCCACCAGGGCCGGATCGGCCGGGGCTACCGGAGCGTCTTTCAGGAAAGGCACGCCCTCTTCCTTCTCGATCTCCGGCGGGGTTGTCATTGGAGGGAGGAGGTCGAGCACGACGTCGGACGGCCGGCAGAGTTTCACGCCAAGTGGGCTCACGACGATCGGGCGGTTGATCAGGATGGGATGGGCGATCATGGCATCCAAGAGCTGATCGTCCGTCAAATCGGGCCCATCCAATCCGAGTTCCGCATAGGGCGTGCCCTTCTGGCGGATGAGGTCCCGCACGTCGATGCCCATTCGCGCGACGAGCTGCGCCAGCAGGGCGCGCGAAGGAGGCGTTTTCAGATATTCGATGACATGGGGCTCGATCCCCCATTGCCGGATCAAGGCCAGCGTGTTGCGCGAGGTGCCGCAATCCGGGTTGTGATAGACGACGATGTCCATGCTCGCCGTCACGCCGCGCTGTCGCGGGGCGAAGTTGCCCCTTCGGATTGGCCGATCTCGATGAGCTGTGCGCGTAGCGAGGCCTTGTCCAGGCCGGCGACCGGCAGCGCAATGAAGGCGTTGATGCGGTTCTTCAGAAAACGCAGCGCCGTGACGAAAGCGGTTTCCTTCTCGATGTCTCTGCCTTCGGCGCGGGCCGGATCCTCGATGCCCCAATGGGCCGACATCGGGTGTCCGGGCCAGACCGGGCAGGTCTCGCCATGAGCGTCGTCGCAGACGGTGAAGATGAAATCCATCTGGGGGGCGTCCAGCCCGGCGAACTCGTCCCAGCTCTTCGAGCGCAGGCCGCCGATCGGATAGCCCGCCCGTTCCAGGCAATGCAGCGCGAAAGGATTGACGCTGCCTCTAGGCTTGCTTCCCGCCGAGAAGGCATTGAAGCGACCTGCGCCGTCCTTGCGCAGGATGCTTTCAGCCAGGATCGATCGTGCCGAATTGCCGGTGCACAGAAACAGCACATTGTAGACATGCGGGTCAGGCATGGGAGACATCCTTTCGGGGAGCACAGCAGGCGGAGAGCGAGGCAACGGCGGGATTGCAGACTTCCGGATGCCCCTGGCAGCAGTCGCGCATCAGGAACTCGATCAGGCCGGAGAGCGCCGGATAGGCCGCGCTGTAGAGGATCGAGCGCCCCTCGCGGCGTGACTCCACCAGGCCGGCCTGTTCGAGGTGGCCGAGGTGAAACGACATGCGCGAGGAGGAAGCGCCATCCATGGCCTCGCCGATCGCGCCGGCCGCCATGCCGTCCGGGCCAGCCGTCACCAGGAGCTTGACGATCCTCAGCCGGGTTTCCTGGGAGAGGGCGGCGAAGGCATCGAGGGCTTGCTTTTCGTCCATTCTTATCTCAACATCTCAAGACTCATTGAAATAATGGATACATCAAGATGACCGCTTCTGCCAGCCCATTGACGATCGAATTCGACGGCGATGCCTCGCTCGACGGTTTTCTCGCTGCGTTGAAGCCGCATGCCGGCAAGGCGCTGGTGCTGCATTATGGCGGGCGGACGATACGGCCCGGCTATCATGTCACCGAGGTCAAGGCGGGGGCATTCGCCACCCTGGACTGTGGAGGCAACCCGGATGCCTGGCGAGAAACCATCCTGCAGGTGGAGGACATCGAAGCGACCGGCGAGGGGGATTTCATGTCCGTCGCCAAATTCGAACGAATCCTGCAACGGGTCGCGGAAAGGGTGGATCTCCAAGCCGATGCCCGGCTCACCTTCGAGGTGGGCCAGCCCGGCGAACCCATGCGGATATTCGATGTCGGCGCGCTTGAAATCGCCGGCAGCGAGCGGATCGTCCTCAAGCTCGAAGCGCGACCGGCCGTTTGCAAGCCGCGCCATCGGCACGAGCAACGGGCCCGGGCAGCGGCATGCTGCAGTTCGAATGCAACCGGCGCAGGGTGCTGCTAGGCCGAAGCACACCCTGCTTCGCATATCTCAGAAGGAATTGACGATCCGGCCGGCCCGAATGTCCGAGATCACGGTGCGCCGTGGTCTTGCATGGCGCATTTGATCGCGGAGATCTGCATCACCGCGGGCGGATCGCCGGCGCTTGAGCATCGTCCCAGGCACCGGCGGCAGATCGGCCGCGCCTCCTTCCGAGGCCCGCTCAGGCCGCGCTTTCGAGCTGCTTGTCTACGAACGTATAATTTATGGCCGCCGGCGGATGCCGCTCGGCGATATAGTCGCGTGTCGTCGGAAGGGTCCGGTTGGATTTGGCAAGCTGGATCTGGAACACCACGAGGTCCTCGCAGCGGAAGGCAACCTCGGCGGCGGCGAGGTAATATTCCCACATCCGGCAGAAGCGCGCGTCGTAGAGCGCCTCTGCCTCGTCCCAGCGCGCCAGAAAGCGCTCGCGCCAGGCCTTCAGGGTCTCGGCGTAATGCAGGCGCAATACCTCCACATCGGTGACGATCAGACCGGCCCGCTCGATGGCCGGCAGGATTTCCGAGAGTGAGGGAATATAGCCGCCGGGGAAGATGTATTTGTCGAGCCAGGGCGTGGTGAAGCCGGGTTCTGCCGAGCAGCCGATGGTGTGGAGCAGCATCACGCCGTCATCCGCCAGCAGCCGGGCTGCCGTCCTGAAGAAGGTCTCGTAATGGGCCAGGCCGACATGCTCGAACATGCCGACGGAGACGATGCGGTCGAAGTGGCCCTGGACGCTGCGATAATCGACCAGATCGAAATGTACGCGCCCTTCGGCGGTGCCCTTGGGCCGTTCCCTGGCGAAGGCGAGCTGTTCTTCCGACAGGGTGACGCCCCGCACCTCGCGCGCTCCCGCCTCGGCGATCGAGCAGGCCAGGCCACCCCAGCCCGAGCCGATGTCGAGCACCTTGTGCTGCGGCCCGATCCGCAGCTTGGCGATGATGTGCTGCTTCTTGGCGGCCTGCGCATCTTCCAGGCTCTGGCCGGGATATTCGAAATAGGCGCAGGAGTATTGCCGGTCGGCATCCAGGAACAGATTGTAGAGGCGTCCGTCGAGATCATAGTGATGGGCGACGTTGCGCTTGGAACGGCCCGGCAGGTTGCGCAGCCGGAACCGGCGCAGGGCGGCGCGGGCCCGGTCGATGAGGCGCGCGGGCAGGGGATGGGTCTGGTTCTGCCCCTCGCGCAGGATGAGATGGATGAAATCGTAGATCGAGCCTTGTTCGACCAGGAAACGCTCGTCCATGTAGAGTTCGCCGAGCCGCATGTCGGGATCGGTCAACAGGGCGATGACGCCGGCCCGGTCGGTCAGGCGGACGGTGACCGGCTCGCCACTGCCGTCACCGAAGGCGAGCCTGGTTCCCGCCGGCGTCACCACCGTCAGATTGCCGCGGCTGACGATCCTGGCAAAGGCCCAGCGCAGGATGCGGTCCAGAATGGAATCCATTTCGGTGTTCTCCTCTCAGGCAGGCGCTAGGAGCGCGGCCCGACCGTCTTGGAGACGGTGATCTCGTATTTTTTCAGCCGGTGCCAAAGGCTGCGTTCGTTGATGCCGAGCAGTTCGGCCGCACGCACCTGCACGCCGTCGGCCCGTTTCAGAGCTTCGAGAATGAGGCCACGCTCGAAGGCCGCCGCGGCCTCGTCGAGTTGAATGGGAAAATCCTGCGCCGCGCCGTTGCCGGGCTTTTCGGCGATGTAGGGTGGCAGGTCGGCGGCCGAGATCACCGGGCCCCGCGCCGAAATCAGCGAGCGCTCCACGCAATTCTGCAATTCGCGGATATTGCCGGGCCAGCGATAGGCGGCCAGCACCCGTACGGCATCGGGGCTGAAGCGGATGTCGCGCTTGCCGAGCGTGGGCGCGAGGTCGTCGGCGAAGAGTTCGAGAAACAGCGGAATGTCCTCGGCCCGCTCGCGCAGGGGCGGCAGGGCGATCGGAAACACGGCGAGACGGTAATAGAGGTCCTCGCGGAACTTGTTCTCGGCCACCATGGCGGTGAGGTCGCGATTGGTCGCCGCGATGATACGCACGTCGGCCGTGCGCGAACCGGTGGCGCCCACCGGCTCATATTGGCGTTCCTGCAGCACGCGCAGGATCTTGGCCTGCAGGTTCAGCGGCATGTCGCCGACCTCGTCGAGGAAAAGCGTGCCCCCCTCGGCCTGGGCGAAACGGCCGATGCGGTTGCTGACGGCACCGGTGAAGCTGCCCTTCACATGGCCGAAGAATTCGCTTTCCAGCAGCGCCTCGGGGATGGCGGCGCAATTGACCGCGACGAAGGGCTTGCGCTGGCGCGGGCTGTTGAAATGGATGGCGCGCGCCACCACCTCCTTGCCCGAGCCGCTTTCGCCGGTGAGCAGCACGGTGGTGCGCTGCTCGCACACTTCGCTGACCGCGCGCAGCACCTTCTGGAAGGCGGGAGACTTGCCCACCAGCGTGTCGAACTTGTAGCGCCCAGCCAGTTCCTGGCGCAGGCGCTCATTGTCGCGCAGGGCCTCGTGCAGACGCAGGGCGTTGGCGAGCGTCGTCGCCAGTTCCTCCTGCTCGATCGGCTTGTCGATATAGTCGAAGGCCCCATCCTTGATGGCCTGGACGGCATCGCGCACGCTCGAATAGGCCGTCATGATCACCACGGGCATCGAGGGATGGCGGCGGCGGATCTCCGCCAGCAATTCCTGGCCGCTCATGCCGGGCATGCGCAGATCGGTGAGTACGAGGTCGACGGGTTCCTGCTCGAGCCGCTCGAGTGCGGCGGCACCGCTGCTGGCGGTAAGCGGGCGGTAGCCCAGCCCCTCCAGCACGCCGCTCAGCACGTCGAGCAGCTTGACCTCGTCGTCAACGAGCAGGATCGTTTGGGACATCGCCTGCCCTCCGTTGGGATGCGGGTATCACGAGCTCGAAAATGGCGCCGCCATGCGCGGCGTTGCGGGCCTCGATCCAGCCGCCATGGCCTTCGGCCACCGCGAAGACACGTGCGAGGCCAAGCCCGGTGCCGCTGTCCTTGGTGGTGACGAAAGGATCGAAGATGCGATCGATCAGGGTTGGCGGGATGCCCGGCCCATTGTCGGCAAAGAGGAAATGCACCTCGTCTCCTTCGCTGGTGATGCGGATGTCGAGGCGCGGGCGAACGGCCTGCCCGGGCGCTGCGGCGGGTTCGTGCACGCTCTCCATGGCCTGCAGGGCGTTGAGCACCAGGTTGAGGCAGGCCTGGATCATCTGGTCGCGATCGACATGGATGCGGGCTCCGCCGCCTTCGTCCTCGACATTGACGAGCACCCGCTGGTGTTCGATCTCGCTCTGGCAACTGCCGAGAACCCGGTCGACCAGATCGATGGGAGCCAGGTCCGTCATGCGTTGCGGCGGCCGGGCAAAGGCCAGGAAGTCGCGGATGAGCTGGTCGATCCGGCGGACTTCGTCGATAACATAGCCCAGGCGCCGCGTTTCCACCTCCGACAGATTGGCGCTGTTCTGCAGGAGTTCGGCGGAGGTCTTGATGATGCCGAGCGGATTGCGCACCTCGTGTGCGAGCCCGGCCGCGACCTCCCCGAGCGTGGTCATGCGCTCGCGCCGTCTGAGCTTGGCCTCCATCTTGCGCAGGCCCTCCAATTGCTGGGCCATCGAGTTGAAGGCGACGGACAACTGGCCGAGCTCGTCATGCCTGCGGGTCGGCACGCGCTGGGTGAAATCCCCCTTGGCGATGGCGTTGACGCCTTCCGCAAGGCGGATGACGGGACTGGTGAGCAGGCGCGACATGATCAGCCCGGCGCCGAGCGACAGCAGCATGCCGAAGGCGAAGATGGCGATGAACAGGTTCTTGCTCGTCACCCAATCGGCGATGCCCGATTCCGAACTGAGGCCGCAAAACAGCACGCCGATGAGATTGTTGCCGTCGCGGATCGGCGCATAGATGCCGATGGACGTATCCTCGCCGTCGATGTCGGCGGATGTATACTCGTCGGCGGCATTGCCGGCGATTTCGGCCAGCGTCGCCGGCGGCAAGGCCACGGACGCCTGCCCGCTGGAGGCGTAGACCTGCGTGAACTGGCCATTGACCTTGTAGTAGAGGCGGACGGTCAGCGACGACAAGGCCCCCATATTGGCGACGAAGCTCTGGTCGACCAGCGTGCCGATCAGCACGTGGTAGCGCTGTCCCTGATAGTCGAAAGTGCTGGAACCCGCCGCCATCAGGGTTGGCGTGCCGTCGATCACGTCGAGATAGAGCTTCTGGCCCTCGCCGAAGGGCACGCTGGTGATGTTCGTGGCCGGCTTGGAGGAGAAGACGATCCTGCCCTCATTGTCGGAGATCAGCAGGAGGTCGTAGCCGAGGGCATTGATCATATGCGACACGGCCGGCGGCATCTCGCGCGACTGTCCGGTGACGAGGGCGGTCAGGCTGCCGTTCTCGGCGAGCACGTCGGCGATGCTGGCGGTTTCCCGGCGCTGGTCGAGGATATTGGCCACGAAGAAGTGCGAGGTCTGGAACAGCCAGGCCTCGACATTGTCCTCGAAGGTGGTGGAGACCACCTGGGTGGCGAATTTGGTCGCGATCAGCATCGGAATGACGCTGATGATCACGAACACGCCGACGAGCTTCCAGCGGATCGACCGGCTCCACCATTGATAGAGAACGGTGAGCATCGTCACCCGTCGCCTCCTCCCATGACGACCACCCCCGCCACGATCAGGCCGATGCCCGCCATGCGCCAGGCCGTGAGTTCTTCACCAAAGACATAGTGGGATGCGATGGCAACCACCAGCATCACCATGGCGGTGAGGGGAAAGCCGAAGCTGAGCGGAATGCGATCGAGGATGACCATCCAGGCCGAGAAGGCCCCGAGATAGCCGAAGACCCCGACGATGACCCAGGGATTGCGCGCTGCCTCCATAAGCCAGGCGAGGCCGAAAGGCAGATGTGCCAGCGCTTCGCCGCCGATCTTGAGGGCAAGCTGCGAGGTGGTCTCGAACGCCAGCAGGAACAGCCACGCAAACAGGGTCTTGCGGTAGCCCGGGCGCATGTCGGTTATCGCGTTGGTCATGCCGCTTCCTTCACGAGATTGGCGATCGCGGGATCGAAACGGTCCAACCGCACGAATTTGGCGACGACTTGCAACAGGGTGTTAATTGCCGGGTTGCGATGGCGGAAATATTGCCAATTGGGTTGCAGCCGGCAGCCCAGCCGCAGCTTGGGGCCGTAGAACGCCTGGCCGCTCTGATAGACGGGGATGCCGCGCTCGATGCAATAGCGGACATTGTGCAGCCAGCTGTTGAAATAGAGACTGAATTTCGGAACGACGGCGTAGTTCATGCCGATATATTTGTCGATCAGGCGGTCCGCCGTCTCGATCACGAAATTGAAGGCAACCAGTTCACTGCCGTGCCAGTAGAGGAAGACGCTGGCCTCCGGGGCCAGGAAACGCAGCAGATGCGGGAAATAGTCCGGCGGCAGATATTCGAATTGGAGGTCGCTGTGGGCGACCGTCTGCTCGTAGAGGGCGGACACTTCGCTGACCACGTCGTCGATAGTACGGCGCTGCTCGACGCGGATATCCTTGAAGGCTTTGAGCTTGCGCCGCATGTCCTTGCGGGTGGCCTTGCTCAGGCTCTCCAGATAGGCGTCGAAACTGGCATAGGGCAGGTCTAGCACGGCCGTCGGCAGGCCGGGCAGGCGGGTGAAGCCGTTCGGCGCAAGCGCGCCGCGCCACAGGCCGTCGTCGCCGGAAGGGGCGTCCTTGATGCCGAGCAGGCCGTAGCGCTTGGCCGCGCTGAATTCCTGCAGCGCAGCGACGATGCGCCTGAGCAGCGCCGGGCGGTCATAGGCCGGCACCTCAGGCGCGAAGCCGAGATGGCAGATCTCGGCAACCGGCGAGCCGAAGGCGATCAGGCGCAGCGACAGCAGGGCCGGCAGCAGGCGATGGATCTGGTTGGTGATCCGCTTCAGGACGCCCTGCAGAGTGGTGTCGAGACGATATTCGGTGCCGAAGACGGGTACGACCGCGATCAGGCGGCCATCGTCGCGGATGGCCGCGTAGTACCAGGTGAAGCCGGGCGGGCCGGCCTCCTCGCAGGCGCGATAGAAGGCCCAGTTTTCCGGGTCGGACGGAAAGCAGCGATTCCACTCCGCGCTGTCGAAGGCGGCGATCGAGTTTTCGACGATGGCGGTGAGCGTCATGATCGTCCTCGAGTGAGCGCCAGGCTCAGGCTGGGCGGGGCAAGCCGGCGAGGCTCGGTACGCTTGAGAAAGCCGATGGAATGATCGATCACCAACTCGCGCTCCTGGTCGAGCGTGATCATGTGGTAGCTGTTCTCCAGCAGGATCTTCTCGACATTGCCGCCGAGATGGGCGGCAAGATAATTGGCATTGCGGATGCTGGTGACGTCATCCTCGCGGGCATGCAGGACCAGGACCGGCATCCGTAAGGCTGGCAGGCGCGGCTTCAGGTCCCGGATGAGATAGAGAAGCTGCGCAAGGCTGCGGCCGGGCATATAGAGCAGCCCCGCCTCTTCGCTGCGGCCGGATTCCATGGCGGCCTGCACGCGGGCCCGCAGCCGGTCGTCCTTGATGCCGTAGGGAAAATTCTCGCGGAAGCGGAAGAAGCGCCCGAGCCCGAACAGGATCGCCGCATGCAAGAGCACGCTGCCGCGCGGCACGCTCCAGCCGTCATAGAACATGGTGGGCGAATAGAGCAGGCAGCCCGCCACCCGGTCGGACCGGTGGGACGCCACCAGCAGGGCCAGCAGAGCGCCCATCGACAGGCCGCCGACGAATACGGCGTCGTGATCCTGGCGGATCCGGTCGAAGGCCTCGAGGGCGCTGGCGAGCCAGTCCTTCCAGCCGGTCGCGGTGAGGTCGGCTTCGCTGCCGCAATGGCCGGCGAGCTGTACGCCGTAGACCGAATAGCCGGCCCGCGCGAGGCCCTTGGCGACCAGTTTCAGCTCGGCCGGCGTTCCGGTCAGCCCGTGGATCAGCAGGATGGCGGTAGGGCCGCCGGCATAGTGAAAGGCATGGGGCTGCGGGGGCGCCGGCAGGTTTGGGACCGCGGGCTTGCCGGTCGGGGGCGTATGGACGTTCATGCCGAGGTCCCCACGATGGCGACGCCTATGGCGATGAGGGCGGTGCCGAGCCAGCGCCGGCGCGATACCGGCTCCTTGAGGATGAAGCGGCTGGCGAGGGCGATGCCGCAATAGGAGAAGCTCGCCAGCGGGAAGGCCAGGCTCAGCGGCATGCGCGACAGCACGAACAGCCAGGCGCCGATCTCGATGGCGTAGGTCGCCACGCCTAGCCAGATCAAGGGCGTGGTCGCGACCTTGAGCCAGACCGGACGGGATGCATCCCCACCCGTGACGCCGTCGAGGCCTGCCTTGAAGCAAAGCTGCCCGACGATGTCGCACAGGATCGTGCCGAAGAGAACGAGGAAGGTGAAACCGTTCATAGGGCAGCCTCGAAGGCAGCAATCAGCCGCTCGTTGGTATGGGCATTGACGGAGAGATCGGGCGAGGCCTCGATGCGCGGCTGGTCGAGCCGGGATTCGATGAGCTTGAAGGGATTGCGGTGGCGGATCGGCGCGTATTCGCCGCAGATATCGGCGCCGACAACGCTGAAATTGGCTGCCAGGCGCCGGATGGCTTCGATCAGGCGTTGCAGCGGCAGTCCGCCCTGGTCCCAGTTGGTCACGGCCTCGGTCGGCGGCAGCACGTCCTTGTCGATGGTGATCCAGATCCGCTCGGTCGGCACGCGCTCCATCAGGGCGCAAAGGAAGCCGCCCCAATCCTGATCCACCAGATTGTGCCAGCGGAGCAACCCGTCGCCGGCGACATGCCCGGCGCCGCTGCGCACGGCCTTGCGGGTTTCCGAGGGAGCATGCCACCAGGGGAAGAGTTCCAGCCGTCCGTTCGACAGCGCCTCCAGATTGGCTCCCTTGCGGTCGGGACGCACGAGATCGTCGCTGCAGGGGCCGATGGTGACGACGCGCTGGACATGCGGCAGAGCGAGCGCCTCGTTGACCCAGGAGCCGCAATGGCGGCGGGGCATGGTCCAGCACCAGTCAGGGTGATTGTCGAAATGCACCACGGTGAGCGGTCCGGGGGCCGAGGCGATGAAACTGGCGGTGAGGTGGTGGAAATCGCCCGAGCCGACCAGCGTCAGCGCCGGCCTCGGCGAGGCGGGGAGGCCGGCCCAGAAACTCTCGAAGGCGGCATAGGCCTGGCGGCGCGCCCACAGGCGCAGGGCCGGGCCGAGAGAGCGCAGGTCATGCAGGACCGCCTGGCCCGACTGCAGGCGCCGGGCGATCGGCCCCTGGCCAGGCAGGCTGCCGTCGAGATCCAGGATCCTGATCGGCATCATGGCAGCACCGGGCCGGACAAGCGGGCCTCGAACAGAACGGCAGGCTTTTCATGGCCGCGGAAGGTTCCATCGCAGGCGTGGGCGGACAGGCCGGACAGCCCCGTGGCGCCGAGGCTTGGCAACCATGCTGCCAGGAGCCGGGTGACCTCGGCGAAGTCTCGGTAAGGCAGGTGCACGATACCATTGGTCCGGCAGTGATCCCGAAGGCCGGCCTTGGCAAGGACGAGATCGACGACACCGGCCGCGCAATAGTCGGAACGGCCGTCGCCGATCAGGATGGTGCTATCCGTCTCCGTGCCGCCGGTGGAGCGCACGGCTTCGCATTTGCAGGTTCCCGCCCTCGAACGACAGGCTGGCGAGGCGTGCGGGCTGAGCATGGCATGACGATCCCCGGCCAGGAACATCAGGCGATTGGCGATAACGGGCAGGTCACCCAGGCCGACGCGTGACAGGATCCGCCGGATGGCATAGTCGAGGCCGTCGCTGACGACGGTCGGCTCGATGTCATGGCCGCGGCAGAAGGCAACGAAACCGACAAAACCCGGATCGATATCGACGGCGTCGAGCAGGCGATCGAGAGCGGGGCGGCTGCAGTGGAGCAGCGCGACCTGGCGGGCCATGCAATCGGCGGAGCCGATCAGGCCCGCCTGCCATTGGGCTTCGATGTCGAGCCAGCCGGGAGCCGCGAAAGCCTCGAGCAGCATGTCAGTCACGTCGCTGGTCGCGATCGTTCCGTCGAAGTCGCAATATATCCGATACGCCATTTCACGATCCGCTGGCAGGAGATTTGCCCCTTCATCGCAAGATGCGTGCCAGTCGGCCTTTGCCCAGGACCGCGAACCGGTCAGCCGGTCTTCAGAGCATGACTCAGTAATCGAAAACAGAGCCCGGAAGAGCCCAGTTTCGTCATGTCCGGGCTTGTCCCGGGCATCGGGATGCCGCCACTTGTCGAGATTGCAGCCTTGGATTGCCGGGGCGAAGCGCGGCAATGGCAAAAGTCGAGTTTCAAGGATTGTCCGGTGGTCTTCTCAGACCGGCATGGAGACTGAGGGCTGGCCGCGGAAATACCGGTCTGTGGATCGGCACACCACCTCGGTTTCCTCGTTTCCTCCAAATTGCGAGCTACAAGTTTTGTAGCTCGCCTCAGGAAATGTCGGGGCGCTGACTGCCCTCGGGTTCGCGCTTGCAGCACGCAATACGCCAAAAGCCCGGGCGACATGCGGGCATTCCCGGTCTTGGCGATCTTGGCACGTTCCTTGCGGTTGGAGGGCAACCGCTCTGTTGGTTGCCCGACCAGGCGACCGAACCAGGAACGTTCAAGATGCGCATTCTGCAATATTCAAAATGGGACTGGGTGCCCGTCGTGCTCGGCACCGTTCATTTCCTCGCCGTGATCGGGCTGTTTCTCGCCTTCCCGCATTTGTCGTGGTGGAGCTTCATCTGCCTGGCACTGATCTATTCGCTGTCGATATCCTGGAATATCAACAGCATATCGCACAACTTCATTCATAATCCGTTCTTTGCCAGCCGGACCTTGAACGTCGTCTTCAGCTTCATGCTGTCGATCACGCTCGGTTTTTCGCAGGCCATGTACAACTTCGTCCATATGCGCCATCACAGCGGCAATATGGACAGGCCCGACGAGGCCGGGAAAACCATCGACTACCTGTCGATCTACAAGCATGGCCACGACGGCAAGCCCGAAAACGTCTGGTCCTATACCTTCCTCAGTTATTTTCGCGATGACCCGGCCGAGATCCTCCGGGCCATGGCAGTCAGGCGCCCGGGCGAGGCCCGGCAGGCCAAGTTCGAACTCGCCGTGATGATCGGCTTCTACCTGGTGCTGGCGCTGCTCGACTGGCGCTTCATCCTCTGCATGCTGCCCTTCAACTATCTGGGCCAGTGCCTGTCCTCCCTCAACGGCTATTATGAGCATTTCGGCGGCGATCCGGAAAAGCCGCTGGCCTGGGGCGTGAGCACCTATGAAAAGGTCTACAACTGGACCTGGATGAACAACGGCTACCACGCCGAGCATCACTACAGGCCCAAGGTCCATTGGACCAAGATGGCGGAGCTGCATCGCACCATTGCTGCCGAGCAGGAAGAGGCCGGCACGCGGGTGATCCGGCCACCCCATCCGCTCGGCTTCCTCGACGCTGATTTCGCCCAGCACTGAGGCGCGCGCCGATCATACGCCCCGCCTTGCCAAAGCCCTCCTCAATCGAGACAATCCCGTGAATTACATCAGCCCCTCCCTCACGCGTACCGCCACCAGCGCCTCCCTGTTCGAAACGGCGCGCCATGTCATTCCCGGCGGCGTGAATTCGACCGCCCGGGCCCAATGGTCCGGCTGGCTGCCTTATCCCTTGTTCGTCGAGAGAGGCGAGGGATCGCGGCTCGTCGATGCCGACGGCAACCACTATATCGATTATCTCCTTGGGCTTGGCCCGATGATCCTGGGGCATCGCCCGCGCAAGGTGACGCGGGCTGTGGTCGATTTCATCGAGCAGCGCGGCACCGTCTTCGCCTTGCCGACGGCCGACGAGGCGGTCCTGGCCGAAAAGATCGTGGCTGCGGTCCCCGGCGTCGAGCAGGTGCGCCTGTGCAATACAGGCACCGAGGCGGTGCTCTATGCCACCCGCCTGGCGCGGGCCTTCACCGGGAAGCGCAAGATCATCCGTTTCGAGGGCATGTATCATGGCTTTTCCGACGGCGTGTATTGGAGCAAGCACCCGCCGATCGACAAGGCAGGGCCCGACCACAGCCCCAAGGCCGTGCCGCAGGGTCCCGGCATGCCGCGCGGCGTGGAAGAGAACCTGATCATCCTGCCCTGGAACGATGCGCAGGCGCTCGCCGATGTTCTGGCCAAGCATGGCGAGGAGATCGCCGGCATCATCACCGAGCCGGTGATGTGCAACACCGGCTGCATCCTGCCCAGGCATGGCTATCTGGAGGCGATGCGCGATCTCGCCACCCGGCATGACGTCGTGCTGATCTTCGACGAGGTCATCACCGGGTTCCGGCTTGGCCTCGGCGGCGCCCAGGCGCGGTTCGGCATCCGGCCAGATCTGTCGGTGTTCGCCAAGGGGCTCGGCGGTGGTTTCCCGGTGGCGGCGCTCGGCGGCAGGAAGGAGATCATGAGCCTCGTCGCCGACGGCACGGTGTCGATGGCGGGCACCTATACGGCCAACGGCATTGCGGTCGCTGCCGCCAATGCGGCGCTGGACGAACTCGGCCAAGACGGGGTCTATGGCCAGCTGGATGCCGTCTCGGACGAGTTGAGGACCGGGCTCGACCTCGTCCTGAAGCAGGCCGGGCTGCCGGCCTACACAGTCGGCGTGGGACCCCTGATGCAGGTGTGGTTCGCCAGCAAGCCGATCCACAATTATCGCGACGCCGAACGTTACGCGGATCAGGGCCTGTTCCGGCGCTGGTTCGAGGGCATGCTGGAGCGCGGCGTGCTCTTCCATCCCGGCGCCTACGAGAACCTGTTCGTATCGACGGCCCATAGCCGCGAGGACATTGCGGCCACGCTGGCGGCCGCCAAGGATGTCGCCGGCGGCCTCGCGCGGACGGTGTGATCTTTCGGGCCGCCCGGTGGCTTGCACCTGGCGGCCTGCTGTCACCCGCGATCGATCATCCCTGCGCGCCGCCATCGAAGACAAGGGAGCGGTGCGCGGATACGCCCGCCATCACGCCCGCAGCCGAAGCCATCGTCGCATTTGCCATCATGCTGGTGACGTCGCCGGCGGCAAAGATACCCTCGATGCTGGTGCGCTTCTGGTCGTCGACGCTGATGAGGGGGCCGAGAGGCCCGTCCTCGATCCGGCAGCCGAGCTGCTCTGCCAGCGGCGACGTCAAATATGTCCGCGGCGCGGTGAAGACGGCCTCAACCGGCACCATCCGGCCATTTGCGGATCGGATGGCCTCGATGGCCGTGCCCGTGCCGAGGATTTCGACGGCCGGGCTGTGTTCGACCTCGATATTGCGGGCGCGGAACAGCGGGAGGAGGTCCTCGTCGGGCTCGAACCGACCCTGGGTGAAATAGACCGTCGGGCCCCAATCCGACACCAGCACGGCCTGATGGGCCGACATCGGATGGTTGGCGATGACGCCGAGGCGGCGATCCGCGACCTCGAAGCCGTGACAATAGGGGCAGCTGAAGATGGAGAGGCCCCAGCGCTCGCGCAGGCCGGCGATCTCCGGCAGTGCATCCCCGACGCCGGTCGCCAGGATCAGCCGCCGGCCGCGTGCGACGCCCTTTTCCTTCAGCTCGACCTCGAAGAACGCCCCGTTCCGGCGGGCCTGCTGGGCCTGGCCAGCGAGGAAGCCGAACGTCGGATAGGCGGAGAGCTGGGAAAGCGCGGTGCCGATGATCTCGCGCGGCGCGCGTCCATCCTGGCCGAGAAAGCCATGGGCGCTCTCCACGAAACGGTTTCGCGGCAGGCCGGCGTCGATGAGCAGCACCCGGCGGCGGGCGCGGGCGAGCTGCATCGCCGCGGAAACGCCGGCAAAACTGCCGCCGATGATGATGACGTCGTGGGGAGGGCGGTCGGCATTATCGAGGAGCGACGCGGTCATTGAAGCACCTTTGAGTCGGCTTGAGAAGCGGTTCTCCGGCAGGTCCGCCAGATACGTATCATTGAAAGTTACATGATAGCTTGGCCGAGGAGGAACGCAACTTTTATTGTTACGAGACCCTATTCCGGGTATCTCTGAAGCGGCGGCCGGTCATCGGCCACGACGCCATGGCCGGATTGGGAAGGCTGGAAGGAAGGAACCGAAATGGCTCGCGACAGCCGGTTGTCACGCATGCTCCATGTGCTGCTTCATATTGATCAGGCCGAACGCGGCCTGACCTCGGACGAGATCGGCCGGATGCTCGACACCAATCCCGTCGTGATCCGCCGCACCATGGCGGGCCTGCGCGAGCAGGGCTATGTGACCTCGGAGAAGGGCCATGGCGGTGGCTGGAAACTCGCCCGGCCTCTCGATCAATTCACTTTGCTCGACGTCTATGCCGCGATCGGCGAACCGCCCATATTCGCTCTCGGCCTCTCCGACGACCACCCGCAATGCCTGGTCGAGCAGGCCGTGAATGTCCGTCTCGACGACGCGCTCGGCGAGGCACGCCAGTTGCTGCTCGATCAGTTTGCCAAGGTGACGCTGGCCGACCTCTCCGCCGATTTCCGGGCACGCTTGGCCGCGCATGGCGAACGCCGGTGCGACGCACAGCGGGAGGAGCGCTAGAACAGCCCGCGGCGCGGACGGGGAGGAGCTCAGTCCATCTCCTCTGTCTCCATCCGCCCCGGCGGGCTGCGGACGAACGTATCCTGCGCGCCCAGCACGCGTCCGTCCTGGGCGCGAAGCTCGAGCCTGCGCACGGGGAGGGCGGTCTTCTTGTCCACCAGCAGCACATGGGATTCGTCCGGCTCGAAGAAGAAATCCTCCCCCCATTGCCGCAGGGCCACCAGCACCAGGAACAGGCCGCGGCCCTTCTCGGTCAGGACATATTCGTGATGGGGGCTGCCATCACTGGCAGGCACCAGATCCATGATGCCGTGGCTCACCAGATTGCGCAGCCGCGCCGCGAGGATGTTCTTGGCCAGACCGAGATTCTTCTGAAATTCGCCGAACCGGCGCAGACCGTCGAAGGCGTCGCGCACGATCAGCAGCGACCACCAGTCGCCGATCGCATCCAGCGGCCGGGCGATCCCGCACAGGGATTGCTGGTGGCTTATCCTCTTGGCCATGGCATTGCGTCCATCATCCTCGTCCACATCGGGGAAGGCTCGCCCGACGAAACAAGCTCCGTCTGTTCCTGCTACCCTTGTCTAAAGCATATGGGTTGCAAATTGAAACCACAAGATTTATCGATCCCATGGTTTCAATCCAAAACCGTGGATACAGGATATTCCCATGATCGAAGCAGAGGCCACCTTCGATGGCACTTTTCCATTCGCCCCGCGTTTCAGCAGCGCCCCCGGCTTTCGCATGCACTATGTCGATGAAGGTCCGGATGACGGCGAGCCCGTCTTGTGCCTGCATGGCGAGCCGACCTGGGGCTATCTCTTCCGCCATCTGGTTCCTGTTCTGAGCCAGACGCATCGCGTGATCGTTCCCGATCACATGGGCTTCGGCAAGAGCGAGACCCCGGAAGGACGCAGCTATTGGCTGCAGGATCACATCGACAATCTCGAGCGCTTCGTCCTGGCGCTCGACCTCGGCAATATCACGCTCGTCATGCACGATTTCGGCGGTCCTGCCGGCATGGGGCTTGCCGCACGGCAGCCGCAGCGGATCCGCAGGATCATCTCGGCCAACGGACCGACACCCTTTGGCCATGCCGGTCTCCCCGAGCGCCTCAGCGCCAATGCGCAGCTATCGCCCTGGTTCCGGTGGATTGTCCAAGCCCATGCAGGCGGCGTACTGAGAAGCGTGCTCGGCCAACTCGGCTTCAACATTCTGAGCACGTTGAAGCTCAACGGCTTCGAGAACAATGCCGTCATCACCGACGCCTGGCTCTCGGCCTATGGCGCGCCCTTTTCGAATCCGGCTGAATGCCTGGGCGCAATCGGTTGGGCGGAGGGTTTTGCCTTGGGCACCCACCAAGTCGAGCAGCCCAGCCCGGCTGCTATCGAGATCATCCGCGACAAGCCGGCTCTGGCGATCTGGGGAGAGGCGGACCGTACGCTCCACGCCGAGCATTTCCTGCCCATGTTCTCCGAACTCTTCCCGCGGGCGCCTATCGAGCGGCTCAAGGGAGTCGGCCATTATTGCTTTGAAGACGCCCCGGACGTCGTTGCCGCCCTGATCCGCGATTTCATTCGCCGGTCGTGAGATCGCTCGGATGTGCCCTGCGGCGACCGTCCTGCTCCCCGGGTGCAGACGCTCTCCGCCGCCCCGCGAAGAAGCCGGAGCTCGCCATATCGAGGCCATGCCGCCAGGCTAAAATGTCGAAATGTTTTCCGAATTCTTAAGATGAAAAGATCTATGTAAGAGTCTGAAAATATACACTCATTGACATTGCCGAGATTGCGCAGGGCGACGATGTCGCCGGGCGCAATCCGCTAGGACAGCGTCAGATGGGTTGTCGCCGATCAAACACCGCCATGAGGAATTCGCCATGCCCGCAGGCCAGTTCAAGCCTTTCCTTCCGTTCCTGCCTGTCGCCATGCTGGCGCTGGCGGCTTGCGCCTCCAATGCCGCGCAGCCAGGGCAGTCTGCGACCTGCGTGGCCGAGGCGGCGCAGCGTCTGGTCGGCCAGCCCAAGCCAACCGACGACGAAGCCAGGAAGCTGACGGGCGCTCCGATCGTGCGCCAGATCAAGCCGGGCCAGGCCGTTACCTTCGATTTTCGCCAGGACCGGGTGACCATCACGACCAACCCCGCTACCGGGCGGGTGGTCAGCGCCGGTTGCGGTTAATGCAGGGGCCCCTTCCATCGCCTCGGACGAGTGTCGATGCAACAACCTGGCTACATCCAGCTCCGACCGTCGCCGCTGGAGCAGCCATAGGGCGGCAGGCGGTCGCCGAAGCGCTTCTGCAGCTGGTAGCAGCCCCATTTGCGCAGGGCCATCGGCATGCGGCTGTTGAGCTCGATGCCGACTTCGTCGAGCGGGTCCTTGGCGGCCGTCACATAGTCGTACCAGCGATAGCCGGCCGTGCCGACGATGGCGATGACGGCCACCACCACGATCATGATGAGTTTTCGCAAGATCAGCATATTCGATACCTCAGGCAGGGCGCATTCGGAGCTGGGGGCATGTCTGCCCCAGTTCCCGTTTCGAGCCTCTTTGCGACTGCGGCCGATTCCGTCAAATCGCAAAAGCTCCAGGGCTTGACGAGGCCCTATAGCGACGAGCGGAATTTCTGCTGAAGCGCCATCACGGCCCGCCCTTTTGCGTTGAAATCGTCGAGGAGCGGCTCCAGGGCCGTCAAAGTCTTCTGATCCTTGGCGGTTATCGTCATGCCAGCGACCTCGAGCCTGTCCTTGTTGCCCGCGATGAAGTCGGACAGCCGCAGGGCGGCAGCGGTCATGTCCCGGACCGGCGGCAGCATCTGCTTGACGTTGTCGGCGACCGCCGTCACGTCCCGCTCATAGGCCTTGTCGAAGACGATCTTGAGATCCTCGGGCTGCTTGAGCTGTCCCTTGGCGGCATCGGCCTTGGCAAGGGCCTGGTCGATGGCACCGCCAAGCTCGTCGATGAGATTCTGCACGGCGACCAGATCCTCGCGCCGCGACGCCAGATCGCTCATCGAACGGATGGAGCCCTTGGCCACGATGGCGCCAAAGCGCTGCTGCAGATTGCCCGGCCCACCGGACGGGCCTGCCGCGAAGTCGGTGATGATGGCGTAGTCCTTGACGTAGGGACCGAAGGCGTCCTTCTGATTGCCGCTCAATTGCGGCACATGGGCGCCGGGCTTGTCGAGAATGCGGGTCTGCAGGAATTCGATGAATTCCTTGCGCTGGCTGGGCTCCTGGTCACCGCAGGCGGAAAGGGCAAGGCAGAGCAGGATCCCCAGAAGCAGGACAGGACGGGCGAACAAGTTCATACTATCGATTCCAGGTAATTTGAATGGAGTGATTAGATAAGGATCTCTATATAGAGCATTGAAATCATGTAGATTTATAATTTTCTTAAGGCGACACGGGAAGAGGCGAAGAAGGAAAACGGAAGGAAAGGCGGGGCAGGTCTACCTAGCATGCCAGATCGTCCGTTCAAGCCCGATGCGCTACCAGGTCAGTCTGGAAATTCCGGCGGCCGGCGCAGTCCGGGGCTCGACATTCCCGGCATTGTTCATTGAAGACGAACATATTGAGGCTTCCATGCGCGACGAACCCGCGGCGCCCTTGCTTTCTTCGACCGTTTCTACGCCTGTCGCGTATTTCCTGCGCGAAATCTGGCAGGCCGTCGGCGGTGACGCAGCGCATCTCAGCCACCTTGCGATAGAAGGTACCGGCGCTCTACCGTCCACATTTCACGTGACCGATCTCGCCGGCGCGGCGGTGGGGGCCGCCAGCCTTGCCATCGCCGAACTGGCATCGCTGCAACAGGGCAAATTCCCCGCCGTGCAAGTCGACCGGCGGCTGGCCTCGTTCTGGTTCCTCACCTCGCTACGGCCGCAGGGCTGGTCGATGCCGCCGCAATGGGATGTGGTGGCCGGCGATTATCGGGCGGCGGATGGCTGGATCCGGCTGCACACGAATGCCCCGCATCACCGCGATGCGGCCCTGGCTGTGCTCAAGACGCCCATTGACCGGGAGGCGGTGGCTGCGGCCGTGGAGCAATGGCAGGCAGAGGCCCTCGAGACGGCCATCGTGGCCAAGAATGGCTGTGCTGCCGCCATGCGCACGCTCGACCAATGGGCCGATCATGCGCAGGGGCGAACCGTCAATGCCGAACCGCTGCTGCACCGCAGCAGCAGCGCCGGCGGTCATCGATCGCACGTGCTGCCGTTGCCGGGCCGACCCTTGCAGGGCGTCCGGGTGCTGGACCTGACACGCATCCTTGCCGGTCCCGTTGCGACGCGCTTCCTCGCGGGTTTCGGAGCCGAGGTGCTGCGCATCGATCCTCCCGGGTGGGAGGAGCCGGCCACCGTGCCGGAGGTGGTGCTTGGCAAACGCTGTGCCCGGCTCGACCTGAGGAATTCCGACGATCTCCATGTGCTGGAACGACTGCTCGCACAAGCGGACGTGTTCGTTCACGGCTATCGGCCTGATGCCCTGACCCGCCTCGGGCTCGATTCCGCGCGCCGCCGCCAACTCAATCCGGGGCTGATCGATGTCTGCCTGGACGCCTATGGCTGGAGCGGCCCCTGGCATGGGCGGCGGGGCTATGACAGCCTGATCCAGATGAGCACGGGGATCGCCGAAGCCGGCATGCGGGCGGCGGGGCGCGATCGTCCGACACCACTGCCCGGACAGGCGATCGACCATGCCACGGGCTATCTCCTCGCCGCGGCGGCCATTCGGGGGCTGGTGGAACGGTTGCAGACGGGGCGGGGATACGAAATACGTGGATCTCTGGCGCGAACCGCTCATCTTTTAGTTTCAACTAGAAACCAAGTGCGTGAAGCGGAGGCATTGGCACCTGAGCAACCCTCCGATTGGTCGGCTTCCATCGAGCAGACCGGCTGGGGGCCGGCCCGCCGCCTTCGTCCGCCGGTTGCGATTGCGGACATTCCCATGAGATGGGATTTGGCCGCTCCGAAACTGGGATCGTCAGCTGCCGCCTGGCTGGCAGGTTGAAGCCTTACGCATTATCGGCAGCAACGCTTCCCTCGAGTGACCAGGGAATGTCGGTCTCGCGATCGATATTCCTTGGCTATTCCGCCAAATGCAAAACGCTTCAGGACTTGGCCAGGGAAGCACGTTTTTGGGCCGGATGGTTCCAATAGGTCGTCTGGCCTCGATAGGCCGAGACCCCGGCAATGGCCGTGGTCACGAGGGCGACCGCAAGTGTCGCCACGATACAGGTGGCTAAGCAATGCTGGTGCCGGGCAATCCCCCGGCCGGCCTTTCCGGATCGGTTTTTTCCCTCGATGAGGTCCAGCAACGTCTCTTTCCGCACCAAGATTTCGCCCTCGAAATGTCGACATGACGTAACGAAAAGCCAGGACGCTGGAGGGCTCGTCAGTGCGATTTCGCACATCGCGATCTTCGTCCGGCCGTGATGGCTGGAAAGGCGGTCGAGAGCGGGCTGCTGGTGACGTTATGACACAGCCCTGAGCCGGGAAGTTCGGGACCTGGGCGCGATGGGCCGGGTTCGATGGCGCAACCCTCAGAAGCCCTTGCCGCCAGTCCCCGATATGGCGGCAGGCGGTTCTCTGTCAGGAATCCGAGTTATCGCCGGCGGAGAACCTCGCACATCGCGAAAGAACGGTTGGCGGGACGCAGCGGCGCTTTGGCTGCAGTTCGAGAAGCTAGCGTGGCCCTCGTGCAATTCGACGGGAGAATGCCGGTCCCGAAGCGCGATCAAGAGGTGCAATGATCCTGCAGGAGTTCCGGCTTTACGACTTGGCGTGGGGAGAAGGAGCGATATTTCGTATTTCGTCGCATCTGGCGGTTTGCCAAGCACCGTCGAGGGTGTAATGCTGCCCGCGTTCCACGACTCGCAAACAACATACATTCCCGAATGAAGCCCCCGTCCAAGCCTTTCTTCGTCGAGGTCAGGCGTTCGCGATCGATTCCGGCCCAGGCCTCTCCACCCCCGCGACCGACGTCGTCCTGGGAGGATGCACCTGAGCCTGCCGGTGCGCGATCCAAGGCCTGGCAACATGCTGAGCAGTTCTTTCAGCCTCGAGCCGCCGACTCGGCGCCGGAGGCCGAACGCCCGGTATCCGCTCCTGTGGAGCCCGCGCCCGTTCCTGTCCAGGCAGCGCTTGAACGGAAGGGCAGGGCTGTCGCTTCAGGACAGGCCGAAGCGCGCGACGAGGAGGGTGACAAGGCTGTCGCCAAGAATATCGCTAAGCGCAGCCGGAAGGTGGCGAAAGCCGCGGTGCCCGAGCCGGATGAGGCGAAAATCGTTCCGGTAAAGAAGGCGCGCAACAAGAAGGTATTGCCCGAAAAGCGTCTTTCCGTGCAGTCGCAGTCGGCACCTTACGCGGAGTTTCTGAACGGTCAGGAGCCGTCGCTCTCTTCCAGCCAGCCCGAGAAAGCGAGGGCAGCCTCGCGTAGCAGGACGGCTGACGCTTCGACCGCGTTTCTGGATGCTGCCTCCGCCGGGGATGCGACGGAAGAGCCTGGGCGCAAGCCCCTGTCGGCACGGGCCGCCCGTTCCGCAGCCAAGCCTGGGGAACGCTGGACGTGCCGGTTGCGGCATGTACGCCGCAATCTCGGCTCGGGCCGTCCTGGACAGTTGCGTCCGTAGCTTCGCCTGCAAGGCCTCAAGCACGTCATCTGTCGACCGGTGCAGTTGATGCCATTCATCAGCCTGCTAGGCTGCGCAACGGGTTAGGAATACGGCTCGTCGGCGTGGGGGAGGATGGTGGATACGGAACAAGGCATTCTCAAGGTCTCCATTGCCGCCACTCTTTTCGTTGCTCTTTTCGGCGTGCTGTTCGGTCTTCTTTCCGGCTCCTTCTCCATCGTGTTCGACGGCGTATATGCGTTGCTCGATGCCAGCATGAGCGGCCTCGCGCTTGTGGTGGCCCGTTTGATCGCCGCCAATTCGTCCCCTGCCACCGCCGTGGGAAAGTTGCATGAGCGTTTCACCATGGGCTTTTGGCATCTGGAGCCGATGGTTCTCGGCCTCAACGGTGCCATGCTCATCGGGGCGGCCATCTATGCGATGATCAATGCCATCGGCAGCCTGATGGTCGGCGGCAGAGACCTCGAATTCGGATATGCCATTCTCTATGCCGCCGTGGCCCTGGCGGCCTGCATCGCCATGGCGGTGATCGAAACCCGCGTGAACCGGACCATACGCTCCGATTTCGTGGCGCTCGATGCCAAGGCCTGGATCATGTCGGCTTCGATCACCGGCGCGCTTCTTCTTGCTTTCTGCATCGGCCATGCCATCGAGGGTACGCGCATCGACTGGCTTACGCCCTATGTCGACCCCGTGGTTCTGCTTCTCCTCTGTCTGGTCATCGTCCCTCTGCCGATTTCGACCGTAAGGCAGGCCCTGTCCGAAATCCTTCTAGTGACGCCAGCCTCCCTCAAGGACCATGTCGACGCCGTTGCCAGGACCTTCGTCGCCAAATACGGCTTCCTGACCCACAAAGCCTATGTCGCAAAAGTCGGCCGGGGTCGCCAGATCGAACTCTATTTCATCGTGCCGCCCGGTCGGCCTGCCATGCGCCTGGAAGAATGGGACCGGATTCGCGACGAAATCGGCGAAGCGATCGGTGGCGAGAGCCGGGATCGCTGGCTGACCATCGCCTTCACCACCGATGTCGAGTGGGCGGTGTAAGACCACGAGAACGGTAGGTCCATGTGGCTGACATGAACATCCACGATTATCGATTTGTATCAATAATTTAAGTTTATAGTTTGATGCTCTGGACTAGGAAATAGTTGGCCGATTTGCGTCACTGCAGGCGCACGTCAATTGAGGCAGTCAGTCCAAATCCATCGCAGCCGGCTTACGGCGTCGCCGGTGGCGCCACGAAATTGCTTGCGAACATGTCTGCGCATGCGCAAGGACATCGCGAAACGACCGGCAGTCATGTACTCCATGCGCAGCTCTTGGTCATGAATCAGGTCTTGGTCGTGAATTGGGTCTTGGCCCACGAAATGTTTAGAGGCGGCGGTCCATGCTTCAAGTCGTCAGGCAATCGGGCGATGTGCTGGTGCTTGGTGCCGGCATCGTCGGTGTCTCGGTTGCCCTGCATCTTCAGAAATTGGGACGATCCGTCGTTCTTATCGACCGTCGCCCCCCGGGGGAGGAAACCAGCTACGGCAACGCCGGTCTGATCGAGCGGGCCAGCGTCATTCCCTATGGCTTTCCGCGGGAGCTCTCGACGCTTGTCCACTATGGGCTGAACCTTTCCGCCGACGTGCGCTATCACTGGCGCTTCCTGCCCAAGGCCCTGCCGTGGCTCGTGCGCTTCTGGTGGGAGTCCTCGCCCAAGCGCCTGCGCCGGGCAGCCCTCGACATGCTGCCCCTGATCGAGCATTCGGTCGAGGAACATGCCAGGCTGATGGCCGATGCGGGCATTTCCGACCAATTGCGGCCGACCGGCTGGATGGAGGCCTATCGCAGCACCGCGGCCTTCGAAAAGGCCTGCTCCGCAGCCAGGCAACTCGACGAGTTCGGCCTGAACTATGATCTGCTCGGAGCCCCTGCGCTGCGCGAAAGGGAACCGAGCCTGGCGGGTGTGTTCGCGGGCGCGGTCCATTGGCGTGATCCGGCCACCATTGCCGATCCCGGCCGGCTGGTGAAGGAATATGCCGCGCTTTTCAGCCGCAATGGCGGCAGCTTCGTCGAGGCCGACGCCAGCGCCCTGCGGCAGGAGGAGGATGGCTGGAGCCTGGAAACGCCTGACCGGCATTATCACGCCCGCGAAGCGGTCGTGGCCCTCGGACCGTGGTCGGACCGGCTCTACACGAAATTCGGCTATCGGGTGCCGCTGGCGGTCAAGCGCGGCTATCACGTGCATTTCAAGCCCGCGGCCGGCGCCGTGCTCAATCGCCCCATCGTCGACATCGAGCGTGGCTATCTGCTGGCGCCGATGACCCGAGGTATCCGGCTGACGACGGGAATCGAGTTCGCCTCCCGCGATCACGCGCCGACGCCGGTTCAGCTCGACCGCACCGAGCCGCATGCCCGTGAGGTGTTTCCGCTCGCTCAGCGTGTCGAGGCAGCGCCCTGGATGGGATCGCGCCCCTGCCTCCCGGACATGCGCCCCGTGATCGGCCCGGCGCCGCGCCACAAAGGCCTCTGGTTCGCCTTCGGTCATAACCATCACGGCTTGACGCTCGGCCCGGCCACGGGACGGCTGCTATCGGAAATGATGGCGGGGTTGCCGACTTTTGCCAATCCCGCGCCTTTTGCGATGGACCGGTTCGGCTGAGAAACAAGGCGGCTCTGGCGCTGCCAGGTTCAGCCGTGAGCGCGCTTTTCCCCAGCTGGCAAGGTGCTGCGGATCTTGGCGAAGAGGGCGGCCGGCAGAACCGGCTTGTGCAACAGGGGAATGCCGCTGGCTTCTGCTTCGCGCAGCCGTTCGGGTGCGGTGTCACCGGTGATCAGAATGGCCGGCAGGCCCGGAATCTGCTCCCGCAGGATGGCAATCGCCTCGGCGCCGGTACGCTGCTCGCGCAGGCGGTAGTCGCAGATCACCAGGTCCGGCGGCAGGCGGCCGAGGCAAAGCCGCGCCTGCTCGATGCCTTCCACCGCCTCGCACTGCGCGCCCCAGGTCGTCAGCAGGCGTAACATGCCTTCGCGGACGGCTTCGTCGTCGTCGATGACGAGGATCCGGCAGGGTGCACCCAAAGTCGTATGGTCGTTGGCGGGTGCGGACGGCACGGGCTCGGCCTGCCTGTCCGGCTGCCTGGCTGCGAGCGGCAGGATGAGAGCGAATTTGCTGCCGCGGCCAACCACCGAGCGCAGCCGCAATTCGTGATTGGCGGCCCGGGCGAGACGCTCGGTGATGGCCAACCCCAAGCCAAGCCCCTTGCGGCGGTCGCGTTCTGGATTGCCGAGCTGATGAAATTCGCGAAAGATCTCCTGCTGGTTGTCGGCGGCGATGCCGATACCGCTGTCCCAGACTTCGACATGCACCTGATCGGAACGGCGGCGACAGCCGATCAGCACGCCGCCGCGTTCGGTGTAGCGAACGGCGTTGGAGATCAGGTTGCGGAGGATCAGCTCCACCAGTGCCGGATCCGATTCGACCACGACATCGGTATCGCGCTGGCGGTAGACGATGCCCTTTTCATCCGCCGATGGAGCAAGCTCGGTGCTGATCCTGTTGAGCAGGGGCTGAAGCTCGAAGCTGCGCTTGCTCACCGTGACGACGCCGGCTTCCAGACGCGAGAAATCGAGCAGGGTGTTGAGCATGTCGCCCGAGGCACTCGAGGCGGCGCGGGCATTGTCCAGGATCGCACGCTGCTGTGCCGTCAACGGGCTCCGAGCGAGCACTTCCAGGAACAGGCCCTGGGCATGGATGGGTTGGCGCAGATCGTGGCTGGCGGCGGCCAGGAATTTCGATTTGGCCTGGTTGGCCGTTTCGGCCTCGAGACGGGCAGCCTGGGCGATGGCCGTCTCCTGGCGCAGGCGCTCCACCAATTCGTTGTTCTCGAACCTTAGCTCCACCATTTTTTGGAAGGTCTGCGAAGCGCTTCGCGCCGAAGCGATGATGGCGATGCAAAATAAGACGCTGCCGATCGCCATGCCCCAATACATCGGATCGCCGAGCGTGACCAATTTGAGGGCCAGCATGGCGATGAACGCAATCGAATAGCCGACAAAGGCCGGCAATACGGGGGCCATGAAGGTGAGCGAGCCGGCCTGGATGCCGGCCATGAAGCACAGGAGCAGCGCGATGGCGAGAGGAGAGGCCTGGTCGAAGGCGATCCAGGGCAATATGCCCCGCAAGACACCGATCGACGTGGCGAGCACGATGGTATAGCGCTGGTAGCGGCCGGCTTCGGCAACGGGATCCGGACTGTCGCGAAAGCGGCTGGCGAGCAAGCGCAGAAACGGAACGGGCAGAAAAGAACAGACCGCCCAGATCGCCAAGGGGAGCACCGGGGCATTCAGGGCGAAGATGACGGCCATCGCCGCATTGCCGATGCCACCGATGATGAAGGCAAACGGAGCGGTGCCCAGCATGAAGCGAAGCTGCTCCGCGGCGATGCGGGCGGGAACAGGCTTGAACCAGTGCACCGCCATTCAGCGTATCAGGCCGCGGTCGCGTGCAACAGCCACGGCCTCCGCCCGGCTTGCCACATCGAAGGCGGCCAGCAGCGCCTGCACATGCACACGCACTGTATTTTCCGAGAGGTTGAGATGCCGCCCGATCACCTTGTTGGAATAACCCCGGCTCAATTGGTCGAGAACCTCGTATTGGCGCGGCGTGAGCTGGGCTTGATTCCTGGCGACCGACTGGACCGTCTCGCCCGGGATGGTCTCGCCCCGCAGGGCGCCCTCCACGGTGGCGACGATACGATCGGTCGGCTCCGCCTTGGACAGGAAGGCGGCGGCGCCTTTGGCGAGGGCTTCCGCCCGGGTGCCGACATCGTCATGCGAGGTGAGGATGATCACTGGCGCGCCGGGCCAGCGCCGCCTGAATACGGCCAGCCCTTCCATGCCGCTGAGGCCGGGCATCTCGATATCCAGCAGCACCGCATGAGGCCGCACCTGATCCTCCGCAATGGCCTGGGCGATCGAACCGGCTTCACGGATCATGGCATGCGGCAGCCCCTGCTCCAGCACGAGGCGCAGACCTGCGCGCAGGAGCGAATGATCGTCGATCAGGAGCAAGTGCAGCGGTGATGGGGCGTGCATGACACTTCACTTTAGGCCAGTTGCCGGGCTTAGACCATTAGTCCATGCAGACTAGTCCAAGACAGACTATGGAAAAGGGACCAGGAAGTTCCTAAAGTCATTTTGACCAACGGGTTGGAGTTGAGTGGAGCAACTTGGCGGGATTGGTCTCACGACGAGTTTGCAAGCCTGCTCAGGCTGGAGCGCTTGGCGCAAGAGAATTTCGGATAGGCGGGGTTTTTGCCTCGCCGATCCATTGCCTATCCCACTCAAACGAGCTGCGCTTTCAAGGGTAGCCGGCGGGACAGGTGGCGCACTATGTGCTTGGGCAATTCGCTGCCGAAGTTCTCATGGCCCATTATTCTTGCGGAAAGATCCCTTTCGTGGAACCGATACCCACTCCCAATCTTCCCGAACAGAGCCGGCAGGGCGCGCCGTGGGCGATTGCCGTCATCGATGAAAAACAGCTCACCCGTAGCTGCCTGACGCACAGCCTCATCGCCGCTGCCCCCGCCTTTACTGTGGCCGGATATGCGAGCCTGGAGGATTGGCACCAGAATGGGGGAGGGCACGCACCCTGCATCGCCCTGCTTTGCGGCACGGGCCAGAAGGCAACCGAGGCGATCGTCGACCTCGATCTGGCCTTTGTGGCGGAGCATTGCAATGACGTCCGGGTGATCGTCGTTTCCGATGTCGAGGATCCCCGGTTGATCGTGGCGGCTCTCGGCAAGGGGGCCAGGGGCTATATCGGCATGAGTTCCAGCCTCGATGTCGCCCTGGCGGCCATACGTCTGGTGGCTGCGGGAGGCGTCTTCGTTCCGGCAAGCGGCTTGTTGCCGTTGAAGTCACGCGCCGGATTCGCCGGTGAAGAGAGCCCGGACGAGGGCCTGTTGCGGCAGGCCGCCTTTACGCCCAAGCAACTGGCGGTGATCCAGCGTCTGCGGCAGGGGGAATCCAACAAGATCATCGCCTACAAGCTGAATATGGAAGAATGCACCGTCAAAGTGCACATCCGCAACATCATGCAGAAGATCCGCGCGCGCAACCGCACGGAAATCGCCTATATGACCAACAATCTTTTTGAGGGCGATGCCAACTGATCCGATCGGAGACGACGGCGGAATTCCGGCGCTGTCGCGCTAACCGGGAAGCCGCGCCGTGGGCTTTACGGCGTATCCGTTTCAACGATGCGGACGCCGGATCGCCGGGCCCGTGCGACCAGGTCCGCGCAATCCTTTCCGCCCGGAAAGGCAACCACCAGGAAGGGCTCGTAGCAGTTGAGCATATGCTCGTTGCGCAGCGGTTCGGCGCACACGCCATATCTCAGCCAGGAGGCACGTTCGACGATCGAACCCTGCGCGGGGGTGGGAGATCTGTCGTGCCTATCGAGCGTCATGGCTGCCACCGGCGGGACCAGCGACCGCATTGAGGTGCGGTTCTTCTGGATGTCTTCATGTCGACGTGTTTTCTTGAACCGAACGCCTATCGCCCCCAATGCCGGCTAGGTATCGGATCGGGTCGTGGCTGCAGGCCTTCTGTGCTTGCCATTAGATCTGCAACCCGCGTGACAGGGATGTGATCCGGTGGCCCCGTGCCACGTCCACTATCGTTTGCAGAGGCGGAACGGGCGCGGCGGGGCTCGTTGCGGGCAAGTGCCCCATCAGCGCCCAACTCTCATGCCATCTTCGCAGGGACGTCATCGCTTTCCTTCCCCATTGGGTACGCGCCGCCCTTGTTGAGTATCGCCGACGCCCTCATCCATGCCCTGACTTCCATTATCATCGCCTTGGCAGCCATCCGCGTGACGGGCATCCTTGCCCTGACGGTGGCAGGCCTGCTGGTGGCGGGTGCGGTGGCGGCCAAGATTCGGCGAAGAAAACGCAGTTGAGGAGGCCGGCGGCGTTCCAGATTGCGCGCGGACGAGCTATCGGATCCGATCTTCCGCCGTCGGCTCATGATAGGTTGCCAGAACCTGCCGCAGCTTGCGGCCCAGCAGGAAAAGGGCCGCCAAGCCTGCGCACAGGCCCGAGCCGAACGTGACGATCTGCAGGGTGGACAGGTGACCATCGAGGCTGGCGCGCAGTCCGGCACCGGCGGCCACCTGCAAGGCGATGCCGGGCAGGATGCCGAGCCCGGTCGCGGCCAGAAAGGGGCCGAAGGCGGTCGACGTCGAACCGAACACGAAGCTCACGAGGCTCGAAGGCGCGATCGGCGCGAAACGGCATAAGAGCACGATACGCCAGCCACCCAGGCGAACGGCTTCGCGAAGCGGGGCGAGCAGGCGCCAGCGCCGGCTAAGGCGATGCCCATAGCGGCGGCCTACCGCAAGGCCGAGCCAGTAAGCCACGGACGCACCGAGGATGGATCCGGTCAAGGCGAGCGGGATGCCGTAGAGACCATAGGCGGAGCCGGCAACGATGCAGAGCGCGGGCCGGGGCAGCAGGGAGACGGCACTGACGAAGAAGAGCAGCAGCATCAAGGCCGCGCCCCACTCGCCGGCAAAACTCAATAGATCCGCCTGCATGCCCAAACCAGTCCCGGTGCCGTTTATCGTTCATACCGTGTCACCGGCAGGATGCAACCTCGAGGGCGCTTGCTCAAGGGCCATTCACCCCGCCTGCGGCTGGATGCGGACGCGAACCTGTCAGAGGATGGTTTCGAGAATATTGGCTGCGTCGCCGATATCGGCCTGGACGGCGCGAACCGCGCCGGCTTGGTCGCCTTTTTTCAGCGCCTCCACCAGGACACGATGGTGCTTGTTCGAGACGACGAAATTGCCGCGTTCCTGCAGCAGGTTGAAATAGGGACTGACCTGGAGCCAGAGGCTTTCGATGATGCCGATCAGGGTTTCCGAGCCGCTCGCCTGATAGATCTCGAAATGAAGAGCCCGGTTGGCGCGCAGATAGATCTTCCGGGCTTCCTTGTTCGGCTTGATGTTGTCCATTTCTGCGACGAGTTCATCCAGCCGGGCGAGCGTTGCGGGCTGGAGATTGGGCACGGCCCAGGATACGGCCAGTCCCTCGATCTCCAGGCGGGTCCGCGTTAGGTCCGCCAGTCGCTCCCGGGTCAGATGGGGAATGCCGAGGCTCCGCCCCGCCACCACGGTGAGCGCCTTTTCTGCCGTGAGGCGCAGAATCGCTTCGCGTACCGGCATGGCACTGACGCCGAAAGCATCCGCCAGCCACTGGATGGTGATCGACTGGCCCGGTGCCAGGTCACCATTGAGGATCAGTTCCTTGGCCTGGCGATAGACGTCCTCCTGCATGGTGGCGCGCTGCACGCGCACGACCGAGAGCGGCTCTCGTGCCTTGGACCTCGTTTCGCTCATGGAACCTCCGCATTGCAATCCCGGGGCGGGATTCTCGTCTTGTAGGTCGGTTCGGCGTTTGGAGAAAGCGCCGGCAGGCTTGCTAAAATTCTGATCTTTGATTTATGATCAAAAGTAGCTCACAGAAGCTGGCTTATCAACGAGTCGAAGTGCCCGCCGCAACGAAGCGGGCTGACAGGGAGGGAAGAATGGGATTGGCAAAGCGCAGCGCTGCCCTGCTGGGCGCGGGATTGTTCGGCCTATGCGCCCTTGGCGGTCAGGCGGAGGCCAAGGACAAATACAAGATCTATCTGTCGATGAGCTATATCGGCAATGACTGGCAGGGCGAGGCCGCCAACATGGTCAAGGCCATGGCCGCCAGCAAGGAGATGGCCGATAAGGTCGACCTCCAGGTCCAGGTCGCCGGGCCCAATGCCCAGCGCCAGATCCAGCAGATCAACGCCATGGTGCAGGCGGGCGCCAAGGCGATCGTGGTCTTCCCGATTTCGCCCACCGCCCTGAACGCGGCCGTGAAGAACGCCTGCGGCAAGGGCGTGGTGGTGATCGCCTATGACGGCGAGATCACCGAGCCATGCGCCTACAACGTCACGATCGACCAGAGCGAGGCAGGGCGGGTCACGGCCGAATGGCTGGCCAAGAAACTGAACGGCAAGGGCAACATCATCGCCATCACCGGCGTGCCCGGCACCTCTGTCGATACGCTACGCACCAAGGCGGCCAAGGAAGTCTTCGCCAAATATCCCGGCATCAAGATCGTCAACGAAGCCGTCGGCATGTGGAGCCAGGCGGTGGCCCGCACCGAATTGTCCAAGATCATGGCCACGCGCAAATGGGACGAGATCGACGGGCTGTGGATGCAGGTGGGTTGCTATACCGCCAACACCATGCAGATCGAAGCGGGCGCCACCCCCGACAAGCTCAAGCCCTGCGCCGGCGAGGGCTCGAACGGCGGCCGCATCCAGATGCTGCCGGTGGGTACCGAGGTGGAGGGCGCCAACGGCACCTATACGCCGATGGCCGCTCCCCGAATTTCCTATGCCTCGCCGCCTTATTCGGGGGGCCTTGCCCTGAAGCTCGCCGTTGCCAAGCTCGACGGCAAGGACATTCCCAAGCACACCGTGCTGCCCTTGCCGATCGTGACGAACGAGACGATCAAGCTTTGCCAGGAAGGCAGCTGGGCTGAGATGAAGGCCGGCTGCAATGCCTTCAAGCCTTCGCTGGTCTCCAATCCCGGCTGGTTCGCCTCGATCTATTCGGCAGAGACGCCTGAACTCGGCCTCTCGGCGGCACTGGTCGGTCAGCCCGAGAATTGAGGGTGGGCAGTGGCGGATGAGCGGCCGCGATTCAGGCAAGCACTCGCCGCCAAGTTCAGTCGCCGTCGCGCCGCCCCTCACCCTTACCCTCTCCCCGCAAGAGCGGGGCGAGGGAGACTTCGACCGACGGCCTCATACTGAAAGCATCCGGCCTCGCCCAACCGGCGGGCGCGTTGAGTGGCTAAAGGATGGATCGCAACGCCTGAGCCCCCTCGCCCCGCCACTTGCGGGGAGAGGGTAAGGGTGAGGGGCGGCGCGACCTCATGGATAAGACATCAATTTGCACGGACCGCTTCCTATGTCATCCCCATCCGTTCAGATAGCCTCGCCGAAAGCCGCTGTCGCGGCCTGCGACATCAGTCGTTCCTTCGGGCCGACCATCGCCGTCGACGGCGTCTCCTTCGAGATCCGGGCGGGCGAGACCCACGCGCTTCTGGGTGAGAACGGGGCGGGGAAGTCGACGCTCGTCAAGCTGCTGTCCGGCCTGATAACGCCGACCGCAGGGCATTTCGAAATCTTCGGCCAGCAGGCCGTGCTCGCCAGCCCGCGTGCGGCCCATCGGCTCGGCATCCAGACGGCCTTCCAGGAGTTGACCATCGTCAAGGACCTGACGGTGCTCGACAACATGCTGCTGCCTTACCCACCAACTCTGCTCGGCCAGATCCGCCGCTCCGAGGCGCGCCGGCAGGTGGCCGATCATCTGGACGCGCTCGGCCTGGCGGCGATCGACCTCGACACCGATCTGCGCGATCTCGATCTCAATCTGCGCCAGAAGATCGAGATCGCGCGCGCTTTGTTCCGCCGCCCCAGCATCCTCCTTCTCGACGAGCCGACCTCCACCCTGTCCGGCCGCGACATCGATTGGCTGGGCGGGCTGATCGACGGCCTGAAGCGCGATGGTGTGACGGTCGTCTTCATTTCCCACCGCATGGCGGAGGTGAGGGCCTTTTGCGATCGGGTCACGGTCCTGCGTGGCGGCAGGCACATCGCCACCGCCAGCCTTGCCGATGTGGCCGACGAAGACCTGATCGGCATGATCGCCGGCAGGGAGCTGGGCCGCTCCTTCCCACCCAAGCCGCCGGTGCCTTCGCTGACCGGTGATCCCGTGCTGTCGGTAAATGGCCTCGGCACGCATAAGAGGCTCGAGCGCGTCGGCTTCGATCTGCGCGCGGGCGAGATTCTCGGCGTCGCCGGCCTCCAGGGCATGGGTCAGCTCGAACTTTTCTCCGCCCTGTTCGGCATGGAGGAATATCGCGGTGAGATCCGCATCGATGGGCAGCCGGTGACGCTGACCTCCCCGCGCGATGCCATCGAGGCGCGTATCGGCATCAGCCTGGTCCCCGAGGACCGCAAGACCGAGGCCCTCTTCCTCAAGCTCGATGGGCAGCGCAACGTCTCCCTGCCGGTGGTCGAGCGCTATACCAGGTTCGGCCTGATCGATGAAGACAGCGAGGAGAGGGATGTCGCCCGGGTCTTCGGCCGGCTCAACGTGCAGATGCGCGCTTTGTGGACCAGCGTGAAATCCTTCTCCGGCGGCAACCAGCAAAAGATCGCCATCGCCAAATGGCTGTTCGCGCAAAGCCGCGTGCTGCTGTTGTTCGATCCGACCCGCGGCATCGATGTCGGCACCAAGCACGAGATCTATGCGCTGATCCAGCAATATGCCGCCGCCGGCGGCGCCGTCCTGTTCCATTCCACCGAGATCGCCGAACTCGACCATCTCGCCCATCGCGTCCTCGTGCTCTATCGTGGCGGGGTTGCGGCCGATCTCTCCGGTCCCGCGATCTGCGAGGATGCCATTCTGCGCGCCACGCTGGGCAGCGCTTCCACCATCCAGGAGGCATCATGAGCGCGGCCCATGCCGATATGTCCCTCAAGCCGTCGCCACTCAAGCGCGTGGGCCTGCGCTGGTCTCGCTACCGGGGCACGCTGATCGCCGTTGCGGCCTTCCTGGTCTGTCTCGGCCTGATCCGCCTCGTCAGCGGATCCCTCAATTATTACGACATCTCGACCATCGCCACCGGCGGGGCCACGCTGGCGACCGCCGCGATCGGCCAGACCATCGTGGTCCTGTCGGGCGGGTTCGACCTGTCGGCCGCTGCCGTGATTTCGCTGGTCAACGTCACGCTGGCAAGCCACATGCAGGACGATCCTTCCAGCATCCTCCTGTGGTCTTGCGCCGGCATCGCCATCGGGGCGGCGGCAGGCGCCTTCAACGGCTTTTTCATCGCCTTTCTGCGCTTGCAGCCGATCGTGGTGACGCTCGCGACCATGTTCATCCTGCAGGGCGTGACGCTGCTGGTCATGGACAAGCCGGGTGGGCAGCTTCCCGCCGGGTTCAGCGCCTTCTTCACCGCCGACGCGATCCCCGAATGGCTGCCTGGCCCGGTTCTCATGCTCGTCCTTCTGGTGCTGGGCTGGCTCCTCCTCAAGAACACGGTCTTCGGCAAGGCGATCTATGCCGTCGGCTCCGACCGGGATGCGGCACGCGCCGCCGGCCTCAATACCCGCCTATGCGAATTCTTCGTCTATGTCCTCGCCGGCGGGCTCTACGGGCTGGCCGGCGTGTTCATCAGCGCGCAGACCGGCTCGGGTGATCCGCTGGTCGGCAATCCCATGCTGCTGCAGATGTTCGCGGCGGTGGTCGTCGGCGGCACGCTGCTCGGCGGCGGGCGCGGCGGGCCGGTCGGCACCATCTTCGGCGCCTATGTGCTGATGATGGTGGTCAATATCCTGCTCGTTCTCAACGTGCCGGCCTTCTATTCGTCCGTGGTCGAGGGCACCATCCTGATCCTGGCGGTGCTCGGCGCTTCGATCACCCGCACGTCGGTGCTCGCCTCGACCCTGCGCCTGAGCGGCCGGCGCCTGGCAGCCTGGCGCCAGGGGCGTCTGCCGCGCCAGTTGTCCCTTTCGGAAACGCGGTTGCGGCTGCCGGCCGATCAGCCTCAATTGGCACGGCCGGGTTTCTGGACCCGCCGCCAGGAAGATTTGCGCACCGTCCTGCCGGCCTTCGCCTGCTTTGCGATCGTTCTCGTCGTCAGCCAGTTCGTACTCGGCAGCACGCTGGCCTCTTGGGGCTACTACAATTCCCTGATCGTGCTGGCGAGTTTCCTGGCCATTCTCGCGCTGGGGCAGGGGAGCGTGATCCTCACCGGCGGGCTCGATCTCTCCCTGCCTTGGACGATCGCCTTTTGCGGCATCGTCAGCGCCGGCCTGATGAAGGGATCGGACAGTGCCATGCTCTATGCCCTGCCGCTGGCTTTGGCGATCGGCACGTTTATCGGCCTTTTGAACGGTCTCGGTATCGTTGCCCTCGGCCTGTCGCCGATCGTGATGACCTTGGCGATGAACGGCATTCTGCAGGGTTTCGCGCTCGTCTATTCCGGCGGGACGCCCGACGGTTTTTCGGCCCCGGGGCTGCGCTGGATCATGACCGGCCAGGTGATGGGGGTGACGCCGATCGTGCCCCTCGTCATCCTGTTCGTGCTCTTTGCTGCCATCCTGCTTGGCCGGACGGCCTTCGGCCGGCGTGTCTACGCCATCGGCAACAGCGTGCGTGCCGCCGAGCTTTCGGGCGTTCCCGTCGGGGCGACCCTCGTTAAGGTCTATATGCTGTCGGGCTTCTGCGCGGCGCTCGTAGGCTGCCTCCTCGCCGGCTTCTCCGGTCAGGCGAGCCTGGGCATGGGCGATGACTATCTCCTGCCCTCCATCGCGGTTGCCGTAGTGGGCGGAACGCTGATCACCGGCGGGCGGGGGCGCTATATCGGCATGATCGGCGGCGTGCTGTTGCTGACGGCCCTGCAGACCCTGCTGGCCGGCACCACGCTACCCTATGCGACCCGCGCCATTCTCTATGGGGTGGTGGTGCTCTGCGCCGTTATCACATTGCGCGAGAAAAGTTCCTGAACATATTACTTTATAAGGAAATACCATGGCTGGAATTGCCCTCAAGCCCGGGCTTCGGGTTCTCATCACCGCCGGAGCTTCCGGCATCGGCCGCGCCATCGCCGACCTGCTGATCGACAATGGCGCCAGGGTGCATGTGTGCGATGTCGCCGAGCAGCACCTGGCCGATTTCAGGGCTGCTTATCCCGGACATGGCGCGAGCCTGTGCGACGTGTCGGACGAAGAGGCGGTGGCCAGGCTGTTCGAGGAGGTGAAGGCCGGGCTCGGCGGCCTCGATGCTCTGATCAACAATGCCGGCATTGCCGGACCGACCGGCGGGGTCGAGGAGATCGCGCCCGCCGATTGGCGCCGCACCATCGATGTCTGCCTCACCGGCCAGTTCCTGTGCACGCATCATGGCGTGCCGCTGCTGAAGCAGGCGGGCGACGGTGCCATCATCAACCTGTCCTCGGCGGCTGGGCGCTACGGCTATGCCTATCGCACCCCCTATTCGGCCGCCAAATGGGGGGTGATCGGCTTCACCCAGAGCCTGGCCAAGGAACTCGGCCCCTCGGGCATCCGCGTCAATGCCATCCTGCCCGGCATCATCCGGGGCCCGCGCATGGAGGGAGTGATCCGTGATCGCGCCGCGCAGGTGGGCGTGCCCTATCAGGCGATGGAAAAGCAGTATCTCGATCGCATCTCGCTGCGCCGCATGACGGGCCCTGAGGATGTGGCGGCGATGGTCCTCTTCCTGCTGTCGCCCGCCGGGATCAACATCTCCGGCCAGTCCCTGGGCGTCGACGGCAACGTCGAATCCCTGTGAGCGAACACCCTCTCGGACGGGAGCACCCCATGAAGACAGCCATCATCGGATCCGGTTTCATCGGCCGTGCCTGGGCCATCACCTTCGCCAGGGCCGGCCACGAGGTCAGGCTCTGGGACAAGAACGCCGATGCCTTGCCCAAGGCCTTGGCCTTCATCGACGAGATGCTGCCGGATCTTGCTGACAACGATCTGTTGGGCGGATCCGCACCAGTCGAGGTCAGGGCTCGCATCCATCTCGAAGCCGATCTCGCCGCGGCGCTCGATGACGTCGATCATGTCCAGGAGAATGCGCCCGAGCAGGTCGAACTGAAGCGCGCTTTGTTCGCCGATCTCGACAGGCTGGCGCCGGCCAAGGCGGTGCTGGCGAGCTCGACTTCGGCGATCCTGCCCTCCGCCTTCATGGAGCATCTTCCCGGCCGCCAGCGCGGGCTGGTCTGCCACCCCATCAATCCGCCCTATCTGGTGCCGGCGGTGGAGGTCTGTCCCTCGCCCTGGACCTCGCAGGAAGCCATGGGCAAGGCGGCGGATTTCATGCGCAGCTGCGGCCAGTCACCTTTGGTGATGAAGCGCGAGATCGACGGCTTCATCATGAACCGCCTGCAGGGCGCCCTGCTCGAAGAGGCGTTCCGCCTGGTGGCCGACGATATCGCCAGTGTCGAGGACATCGATGTCGGCTTGCGCGACGGGTTGGCCTTGCGCTGGTCCTTCATGGGGCCGTTCGAGACGATCGACCTCAACGCGCCCGGTGGCGTGCGCGACTACGCCGAGCGCTATCAGGGCATCTACGCCAACATCTTCCCCTCGGTGCAGCACCGCGTCGACTGGGCCGGCCCCGTGATGGAGCGGGTGGAAGCCGAGCGCAGCGCCCTTCTGCCGCGCGACAAGCTCGGTGAGCGCCAGATGTGGCGCGACCGCCGGCTGATGGCCTTGCTCGCCCACAAGCGCAAGGCCGCCAAGGACATCGGAAAGTGAGAAGACATCATGGCCCGCAATAAAGTCATCATCACCTGCGCCGTAACCGGCGCCATCCACACGCCCTCGATGTCGCCGCATCTGCCGGTGACGCCGGAAGAGATCGCCGATGCGGCCGTCGGCGCCGCCGAAGCCGGCGCGGCGATCGTGCACCTGCATGCCCGCAATCCGGTGACCGGCGAGCCGGACCAGACGCCGGAGGCCTTCGCCAGGTTCCTGCCCCAGATCAAGCAGCGTTCGAACTGCGTCATCAACCTGACCACCGGCGGCGCCCCGACCATGAGCATCGAGGAGCGTGTGCGGCCGGCGGCGACCTTCGCGCCGGAAGTCGCCTCGCTCAATCTCGGCTCCATGAATTTCGGCCTGTTCGGCATGCTCGATCGCTTCACCGATCTCAAGCACGAATGGGAACGCACCTATCTGGCCAATAAGGACATCATTTTCCGCAATACTTTCGGACAGATCGAGCACATCCTCACGACCTGCGCCGGCAATGACACGCGCTTCGAGTTCGAGTGCTACGACACGGCCCATCTCTACAATCTCAAATATTTCTTCGATCGCGGCCTGGTTAAGGCTCCGCTGTTCATCCAGACCGTGTTCGGCCTGCAGGGGGGCATAGGCGGTTACCCCGACGACGTCCTGCATATGAAGCGCACGGCCGACCGCCTGTTCGGCGACCAGTATCGCTGGTCCGTCCTCGGGGCCGGGCGCAACCAGTTCAACATTGCGGCGATGGCGGCGGCGATGGGCGGCAATGTCCGCGTCGGGCTGGAGGATTCGCTCTGGAACGGCCCCGGCGTGCTCGCTCGTTCTAACGCGGAGCAGGTCGCAAGGGTCCGCCAGATCATCGAGGGGCTCGGCCTCGCCGTGGCTACACCGGACGAAGCCCGCGAAATGCTGGGCCTGAAAGGCGGCCATGCCGTGAATTTTTGAGCCCTCGCTCAGGGCGGCAGCCGCGAGGCTGAAAACAAGAACGGTTGAAGGAGAGGGAACGAGCATGCGCATCGAAGTCTTGCTGGATGTGAAGACCACCTTGGGGGAGGGGCCGCTCTGGGATGTCGACCAGCAGCGCCTCTACTGGATCGACAGTTTCGACGGGCGCGTCTTCCGCGCCACCGCGGACGGCCGGGAGCTTCGGGCTTGGGACGTGCCGCAGAAGATCGGCTCCATGGCGTTGCGCAAGGACGGCTCGGGCGCCGTCGTCTCGCTGGCGCGCGGCTTCCACCTCCTCGACTTCAAGACGGGGAACGTCGAACTCATCCACGATCCCGAACCGGACCTGCCCAACAACCGCATCAATGACGGCAAGGTCGACAAGCGCGGCCGCTTCGTCGCCGGCTCCATGGACACGATGGAGGAGGGGCCGAACGGGGCGCTCTACAGCCTGTCGACCGATTTCAAGGTGACAAAGCTCGATTCCGGCATCATCTGCTCGAACGGGCCATGCTGGAGCCCTGATGGTAACATCTTCTATTTCACCGACACCTGGTCCGGCGAAATCTCGGCCTATGACTATGACCAGGATACGGGCAGCGTGTCGAACAAGCGGACCTTCGCCAAGGTCGACGGCTCGGGGGGCGGCGCGGCCGACGGCTCGACGGTGGACGCCGAGGGCTGCCTGTGGAATGCCCTGGTCTATGACGGCAAACTTGTGCGCTACCGCCCCGACGGCTCCGTCGACCGGGTGATCGAGATGCCCGTCAAGAAGGTGACCAGCGTGATGTTCGGCGGGCCCGATCTCGATGTGCTCTATGTGACTTCGATGGCAAAACCCCCGCTGCCACGCTTCCCCGGTGATGGCGTGCTGCGAGGAAGCCTCTTCGCAATCCATGATCTCGGCATCCGGGGCGTTCCGGAGCCTCGTTTCGGCGGATGAGAAAGCTAAAGAAACGGCAAGGCACCAGAGTACTTCCTGAAATTTCCATCGCAGGAATTGCCGGAGCCCCCGCCGCCGGCTGAAGTTAAGGATGAGAATGATCTCGTGCCGCCAAGTGGCCGAATGGGTCGCCCACCCTGCCGCGCCGGCCAACCACTCCGCGGGACCTGTGGTCCGTTCGGCGTTCAGGTGAGAAAAGGACCCCTTCTTGATATTTTGCAAAAAATATTTTATATCAATTGGTTATTGAATATTCTTACACTAATATCTTATCGATCTAAGCTGCTTTGTCAGGAAGAGCTCGCGATCCGCTCTCCCCTCGTACCGTAAGCGGGACCCCCGTCTCTTCCGGCCGCAAATCGCTGCAGCCGGAAGAGCGGGTAGTCCCTTACATGGACGGGTGCGCGGATAGTTCGCGTGAAAACGCGAACTATCCGCTGATCAGGGTCCTATTCCACGATCTGGACGATCCGCCGGGTACCGGGATCGACTAGCACCACCTCGTCATTGACGACCGTATATTTGTAGCGGACTTCTCCGTAGGCCGCTGGTACGTCGTAATATTCGACACCTTCCTCGGGCAGGACGACGCCTACATTGAGGGGCTCCTCATAACGGTAGGAAGGAATATGCCGCTCGATCACATATTTACGGAAGCGGGGGCGCTGCTCGATCCCAAGCAATCCGTTGATACCGCCTGTCACCGCGCCGACCGTGCCGCCGACGATACCGCCGACCGGGCCAGCTTTCTCATTGCCGCTTTCCGCCCCTTCCTGGGCTCCACCCATCACGCCTTGCGCGTGGGCAGCGGCCGGCAGCCACAGCGCCACCAAAGATATGCCAACCAAGTTCATTACCCTGCTTTTCATGGCCTTTCTCCGTGGTTGTCGAGTGTACCCACTCCAGATATGAGCGATACAACAACCCATGGATGCAATTGTTCCACGGTAGTTTGCTGAAAATAGGAATTACGGCAATTGCCTTCAAATTATCCCTGAGTTCGCATTAAGGACACATTTGTGATCAATCTGTGATGCTTCCGATATGCCGATAATTTGTGAATATACTGAGATATATAGGTAGATAATTCTTATTCTGACATCGGCGGGCCGTGTCCCAATTGCCGTTCGGATTCGCTATGGCGCAGACGACGGATCCCTTGTTTCGTATGTGCGAAATCGCACATCCTCCGCATAAAATTACCTCTATGGCTTCAGGAATTTTTAGAGACCGGCGATAAAGGCGGTCTGATATAAGGTAATATGGTAATGGGCGCTGCAACTCTTCCCCACATCTATCGTAGCGTCGACATCGATCGCTTTCCGAAACCGCCGCGCAATGAGGCGCAGCGCCTGGAGGCTCTCGCCGTCACCGCCCGGGTCGCGACAATCCCGGTCGTCCTCATCAGCGCCGCCGCGCTGATCCGGGATTGCCTGGCACGCTGCCTCGCCGCCCCCGATTTGAATTACACCTTGCACGGCTATGCCTCGGTTGACGAATGGCATCCGGCGGACCTTGCCGTTCCGATGACGATATTGCTGTGTGCAACCGGGGACAGGGCGACGGAACGGGCTATTTGCGACGACATCGCCAAATTGAAAGCCAAGGCTCCCGCCAGCCGGATCATCGTACTCTCCGATGCCGAGGACGCCGTTCTGGTGCGCCGGGCTGTCGAACAGGGAGCTCAGGGCTTCGTCGGCATGACTTTCAATCTCGACATGGCTGCTGCCGCCATCCGCCTGGTTCAGGCGGGGGAGAGGTTCGTCCCCGTCACCAGCCTCCTGGCCGCACAGGCTGCTCCTGTGCCGGCTTCCGACAAGGGGGCGCTCTGCCAGGCTCTCACCCAGAGGCAGCTCGACGTCATCGATCGCTTGCGCCGCGGCGAGTCCAACAAGATCATCGCCTACAAGCTCGATATGAGCGAGAGCACGGTGAAGATTCACATCCGCAACATCATGCGTAAGATCAAGGCGCGCAATCGTACGGAGGTGGCGATCCTGACCAAGGACCTGTTCGACTGAGCGCGCAGCGGAGCTTGAGGCAGCACGCATTCATGCCTGCTTGCCTCGGCATCAGCTTCGACAGCCGGTGGTCACGGGCGACCGCGTCAAATCGCAAAACGTCGAGCCTCTCCTAGGCGAGCCTTTTATGTGTCGCGGCGTGCCGGGAACATGGCGCCGCCATCGGGCGTTATGGCCCTGTGTGGTGAAGGGTATCCACCATCACCCTCACGGATGACCAGAACGGAGAATATGATGGCCGACTCGATCTCCCCGGACGATGTGCGCAAGGAACTGGAAAAGCAGATTGCCGACCTTCGGAAGGAAATCAGTGCGCTCGGCAAATCGATCGCGGATCGCAGCGCCGAGACGTTGGAGCGTACACGCGAAGCAGCCTCCGAGGCCGTGGATCGGGCCAAGGGACAGACGAGAGCATCCTTCCAGCAAGCCCGCGAGCAGGCGCACGCCGTGAGCGACGCGGTGAGGGAACATCCCGGTACGGCCGCGACGATATTGTCTTCGGCGGGTGTTGTCGGATTCGTAATTGGGCTCTTCGTCGGTGCAAACCTGCTCGGGAATGAGCGGCGCTAGCTCTGTCGAGCAGGCGCTGACACCGACACGGTGTTCCGAGGCGGTTTCCAGCCGGGTGCGCTCACTTGTCGACCAAGGCAAAGCGCAGCCTGGCTGGTTCGCCTGCAGCATTCGGCCAGCCCAGGGTCGAACTGGCAAAGGCGTACAGAAGAGCCGCCAGCCGGGCGCACGCCTCGGAGTTGGCGACGCTTGTACTGCCAGCTTCACCCACGCCGGGACCAAACCGCACCTGGCACTGATACTGTTCCAAGCCGCCGTCGAGCATCCTGACGCTCAGTCTGCTCCTGGGCAACAGGCAGCGCCGGAGTTTCTCGACGGCGTCGATGGAAGCTGTCAAAGGATCGGGCTCGCCGCAATGCGAGCCATCAGCGGACGATAGGCGATGGTCGGGCAGGACGACCAGCCAGTCGGCGAACATGCGCCCGTCGAGATAGCGAAGACTGAGGCAGATGTCGCGATCGAGCCATGAATCGCTGCCATTCAGCCGACTGGCCCTGTCGGCAAACGAAAAAAGAGCGCGTACGTCATAGGCTTGCATCAGAATGGCACCTCGATCTTTGTCGAGGGCAAAACGGCGTCGGCCGCCAAAGGTTTCCTGCTGCGACCAAGTGGAGCAGCGCGGCGGAGCGAGCTTTACAGTGCCGGGAACCATGCGCCCGGTTCGCAGGTTCAGCGCTATAGCGTTTTGCGATTTGGCGGAATTACCGGAATCGCAAACACGCGTTTTCGTCTCAATGCGTTTTGCTCCAGGACGGCTCGATATCGAGACCGTGGCACTCGGGCAGGATCTGCGGCGTGAAAGGGGAGGACATTATGCGCGGTCTTGGCTTTCTGGCTTCATTCGCAGGACTGGTCACTATTGCCAAGCTGCTGGATGAAAATCACCAATTGCGCCAGGAAGTGGAGGTGCTGAAAGCAGCCGTCCGACGCCGGGACAGGGCAGTCCAGTCCGACGAACCTTGGGACGCAGTCGATGAAGCGAGCGACGAGTCGTTCCCGGCCAGCGATCCTCCGGCCTTCACCGCGCGTCGCAGGACCTGACGATGCCAGTGCCGACGCGTCCACCTAGAGCAAAGCGTGTTCAAGCGTGAACGCTAATTTGCTCTAACTCATTGTTCTGACGCGTCTTTGCGATTCTAGGTGACTCCGTCTAATCGCAAAACGCTATAGTCGCAAGGTGCCCTGGCGATCAGGATCCGGGCGGCGAGGATTGCCACGCTTCCAGTCAGCCGCGCGGCGAGCGGTCCGTTTGGCGCAAGACGTTCGAAGGTAACGCGGCGGTGGCGGCCGCCATTTGATGCGCAGGTCCATCACCCCGACCGCCAGAAGGATAGCGGCCGGACCGGCGGCGTTCAGGCAGCAACGTGTACTTAACCACGAACCCGTCCGGAAAGGCCGCAGGCGCCGGTCGGTTGGTTCCGGCTTCGGGCATGTGGCGCCAGCAGAAGAGCTGATTGTCTGCCACGGCGAGAACCGCCAGGCACCGGCCAGCAGAACGGTCAGCGCCGCGGCGAGAGGGACGGACATCGGGGTCTCGCCCATGCCGGCCATGGCGAGCGCGCATGCCAAAGGTCGCGGCGGCCGTGGCCAATGCCAAGGCGAGGCCCAGACAGCCCGTGAAGGCAAGCCGGGAGGACCATTTGGTACTGGCATTTGGCACGCCGTCCCATGCCCTGTCGGCGTGAATGAGGCTCATGACGGATCTCACGGCATTCTCGATACGCGTTGGCGTTTGTGCTAGTGCGGGATCACCGGATGGTGGGAGTGACAAGTTTGGCGGGATTCGAATGGACTCGCTGATGACGGCCGCGGCCCGTGCGCTTGCCGCCGGCGATCCGCTCGGTGCCCTGAACCGGGTTGCGCTGCGTGACGATGCACCGGCCTTGGCCCTGCGCGGCATCGCGATGGCGCAGCTCGGTGACCTCGACCGTGCCCGAGCCCTGATCCGAGCTGCGGCGCGCGCCTTCGGCGTCAGGCAGGCCGTGGCGCGTGCAAGATGCGTCGTCGCCGAGGCCGAAATTGCTTTCGTCTCGCGTGACCTCGGCTGGCCGGCCAAGGCCCTGCATGCAGCGCGCACGACGCTGGAACAGCACGGCGACCGGGTGAATGCCGCTCATGCCAGATATCTCGAAGCCCGGCGCCTGCTGCTGATCGGGCGCCTGGACGCCGCCGAGGGAGAACTTGCCGATTTCGAGCCCGCATCCCTGCCGCCGGCCTTGAGGACGGCGCATGACCTGGTGGTTGCCGGCATTGCCATGCGCCGTCTGCGGATCCGACAGGCCCGTACGGCACTGACGCGGGCCCGGCTGGCAGCGCGCCAGTCTGGAATCCCGGCGCTGGCGGCGGAGGTCGAAAGCGCCACGCTGATCCTGGATACGCCGGCCGCCCGCCTGGTCGCGGGCGGCAGCGAACGCCCGGTAATGCTGGAAGAAGTCGAGGCTTTGCAGACGTCGAAGGCCCTTGTGATCGATGCTTGCCGTCATATCGTACGCGACGCGGAGAAAGAGGCTTCGCTCGCCCGGCGGCCGGTGCTGTTTGCCCTCGTCAGGGCCCTTGGCGAGGTCTGGCCAGGCGATATGTCGCGAGACGAACTGGTGGCGCGTGCCTTCGGAGCCAAGTCGGCCGACGAGTCCCATCGTGCCCGCTTGCGGGTCGAGATGGGCCGCCTGCGCGCCACGCTGCGGGGACTGGCTACCGTCGACGCGACCAGCCGCGGCTTCCTGCTGGTGCCGAGGCGCGCCGGCGAGGTCCTGGTGCTGGCCCGCCCGGTCGAGGAGAAATATGCGGCGGTGCTGGCATTTCTCTCCGATGGCGAAGCCTGGTCCAGTTCGGCTCTGGCGCTTGCACTCGGGGCCAGTCAGCGTACCGTGCAGCGGGCTCTGGACGAACTCGCCTTCGCTGCCAAAGTGCAGTTCTTCGGGCGGGGGAGGGCACGGCGCTGGGTAACGCCACCGGTGCCGAGTTTCGCGACAACCTTGTTACTCCCGCCGCCGCTGCCATGAAGCTAAAGACTCTCATGGACCAAGGATAGGGTATGCCGCATGAAACGGACATCTGCAGAAATCCTTCGTGAATATGGCCCCTTCACCGGTGTCGAAGCCGTGCACGGGGTCAGCTACGATGGCGAGAATGTCTGGTTTGCCTCCGGCGACAAGCTGAACGCGCTCGATCCGGACAGCGGCAGAACGGTAAGGTCCCTCGACGTCGCCGCACATGCCGGCACTGCCTTTGATGGCAAGCACCTGTTCCAGATTGCGGAGGATCGCATCCAGAAGATCGATCCGGCCACCGGTACGGTGCTCGCCAGCATTCCAGCACCCGGAGGCGGCAAGGATTCGGGCCTGGCCTGGGCCGAAGGCGCTCTGTGGGTCGGCCAATATCAGGACCGCAAGATTCACCAGATCGATCCCGAGACCGGAGCCACGCTGCGCACCATCGAATCCAACCGCTTCGTCACCGGTGTGACCTGGGTGGATGGAGAGCTCTGGCACGCCACCTGGGAAAACGACGAGAGCGAATTGCGGCATGTCGACCCGGTTACCGGAACGGTCCTCGACAGCATCGAGATGCCGGCCGGCCTGTTCGTCTCCGGGCTCGAATCCGACGGGCGCGACCGTTTCTTCTGCGGCGGCGGCGAAAGCGGAAAGGTCCGCGCCGTCCGCCGGCCGGCCAAGGCGAAGCCCGTTCGGAGCTAACGCCCGTGTGCTCAGACAAGTACCGGCCGGCCGGGCCGAAACAGGTCCGAGAGAATGTCGAGCGCCTGGCCGAGCTGAGCGATCGTAGGAGCGCCGAGGCTTATCCGTACCCCGCCTTCCGGTGCTGAGGGATCGGCCATCGCTGCGCGTGCCGGCATCAGGGCGACCCCGCGCAGCGCTGCACGGGCGACGAAGCGGTCCGCCGCCTCGGTCGCCATAGGCAGCCAGGCATGAAAACCGCCATTGACCTTGAGCCCCGCCTGCTTGGGCAGGCGTTCGGCGGCGAGCGCCGAGCGCCGGACGGCATCAGCTCGGATCGACGAGGCGACGGCTTCGGCGGTCCCGCCCGTCAGCCATATCCTCATGATCTCGCCCTGGAGAGCCGAGGCCATGGTGCAACTCGCCTGCAGCCTCGCCTCCGCCTCGGCCACGCAATCGGGCGGGACGACGAGCGCACCCATGCGAAGCCCGGGGCTCAGGGCCTTGGAGAGACCGGCGACATGGAAGGTGCGTTCAGGCGCAAGGGAGGCTAGGGGGCGGACGCCCGGCGGCGCGAAAATGCCGTAGACGTCGTCCTCGATGATGATGACGTCGTGGGCATGGCAGAGGCGGGCCACGGCCTGGCGGCGTTCGGCGCTCATCGTCGCGGTCGTCGGATTGTGGAGGGTCGGCGTCACATAGAGCACCCGGCGCTGGCCATGATCGGCGCCGAGCGCCTCGGCCAGGGCATCGGTCGTAAGGCCCTCTTCGTCCATGGCGAGGCCGACTATCTCGAGACCGGCCTGCCGCGCCACCAACAGGGCGCCTGGATAGGTCAGTGCCTCGGTCAGCAGACGGGTTCCCGGCGGGCAGGCCATGGTCAGCGCAATGGCGAGCGCGTGCTGGGCACCATGAGTCAGCAATGTGCGGTCCGGCTCGGCGTCGACGCCCCGTCCGGCCAGCCAGCGCGCCATCAGGCGGCGATGCTCCGGTTGTCCTGCAGGATGGGAATAAGCACCGAAAGTTTCGGCATCGAGGCGTTTTGCCAGTATCGCCAATGTCGCCTGCAGCAGTCTGTCGCTCAGCATCTGCGGCGGGGCATTGATGCCGAGGTCGATGCTCCCGGTCCCCATCGTCGAGGTGCCTGCCACGAACATTCCCCGGCCGTGGAGGGATCTCACCAGACCGCGTTGCTCCAGTCTGGCATAGGCCTTGGTGACGGTGCCGACTCCGATGCCGAGGCGCCAGGCGAGATCACGATGGGCCGGCAGCCGGTCGCCCGGGCCGATCAGGCCTGCGGCGATGTCGTCGGCAAGCGCCCCGGCAAGCCGTTCGAATGGCGGTTCGTCGCCTGGCGCCAGGCGTGGCGCCCAGGGGGATGCAAGCTTCACGGCGAACTCGTTAATTGTGTCACATGACACTATTGCTTCTTCTAAAATAGTGTCACGCCTCTATGATCCCGTCAATTCCCCGCCGAACCGACGGCCTGCCATGACATCCGACCTGCCGACCGCCTTTGTCCTCTATGCCTTCGTCACATCGATCACGCCCGGTCCGAACAACACGATGCTGCTGGCCTCCGGAGCCAATTACGGCCTCAAGGCCACAATGCCTCATCTCCTCGGCATCAATCTGGGTTTCTGCGTCCTGGTCCTCGCGGCCGGGTTCGGCATAGGCGGCCTGTTCGCCGCCGTCCCGCTCCTTCACACGCTGCTTCGCTATGGAGGCGCGGCCTACCTTCTCTATCTTGCCTGGAAGATCGCCAGGGCAGGTGGACCGGAATCCGACGGTGGCCGAGACCGTCCGATGAGCTTTTTCCAGGCGGCAGCCTTTCAATGGGTCAATCCAAAGGCGTGGATCATGGCGATCGGCGCGATCGCCGCCTATACGCCGGCCAACGGTTTCTTCGGCAATGTCCTGATGGTAGCGGCCATCTACGTTCTGGCCAACGCCCCCTGCCTGCTGGTTTGGGCGACGGTGGGGACCGCTTTGCGCGGCTTCCTGTCGGAACCTGTGCGATTGCGCATCTTCAATGTGGTGATGGCTCTGGCGCTGGTCGCATCGCTCTATCCGATCCTGGCTGAAGCGGGCAACTGATCGACAAGCGTATCGCGACCTCTTTCTAGAGATCGAAGGTGAGATAATAGGTCACGAAGGAGAACAGCAAGGCAAGCAGCACACTTTCGAGCATCGGCTTTTGTTCCGGTGAAAGGAACTGTCAGCATGCTCGCGTCGCCTTAACCTGCGATTTCCATTTGTTTCGCCGTGATGGCGTAATCGCGGCATTTCGGGGCCTCTCATCCTGAGCGGCCGCCATAGCCGGCGTCACCCCGATCTTCAGCGGCTTGAAACCGAGCGGCTGCGCGCCTCCGGCAGCGCGGTCCGCCAGTAGAAAACGCCGTGGAAGCTCGCGCTCCACGGCGTAAGGGACCAATGGCCGATGCGGCCGGGTGGAAGAGCTTGCGGTCTTCCACCGCTCAGCAGGTCTTTCTATTGAGCGTCGATGCGCTGGCCGATATGAGCGATGGCCTGCTGATAGACGGAGGCGGCATTCCAGGCCTGGATGGCCGCGAAATTCGGCTCGCCCGGCTGATAGCCCTGGCCGGCGCTCCAGCCATGGGCCTTCAGATAGTTGGCGGTCGAATCGAGGGCGCCTGCCGCCGTATCGAGATTGCCGATGCCATATTGCAGCACGGTCTTGGGCATGAACTGGGTCTGGCCGACTTCGCCATGCATGGAACCGCGGGTCTGCGCCGTGAAGCGGCCGCTGTCGACCAGCTTGAGGGCGGCATAGAGCTGGTCGGTGAAGAATTCAGGCCGGCGGCAGTCATAGGCGAGCGTTGCCACGGAGGAGAGCATGTTCTGGTTGCCCTTGACGGCACCAAAGCCCGACTCCATGCCCCAGATCGCCAGCAGCGGTCCGGGCGGCACGCCGTAGCGGCGCTCGATATTGCTAAACAGTGCGGCCTGGGATTTCTTGAGCTGGCGGCCGCGCGCGATGATCGTGTTGCCGCCGCGCTTGGCAAGGAACTGGTCCAGGGACAGCCGGAAGCTCTTCAGCCCACGGTCGGCGTTGATGGTGGCTGTGGCGTAGTGGGTGCTCATCAGCGCGGCGATGCCGGCCTGGCCGACGCCCTTGGCGCGTGCCTCGGCGGCAAATTCCTGCTTCCATGCTTCATAGCCGGATGCATTCTTGCCGCATTGGGCAGCGTGGGCTCCGCCTGAAAGCTGGAACAGGCTCAAGACCGCTCCGGCCAGTGCCGCTACATGTATCCTCGTGCTCATTCAAATCCCTTTTTTGAGAACATCCAGGCTGCCGGCGACTACAGCAGTGACGCCGGATCAAGTCAATCGATGCAGAACGGTGCCCACATCATGCTTTCGATTTTGGGTTTACAAAGCAGGCAGGAAGCTTGTGCCTGCCGTCGCCGAATGAGAATTGGGCAAGCGTAGTTGCACCTCCGCACGCTTCTGCGGCGGGCGACCTCGCCGAGGGAGAAGGTGACTTGACGCAAAAATCGTCCCACCGCGATCAATCGCCAGTCCCCGACATTGGCAATTCTCCATAACCCTTTGTTCCGACGATATTTCCTATGATGGAGATGCGTGCCAACTTTTCTGAAAAATGTACTAAGTTGCAGCTATGCCGGATGTGTTCAGTCTTCAGCGAATCGAGACGTTCAGACAGGAGGTCAAAAAAAGTCGCTTTCTGGCGACAGCCGCTCCCGTGTCGGGAGAGGAGGCTGCCAAGGCCTTCATCAGGAATCATTCCGACGTAGCGGCCAATCACAATTGCTGGGCCTGGCGGGTCGGCCCCCTCTACCGCTTCAGCGACGATGGCGAGCCAAGCGGAACCGCGGGCAAGCCGATCCTGCAGGCGATCGACGGCCAGGCCTTGGATGGCGTCGCCGTCGTGGTTACACGCTGGTTCGGCGGCATCCTGCTTGGCAGCGGCGGCTTGATCCGCGCCTACGGCGGCACGGCAGCCGCCTGCCTCCGCGCTGCCGAGAAGTTGCCGATCGTCACCCGGATCGAGGTGCGCATCGGTTGCGCCTTTGCCGACCTTGCGCTGGTGCAGGCCCGGCTGTCGGCCCACGAGGCGGTGCAGATCCTGACGCAGCGCTATAACGCAACGGGAAGCGAGTTCGTCGCCGCGATCCGCGAACAGGACTTGGCCGATGTCCGGCAGATGGTCGCCGACGTCACGAGCGGTCGCGCGGTCATGTCCATCCCGAAGCGAAACGAAGCTTCCTGGAGCGAAGCGCGTTGAGATGGAAACGCTGCATTGCTCTCACTCTTCAATTGAACGCGTCTTTGCGGTTCTGGCGATATCGCCAAATCGTAAAACGCTTTAGCTCGGGTCTGCCTCCCGCCCCCCGGTCTTGCGCCCTCTTCCGCCCCTTTCCTTGCTGGGTTCGGCCGGGCTTTCCCGTTCGACGTCCACGGACAGTTTTTGGTAGACGCCGAGGCCCACGATCATGGCGGTGCCGCCGAACAGCAGGAGTGCCGGATAGAGCAATTGCTCCGGGCTTTGCTTGGCGACCTTGAACACCGTCACCAAAGCCTCGAGGAAAACCGCGATCACGATGGCCGACATGAACTTCGTCAGACTGCGGCGGGCCTCCACGGCATTGCGCATTTCACGGGTACGCAGCGCCTCCTCTTCGAGGAAATAGCGCGCGACGTCGAAGACCGCGATGCCAACCACCACAAAGCCGATTGAATCGAGCAGGGTATTGTCGAACTGGCCGTCGTAATAAGCGGCATGAAAGACCCGAAATCCGGCAATCGCGACAAGACCGCCTGCCAATACCATCAGGCAGATGCTGGCTACGGTAAAAACCACCCGGGATACGACTTCCATGCGCCTCCTGCTAAATCTGGCCAATCAGGCCGGGCGGCTGCCAGCCCCCCGAAATCAGCCCCCGTCGCCACGAGCCAAGGCGATGCGCACGGGCAGGACAAGGGCTCGGCTACCGTTTCGTTGGTCAGGGCGGGAAACCGGAAAAACCATCCCTGTTCCCTCTACTGCCGGGTCCGGTTGACACGTGCGCATCTTGCAATTCAACGCCGACCGGCTCCGATCGTTCCCGAACGGGTGCAACCGATCCCTCGTGCAATTGCCGGCTGATTGCTCAGCCGGCAACCTTGCGGTCGCTCGCTTCAATCGGCGACCAGGAACCAGGAGCGGCGGGCGAAGGTGAGGCCCACCGTGTAGATACAGAACGCGGCCACGGCGGTCGCCGGCGCCGACAGTTCCGCATAGGCTCCGCCGAACAGATGCAGGACGATGCCGATGGCCGCTCCGGCGAACCAGGCCACCAGGCCGAGCGGGTTGAAGGCGGGCACGTGGCTGGAGCGATATTCGATCGTATCGCCGGCCAGGCGCCTGTAGCGGTCGCTGAGGATATGGGCCATCGCCACGGCAACCCAGGCCACCACGAAGATGCCCTGATAGGCGAGGGCCTGGAGCAGATAGGCAAAGACATCGGCCAGCATTAGGAGATAAACGATCACGCCGACGACGACGGCCCAGCCGATGCGCCCGAAAGGAAGCTTGCCGAAGAGCTGGACCAGGGCTTCCATGTTGACGGCGGCGAGATAGTAGTTGGCCGTGTTGATGCGCGTCTGCGTGACCCAGACGAAAAGCAGGCCCCAGACGCCCATCAGCTTCAGCAAGGCGAGCAGGACGGTCACCTCGCTGACCGTACCGAGATCGGGGACGGTGCCGATCATGAACATGCCGAACAGGCCGCTGACCAGGAACACCATGACATAGAAGGGCATGCCGAAATTGAAGAAGGCGTGATAGCCCGCGTCCTCCTCGCGGCCGAAACGGGCATAGTCGAAGGTGAACATCATCAGCACCCACACGCCCATATAATAGACGAAGCACGACCACCAGCCATTCGCCGGCGGGCCGCCGGCCGGGCCGAGATTGAGCCATTTGTCGCTATAGCCATATTCGGCCACGGCCAGACCGACAGCGACCACCAGCCCGAGGATGTAGAAGGGCAGCAGCACGCCGTTGAACTTGTCGAGCCAGGTCTGGATGCTGCCGAAGATCAGCGGCACCGAATAGAGCACCACGATCAGGGCTGCGATCGCGTAGGACACGGACGGAAAGATGGTGTGAATGCCGACCGCGATGACCGATCCTTCGAACACGGCATAGTAGATGGCGGTGGCGCAGAAGATCAGGGTCGCCAGCCCCGCGCCGACATTTCCGAACAGCACGCGCGAGAACAGGGCGACGGACAGGCCGGTGCGAATGGCAAAGCGGCTGAGCACGGCGTTGATCAGGCCATAGGCGATCACCGACAGCACCATGCCGATGATGGCGTTGCGGGTACCGAAGCCGAGAGCCAGGGCGGCGCCGACGACGATGTAGAACACGGCGCTGCACACGGCCCACCAGGCCATGGTCAGGGCCATCCTGGGCATGCGGGCATCGGGCGGGACCGCCCGGTTGGAATAGTCGAGCGTATCGGCTTCGGCGGCCGCGATGGTGCCTGCCATGATGGTTCCCCTCTCATTGGTTCTGGACCGATGTCGTATTTGGATGGTGTCGTTCTGACGCTGTTCTTGGGCCGGCGGCTTTTTTTGGCCGCTTCGACCAGAGCGGATCTAGTTCGAGGCCAGTGCGGCCCGGATAGAGGTCAGCAGCGCCGCGCGCTCGGCGCGCGCCGCCAGAGCCGTGGCCATGTCGACTTCGACGAACTGCGTCGGGGTGTTGGGCTGCATCTGGCCGATGAGGTCCATGTCGGCCGAGATCACCGTCCCCAGCATGAAATAGCCGCCGCCGGATACGGCATCGCGGTGCAGGATGATCGGCTCGGTGCCGCTGGGCACCTGGATCGAGCCATAGGGATAGCAGCTGTCGACGATGTTGGAGGGATCCGACCCCGCGCCGAAAGGTGGCTCGCGTTCGACGAAGTGCAGGGGGCGGCCGCCACGGAAGCGATAGCCCATGCGGTCGGCTTCCGGCGCGACCTTCCACTGGTCCTCGAAGAAAGCGCGTCCCGACTGCTCCTGGATGCGGTGCCAATAGAGGCCTGGCAGGACCCGAAGCTGCGCGGGCGCGCCGGGACGACGGCGCAAGGCTTCGGGCACGCTGCGCCCTTCCTTGGCGGTGCCCGCTTCGCCGATGGCGAGTTCGTCGCCCTTGGCCAGGGCACGCCCCTTATGGCCGCCGAGCGCGCCGATCACATAGGTCGAGCGGCTGCCGAGCGCCAGGGGAACGTCGAAGCCGCCGCCAATGGCGATATAGATGCGCGCGCCCGCCTTGAGGAAACCGAAGCTGAGGGTCTGGCCCGCCCTCACGCGGAGGGCCGTCCAGGACGGCTGTTCGACCCCGTCGATCTTGATCGGCATCTCGCCCCCGGTGACCGCGATCGTCGCATCCCGGGTGAATTCGAGTTCGGGGCCGAGGAACACGGCCTCCAGGCAGGCGTCTGCCTCGTCATTACCGACCAGGAGATTGGCGGCACGCAAGGCCAGCCGGTCCATCGCCCCGCCCACGGGGATGCCGAGATGGAAATAACCCGGCCTGCCGAGATCCTGGACAGTGGTGGAAAGGCCAGGATTGAGGACCCTAACGCCCATGGATCATGCCCTCCAGCTTGGCGTTGTAGCCATCGATGTCCTTTTGGAATTCCCTGAGGTCGAAGGTGACCTCGTGCATCTCAGGCGCATAGTGGCCGGTGGCGACGTCGCCTGCGATCGCATCATGTTCATCACGCCCGATCGGCTTGAACTTGACGATGTCGCCGGGCCGGAAAAACACCATGAAGTCGCGGAGATAGCCGGTCTTCTGCTCGGGATCGAAGATCGGCATCGGCGTGATGCCGAACATCTGGTAGCCGCCGGCGCCGCGCACCGAATAGATGCAGGAAAAACAGCCGCCATGGCCGACCGTCAGTTTCGGGGTGTCGGTGCGGGGCCTGAGATATTTGGGGACCTGGAGCTGTCTCCGCCGCTCGACCATCTGGTACATGAAGGGCAGGCCGGCGACGAAGCCGACCATCGAGACGAACCAGGGCGAGCCGCTATGGGCGGCGACGAAATCCTCGACCGAGGCGAGATCGTTGATACGGGCGGCATATTCGAGATCGGTGGCCGCGGGGTCCTGGTGGCGCTCGCGAAACCGCATCAGGGTCTCATGCGTCCAGGGATCCTGATAGAACACCGGTATTTCGATGATGCGAGTGCCGATCACCGGCTCGGATTTCGCGGCGGCCGTCTCGATGGCCTTCACTTCGGCCAGGATGTCGTCCGGCTTGATGCGGTCGGGATCGAAGCGGATCTGGAAGGAGGCATTGGCCGGGCAGATCTCGGTGACGCCGGCAATGCCGGCCTCCCTGATGGCGCGGGTCATCGACAGGCTCTTGAAGAAGGCCTCCAGCGACATGCTCTCGTCGCATTCGACGAACAGGTGCTCGTCGCCGCCAAAGGAATATCGGCTTTTCATCGGGCGGCCTCCTTCGCCGGTTCGGCTGGCGGCGGCGCAAAACGGTTCTCCAGCCAGCCCTCGAGAAAGCGTGTGTGGAAACGCCCCGCTGCGACATCGATGTCGGCGGCCAGGGCCTCGTGCAGGGGAATGGTGGTGGGGATGCCCTCGATCTTCAGGGCGGCCAGCGCCCGCCTGAGCGTCGCCAGGCAGGCCGCGCGGGTCTCGCCATGGACGACGAGCTTGGCCAACAGGGAGTCATAGAAGGGCGGCACCGCATAGCCCTCGAAGAGCATGGTGTCGAAACGGATGTCACTCGCCTTGGGGACCGACAGTGCCGTGACCACACCCGGCCAGGGCATGAAGTTCTTGAACGGGTCTTCGGCGTTGATGCGGCACTCGATGGCATGGCCGGTGACGGCGATGTCCGCCTGGCGAATGGAGAGCGGCTCGCCGCCGGCGATGCGCAGCATTTCCTGGACCAGGTCCAGACCGGTGATCATCTCCGTTACCGGATGCTCGACCTGTATGCGCGTGTTGACTTCGATGAAGTAGAAGTCCTGGCTGGCCTCGTCATAGAGATATTCCACCGTGCCGGCGCCGCTATAGCCGACCGAGCGGGCGAGAGCGACGGCACTCTGGCACAAGCGTTCACGCACCTCAGGCGACAGGCCCACGGCCGGAGCTTCCTCCCACACCTTCTGACGCCGGCGCTGCAGCGAGCATTCGCGCTCGAAACAATGCACGAAGTTCCTGCCGTCGCCGAGGATCTGCACCTCGACATGGCGCGCCTTTTCGATGGCCTTCTCGACATAGAGACCGCCATCGCCGAAGGCCGCCGCCGCTTCGGCGGAGGCCTGGGGGAACTGCCGGCGAAACGAATCCCAATCGGCGGCGACACGGATGCCGCGCCCGCCACCGCCGGCCGCGGCCTTGATCATCACCGGAAAGCCGATGTGCGCGACGATTGCCTCGGCCTCTTCGAGGTCCGAGACGCGCCCGCCACTGCCCGGCACGGTGGGCACGCCCGCCTTCTCGGCTTCCGCGCGCGCGGCGACCTTGTCGCCGAGCAGGCGGATGGCGGAGCCTGCGGGACCGACGAATTTCATGCCCGCCGCTACGACGGCATTGGCGAAATCGGCATTCTCGGCGAGGAAGCCATAGCCCGGATGCACGGCATCGACCTTGGCCGCTTTGGCGGCAGCGAGCACTGCCTCGATGTCGAGATAGGATTTCTTTGCCGCCGGAGGCCCGATTTCGATCGCCTCATCGGCGAGCCGCACGGCGAGGGAGTCCTTGTCCGCGGCGCTGTAGACCTGCACCGTGCGCAGTCCCAAGGCCCTGGCCGCGCGATTGATGCGCACGGCGATCTCGCCGCGATTGGCGATAAGAACGGAGCGGATATTCATGCCTCCACCTCGGCGAGAGCCTGGCCGGCCATCACGGCGTCGCCGTCATCGACGAGGAATTTGATATTGGCGCCGCCGATGCCGGCATGGACCTCGTGGAAGGATTTCATCACCTCGACAAGGCCGATGACATCGGCTGCGGCGACGCTCTCGCCATCTTCCTTGAAGGCCGGGCTGTCAGGGGAGGGGCGTCTGTAGAAGACCCCGGGCAAGGGTGACATGATCTCTAGAATTGCCATTCTCATCCCCTCGTGATGGCTTTGGACGGGTTCGCCAGCTCGCTTGCCGGCATGATCTTGATGCCCTCGGCCACCAGGGCCGCCCGCATGGCACGGACAATGGCAAGGCTGCCGGGCGTATCGGAGTGAAAGCAGATGGAGTCGAAGGCGATGTCGATGTCGTCGCCTTCGACGGTGCGCACCCGCTGTTCCCGGCAGGCGCGCACCACCTTGTCGGCGATCGCGGCGGGATCCAGCCGCCCGGTATGGCGGGTGAACACGATCGAGCCCGACCGGCCATAGTCGCGATCGGCATAGAATTCACGGATCACCGGCTGGCCGGCTTCGACGGCGACGCGATGGGTCAGCGAGACATCCATGCAATAGATGAAGGCGTTGGGGGCGGTGGCCTGCATCGCATGGACGAAGCAACGCGACAGGTCCTCGTTGGCCGCCAGTTCCATATAGAGGGCACCATGCGGCTTCACATGCTGCAGGCTGGCGCCATGGCGCCGGGCGAACTCCCGCAGCGCCCCGGTCTGGTAGACGATATCGTTGACGATCTCTTCGGCCGCGCCCTCGATGCGGCGGCGACCGAAGCCTTGGAGATCACGATAGCCGGGATGGGCGCCGATGCCGACGCCGTGCTGGGCCGCCAGCCGGACGGTGGCGTCCATCAGCGAGGGATCGCCCGCATGAAAGCCCGTGGCTATGTTGGCGGAACTGATGAGCTCCATCAGGGCGGTGTCGTCCGCCTCCGCGAGGCGCCATTGGCCGAAGCCTTCGCCCATGTCGCAATTGATGTCGACCGCAGCCAGCGCCAAGCCAGCCTCCCTCTGTGAGATTCATCCTGCGCCGGCATGCTGCCGGTCTTGCTGTGACGTTAAGGCGAGATGAGTTGATTGAAAAATTCTATATTTAGATGCCTGATATCTGATTTTCAGAAACGGGGAGTTTCTCTGTTTTGCTCGGATTTGTAGAACATGAGGCCATTTTTGAGCAGACATGTGGATAAGTGTGCAGGTCGACCGCTTTGCAAAGGGCTCTCTATCGATTTTTCAAATATTGGTATAGAGAGCCATCTGAAACGCGAAGGGAGCCCTCCATGCCGGTCAGCTTGCGCCAGATCCGCTATTTCGTGGCGACGGCCGAGCATGGCCAGGTTTCGCAGGCCGCGGGCGAACTCGGCATCTCGCAATCGGCCATCACCACCGCCATCAAGGAGGTGGAGCAGATCGTCGGCGTCGAATTGTTCACCCGGTCCACCCAGGGCATGGACATGACACCCGCGGGCCGGCAGTTCCTGTTCCACGCCTATGAGATCCTCAACAAGGTCGAGGAGGCCACCAGCCTTCTCCTGCCCGCCAATGATTTTGCCGGCCGGCTGACCGTTGCGGCCACCTACACGGTCATCGGCTATTTCCTGCCGAACCATCTCGGCCGCCTGCGCCGCGCCTGGCCCAATCTCGACATCCAGCTCTTCGAGCTCAACCGCGAGGCGATCGAGGACGGGCTGCTGGCCAATCGCTACGACATGGCGGTGCTGCTGACCTCCAACGTCATCAATCCCGACCTCACCACCGAGACGCTGATGAGTTCGCGCCGGCGGCTGTGGGTGCCGGCCCGCCACCGGTTGCTGGCACAGGGCGCCGTCAGCCTCAGGGAGATCGCCGAGGAGCCCTATATCATGCTGACCGTGGACGAGGCCGCCCATACGGCGCTGCGCTATTGGAGCCTGTCCTCGTTCCGGCCGAACGTGACGCTGCGAACCTCCTCGGTCGAGGCCGTCCGCTCGCTGGTGGCCGACGGGCAGGGGGTGGCGATCTTGTCGGACATGGTATTGAGGCCCTGGTCCCTGGAAGGCAAGCGCATCGAGACAATCGTGCCGAGCGAGCCGATCCCCTCGATGGATGTCGGCCTGGCCTGGCGGCGAGACGCGGTGTTCACCCCCGCCATGGAAGCCTTCCGCTCCTATTTCCGCCAGGCCTTCTTCCTGCCGCCTCATCGCTAGGCGAGATGGGGCCGCAGGCGGGGAGAGGGCGGGAAGCACGGGCATCGCCCGTCAGTCCTTGCGGGTCAGCAGATAGCTGCCGCTTTCATGGAGGGTCGCAGTCCAGCCGGGCTCGATCACGATGGTGGTGGTGACCTCCTCGATGATGGCGGGCCCGGTGACGGATACCCCCACGCCCAGCTTCGACCCGTCATAGACAGGTGTAGACGTCGCCTCGCCCGTGGCCTGGAAGATCGCTGGCCGGCTGCCTTTGAGGGCAAGGTCCAGGCTGCCGGTTCCCTCCAGCCTGGGAGGCTTTGGTTTCTCGATCAATCCATACAGGGTGGACTCGATATTCACGACCTCGACGGGATTGTGTCGCTCGCAATAGGTGTAGAGCTCCTCGTGGCGGGCGTGGAAGGCATCCTTGACCTTGTCGATCGTGGTTTCGTCGATCCTGAAATTGTCGATGTCGACGGTGCATTCATGCACCTGCCCAACATAGCGCATTTCGAGGCTGCGCTTGATGGCGATGCGCTCGGGGGCAAAGCCGTCCGTCTCCAGATGGCGCACGCCCTGTGCCTCGATCTCGCCAAAGAGCGTGTCGATCTTCTCGCAGGCGCCTTCATTGTCCAGGCGCAGGGGAGCTGTGGCCATATAATTGTATTTGACGTCCGAGATGATCTGCCCGAAGGCGCACAGGCCCGAGGCGAGCTTGGGCAGGATGATCGTATCGATGCCCATCTCGCGCGCCAGAGCGGTGATATGGGCGGCGGTGGCCCCGCCGGCCCCGACGAGGACGAAGTCGCGCGGATCGTAGCCGCGCTCGACCGAGACGCGCCGGATACCGTTGACCATGCCGCTGTTTACGATCGTGAACATGCCATAAGCGGCCTGTTCGATACTGATGCCGAGCGGCCCGGCGATCTTGGCGATGGCGCCGCGGGCCTTGGCGACGTCGAGAGGCAGCTTGCCGCCGAGCAGGCCCTCGGGATTGAGATAGCCGAGCACGAGATTGGCGTCGGAGGTCGTCGGGTCCGTTCCCCCGCGCCCGTAGCAGGCGGGGCCTGGTTCCGAACCGGCCGATTGCGGACCGACCTGCAGCAAGCCCAGGCTGTCGATCCAGCCGATCGAACCGCCGCCGGCACCGAGTGTCTCGACCTGGATCATGGGGACGCCCACGCGGTAGCGCAGGAAGTCGACGTTCTTGTTCAGATTGGTCTGGCCGTTGCGGGTGAGCGTGATGTCGAAGGAGGTGCCGCCCATGTCGACGGTGATGACATTCTCCTTGCCGAAGGGGGCACCGACATAGAGACCGGCCTGCGGGGCGGAGGCCGGGCCGGAATTGATGGCGTAGACGGAGCGGTCGGTCATCACCTGGCCGACGGCGAGGCCACCATTGGACTGGAAATAGCGCACCGGCTGCTTGGCGCCGAGGTCGCGGAAATAGCGGTCGACAGCCGTCACGTAGCGCCGCATCACCGGGGCCAGATAGGCATTGGTCACCGCGGTTGAGGTGCGGGTATATTCGCGGATCTGAGGGTAGAGCTCGCTGCCGACGGTGAGGATCGCCTCGGGCATCATCTCCCGCACGATCTCGGCGGCGCGGCGCTCATGGCCGGGATTGAGCACGGACCACACGAAGGAGATCGCGACCGTCTCCACCTTTTCCTCGAGGAACAGGCGGCAGGCCTGGCGCACGTCCTCTTCCTGCATCGGGGTCCGCACCGAGCCATCCGACAGGACGCGTTCGCGCACGCCCCGCCGGAGATAGCGTGGCACCAGCATTGTGGCCGCGGGATATTCCGGATCATAGCGATAGCCGTCTTCCTTGTGACCGTTGCGGATCTCGATGGAATCCTCGTGGCCTGCCGTGCAGATCAGACCGGTCTTGCCGCCCCGATGGGTGATCAGCGCGTTGAGGCCGACCGTGGTGCCGTTGATGCACAGGTCACAATCGGACACGATGGCCGAGGGGGTCGTGCCGAGACTCTCGGCGATCTGCTTGAGGCCGTTCTCGATCGCCTTGGTCGGATCGGAGGGCGTTGAGAGCGCCTTGAAGAGTTTGACATCGCCGCTCGCACGGTTGGCGATGACGAAATCGGTGAAGGTGCCGCCGGCGTCGATGCCGAGACGAAAAGCATGTTCCATGATCGTTTCTTTCAAGCCGCCCGGAGCCGGCGGGTTTCGGCGAGGTCGACTTCGAGCGTCTCGGCATCCTTGATCGCCACGCCGTAGTCGGCGCGGGCGCCCTCGACGGAGACGAGGCCGTTGCGTACGTCCCACACCACTTTCTCGATGGGGCGCTCGAAGGCGTTGCCATAGCCGCCGCCGCCGGGGTTGAGGTTGGTGATGGTCTGACCGGGCTTGATGGTCTCGATGATGTTCTTGCGCTCGACCGTGACCTCGCCCCCGCGCCGGAGTTCGACCCGGCCGACCTTTTTGTCGATGAGAGCGGATTTGGCGCCGGCCGCGCCCATGGCGGGAATGCGCCGCCCCTCGCCGAAGCCGATGCACAGCATGTCGCCTGTCAGAGGCTCGACCTCCCAGGCCGTGCCCGAACCGCCGCGGAATTTTCCGGCCCCGCCGGAATCGGTCATCAGCGCATAACGGTGAATGATGATGGGATAGGAATATTCGAGAAGTTCGACATCGCCCGAAGTGAGGGCGCCGAAGCAGCATTCCGGGCCGACGGCATGCCAGCCGTCCTGCTGGGGCGTGGCGCCGCCGCCGGAGATGATGGTGGCGAGCACCATGGTGACGAACTCCTCGCCGGTACGGCCGTCCTTGCCGGCGATGTTGAGCCCGTTGGCATGGCCCCAGGAGGCCGCGACCTTGGAGGGCATTGCCTTCTCGAAGGCGAGACGCACGGCATCGGTCAGCGTCTCCATCGGCGTGGTGGTGCAGTTCATGTGGGGGGCGGGCTCCTGCGCGTTGCACAGCGTGCCCTTGGGACCGAAATCGACGCTCACGCAGCGATAGAGGCCCTCATTGTAGGGCGGCGGCAGGGCGGCGAACATCATCAGGCCGAGATAGACGCCCGAATGGGAATTGCCCTCGTAGGAATTGATGAAATAGGGCACCTGCGGCGGGCTGGAGATGGCGATGTGGCAGGCATCGCCGGTGATGGTCACCTTGGCGGCGATCTCGAAATCGCCGAAACCGTGTCCGGCATCTTCCAGGATGGCCTTGCCCTCATAGGTGCCGTCGGGAACGCTCGCGATCAGCGAGCGCATATGCCGGTCGGCCATGTCGAGCAGCGTGTCGATGCAGGCATCGACGGTAGACTTGCCATATTTGTCGAGGAGGGCGATGAGGCGCCGTTCTCCCACTTGGCAGGCGCCGATCAGGGCGCGGAAATCGCCTTCCTGGTCGCGCCGGGCCCGCATGTTGGAGAAGATCAGGTTGAGCACGTCCTCGCGCGGTTTGCCGCGATCCCAGATCTTCACCGGCGGGATGCGCAGGCATTCGGCGTAGATCTCGGTGGCGTTGGGGTTGTAGCCGGCCGGAACCGGGCCGCCGATATCCGTGAGATGACCCTTGCACACGGTCCAGTAGACCAGCTCGCCCCGATAGAACACCGGCTTGTACATGCAGGTGTCGATGGCGTGGCTGCCGCCGAAGGCCGGATCGTTGTGCAGGAAGAGATCGCCCTCATGGATGTCGTCGCCGAAGAATTTGGCGACGGCTTTCATGGCCGGGATCAACGAGCCGAGATGGATGGGAATGTCCTGGCCCTGCAGGATCATCTCCGGGCGGGCGTTGAAGAGCGCCGTGGAATAGTCATGCGCCAGGTTGAAGACGGAGGAGCGCGCCGTCTTTTCCAGGGCCAGCGTCATCTCGCGCTGGGTGGTCTCCAGGACCCCGCGCACCACCGACAGCGTGATCGGATCAACTTTTGCTCGCTCTGTCGACATTCATCCTCCCTGGCCGGCCGCGGGCGGTGCGGAAAACGAGCTCGTTCTCCGTATGATCCCCTGCAGCGGCGTCTGCGCACCGTCATTTCGTCAGCCAATCAGGTTTGGCGGCGGCCGTCTTTGCAGGGAGAGAGCAATGGTTTGACGCTGAGTGCACAATCGGCCAGACGAAGGGACCAGGCGATTGCCATCCTCGTCTGCCGCGCCTAGTCTCGACAGCCGTTCTGTGGAGCTGTCATGAAGACGTCCGTCACCACGAGCGCGACCCGTACGATGGATCGGAGCCGGCACTGGCACCAGGCCATTGCCGGAGCCTATTTCCCGCTCGACCTGACGTTCCGCCACCCCGATCATTTCTTCGGCGACCTCACCATCTGGCAGTTCGGCGACGTGTCGATCTCCCGGCTGTCGTCGGACGGGTTGCAATATCTGCGCCTGCCGCATCATTTTCGCAGGGCCCGCAAGGAAGAGTTCCTGGTGACCGTGCCGACCCGCTCCGAGGTCTATTTCTCCCAATGCGGCAGCGAGGTGCGCTGTTCGCCCGGCGGGTTCTTCCTAGAGCGCAGCCACGAGCCCTATGAGTTCAGCCATGCCGACCCCGCCGATCTCTGGGTGCTGAAGGTGGCATCTCAGCCGCTGTCGGAGCGCATCCGCAGTCCGGACAGATTGTGCTCGCTGCAATTCGACGCGGCCAACGGCGCCGGCGGCCTCTTCGCCGACATGCTGCATCTCCTGCCCCAGCGCTTCGAGGCGCTGGACGAGGAGGCCCGCAATGCGGTGGGGCGCCAGCTCATCGACCTGCTGGTGCTGGCGGTCAAGGCGGACGAGCGCGTCCTGACATCCGGCAGCTCGACGGTGCGCGAGGCTCATCTCGCCCGGATCGAGGCCTATGTTCGAGGCCATCTCAACGACTGGCGCCTCGACCCCGAGATGATTGCGCGGGCCTGCGGGGTTTCCATCCGTTATCTGCACGACCTGTTCCGCGACACCGACCAGACGGTGGCGGGCTGGATCCGGGATCAGAGGCTGGCGGCCTGCCGTACCGCGCTCGAAAATCCCGCCAACACCCAGACCGCAGCCGAGATCGCCTATCAATGGGGCTTCACCGACCAGGCCCAGTTCTCACGGAGCTTCAGGGCGCGTTTCGGCCTGCCGCCCGGCGAATATCGCCGCTTGAACCGCCGCATGGGCAGGTCAGAGGCGCCGCCGGACATATCCGGCACCGCTTAGGAAGCGTCGAAGAATAAGTACATCGCTTTCAGGCTGTCATCCCCGGCGAGCGAAGCCGAGGGAAGGGGATGACAGTACACTTATCTATCGACGGTTCCTTGGCCGGCAGCCTCCATCCGATTTCTGCCCCCTTGCTGGTTTATAAGGGTGTCTACGCCTGTTCTTCACGCGTTGAACACAGGAGGCCGCCGTGCCGATCAACCGGACTTTGGCGGATGGCTTGGTTTTCGTTTTCCTGGCGTCCGCGACCGCCCCGCTCCTGGACCAGCCGAGCGATGCAGAGGCAACTGCTGCCATGCGGGCGATACCCGCGCTGGCCGCCAAGCAGGAACAGACTGCCCATATCAACTCCTGCGTGCCGGCCGTCGGTCGCCCGGGCGTGACGTGTACGGCCATGGTGAAGGATACGCCGCAGGCGAGAGCGAACCAGGTGCGGGTCTATTTCGCCCGTGGCCCGGACAGCGCCTGGGTCGCCGAGATCATGCACTGATACCGGATTTAGGCGCGCCTAGGGCGTTTGCCTGGGGCGCGGGCATCACTGCAATTGCGCTGATGTTTCCGCCAAATTCCAATTGCAGGGCTAAGCGGAAAGGCTTGCCTGCTGCCGGCTCGTCGGCGGCAGCGGGCAGAGGCTGCCGCAATCCTCCACGCCTGGAAGGAGATAGCGCAGGCAGCAGACTTTCCGCCGCCGCACGGGCTGCCCTTGTTCCAGGGGATAGCTTATCGCGCCACAGATCGGATTGGGGCGGCCGTTCTCGCCGCTGCGCCGCTGCAGCAAGGCGCGGCCTTCCTCCAGGGCGGCCGGGCAGGGGCCACCCATCTCCAGGACCTGGTGCAGCGTCCACTCGAAGATGGCCGCCGCATTGGTCCATAGCAGGCGCTTGGACACGTCAAATCGCCCGGCGAAGCTACGGATCAGCGGTTCGACATGCCCCTCGAAAAGGCGCGAGAAGCGTTCGCTCGCATTGCTGCAATGCGGCCTGCCGTCATCCGGAATGACCAGCGCGGCCGTGCGCCCGCTTTCATGCGGAATGATACTGATCGCATCGAGATCCACCGGCAGGTCCCGGTCGAGCAGCAAGATTGCGGCGGTCGCTGGGATGACCAGTGCCCCGAAATGCCACTGGGTCCACATCGAGACGAGGGCATGACGGTCGGCGCCTGGATAGGTGCCGGCAAACCGCGACATCAGCTCTTCCGCCACGCCTTTTTCGAGCAGGCTGTGGCCGGCAATGGCCCCGTCATGCGTGCCCGGCAGCACCAAGGCTTCCCCGTACCAATGGAGGTTTCCGGCAAAGCAGGGCGCGAGGGATGCGATCATCGGCCGGATGGAACGCCGGCGAGCGCCTCCCTCTGGACCTTGCGAGCATCGGACCGTACGGCGACACGGTGGCTGAGGATCGCGGCGATCGGCGCGGCTGCCAGGGCGAGGAGCGCTGCCAGGCCGAAATAGAGTCCATAGCCCCAGTGCTGGGCAATCCAGCCCGCGCCCATACCGCCGGCCATGCTCACCAGTGCGTCCATGCACTGCAGCAGCGTGAAGTCGATGCCGGCCTGGCGAGGATCGGAAACCGCCATGAACTGGGCATAGAGCGCGACGAAGCCCAGAGCCATGATGCCGGACGAGCTTGCCAAGGCGAGGATGAGCAGGAGAGGTTGGCCGACCCCACCCTTCCAGGCAGCATAGGCCAGGCCCGACAGCGCCACTGCCTGCAGCATGAGGGCCAGCGCCAACACGGTCCGCGCACCGCACAGCCGTACCAAGGCACCACCGATCAGGGCACAGACGAAGCCGACAGCCATGCCGCCGACGCCGTTGACGATGCCGAGCGAGGTGAGGTCGAGGCCGCTGTCGATCAGGAACGGGCCCAGCATGCTCACGCCCCATTTTTGCGCAATGACGTTGACGGCGGCCAGTGCCAGGCCGAGATGCATGTCCCTGCGCTGCAGGGCCTGGCGCAGGGAAGGCCGATGGTCACGCCCGGGGGAGGGCGGTGCCGGCGAGACCACGAAGAGCAGGCCGAGCCCGATCAGCAGGGCCGCCATGGCGAAGCAGGCGACGCCCCAGCCATATTGGGCAACCAGCACCAGGAAGAGGCCGGACCCGATTGCCGACCCCAGATAGGCGCCCCCGACCTGCGCCGCATTGCCCCAGCCATGATAGCGCTCCGACAGAGTCTCCACCGCATGCCCGTCGCAGGCGATGTCGCTGGTGGAGGTGGCGAAGGCGATCAGCAGCAGCACGATGAGCAAAGGCATGAAGGCGGATGGCCCGATCAGCCCCGCCGACATGAGGCCGGCGGCCGAAATCAACCCACCGAGCAGGACGATCGAGCGGGAGCGGCTATGACCGGTGGCCGGCAAACGGTAGCGCTCCACGGCCGGAGCCCAGAGGAATTTGAAGGCCCAGGGCAGCACCGCAAGATAGAGCAGGCCGATCTGGTCGAGCGGCAGATTGCGCTCCCGCAACACGCTCGGCAGGGCGATGAAGGTCAGCCCGCCAATGATGCTCTGGCCGACATAGAGGCCGCCGACACCGAGCACGATGGCGAGCGGAGAAGACAGCGCGCGCCTTGTCGGCGTACCGGGTTCGAGGCGGCTCACCAGCGGTAGCGCAGGCTGGCGATGACCTTGCGTCCCTCGTCGAAATAGCAATAGCCGACCGTGCAGGTCTGCTTCACCTCGTTGAGAAGATTGGTGGCGCTGACCTGCATGCGCATGCCTGCCAGCTTCGGGTTGAGATTTTCGAGATCGTAGCGGATCGAGGCATCGACGAAGGTGCGCGGCTTGTTGTCGAGCACCGAGCGATTGAGGTTGTCGCCCAGGCTCGAGCCGACATAGCGCACCCCGCCACCGATGCCCAGGCCCGTGGCCGGCCCCTCCTGGAAGGCATAGTCGAGCCAGAGAGAGGCCATGTGATAGGGCACGCTCGACAGCCGGTTACCCTCGGTATCCGGGGTGAGCTTGAGGATGCGGGCGTCGTTGTAGGAATAGGACGCCTGGACGCTGAGCCCGTTGGTCAGCGAGGCGACGCCCTCGATCTCGACGCCGCGCGAGCGCACGTCGAGCTGTACCTGCTTGTTGAGGCCGTCGACGACCTCGTAGACCACCGCATTGTTCTGGCGCATGTCGAAGACGGCGGCCCGCAGCGAGGCGTTCATATTGGGAATGTCGTATTTGACGCCGATCTCCGTCTGTTCGCCGGTCGTGGGCACGGCAACGCTGCCATTGAGCACGGTGCCCGGATTGGGCGTGAAGGAGGTGCCGTAGGCGACATACGGGGCAACACCGAAATCGGTGACATAGCTCAAGGCGGCCCGCCCGGTGAATTTGGTGTCGCGGCTCTTGCTTTGCGTCACGCCGCTGCCAAGCGTGCCCTTGCTGAAGCGGCCATAGAGCCAATCGTGCCGGCCACCGAGGGTCAGGCGCCAATTCTGCCATTTGACCTGGTCCTGGACATAAATGCCGGTCATCGCCAGCGTCTGCTTGGACTGGGTGGTGAGTGGCGGATCGACCCCGAGCGGCACGCCGCCATACCCTTCCGCGGAACGGTAGTGCAGATAGCTGGTGTCCAAGCCCGTCAGCAGCGTGTGTTCGACCGGCCCGGTGGTGAAGTGGCTCTCCAGGCTGGTATCGCTGACGAAGCCGGCGGTGCTTTCGCGGGTCAGGCCGGGACCGAAATAATAATATTCCTGGTTGGTGCCGAGCTGCGAATAGCGCGCATTCTGCCGCAGGATCAGGTCATCGCTGAATTTATGCTCGAACTCGTAGCCGATGCGCCCCTGCTGCTGGCGAAAGTCATTGTAGCGGCGATCCCCGGCGAACACTTTGACGGCACCGATCGATTTGTCGGTGACGTTGCCCTGGCTGTCGACATAGGGGGCATATCGGTTGAGATAGACCTGGGTGCCGCCGACGGTGGAATCCATGTACTCACCCAACAGGGTGAGCTTGGTCTTGTCGTTCGGCTTCCAGGTTATGGCCGGCGCGATGAACACGCGGTCGTCCCTGCCGGCGCTCAGTTCGGCCCTGGCGTCGCGTACGACGCCGGTCAATCGATAGAACAGCGTCTGGTCGGCATTAAGCGGACCCGAAAAGTCGAAATTGCCCTGGAGCCGGCCGAAGGAGCCGGTCTGGAGTTCGACCTCGCGGAAAGGCGTTTCGGTCGGGCGCTTGGAGATGATGTCGACGATGCCGCCAGTACTGCTGGCACCGTAAATGGAAGCGGCCGGGCCGCGCAGGATGGAAATCGCCTCCACCCCGTAAGGTTCGAGCCTGAACAGGCCGTTCGGGCTGTTGAGCTGCCTGAGCCCGTCGCGGAACACGCCGGTATTGGTCATGTCGATGCCGCGGATCATGAACCCGTCATAGCGGGAGTCGAAGCCATACATGCCCACGACGGCGCCAGGGGTGTAGGCGATCGCCTCGAGCAGGTTCTGCGGCTTGCGTTCTTCGAGCTGGGGCTGCGTCACAGTGGAGACGGACTGCGGCACCTCCAGCAGAGGGGTATCGGTCTTGGTAGCACTCCGGCCGGAGGTCGCGACATAGCCGGTGGTAGCGATCACGCCCGGGACTCCACCGTGGTTCTTGCCCTCGACGACCACCGGATCGAGTTCGATCGGTGCGGCGCCATTGGATTGCGCATGGGCGGCGCCAGACGTCAGAACAAGCGGTGCGGATGCCAGAAGGGCAAATTTGAGATTCACGAGCCGAGAGCTTTCTTTAGAAAAAGTCCGCCCCGCCTAACAATATATGTTGATAGAAGTCAACGAGCGCATATTTTAATTATTCTAATTTAAACTTATAGAAACAAAGCTCCAGATTTACAGAAATCAATATATAAATATTCTTTCAAATATACAATCAAATATGCACTTAAAATTCTTTAATACACGGCGCGGGGAGGTATGTATCAACTTTGAATTCGTGTTGCTGAAGAGAGAAACTGAATTACCTGCTCCGTGGGTCTCGCACGGCTTCGATACGGTCGGAAACCAAGCTCACGCCAAGTCGTCTTGATGGCGCCTCCTTCTCGGAGCACAGCGGCGCTGTGCTCCTGGCGCGGCCAGTTATCACACGGCCCTGAAAGGGGTCTTTGCCGGATCTGCCCGCGGGCGTCATACCTGCGTGAAGCATCTTCTGCCGCAAAAGCGTATTTCCGAAGTAAGTCCTTCATTATGAAGAGATTAATGTTTGGCAGGCATATCTTGCTGCATATGCGCAGCAGGAACGAACGGGGAGTCCAGTCAAAGGTGAGAGACGGCGATCTTCGTCCCGCCCCGTTGCTTGCCGGAGCCGATGATCGCGGGAACGAGCCCGGAAACTCGTCGATCCGAGTGGGCATGTCGCGAAGACATCGTTCGGCTGAGGGGATGAGCCATGGATGGCATCGGCGTCGGCGTCCGCTGGTCGGGCACACTTGCCTTTAAGGAATCTGACCTTATTTATCGTGGATTTCGATGTAGCTTTTCCTACGGATTTCGTCGTACGGTCGTGCCATATTACCATGCTCGACGTGCTGATCGTTGCAAGACTGAAATGACGCGGCAGTTTCCATGAAGCAAGTAACTATTCGTGCACGTATAATGCTGAGTTTCGGCATTATCCTTCTGGTTGTTTTGGCGATCGGAGTGTTTGCCTATTGGCAACTCAAGTCGATCGAAGACCATGTCACCAGCCTCAAGTCCGACTCCGTCGCGGGGCTGCGAGAAGCCGCCGTCATCAAGGATCGACTCTTTGAAGATTATCTTGTTTTCGTCATGTCGCGTGAGGCCACGGCCAAACCCTTGACGGAGGATCGGCTTGCCGATGACCGGGCTAAGCTGATCGCGCTTTTCAAGGGGTATGAGGATACGATCGTAGCGGATGCCGATCGGCAGCTCTTTTCGCGTTTCAAGGATTCGGTTGCCTCCTACCAGAATTCGAAGGAAGCCTTTCTCAAGCAAGCGGCTGCACGCAACGGGGGGGCTGCCAACGGCGAGGTGACGACATCTGCCGCTTCGGACGTCGATGCAGCGTTCAGGGCGGCCTACAAGAATCTTGCCGAGGTAATCGCGTTCAACCAGCAGCGCGCCTTCGCGTTGCCTGACATCGTCGGCAACGAGATCCTGTCGCTGCTGAGCGCCATGATCGCGGCATTTGCATTTGCACTGGTGGTTGCCGCCGTCGCAGGTTTTTCGCTGCTAAACGCCATCACCAAGCCTTTGCTGCAGTTGAAGACATTGATGGACACCATGCGCAAGGGTGACTTCACCCAGCGCATGCAGATCATCCGCCAGGATGAGTTGGGCGATCTCGGCGAAGGCTATAACCGCATGGCCGACGAAGTGATGGAACTCGTGGGCCAGGTCCAGCGCTCGGGTATCCGTGTCAGCACATCGATGACCGAGATTGCGGCGACGTCCAAACAGCAGCAGGCGACGGCCTCGGAGGTCGCCGCGACCACCACGGAGATCGGTGCGACCTCGCGCGAGATTGCCGCAACCTCCAGGGAACTGGTCAGGACCATGTCCGACGTCGTGACGGTGTCCGAGCATACCGCCAGTCTCGCGTCCGGCGGCAAGGTCGAGCTGGCTCATATGGAGGACACGATGAACCAGGTGATGGGTGCCGCCAGCTCCATCACCGCCAAGCTCGCCGTGCTGAACGAAAAGGCCAGCGACATCAACCAGGTGGTCACCGCGATCACCAAGGTTGCCGACCAGACCAATCTGTTGTCGCTCAACGCCGCGATCGAAGCGGAGAAGGCCGGTGAGTACGGGCGTGGTTTTGCCGTGGTGTCCTCCGAAATTCGCCGTTTGGCCGACCAGACCGCCGTCGCCACCTACGACATCGAGCAGATGGTCAAGGAGATCCAGTCGGCCGTGTCGGCCAGCGTCATGGGCATGGACAAGTTCTCCGAGGAAGTGCGGCGCGGCCTCCATGACGTGCATGAAATCGGAGCCAAGCTTTCCGAGATCATCACACAGGTGCAGGCGCTTGCGCCGCGTTATGAATCCGTCAGCGACGGCATGCAGGCGCAGGCCACGGGAGCCGAGCAGATCAGCGAGGCGCTCTTGCAGTTGACCGAGGCGACGCAGCAGACGGTGGAATCCCTGCGCCAGTCCAGTTCCGCGATCGATGAACTCAACCACGTCGCGAGCAATTTGAGCGGGAGCATCGCACGCTTCAAACTGGAGATGGCCTGACGCGTTCACGTCTGCGATGGGACGGGATTGCCCTGAATCGCAAAGGCGCGTGGAAACAGAAGCTGGCGTTGCAGCGTCTTTCGTCGAAAGGCGCTTTGCTCCAGGAGTGACGGAACCGAAAATGCTCTTCCTCTATTTCCGGATCGGCGATGAAGGCTTTGCGATGACGATCGACCCGATCGTCGAAGTCGTGCCGCTGACGGAATTGAAGAAGGTGCGTGGGGCCCCAGAGGGAGTGGCCGGCTCCTTCGAATATCGCGGCCGCTTCGTGCCGGTCATCGATCTGTGCGCCCTCGAACTCGGCCGGCCGGCCCACCGGCGCCTGAGCACCCGCATCATCGTCATGCGCCATCCGCGGGACGATGCCGTCCTGCTGGGCCTGATCGCGGAAAAGGCCACGGAGATGCTGCGGCTGGATCCGGCGGAATTCGCCCCCTTCGCCCCCGGGCCGGATGGTCTGGTTCAGCGTGTGGAACTGGAGGGCCTGCTGCCGGCTGCGCTTCTTGCGGCCATTCGCAGCCAGCCGGTGACCAGCCAATGAGCGATCCTCGCTTCGAACAATTCCTCGCGCGCGCCATCGGGCTGAATGCGGCCTCGATCGGCCCGTCGGCGATCGAACGCGCCGTGGCCGCGCGCTCCAAGGCATGCAAGCTCGACGACATCCAGGCCTATTGGGAACTGCTGCAAAATTCCGAGGAGGAAACGCAGGAACTGATCGAGGCTGTCATCGTTCCCGAGACCTGGTTCTTTCGCGATCCGCAGGCCTTTGCTGCCTTGACGCGGCTGGTGACGCGCGGACCGCTCCAGGCGGATGCGTCCCGCCCAATTCGCCTCCTCAGCCTGCCCTGCTCGAGCGGGGAAGAGCCCTATACGATGGCGATGGCGCTGCTCGACGCCGGCCTGACCGCCGCCCAATTTCGTATCGATGCCGTCGATCTCAGCGCGCGTTCGCTCGCCCTTGCCAGGCAGGGCATCTATGGCCGCAACTCGTTCCGGGGACAAAACCTGGCCTTTCGCGACCGCTATTTCGACGCAACCGATGACGGATACAGGCTCAGGGATACCGTTCGCGGCCTCGTGCAATTCAGCCAGGGCAATATCGTCGCCCCCGATTTCTACGCCGATCCCGCGAGCTATGATTTCGTCTTTTGCCGCAACCTTTTGATCTATTTCGATGCGGCGACGCAAAAGCACGTCGTCGGCGTGATCCGGCGCTTGCTCGCGCCCCATGGCGTCGCCTTTGTCGGCCATTCGGAGGCAGGGCTGATGGGCTCCAACGGCTTCACCTCTGCCAAGATTCCGATGGCGTTCGCCTTTCACAAGGAAAGCGTCCGGCCGGGCCCTGCCAAGGCTCGGCCCGCGCCACCGCCGGCGGAGCCCCGGCCGCGACGGGCGCCGCCGCCCTCGCCGACACCGAGACCGATCCCCCCGGCTTTTCCACGACGCGAGGAGAAGCGGGAACCGGCGCCGCCAAATCTCGAAGAACTGCGTCTTCTGGCGGATCGAGGCCAGCTGCAGGAGGCCGCGCGCGGATGCGAAACGCTGATCCGCCGGGATGGCGCAACGCCGGATGCCCTGGCGCTGCTCGGCCTGATCAGCGACGCCTCCAACGATCTTGGCGCGGCGGAGCGCTATTACCGCAAGGCCCTCTACCTGGATCCCGCCAATACTGAGGCGCTCGGCCATCTCGCCCTCCTGCTCAAGAAACAGGGCGACCATAGCGGCGCCAAACTGCTCGATGAGCGCCTGCGGCGTCTGGATAAATGGAGAGCGCAATGACCAGCCTCGCTTCCGACGCGCCCTCCGTGGCCTCGCCATCGGCGATCGACAATTGCTGGCAGCGGATCGGCGTGCGCGGCGACAAGTCATGCCCCGAACTCCGGCGTCATGCGCATTGCCACAATTGCGAAGTGTTTTCGCGCGCGGCCTCCCAGCTGCTCGACCGCGACATTCCGTCAGGTGGGGAGGCCGCCGTTGCGCCGTCCGGAGTGAACGTGATCGCGCGTTCGTCCAATTCCCAATCGGTGCTGATCTTCCGCCTGGGCAGCGAGTGGTTCGCCTTGCCTACCCTGGTTCTGGACGAGGTGACCGGCCTGCGCACCATCCATTCGCTGCCGCATCGGCGCAGTCCTGCGTTGCTGGGGCTGGTCAATGTGCGGGGTGAACTGGTGATCTGCGTGTCGATCGCGCAGCTGCTCATCGGCGCCGAGCACGATGCCCCGCAGGGCCGGCTGATCGTTGCCCACCATGCCGGCTCACGCTTTGCCTTTCCGGTCGACGAGGTCCAGTACACCCACCTCTACACGGAGGCGGATCTGAAGCCGGTGCCGGCGACCGTGGCCCAGTCGAGCTCGGGCTTCACCCGAGGATTGCTATCCTGGCGTGACAGGAATGTCGGGCGGCTCGATGAGCATGCATTGTTCGAGGCGCTCGGCCGGGGATTGGCACGATGACCCAGGACCTCAGCCAATTCTCAATGCGCGACCTGTTCCGCATCGAAGCCGAAGCGCAGGCCGAAGCCCTGACGACGGCCTTGCTGGCGCTCGACAAGGACCCGATGCGGGCCGATCAGATCGAAGCCAGCATGCGAGCCGCCCATTCTCTCAAGGGGGCTGCCCGAATCGTCGAGATCCACGCGGGCGTGACGATCGCGCATGCGATGGAGGATCTTTTCGTACTGGCCCAGCAGCACGGTACGCAACTGGATCATGACCGGATCGACGTGCTCCTGCGCGGCGTCGACCTGCTCCTGTCTTTCGCCAGATCGCCGGATCTCGAAAGCGGCTCGCGCGACGGGGCCTGGCAGGCCGAAGCCGACCGGTTCGTGCTGGAACTCAACCAGCCGCCGGGCGAGGGCACGCGCCCTCCCGCGCCAGCGCCAGTATCCGAGCCCGCTCCCGTGTCGATGCCCGTGCCGATGCCGGCAATGGACGAAACATCGTCCATCCCCGGATCGACCGACCGGGCCTTGCGTGTCAGCGCCGAGAACCTCAACCGGCTTCTCGATCTCGCGGGTGAATCGCTGGTCGAGTCGCGGTGGTTGGGGCCTTTCGGCCAATCGTTGCAGCGTCTCAAGCGCCTTCAGCTGGAAGCCGCCACCGCCTTGGAGTCGCTGCGGGCCCTCCTGCCGGCCCAGCTCCTGGACGAGCGGGCCCAAATAGCTCTCGACAAGGCTCAGCAGCGCCTCCTGGAATGCCGGCAGCATCTGTCGCAACGCCTGGGGGAACTGGAAACCACCGACCATCAGGCAACCACGCTCGCCCACCGGCTCTACGACCAGGCGCTGGCGATCCGCATGCGTCCCTTTTCCGACGGCATCGCGGCCTATCCTCGCATGGTGCGCAACATTGCGCGCGAACTCGGCAAGAAGGTTAGGCTGGAGATCATCGGCGAGCGCACGCTGGTGGACCGGGACATTCTGGACAGGCTCGACGCTCCGCTCGGCCATCTTCTGCGCAACGCTCTTGACCATGGTATCGAAAACCCTGGCGAGAGGCTTTCCGCCGGCAAGGCCGAGGAAGGCGTGGTGCGTCTGGAAGCATCACACCGGGCGGGCACGCTGCAGATCACCGTCTCCGACGACGGACGTGGCGTCGATCTTGAGCAGATCCGTCAAACCGTGATTGCACGCAACCTTGCGAGCCCCGATACCGCCGGCAAGCTCAGCCCCCATGAACTGCTCGAATTCCTGTTTCTGCCCGGCTTTTCCATGAAAGGAGAGGTTACCGTCATTTCCGGACGAGGCGTGGGGCTGGACGTCGTTCAGGAAATGGTCCGCCAGGTCCGCGGCCTTGTGCGGGTCACCTCCGAGCTTGGCGAAGGCACACGCTTCAAGCTGGAACTGCCGCTCACGCTCTCGGTGGTCCGTTCTCTGATCGTGGAAATCGGCGGCGAACCCTATGCTTTTCCTTTCGCCCATATCGTACGCGCCATCAAGATCGCGGGCGATCAGGTGAAAACGGTGGAAGGGCGCCAGCATTTCAGCCTCGATGGACAGTTGGTCGGATTGGTCGGCGCGCATCAGGTGCTCGGCTGCGCGCCGGCGGACAATGCGGAGGACGAATTGCGTGTCGTCGTGGTCGGCAGCCCCGGCGCCATGTATGGGCTGGTCGTCGAGCGCTTCCTCGGCGGACGCGAGCTCGTGGTTCAGCCGCTCGATCCGCGCCTCGGCAAAATCAAGGATATCAGCGCGGCCGCCCTGATGGAGGATGGTTCGCCGCTCCTGATCATCGATGTCGAGGACATCATCCGTTCCATGGAGAAGCTCTCCTCCGCCGATCAGCTTGCCCAGGTCGGTCGGAAATCGGCGGGCCGGCAGGAGGAAAGGCGCAAGCGCGTGCTCGTGGTCGACGATTCCCTCACCGTACGCGAGCTTCAGCGCAAATTGCTCGATCATCACGGCTACGAGGTCGAAGTGGCCGTCGACGGCATGGATGGCTGGAACGCGCTGCGCAATGGCCGCTTCGACCTGCTCATCAGCGACATCGACATGCCGCGCCTTGACGGAATCGAACTGGTCCACCGCATCCGGCAGGACGCGGATCTCAAATCGCTGCCGGTGATGATCGTGTCCTACAAGGATCGGGCGGAGGATCGCCAGCGCGGCCTCGATGCCGGAGCAGATTATTATCTTACCAAAGGCAGTTTTCAGGATGATACTCTGATCAATGCCGTGGTGGATCTGATTGGCGAGGCTGCTGTATGAGGATCGCGATCGTCAATGATTTGCCGCTGGCAGTGGAAGCGATGCGCCGGGTACTCGCCATGGCGCCCCAGCATCAGCTTGCATGGGTTGCCGTCGACGGCGCGCAGGCGGTGGAGCTGTGCCGCCGGGACCGGCCCGACCTCGTGCTGATGGACCTGATCATGCCGCGCATGGACGGTATCGAAGCCACCCGTCGGATCATGGCGCAGTCTCCCTGCGCCATTCTGATCGTGACCGCCGATGTCGAGACCAATGCGTCGCGCGTTTTTGCGGCGATGGGGGAGGGAGCTCTGGATGCGGTCGATACGCCGCTGCTCGGCTCGCAGGAGACCCGTTGGGGTGCGCGCCCCCTCCTGGCGAAGATCGACGTGATCGCCAATCTGGTCAATGAAGGCAATCCCAAGCAAAGGCCTGTCGACGATGCGCGGCCGCAGGCCCGCCAGCTTGTTGCGATCGGAGCGTCGGCCGGCGGTCCCACCGCATTGGCGACTGTCTTGAAAAGCCTGCCCAACAATTTTGCCGCCAGCATCGTGATCATTCAGCATGTCGATGCCCGCTTTGCGCCGGGGCTCGCCAATTGGCTCAGCCAGCATTCCGCGCTCCCCGTCCGGCTGGCGAGCGAGGGGGACCGCGCGCTTCCCGGGCAGGTTCTGGTCGCCGGCACCGACAATCATCTGGTTTTTAAGTCGAATCGACAATTGGGCTATACTCCCAATCCGATCGATCAGGTCTATCGGCCGTCCGTGGACGTCTTCTTCGACAGCGTCGCGCGTCTATGGGGCGGCACCGTGACGGGCGTCCTGCTGACCGGCATGGGATCGGACGGAGCGCGCGGGCTGAAAGCGCTCCGTGACCTTGGACATCATACCATCGCGCAGGACCAGGCTACCAGCGCGGTCTACGGCATGCCGAAGGCGGCAGCCACCCTGGACGCCGCGACGGATATTCTGCCGCTGAGCAGAATCGCCTCGCGTCTGACCGAACTGCTTGGCTCCCCGCGCCTGAGAAGAGGAACCGCCCCATGAGCCAGCCAGCAGACACCAAATCCCACGGCGCCGCTTCCCTCGACACGGCGCAGCGGTCGGTCATGGTGCTTTTGGTCGATGATCAACTCATGGTCGGCGAAGCCATTCGCCGGGCGCTGATCGACGAGACCGAGATCGAACTGCATTATTGCTCCAATCCACTGGAAGCCCTGGCCGTGGCCAAGCGGGTGAAGCCCACCGTGATCCTGCAGGATCTGGTGATGCCCAACATGAATGGACTGACACTGGTCCGCCAGTACCGTGCTGATCCCGCCACCAAGGCCATTCCCGTGATCGTGCTGTCGACGGAAGAGGAGGCAACCGTCAAAAGCGAGGCCTTCCGCATCGGAGCCAATGACTATCTCGTCAAGCTGCCCGACCGGATCGAGCTGATTGCCCGTATACGCTACCATTCGGCTGCCTATCTGACTCAGATCCAGCGCGACGAAGCCTATCGTGCCCTGCGTCGAAGCCAGCAGGAGCTGATGGAAACCAATCTGGAATTGCAGCGCCTGACCAATGTCGACGGCCTCACCGGTCTCAGCAACCGGCGCTATTTCGATCAATATCTCGATACGGAATGGCGTCAGGCCATGCGGGCGAGGGAGCCGATCTCGCTGCTGATCATCGATGTCGATCACTTCAAGCAATATAACGACACCTATGGCCACCTCGCCGGCGACGAGGTGCTGAAAACCGTGGCGACGGCAGTGAGGGGGACCTTCCAGCGTCCCAAGGACCTGGCGGTGCGCATGGGGGGCGAGGAATTCGCCGTGGTGCTGCCGCAAACCCTGGCTGGCGATCTCGCCTTTCTCGCGGATAAGGTGGTGCAGGCCATCGAGGCGCTCGGGCTGCCGCACGCAGCCTCTCCGATCGCCGACAAGGTTACGATCAGTGTCGGTGGTGCAACCCACATTCCCGCTGGCGACGATCAGCCCGAAAGACTCATCGAGGCCGCCGACAAGGCGATGTATGAAGCCAAGAGGTCCGGCCGCAACCGGGCCGCGACGGCCACCGGCCTGTAGGATAGCCGCCGCCCTTCAGCCCGAGCGGAAAGATGGATTGGGCTAATGCCCGGAGCTTTTGTGCGCCAGGGCCTGCACACCGGCGAGCGCAAATGTCTCCAGCGCCCGCGACATGGGTTCGATCTCCCGTTCGTGCTCCGCCAGGCTCGGGGCAATCGCTTCCAGCACGCCGCGCTCCACCGTGGCCAGGACCATGAAGGGGGCATTGAGCGCCAGTTCGGCCCTTCCGATGTCGGGATGGTCCAACGGGCGATCGAGCATGCGGGCAAGCAGGTCGCGCAGCCAATGCATCTGAGGCGCCAGGAAATCCTCATCCGCCATCAGCGTGGTCACCGTTGGCATCACCATCTCACGGGTGACCAGCCTGATCTGCCAGGAGCGTTCGGCGGGAGACAGCAATCGCCGGGCCATCAAGCCGTAATAGGCTTTGAGCTGATCCAGGGGCTCGGCATGCTTCAGAATGGCTGCGAAGGCCTCGGGCGGGATGACGACCTCGCGTCGCGCCTCGGATACCGCCGCTTCATAGAGGGGGCGAATGCCGCCAAAGTAATAGTTCACCGCCGCGGTATTGACGCCGGCCAGATCGCAAATTTCCCGGCTGGTCGTAGCATGGTAGCCCTTGTCGGCAAAAATCCGTCCGGCAGTTTCGATGAGGTTTTGGCGCGTTTTGACGCCACGCTCCTGGCTGTCTGACGAAACACGACGGGCATGCAGGGGTCTGGGCATGAAAAACTTGGGGCGCTGTCAGTTGAGAAGTAACTTTTTACCCACGATCTTTTAAATGTCAATTTCATATTCTGATTTGACATTGTGGCGACGTTCAAGCACCCTCTCGCTCTGTTGAGGTGTTGGCTGTGCGAAAGCGCACACGCTGGTGATTCTGCTTTTCGGTGAACCTCCACCAAACTGCTGGGACCGCGCTTATGACCCTACCTTTCTCGGCGCCTCGCAAGCCAGTCGCTCCAGCCGCCGATGAGCAGCATCCCCCCGCGGACCCTTCGCTCGACGAGGGCGCATCGGCGGCTGCCGCGCAGATCTACCGGGATGCGAGCGCCCATATTGTCGTCATCTGTGCCAGCACCTTGATCCGAACCTGCCTCATGCACTGCCTGGCAGGCTCCGAAACTGGCCTGGTGGTCGAAGGCTGCACCGATGTCGAGGAGTGGGAGAGGCAGGGGCAGGGCGCCTCGGTCGTCCTGTTGTGCGTCACGGGAGCGCGGGAGACCGCAATTGCCGTCGAGCGGATGGTGAAACGTGTTCTGGCCATCGCACCCGGCGTCAGGGTTGTGGTGATTTCCGATACCAGGTCGGCCAGCGACGTTTCGAAGGCCCTGGAGCAGGGTGCCAGTGGCTTCATCGCCATGGATTCCAATGTCGATGTCGCCATAGCCGCCATCCGCCTGGTACGCAGCGGCGGCGTGTTCGTGCCGTCCCATAGTGTGATGCAGTCACGGACCCAGGCCGCGCCATTATCGGACGGCAAAAGGTCGCTCCGAGATTTGGTAACCGCCAAGCAACTCGAAGTCGTAGCCCTGATCCGCCGGGGGCTTCCGAACAAGCTGATTGCCGTCGAACTCGAGATGAGCGAGTTCACGGTGAAGGTGCATGTCAGGAACATCATGAAGCGCCTGAACGCGCGCAACAGAACGGAGGTCGTGGCCCTGACCAATGCCTATTTTGCGGAGACCTTCTTCGGCCAGCAGGATCTCGCCTGAGACGCAAGTCCCGGCCGGTGAGGGGATCGCGGCGCCAGGCCTTATGTAAAAACTTGGAATTTATCTTTAATTCATTGATGTGTTGAAAGAATTGGAACTCAAGACTTCCCGCTGACGCTTTGAAAGAACCGGTCGAGGAAAGCTGCCGTTTCGTCCGAGATGCCGACGATCTGGTTTGTCGCCTGCCGATAAAGCTTGAAATTGAGTTCCGTGCCGGGCCGGGCATCCAGCCAATTGTTCAGAGGCTTGAGTTCGCGGCGCCCTATAGCGTTTTGCGATTAGACGCAGTCACCAATAATCGCAAAGACGCGTCCAAACAAAGAGATAGAGCAAACACGCGTTCACGCCTGAACGCGCTTTGCTCTAGCAGTGTCTGGGCGAGCGCGGTGCGGCGTACGGAAATGCTTACGCGCGGGGTCTGCCGCAAGACGCTCTGTTTCTTGGCAATCGGTTGAGCGCAGGTCACAATGCCTCGAGCGAAAAGACCGTGGCCGCCTTCATTTTCGCTCGCAAACAGGAAAATGATGTCGCCCGCTGCGACATGCTTGCCGCCATACATCGTCTTCTGAGCGGGGAAGCTGAAGTCTTCCACATCGAGATCATGTATCTCGGCCTTGATCGCAAATGCCATATTGCTCCCCCCCATGGATCCTTTTCGATTGCCGCCGGAATCGAGCAGGGAAGCTCCCGCCGTTTTCCAAAGCTGGCGGGAACTTCCGGTCGAATGTCGGAAAAGCACTTGCCGCTTCGTCTTTGAAACAGGCAAGAGTACAGCAATGGGACGATTTGCGCCCAAGATCGTCGCCACCGGGCCTCCAGACGACAAGCCTTGCCTGTCGACCGCGCATTCTCAATACGGAGCAGGATCATGAAAGCACTGATTGCAGGAGCGGGCATCGGCGGGCTGACCACGGCATTGTTCCTTCACCGGGCGGGAATCGACGTGGAGATCTTCGAGGCTGCCAAAGAGGTTCGTGAACTCGGCGTCGGCATCAACATGTTGCCGCACGCCGTCGGATTGCTGACGGAGCTGGGGTTGATCGACGATCTCGATGCGGCCGGCATCCGGACGCGCGAATTGATCTATGCGAACCGGTTCGGTCAGGTCGTCTGGCGCGAATTGCGCGGCATCGACGCGGGCCTTCCTGCGCCCCAGTTCAGCATTCACAGAGGCAAGCTGCTGGGCCTGATCCATCGAGCCGTGGTCGAGCGCATGGGCCCTGGCGTGATCCGAACGGGATGTCGGGTGACCGGTTTCGAGCAGAACGGCGATACCGTTACGGCCCATCTATCGGACGGCACCGGCAGGCCGTCACAAGCGGTCGGCGACCTGCTCGTGGGCGCCGATGGCATTCATTCTGTGGTGCGCGCTGCGCTTCACCCCGGGGAGGGCCAGCCGATCTGGAGCGGCATCATGCTCTGGCGCGGAGCCACTCCTTGGCCGAAATGGCAGGACGGCCGAACCATGGCGATCGCCGGCGGCAACTTTGCCAAGTTCGTCTTCTATCCAATTGAAAAGGACAAACAAAATTCAGGAAAGCTCCTGACCAACTGGGCGGTGATGGCGCGGGCAGGCCATGAGCGGGCGCAGGGCTTTTCCCTCGGCAACTGGAGCAGGCCGGGCATGCTCGATGAGGTCCTGTCATTTGTTCGCGACCGCTTCCACCTCGACTATGTCGATCCGGCTGCGATCATCCAGGCCACGGACACGTTCTACGAATATCCCAATTGTGACCGCGAACCGCTGCCGCGCTGGTCGTTCGGGCGCGTGACCTTGCTGGGAGATGCCGCTCATCCGATGTATCCCGTAGGCTCGAACGGAGCGAGCCAGGCCATCCTCGATGCCCGGTCCTTGTCCCAGCATCTGCGTACCGCGGTTACGATCGAGGCGGCTTTGGCAGCCTATGACGCAGAGCGGCGGCCCGTTACCGCCAAGATCGTGCTGGCGAACCGCAAGGGCGGCCCCGAAGGAGTGATCGATATGGTGGAGTCCAGGGCACCCGAGGGCTTTGCCGACATCGATGCCGTCGCAAGCCATGAAGAGCGCGAGCGCGTCGTGCGCGGCTACGCATCATTGGCGGGATTTGGGCGCCAAGACCAGCCTGATCGTCCATCCTCCTCGACCTGAATCGTGTCTTTGAAACGCGACGGATCTGGCAGAGAGGGGCGAGTCCATTCCGACAGGGCGCTACATGTCTAATTCGCATAACATATCTTATGGAACATAATCCCGTCCTCCCGATTAAGCCAAGCGCTTGAAAAATCGGGTTTTTTGCCGTTTCTCACCACCGTGCGCCCCTTTCTCGGTCCAGCACCATCCGGGAGAAACAAAGGCTCGGACGCGCATTGGCGGTTCGTAAGGCTGCGGCCAGCGTCGACGGATCGCCAGGACGCGCTTCATCCATATCCGTTCTGCACCCTGGTTCGACTCGGCCTCGCTGCTTTGCAATTGGGAACGCGTCGGTCATGAGGTTGGTTCAAGATCCTGGTCTTCGACAGTCTGCCGCGTCAGAGTTTTGCCACATCGCGCGTGCCGAACCACCATCGTAACAGGCGTGAGCGAAGGACCACCGGGGCGAGATCCGCTTTCTTGCATTTGAAACGCTCTTCTCTTGACCACTGAAAACTAAATAATAACAATATGTTCCATAATTTTTTTTAAATCTTCACTGCAGGCTTAAAGCCTCCGCCATCCTTTGAAGCAGAACAAGAGTATGCCCGACATCGGGTTGCGCCGACGCCGTCCGGCGAATATGCGGGCAGGTCAGCACGGCAAGCGCATGCCTTTCGGCCGAGAGAATGGGTACGCTGATATCATTGACCCCAAAAATCTGCTGGCTTTCGTCGATGCGGAAGGCAGCCTCGCGATAGGCGGCGAGCTGCGCCTCGAGCCCGGCAAAGGTCGCCGCTTTCTCGGTATCCTTCCAGCGAAACAGCAACTCCGCCTTGGCTTGCGGGTCCTGGAAAGCCAGCAGGAGCTGGCCCGAGCCGGTGCTCAGCAGATCGATCGTCGTGCCGACGCGAACGGTGAAGACCCAGTCCGCGGAAGCCGCCGCATTCGCCACCACCACGGCTTGGTCGCGCTCCCGCATGACGAGATGACAGGACTGGCCGGATTCTTCGGCAAACCGATCCATCAGGGGCATGGCCCGTGAGGTCAGCCGGCGTATGGGTTGATGATGCTGTGCCAGCACGAACATCTTCATGCTCAGGGCGAAACGGTCTCCCTCGGCCGAACGATAGACATAGCCGCGCGCTACCAGGCGTTCGAGCATGCGATAGATCTCGCTGGCGCCCCGGCCGAGCTCCTTGACGATTTCTGCTCGCGTCAATGCGTCGGAGCGGCTGGCCAGCAATTCGAGGATGTCCAGGCCCTTGTCCAGTGCCGGTGCCCGGTAGAGAGCCTCCCGGCTCGATCCTTCCTCCTGCTCCCTTTGCGGTCTTGGCAAGGCGCGCTCCCCTCTTTTATTGACATATGAATATATTGTTCATATTTGATCCGTCAACAAACGAGCTGCACGCAGCGATAGGAACTCGATGGGAGATTCGCCTCATGCGCCTGGACGGCAAACGCATTCTGATCACGGCCGCCGGGCAAGGCATCGGCCGCGCTTCCGCCCTCGCCTGCGCGGCCGAGGGCGCTCATGTCATCGCCACCGATCTCAACGAGGAAGCACTCGCAGCCCTTGCCGCGGCAGACGGCCGTATCGAAACGCGCCGGCTCGACGTGCTTGACCCCGCTGCCATCACCGAACTGGGCCGATCCCTGCCCGGCCTGGACGGCCTCTTCAACTGTGCCGGTTTCGTCCACAATGGCAGCATCCTCGAATGCAGCGACGAGGATTGGGACTTCAGCTTCGACCTCAACGTCAAGAGCATGTTCCGCCTGATCAGGGCCCTGCTGCCGGGCCTCCTGCATCGTGCAAGCGAGACGGGCTCGAGCGCCATCCTCAACATGGCCTCGATGGCATCTTCGGTGAAAGGCTTCCCGAACCGCCTGGCCTACGGCGCCTCGAAGGCCGCCGTCATCGGCCTCACCAAGGCCCTGGCCGCCGACCATGTCCGCCAGGGCCTGCGCTGCAACGCCATCTGCCCCGGCACGGTCGACACGCCCTCGCTGCGCGGGCGCATCGCCGCCGCGGCCGACCCCGTGCAGGCCGAGAAGGACTTCATCGCCCGTCAGCCGATGGGGCGGCTCGCCAATGTCGACGACATCGCGCCGATGGTGGTCTTCCTGCTTTCGGACGAGTCCCGTTTCGTCACCGGCCAGGCCGTCCTTGTCGATGGCGGCGTGACGATCTGACCGAAATCGACGACAGTCGAGACCCCACAAGAGCGATCACCATCCAGCTGGAGGACACGCAATGACCGAGATCGTCGACATCGAAGTGATCGACCTGCGTTTTCCGACCTCCCAGCAGCTCGACGGGTCGGATGCGATGAATCCCGATCCCGATTATTCGGCCGCCTATGTCATCCTGAAGAGCGATCGGCCGGGTCTGGAAGGACACGGGCTAACCTTCACCATCGGCCGCGGCAACGAGATCTGCTGTGCCGCGATCAAAGCGATGCGCCACCTCGTCGTCGGGCTGTCCCTGGAGGAGGTCCAGGCCGATCTCGGCGCCTTCTGGCGACATGTTACCTCGGACAGCCAACTGCGCTGGATCGGGCCGGACAAGGGCGCCATTCATCTGGCCACCGGCGCGGTGGTCAATGCGGTCTGGGACCTGCTCGCGAAAATGGCCGGCAAGCCGGTCTGGCGGCTGGTCGCCGACATGTCGCCCGAGGAATTCGTGCGCGCCATCGATTTTCGCTACCTGACCGACTGCATCACTCGGAACGAGGCGCTCGCCTTGCTGCGCGAGAAGGAAGCCGGAAAGGCCGAGCGCATTGCTCTTCTCGAGCGCGAGGGCTACCCCTGCTACACCACGTCGGCCGGCTGGCTCGGCTATGACGACGACAAGCTGCGGCGGCTGTGCCAGGAAGCGGTCGATGCCGGTTTCAACCACGTCAAGCTCAAGGTCGGGCGCGACATCGAGCACGACATCCGCCGCCTGCGCATCGCCCGCGAGGTGATCGGTCCGGACCGCCAGCTGATGATCGACGCCAACCAGGTCTGGGAAGTCGACCAGGCGATCGACAGCGTGCGGCAGCTCGCCTTCGCCAAACCCTGGTTCATCGAGGAACCCACCAGCCCGGACGACGTCGAAGGCCATCGCAAGATCCGCGAGGGCGTCGCCCCGGTCAAGGTCGCCACCGGCGAGATGTGCCAGAACCGCATCCTGTTCAAGCAGTTCATCATGCGCGGCGCCATCGACGTGGTGCAGATCGATGCCTGTCGCCTGGGCGGGGTCAACGAAATCCTGGCGATCCTGCTGATGGCCGCCAAATATGGCCTGCCCGTTTGCCCGCATGCCGGCGGCGTCGGCCTGTGCGAATATGTCCAGCATCTGTCGATGATCGATTTCGTCTGCGTATCCGGCACGCGCGAAGGCCGGGTGATCGAATATGTCGACCACCTGCATGAACACTTCAAGACGCCCTGCGTCGTGCGCAATGCCGCCTATATGCCGCCCCTCGCCCCGGGCTTTTCGATCGAGATGAAACCGCCTTCCCTGACAGACTATCGCTTTGCCGGCTGATGCATGGAAGGCTCGGCGCCGGCCGGTCTTCCGGATGTGTTTGGCCTGGAGCATCGCCGCCGACCGATATCCTCAGACAGGAGCCGGTGCGCCCGCATTGCGCGCCGTGCTCTCGCGCGCGACCAGCTCGTAACCCAGATCGATCAGCCGCGGTTCGATATGCTTTCCACCAATCCTGTCGATCAGCATCCGCATGGCTTTTCGCCCCATCTCTTCACGATGGGTCCTGACACTGGTGAGGGCGGGATTTGCGACAGCCATGATTTCCAGATCGTTGAAGCCGCAAATGCCGAACTGATGTGGGACGGCGATACGGCGGCGCTGGGCTTCGAAGAGCACGCCGACGGCAAGGTCGTCATTGTTGCAGAACACGGCATCGGCATCGGGAGCCCGAGCCAGCAATTCGGACATCAGCTCGCAGCCCAGCGACACGGTGGAAGCCCGAGGTGTCGTAACGATGAGCTTCTCATCGAGCATTTCAGCCTCCTCCAGAGCTTGGACGAAGCCCTGGAGCCGCCTCTGCGTGCGTGGATCCATGCGCGCGCCCAGAAAAGCGATCCGCCGATAGCCGCGCTCGACCAGATGCCTCGTGGCAGCGAAGGCAGCGCGATGGTGCGAAAAGCCGACCATCATATCAACGGGATCGCGGCCAACCTCCATGATCTGGACGATCGGGCACTCGGCCTGCAGGAGCTGGGTACGCGCCGGCTCCGATTGATCAATGCCGGCCACGATCAGGCCCGCCGGGCGCTGGCTGAGAAATACGCGAAGCAGCCTCTCCTCCTCGATCAGGGAATAGCGGGTGTTGCCGAGCTGCACTCGAAAGGCGGAAGCCTCTGCTTCCGCATAGATGCCGCGCATCACATCCGCGAAAACGTTGTTGGTCACCGAAGGAATGAGCACGCCTATGACATTCGTCCGGGCCGACGCCAATGCGCTCGCCGCGGCGTCGGGGACATATCCCATATCGTCGACGATTTGCTGGATGCGCTGCCTCAGCTCCTGCGAAACCGACTGCGGGTTACGGAGAGCACGCGACACTGTGATAGCGCTAACCTCGGCAGCGCTGGCGATCTCGACCAGTGTTATGCGTTTTTTCCCTAGCCTTTTCTTGGCTTTTTTCATCTGGGCCGCCCTGATGGTGTTTCCCTCCGAAAGATAGAACTTGCAAAATGATTGCGCAATCAATAAGAGTCGCGACAAAGATGGGACGGGAGGAAAATGTGGCAAAGCCGGCATTTGGGCTGGTCAAGGGCCTCTGCGGCTCCGGCCGTTCGTCACCCGCAGGCAATATGGCCAAGGCGTCCGGCGCCCACCCCGTCGATAACGACGGCACGGCCCTTCAGCACTTCACGCGCCCTGTAGCGCGATCATCTCTCATGCTCGTCAAGACCACCGCGATCTCTCCAGGGCGACCGTAGGTTCACGCTGACATCATCAGCCAAACTCGCCCCATCTGCGCTCGCCGGCTGCGCGGGCCGCCACCGGAATGCACTGCGGCCACTCAGAAGGCCGTGACGGAAGCACGAACAAACGCCCACGGGAGGAGGACCCCGATCTTGCATACGACACCCGCTCGGCCCCCTGCACAGGGCGGCAACCAGAAAGCGCCTGCCGGCGCCTCCCGCACTCGCTACATCATCCTGGCGCTGTGTTTCGTCGGCCTTGTCATCAACTATCTCGACCGCGCCAATATGAGCGTGGCACTGCCCTATATCGACGCCGATCTCGGCCTCAATCTCACCAATACCGAAAAGGGACTGATCCTAGGCGCCTTCTTCTGGGCCTATGATGGCATGATGCTGATCGCCGGCTGGTTCACCGACAAGGTGGGCTCGCGCCGGGCCTTCACCATCGCCGCGATCTGGTGGTCGATCTTCACGGCGCTCACCCCCCTCGCCCGCGGCTTCTGGGGGTTTTTCGGTTTCCGCTTCTTGCTGGGTGCCGGCGAAGCGCCGGCCTATCCGGCGGCCACCAAGGCGGCCTCGCGCTGGTTCCCGGTGGGCGAGCGCGCCCTCTCCACCGCCGTGATCGATTCAGGCTCTCGGGTCGGTACCGTGCTTTCGCTGCCCATCGTCACAAGCCTTCTCCTGGTGGCGACCTGGCATTATTCCTTCGTGATCCTCGGTGCGCTGGGCATCGTCTGGGCGCTTGTCTGGTACTGGTACTATCGCGATCCCGTCGATCACACTGGTGCCAACGAGCTGGAGCGCCAGTACATCGCCGACAATGGCGGGCGCACCGAGGCCAATGACGACAGCGAGGCCGCCAAGATCCGTTGGTCGCAACTGTTCGGCTATCGCACGGTCTGGGGCATGATGCTGGGCTTTTTCTGCCTCAACTTCGTGATCTACTTCTTCCTGACCTGGTTTCCCGACTATCTGAAGAATGCCCGCGGCCTCAATCTGAAGGAACTGGGTACCCTTGGCATGCTGCCCGGCCTTGCCGCAGTGGCAACGGCCTGGATCGCCGGCGCCTATGCCGATCATTTGATCCGTCATGGCGCCAACGTCACCAAGGTGCGCAAAGTCGTGATGGTCGGCGGCCTGCTGGGCGGGGCGGCCATCCTGCCTGCCGCCTTCGCCTCGTCAATCTATCTCGCCCTGTTCTTCCTGGCGGTCTCCTATTCCAGCCTGGCCATCGCCGCGACCGGGATCTGGTCCCTGCCCGCCGACGTGGCACCGAGCTCGCGCCATGTCGCCTCGATCGGCGGCATCCAGAATTTCGCCTCCAACATTGCCGGCATCATCAGCCCCTTCATGTTCGGCTTCCTGCTCGACATGTTCAAGGGTGACTATACGCCGGCCTTCGCCCTGGCCGCCGGCTTTGCCGTTCTGGGCGCCTTCTCCTATGCCTTCATCGTGGGCAAGGCCGAGCCGCTTCCCCTGCCCGCCAGCACGGAACGCTGAGTGGACCGCATTGTGAAGCCCCCGCGCCGCAAATATGCGGCGCGGGATACCGGGTTCATCAGATCGGCCGCGCCTGCGTTTCGCCGGCGGGCAAGTCGTCGCCCGCCTCTTCCGCCACGCCGTCGAAGAGCTGGCCGATGCGCCGACGCTCGGCCTCGTCCTGGGGCAAGGCGTAGGACAATGCGACATAGACCAGCGTGTTGACGATCAGGCCGACCACGCCCGAGGTCATCCCCGCCAGGGGCGGAATGGCGACGGGATAAAGGAACTGCAGCACCACGGCCACTGCGAAACCGGCGATCATGCCGCTGGCGGCACCCGCCGCATTGCCTCGGCGCCAGAAGATGCCGAGATAGAGTGCCGGGGCGAGCTGCACGATGCCCTGATAGGAGGCGAGCGCCAAGGTGAGCAGGCCGGCCGTGACATTGGCGGTCGCCACCGCCCCCGCCACCGCCAGCAACGTGGCGAGGATGATGGTGATGCGGGCGGTGCGGGTGTTGGTGGCTTCGTCCGCACCGCCGACATGGATGATGTCCTGGGCGGTATGGGTGCCGACGGCGGCCGTGATGGCGTTCACATTCCCGACGGTGGCGGCGAACACGGCCACGCCCGCCAGCGCCAGCACGAGCGGGCCGCCATGCCCGGCCGTCAGGAACCAGACATTGTCGGGCGCCTTCGCGACCTCCGGAAGCTGAGAGGCCAGCATGCTCATGGTCAGCATGATGGCGAGGAACACGAACATGAACGGCGCCGCCTTGAGGGCGGAATTGCGCACCGCCTGGGCGCTCCTCGCCGTGAACAGGCGCACGAAGATATCGGGCCAGCACCACGAGCCCATCGCCCCGGTAAACACCAGCGAGAAATAATAGAGCGGCCCGAGATCGCTGTTGAGGCCGGGCAGGCTGGCAAAGCTCTCCGGCAAGCCGCCAAAGCCGAAGCCCTGCGACATCAGCCAGACGATCAGGCCAAGCGCCACCAGCCCACCGACGCCATAGGCGAAGATGCCTTGGATCATGTCCGAGATCACGATGCCGCGCATGCCGAGCCGCACCGTCCAGATCTGTCGCACCGCCAGCACCGCGATGCCGATGAACACCGCCACCGTCGGCGTGACGGCACCGAAGGACAGATAGGAGAAGACGAGGCCTAGCGACTGGAAAGCCAGCACCAGCCAGGGAAAGGCCGAGATCACGCCAATCACGGCGGCGATCACGCGCACGCTGGTGGAATTGTAGCGCATGCCGACGAAATCGGCCTGGGTCCGCAGATTGAAGGCCTTGCCCCAGTCGAATACGCGCTGCGCCATCAGGAACATGAACAATACGGCCAGCAGCGAATAGGAGATCACATAATAGCCGATCACCCCGGCCGATGCGGAGAGACCGGCGAAGGCGATGAAGATCGTCCCCGGCAGCCAGGTGTTGAGGAAAGCCATGGTCTGGAACCAGGAACCGAAGGAGCGGCCCGCCACCGCATAGTCGGTAAAGTCCCGGCCCTCCCGGCGGGTGCGCTCGAGCACCACCACCACACCGATGAAGAACAGGGCCAGCAGCCCGTAGCCGATCAGGAAGTCCATGGCCCTACTCCTCGTCCCGGTCCGGGCTCGCCCGGTGCAGATAGGTCAGGCTGACGACCAGGAAGAGGCCACTGCCCATGAAGAAGAGCATCGCCAGGCCGATGCTGCCGCGTGCCATCGCCAGGTGGATCGGCGGAAACAGCATGATGATCAGGTTGAGCCACAGCAAAAGGCGGCGGATCCGGTCAAAGTCAGTCGCTTGCCTCTCCATTTCGTCCTCCCATCTCGAGATTCTCCTGCTGGCTGGGCGGCGCCTCGCCGAAACCCCGCACGAGGTCCCGACACGCGCCATTCTTGTTGTTCTTCGGATCGGTGCGGCGAGAGATCATAGGCCGCAGGCCTGTACCACCGCGTCGACCAATGCCCTTTGATGCGGCTGCAACTCCTGCCCGGGCAGGTCCTTCCAGAACCTCTCGTAAGGGTCCTCGACGCCCGTCGCGACGCCGCTGAGCGTTTCCACCACGGCCAGACCGCAGAAAGGCACATAGAAAGGCGAATAGCCGCCCTCATGGCTGATCACCAGCCGGCCCCCGCAGAGCGACGCCGCCAGATCCATCAACCGGCGGGTCATCCGGCGATAGGAGCCTGAAACCAGCAGCATGCGGCCGAGCGGATCGGCATTGGATGAATCGAAACCGCTCGCCACCATGATGACATCGGGCTTGAAGCGCGCGATCGCCGGCAGCACCACCCGGTCGAATGCATCGAGATAGGCCCCCTCCCCCGAGCCCGCCGGCAGCGGAATGTTGATCGCCGAGCCCTTGCCGGGGCCGACGCCGCGATCGGCGACCTTGCCCGTGTCGGGCGGGAAGTTGCCATCCTGGTGCAGCGAGATGGTGAGAATGTCCGGATCTGCCTCGAAGCAGGCTTCGGTGCCGTTGCCATGGTGCACGTCCCAATCGACCACCGCCACCCGCTCGATGCCGAGCCTGGCCCGCGCATGGGCGATCGCCACGGCGACATTGGCGAACATGCAAAAGCCCATGCCCTTTTCCGGGCGGGCATGATGGCCGGGCGGGCGCACCAGCGCATAGGCATTGGCCACCTCGCCCGCGACCACCGCACGCAGCGCACTGATGGTGCCGCCGGCCGCCAGGCAGGCGAGGTCGACGCCGGCAAAACCGAAGGGCGAAACGCCGTCACCCATGTCGCCGCCCCGAATGTCGGCACTGAGCGCCTTCATCTTGTCGAGATGCTCGCTGGTGTGGACCCGCAGAATGTCCTCGTCGCTCGCCTTGGTGATCTCGATGCGCTTCAAGGCCTTGGCGATGCCGGAGACTTCCACCAGCGAAGCGAAACGGGCCTTGGATTCCGGTGACTCGACGTGCTGCAGGGGCTGGATGAACTCCCCTTTCAGGAAGCCGGCCGCCGTGCCGGTGTCGTGCCAGCCGAAACGCTCATGCCACACCCATCCCGTGGTCATCCCAGTTCTCCCTCATCTGCAGGTTTTCCGGCAGGCTAGCGCATGCAGACAAGGCGGGAATGGTGCAGATGCACTATGGGCGCGGGGGAGCAACCTTGTGACGAGCTTCGTCCACGGCTACTATCATCGAAAATACATAATCCTCCATCCGGGGCCGGTGCATGTGACCTCCAAACTGTCCATGTTCTCGCAATTCGTGGCCGATCTTCACCAGGCCGGCCGGCGCGTCGACCAGGATGCGGATCTCGATCTGGCGGCCCACGCCCTCGAACTCTTGCGCCCCCTCCTTGGCTTCGACTGCGCGTGGTATGGCTGGGCCCGCTTCCTGGATGATCGCACGACCGTCCCGGCCTCCTCCACGCTCGGCCTGCCGGAGGGCTTCGCCCCGTTCTGGTCGACCATGGCCAGTCAGGATCTGGTCGCCACGGCCTTGCGCCGTGATCGCGGCAGGGTCTGCATCTATGATCGAGGGCAGCCCCGGCAAACCGACGAGATGGCCGAGTTGTCGGAGCGCTATGGCATCCGCAAATGGGCCTCCGCCATTCACAATCGACCGGGAGCTGCCACCACGTTCTTCGTCTCGGTCTACCGTACCCGCCACCATGACCCGCATTGGGACGGGGAAGATCTGCAGCTCCTGCAATGCGCGGTGGACCACCTGTTCCTGGCGTTGCAGGCGGCATTCGAACGGCGCAATGCAGACGGACCGGGCGAACGGGCGACGCTGGTGGTCGACGAAGCCGGCTTCGCCCATCTCGGCCTGGATCGGTCTCAAGGCTTTCTCAGGACCATCTGGCCCGGCTGGAAAGGCGATCGCCTGCCGCGGCCGCTCCGGCAGACGGCTTTGCAACCCGGCATCCATCTGTTCGAGCGCGAAGGGGTGGCGGTGAACTGTCGCAAGCACAACGAAGCAGGCCGGCAGTCGAACCTGGTCAGGCTGGAATTTTCCTTGCTGTCCAAGCTCGACCGGCTCTCCCCGCGCGAGCGCGAGGTCGCGCACCTCCTCGCCACCGGGGCTACCCACAAGCAGGCGGCGCAGATGCTGGGCAGTGCGCCGGCCACCATCCGCAACCAGACCCAGGCCATCTATGACAAGCTCGGCATCCGGTCGCGGGCGGAGCTAGCCAGTACGGTGTTGCGCTGAGCGCAGGCATGATAAGGGATCTCGGCCATTCTCGCCGGTGACATGGCGAAACCATGGTTGAATTGGCAGCCGCCCCATCGTATCGCGCCCCTCCCGGGCGCCCTGCTTTCAAGCAAATCGCCTTCTTTATGCCTAGGCCATGGCCCTCTAATTTGATTCGATAGAAAAGAGGTCCAATAAAACCTTGTAGTTTTATATAACCGCCGCCCGTGCTCGGCGCCCTGTTCCAAGAAGACTGTGTGGAACAGAGGCATCTGAGGTGACGAAACGCTACTTTCTCTTTGTTTGCCAAGATGATGGGAGAAAATTCGACGCAACGCTTTCCCTTTCGGGCGGAGCGTCCGAAGGATATCCCAGTTGCATCGGGCTTTTTGGTAGGCCATGTATCGGCGTAGTTGCATCTCGGCGTTAGGAGGTATCTTAATACAACCTCCGAGAGGCGCCTCGAATGTCCCGCACATTCTTGGCTGGGAAGGGGAAGAAAATGCCGGTTTTGCCGGAACCTATGACTGTAGCCGATCTCATCGATCTGCTGCGCGAACGGGACCCGAAGGCCTTGGTTACCATCGGTAATCCGAATACAGGGCCCGATTGCGCCGGTGCTCTGTTCGACGGCTTTGTCAGGCCTCAGGGCAAGTCCTTCCGTCATATGCCCTGGAGCCAGGTTCAGCATGAGGGATATCTGCCGGCAGTCGTGCTGGAGCGCTACGTTCGACGAAAATGAGCCCGGCTCCCTGCCGTCACGGCTACGATGGGCCTGCGTTTCTCTGTCTCGCCCAAGGCTTTTTTCCTTGCCCTGGCCGCGCTCCGCGCCTACCTAAGGGGCTATGTATGAGGAAAGAAACAGTCAGGACAGCCCTGGCACTTCGCCCTCGGCTGGTGAGACGGTCTTTGCGTCAGCCTTATCTGAGCCCGACAAATGGGCGATTTTCCTGGATATCGATGGCACGCTGATCGATCTTGCCGCGACCCCGCTGTCGATCTTCGTGCCGCCGACCCTGCCGGAAGACCTCGCGGCTTTTTCACGGCATCTGGGCGGCGCCATGGCGCTGGTCACCGGCCGGAATATCGTGCTCGCCGATGAATTGTTCGCCCCTCATCTTTTCCCCATTGCAGGCCTGCATGGTGCCGAACGGCGTGACGCATCCGGCGCGGTGGACAGCCTCGTCGTCCCTGCGTCTTTCGAGCAGCTCAAGCGCGACATCGCCGAGGAGGCCGGAGCATGGCCCGGCGTCGTGTTCGAGGACAAGGGCGCCGCAGTAGGAATACATTACCGCCTGGCAGCCGATCGCAAGGCCGACGTCGAAGCGCTAATGTCACGCTTTGCTCCTAGCGCGCCCGACTGGACGCTTCAGCACGGGAAGATGGTGGTCGAGTTGCGCCCCGCCCGCGCCAGCAAGGGCAAGGCGCTGGAAGCCTTTCTGCAGGAACCACCGTTCAAAGGCAGGGTTCCCCTGGCGATCGGCGACGATCTCACCGACGAGGCTATGTTCGAGACCGTCAACAGCCTCGGCGGCCAATCGATCCGTATCGGATCGGCAGGGACCCAAACACGCGCTCGCGCGTTCATATCATCGCCAGCAGCTTTGCGGGACCTGATCGCCCGCGTTGCGGCCTAATTCGATTCAATCATCAATATTCGAAAGTTACCATGGGTCGACTTGTCGTCATTTCCAATCGAGTTCCCGTCCCCGCCCGCAGCGGCGACGCTCCCGCCGGCGGCTTGGCGGTTGCCCTGAACGCCGCCTTGCAGGAGCGCGGCGGCATCTGGTTCGGATGGTCCGGAAAATCCAGCCCTGGTGCCGAGCCCCCTCCCCCCCGGTTCCAGCAACAGGGCAACATCTCTTATGTGCTGACCGACCTGACCGAGACCGACGTCGAGGAATATTATCACGGCTTCGCCAATCGGGTGCTCTGGCCGATCTGTCACTACCGCCTCGATCTCGCCGAATATGGCCGCAAGGAAATGGCGGGGTATTTTCGCGTCAATCGCCTGTTCGCCCATCGTCTGGCGCCCTTGATCCAGCCGGACGACATCCTGTGGGTGCATGACTATCACCTGATCCCCCTCGCCTTCGAATTGCGGCAGATGGGCATCAAGAATACCATCGGCTTCTTCCTGCATATTCCCTGGCCTCCTTCGGATGTGATCGCCGCCATGCCCATGCATGAGGAGATCATCCGGGGCCTGTCCCACTATGATCTGATCGGCTTCCAGACCGACTACGATCTCGACAATTTTGCGGGCTATCTCGCCCGGGAAGGCATTGCCAGGAAACTGGGGGCCGGTCGCTTCGAATATCACGGCCAGCATTTCAAGGCCGCCGTGCATGGCATCGGTATCGAAACCAAGTCCTTTGCCCAGATGGCGCAGGTGGCGATCAGCAACAGCGCCGTGCGCAAGGCACGCCAGAGCGTTGAAAGCCGCGATCTCATCATCGGCGTGGACAGGCTGGATTATTCCAAGGGCCTGACGCAGCGCATCGACGCCTTCGAGCGTTTCCTGCGCGCGTATCCGGGCTATCACAACAAGGTCACCTATTTGCAGATCACCCCGAAATCCCGTTCCGAGGTGCCGGAATACGAGACGATGCAGAAAATGGTAGCCGAGGAGGCCGGGCGCGTTAACGGGGCCATGGGCACGCTCGACTGGGTTCCCATCCGCTATGTCAACCGTTCGGTCGGTCGACACATATTGGCGGGCCTCTACCGGATCGCCAGGGTCGGCCTGGTTACGCCGCTGCGTGACGGCATGAACCTGGTCGCCAAGGAATTCATCGCTGCCCAGGACCCCGACAACCCCGGCGTGCTCGTGCTGTCGCGCTTTGCCGGGGCTGCCCGCGAACTCGACGGAGCAGTCCTGGTCAATCCCTATGACACCGAAGGAACAGCCAACGCGATCGCTCGCGCCTTGAGTATGTCGCTGCAGGAGCGGCGCGAACGCTGGCAGAACATGATGAACTTCCTGCTTCACCATGACGTTTCGCACTGGTGCGATGCCTTCCTCAATGATCTGACGCAACACAAGCAGATCCAGGCGGTACCGATCGTGACCAAGGCGAGCGCCTGAACGCGGCGTGGACCGTAAATTTCAGGAAATACGGCAATTTCCATATGAGATACCGCGACCGGGCCATGATCTTGATCTGGACGGTCAGGGGAGCAACGATGCTCCCCTCTCTTCATGTCCCGGCGAGACTTGAATTACGGCCGCACTGCCGCCCGCCAGGGCGTGTAGTTCGACGTAGAATAAGACCGCCCTTGTCCTGAGACGATTGGGGTTTGACGGAATCGGTGGGAATCGCGAAGACGCCCGGGACAAGGTGTGGGAGCGCGCTCGAAAATACCTGCTCCAGGGTTGGCGAGGGCGGCTCGCGCCCGATGGTCGCCCCGGACGGGAGGGTTATGTGCCGATCGACGTCCTGATCCGCGATTTCAACCCGGACGATCGTGAGCCTTGCGCCCGAATCCTGTCCAAAGCCGGGCGCCTGGCCTTCTATTGGGCGGAGTGGCCCGTGTTCGACGGACCCGGTTTCGATGAGGTCACGAAGGACGAACGGATAGTGGTGGCCGAGACACGCAACCAGATCGCCGGCTTTGCCGCCATCTACACGCCGGAAAATTTCCTGCATCATCTCTATGTCGATCCCGACCTTGCTGGTCGCGGCATCGGGGCCGCCTTGCTCGGCGAGGCCATGAAGCGATACGGTCTGGCGTTGTCGCTGAAGTGCCAGACGCTGAACCAGGCAGCGCGAAACTTCTATCGCAAATGCGGCTGGCTCGAAGACGGCCAGCCCGGCGGAGCCGATGGGCTCGGCTCCTGGCTGTTCATCCGCAGTCCCGGGCCTCGTTGACGGCGCCTCTCTTCCTTCCAACTCGGCCGAGCAAAGCGCTCGGCACGTGACGATCGCGCCGAAACTCGGCAACTATCGCGGCATGGCTTTTGCGGATGGTTTACGCGAGACCTGCACCGGCGAGCGCCAATGGGCTATCGTGGTCGCTTCCGTATCGCGCCGCCCAATAAGAGATCATGCCGATCGATCGCAGCCCCCCGCTTCCCGCGCGTTTTCCCGAAAGGCGGGACCAGGCCTCGGGCCTCAACTTGGTGCAGGCAGCCGATCACAATCTGCGCGTCACCCTGGAAGCCCTGCGGCGCGGCGGGTCGATGACGCGGCTCGAACTCGCCCATGTCACCGGCCTGACCGTGCCGGGCATCGCCAACATCCTGCGCCGCCTGACCGGCGAAGGGCTGATCGAAGCCCATAGTTCGGCACGCTCGAATCGTTTCGCGATTCGCCGGGGCAGCGCCGTGTCGATCGGGGTCGATCTCGCCGGCGAACGGGCGAGGCTGATCGCCACCGACCTGGCGGGTACGCCGCTCTTTACCGAGGAGGCACCGGCCTCGATCGACGAGCCGGCCGAGATCGCCGCCTGGATCCGGCCGGCAATCTCCCAGCTCTCGGCGGCGGCGCCGGGCGGTCGGTTGTTCGGCATCGGGCTGACGGCAGGCGATCCTGCCGAAACGATCCGGGCCGCGCTCGCGCCCTACCGGGTCATCATCGAACGGGACACGGTCGCCGCGGCGATCGGGGAGAGGCAATTCGGCGCCGCGACGGCCGATGACAGTTTCGTCTTCATCCTGCTCGGTGCCACCGTACGCGCCAGCATGATCATTGGCGGTACGGTGTTCGACGGCGCCGAGCACAAGGCCGGACTGGTCGGACTGATGCGGACGGGCCGCGACGGGCGTTATCTCGACGAGGTGGCGGCGACCAGCCGCCTGGCCAGCCACGATGTGTCAAATCCCGCCGTGCAGCAATGGCTCGACGAGGCCGCCGAACATCTCACCGACATGATCATCGCCATGGCCGCCTTTATTGGTCCGCGCCTGATCGTGGTGGGCGGCCGATTGCCGACGCCTCTTCTGGAAGCGCTGGCCGCGCGGCTGCAGGTGCTGCGCCGAAGCCGGATGATCGATCCGACGCACCCCTTCTGGCTGCCGGAAATCCGTTGCAGCACGCTGTCCGAGCAGGGCGTGGCACAGGGAATCGCGGCAATCCCCTTCCTCGATATCCTGCTACCGGACCTGCGCCGGACCTTCCAGTTGCGCCGGAATGTCAGCGAAGATCGCGGGCACGCAACGGTGAGCGCGTCCGCTGCGCCGGATCGGCCGCTTCCAGCCTGAGGGCATGCGCCAGCGGCATGGTCGCCGCTCCGAGCGCCGCGGCATCTTCCGAGCCACCGGCGCGATAGACCGGCGGCATCGGCCTGGGGTCGCGGGCGAGTTCTTCGTGAACGAAGAGCAGGAGCTTGTCCATCAAGGTCACCGGCAAGCGGCCTCCGATCAGCACTGCATCGGGATTGATCAAGAGGCCGATATCGATGGCCGCCTCCGCCAGATACCGGGCCGCCATGCGCAGCCAGATCACCACCAGATCCTTGCCGCGCTCGTCGAGAGCCAGCAATTGCTGCGGCTGCGCGACGGCGATGCCGTGCCGGGCCAGAAAGTCGTAGAGCTGCAGCAGCGAAACGAGCTGGCCGAGCGGCTGGACGCCGTCACCTTCCCGTCCGCCCGCCGGCGACAAAGGCAGCCAGCCGATTTCCCCGCTGATGCCGCTCGATCCGTGATAGCAGGCGCCGTCGAGCACGATGCCGCCGCCGAGCCCCGCACCGATGAAGATGTAGAAAAAGCTGCGGATCTCCACGCCGAGCCCATAGGTGAGCTCGCCGATCGCCGCGGCCGTCGCATCATTGTCGATGAAGACGGGCTGTTCGGTGAAAGCGGCGAAGCGGGCGCGGATGTCCGTCTCTTCCCAGATGGAGTAGGCCTCGGGCATGCCGATGAAGGGAATCTCGCCGAGGAGGTCGGGAATGGCGAGGCCGATGCCGACCAGCCGGTTCTCGTCGATGGCGTGGCGGCGGCGGAAGGTCTTCAGGGCTTCCTTCACCTCGGCGAAGAAGGCATCGGGTAAGAGATAGCGCACCTCCCGATGCAGCCGGTCGCGCACCGTGCCGAGCGCATCGACGGCAACGATGGTGAGATGGTCGCGCCCAAGGCCGATACCCACGGAGAAACAGCCTTCCGGATTGATCTCGAGTTCGATCGCCGGCTGCCCGCGCATGCCGTAGCGCCGGCGTGCCTCGATGATCAGCCCGTCGTCGAGCAGCTTTTCGGTGATGCGGGCGACGGCCTGCTTGCTGAGGCCGGAGCGGCGCGCCAGTTCCGTGCGCGAAATCGGCTGGCTCCAGCGAATGGTGCGCAGGATCACGGCCTGGTTGTGGCTGGCGGCATGACCGGAATTGGAGCCGGCGAGTTCGCCCGGCAGGTGGGATGACTTCATGATATCCAGGTCGATGACGCTGCCTTTTTCTCGATCAAGGCGTGCGGCTCGCCGTTTTGTCAATCGCGGCGCGATCAATCCCGAGGTCGGCGAAAGTCCTTCCCCGTTAGGCGGATGTCGCAGCACCGCGCTCGCATGTCGCGACGTCCGCTCCTGTAAGCGCCGCGCTTGACAGAAGGGAAGAGCGGACGAGACGTCCGCGCCCCCGGCCTCAACCTTTCCTCAGCATCCAGCTGCGCACCTCGAAAGGTTTGAGGTCCGGACCATCGGCACGCGACACCGGCTCTTCGAGGATATTGACGGTCTCGCCGAGCCTCCAGCCCGTGGCCGGTTTGATGGTGAGGGAGCCACGAGCGCCGGCGGGCTCGTAGACGCGCAGGACGAGCCCCCCACCCTCCTCCGCCCGCTTGAGGCCACCGAGCCCGGCCGCGATGCCCTCGATGGCAAGCGGCTGGTGCGATCCGGGCAGCAGGCCGGTGGCGGCGAGCGCCAGCACCGGCTGGTTCAGATCGAGCGCCTCCTCGCGCACGCCGCCCTCGTACCAACTGTCTGCATGCGGAAGCAGCGCATAGGTGAAGCTCTGCTCGCCTTCATCGGCCAGCGGATCGGGATAGATTGGCGCACGCACCAGGCTCAGCCCGAGCACATTGCCTTTGACGCTGTGGCCATATTTGGCGTCGTTCAGGATGGCGACGCCGAAACCGGGTTCCGACAGATCAGCGAAGCGATGGGCCGGCACCTCATATTGGGCGCTCTCCCAGGAGGTGTTGTCGCGGGTCGAGCGGCTGACGACGCCGAAGGCGCATTCGAAGGTGGCGTAGTCCGAGCGCACCGCCACCGGCGTCAGGGTTCTGAGCAGCACGCGTCGGTCATGCCAGTCGAGATCGGTCCTGATCTCCAGACGCGGCGAGTTCGCCCAGAGCCGCAGCGTCTGGGTGATGGTGGAGTCGCGGAAACGCCTGACGATCCTCACCGCAACGCGATGCGGGCCGGTCTCGACCACCTCGATCGCCTCGACGGCCGTCAGCTCCTGGCCATTGGCGGCATAGTCGTCCTCGATGTCCCAGGCGTCCCAGTTCCGGGGCTTGTCCATGGCATAGGCCCAGAGCTGGTTGCCACGGCCGGCCAGCGCCTCGCGCCCGGCGCGCTTGTCGTAAAGGCTGGCCAGCGTGCCGTCGCCATTGAGGACGGCCCGCACGAAGCGGTTTTCGAGGCTCGTCTTCGAAACCGCGAGGCCCTCGGCTGGCGCCAGCCCGGCGCGGTCGAGCACGGCGATGCCGAGCGCAGGCACCGTTCCCTCCGGCGCAAAGGGAGCGCCGTCGATTTCGCAGCGGATGGGCCGCGCATGGAGATCAGGATTGACCACGACCAGCACCTCTGCCGATCCGCCCTTCGGCAACTGGGCCGCCACGGCAGCGAGGCCGGCCTTCTGGGCCTCGCGACCCGTCGCCAGCGCCTCGCCGAGTTCGCGTTCGGCATCCTCATAGATCTCGCGGATGCCCGAACCCGGCAGGATGTCGTGGAACTCGTTCTTGAGCACCTTGCGCCAGGCCGGCTCCAGGCTGTCGGGCAGCGGCCCGCCGAGCAGCGCCGCCAGCGAGGCGACTGTCTCGGCCGTGATCAGCGCCCGCTCGGCGTGGCGGTGAAGCCTTTTGGTGTGGCTTTGCGTGGTCAGCGTGGCCCGGTGCAGTTCCAGATAGATTTCGCCCGACCAGACGGGAATTTTCTCCGCGGGGACAGTGTCATGTATACGGGCGTAGAAATCCTCGACCCGAACCGGACTGAGCGCCGGGACCGCGGGGAAATCGGCGAGCTGGGCCTGGCGTTCCAGCATTTCGGGCGTGGTGCCGCCACCGCCATCGCCATAACCGACCGCGAGCAGGCTTTCGTCATGGATATCCTTGCGGCGGAAATTCTTCCAGGTCGGGATGATGGCTGCCGGTTCGGTCGAGCCATTATAGCCATGCAGCGGATTGTCGAAGGTGTGGGCGATCACCCGGCTGCCGTCGAGGCCCTCCCAGAAGAACAGGTCGTGCGGGAAGCGGTTGGTCTCCGACCAGTTCACCTTGATGGTGAAGAAGGAATCCATGCCGCCCTGCCTGAGCAATTGCGGCAGGGCCGGTGAGAAGCCGAAGCAATCCGGTAGCCAGCACACGCGGTGCCGCACGCCAAACTGGTGTTGGAAATAGCGCTGGCCGTAGAGGATCTGGCGCACGAAGCTCTCGCCGGTCGGCATGTTGGTATCAGGCTCGACCCACATGCCGCCGATGGTTTCCCATTGGCCCTTTTGCACCGCTGCGGCGATATCGGCGAACAGCGCCGGATCGTCCTCCTCGATCTGGGCGTAATAGGCGGCCGTGGACTGGTTGAAGACGAAGCTCGGGAATTGTTCCATCAGGCGCAGGGCGGTGTGGAAGGTGCGCCGGGCCTTGCGGCGGGTCTCGTCATAGGGCCAGAGCCAGGCGAGATCGATATGGGCGTGGCCGGTGATGCCGAGCTTGCCCTGCTGGGGGAAGCGGGCCTTGAGCGCGCGCAATTCGGCGACGAGGGCATCGTGGGCCGCGGCCACGCTGGCGCGGTGGTCCTGCCGCAGCCCGTCGGGGTTCGATTTCAGCGTCGGCAACTGCCAGATCGAGCGTTGCTGGGTATAGTCGCCCATGCGCGCAACATAGTCTGACGTGGCTGAGGGCCAGTCGAGGGCGGCGAAGCTGCGCTCCGCGGCGCCGACGAGATGAGGCACCACCTCATGTTCGCCCAGCAGCCGCGCCACTTCCGCCACCTGCTTGAGCAGCAGGCGCAGCCGGTGCACGGATGGCTCGATACGCGCCAGGCGCGCCGCGACCAGGCGGGGCTCGGGCACCGGCTCGCCGAAGGGCAGCCGGGCGACGCTGTCCGTCTCGATCGAGAAATGCCGCTCCGTCACCGGATATTCCTGGTGATAGGGATCGTGGCCGTAGCTCTTCTGACCCGCTTCGCCCTTCAAGGTGACCAAGCTCTCGCCGCCGAGATCGAGGATCAGACGGGTCTCCTCCAGCGGCCAGGATAGGGGCACTTCGGCCTTGGCGGCGAAATGCACGACACCTTCGCGGCGATGCCAGTCGGCGCCGAGGGCGATCGGTTCGCCATTGAAGGTCCAGCCGTCGATGGCAACCTTCTCGCGCTCGCGCCAGAAGCCGAGTTCGAGCACGCGGACATTGAGGCGATCGATCCGCTGCTGGATCGTGAGTGACATCTTAAACTCCCAGGTAAAACAATATGTTACGGACTATCCTTTAACTGCCCCTGCCGTGAGCGCCCCCACCACCATGCGCTGCAGCGCCACGAAAGCGATGATGGCGGGAACCACCGCCACCAGGCAGGCTGCCGCCAGGACCTGGGTGGTGGAGGCATTGGACGTGCCGGCGAAATTGAAGATCGCGACCGAGATCGGCAGTTGCGGATCCTTGTTGAGCAGCAGGAAGGGGATCAGGAATTGCGACCAGTTGAGGATCATGATCAGGATGAAGGCCGAGGCGATGCCGGGCGTGATCAGCGGCAGGGTGATACGCCAGAAGATGCCGAACCGGCTGCAGCCATCGATGGCGGCCGCCTCCTCCAATTCCCGCGGAATGGCGTCGATGGCGCTCTTGAGCAGCCACGTGCACATGGGAATGCCAACGGCGATATAGACCATGATCACGCCGAAATGGCTGTTGAGCAGCCCGAGATCGCTCATATAGCGATAGAGCGGCACCAGGATGACCAGAGGCGAGACCATCTGGAAGGCGAGGATCGCCATCATCAGGGCCGAGCGGCCAGCGAACCAGAAGCGCGAAAAGGCATAGGCGGCAGGCGCCGCCACCGCGAGGCAGCCGAGCCCTCCGAGCGCCGAGAGCTTCAGCCCGTTCCACAGGTAAACCAGGAAGGTGGGATCGCTCAGCACCTGCGCGAAGTTCGCGAGCGTCGGGCGCTTGGGGATGAAGCGGGCGGCGCCCAGAAAGACTTCCTGGCGCGAGCGCAGCGCCAGCGACAGCAGCCAGAGCAGCGGCGTCAGGAAGAAGGCGGCGATCAGCACGGCCAGTATATAGGTGGCGACATCGCCCCATTTCTCGCGGCGCTCGCCCCTCATGTGCGATCCTCCCAGCGCGGCAGGAAGGCGGCGTAGAAGAGAGCCAGCGCCAGGCTGATCGCCAGCATCAGCACGGACAGCATGCTGCCGCCGGCAAGGTCGTAATTGCGGAAGACGGTGTTGTAGGTGAAGAGCGAGAGCACTTCCGTCGCCCGGCCCGGCCCGCCGCCGGTGAGCGAGATGATGGCGTCGAAGGTGTTCAGCGTCTGGATGGTGATCAGGATCGAATTGACCAAGATGGCGCTGCGCATCATCGGCAGGGTGACGAAGCGGAATTTCTGCCAGCCATTGGCGCCGTCGACATTGGCCGCTTCATAGAGCGTGGGATCGATGCCCTTGAGCGCGGCATAGAACACGATCATCGAAAAGGCCGTGCCGCGCCAGACATTGGAGATGATGGCCGAGATCATGGCGTTGGCGGGATCCGACAGCCAGGCGACCGGTGCGACATGCATCAGGCGCAGCACGCTGTTGACGGCGCCGAAAGGCGCCTCCGAGAACAGCATCTGCCAGATCAGCCCGTTGGCGATGCCGGGAATGACCCAGGCGATCAGCACGATGGTGCGGATCACGGTCATGCCGGGAAGGCGCCGGCGCTCGCCGCGCACCACCACCAGCGCGATGCCGAAGCCGACCGCCTGCTGGCCGATCACGCTCGCCGCGCAGAAGACGAAGGTGGTGAGGAGGATATCGCCGAGCGCGGCATTGCCGAGCATGGCGTAGAGGGTATCGAGCGTGTAGCGCTCCTCGGCACTGAGCAGCGTCGCATTGGTCAGGGACAGGCGGAAGACGTCGATGATCGGGTAGAGATAGAAAGCGGCCAGCAGCAGCACGGCAGGCGCCAGCCAGGCGAAGGGATTGGTGTCGATGCGCCCGGCCAGGCCGAGCCCGCGCTGGCGGCGTGGCATTGCGGCGATGACGGCCCTGGTCGTCGACATGGCGTCTCTCTCTTGCGTTTACGGCGGCAGATTGCTGCAGAAGCCATCCTGAAGAAGCGCGATCTCCCTTCTCCCCCTATGGGAGAAGGTGCCCCGAAGGGGCGGATGAGGGGTTTCGGTGAGATCCTCAAAGTTGGGGATCTCACCTCATCCCCCTGCCGGGACCTTCTCCCGCGAGGGGAGAAGGTACGCGGAAGGCAGACGCGCCTCATTTCTGCCGGGCATAGGCCGCCTGCACGGCGGCATTGGCGGCATCGAGAGCGGCCTCCGGCGTCTTGGTGCCGGCCAGCACATCGCCCATCATCACCTGGATCTGGTTGGAGATTTCGGCGTAGATCGGCACGCCGGGCCGGGCCTGGCCGTGGGCGAGCGCGGCCGCAAAGGCCTTGTTCGTGTCGGTCTTGAAGACCTCGAACTTGTCATATTGGGCCTTCGAGGTCGGCAATTGCTGCTGCAGAGCATTGCCGGCCCCCGAATAGACCTCCTTGGCGATCGCCGCGCACATGGCGATCTTGTCGGGATCGTCGGAGAAGGCTCCCACCGTCCAGCCGCCGGTACCGGTGGAGTTCTGGTCCGCCGTCGGCCCCGGTATCGGCGAGAAGGTCCATTGCGCGAAGGTCTCGGGCTCGAGGATGGATTTGAGCTGGCCATATTGCCAATTGCCGCCGATGAACAGGGCCGTCGTCCCGGCCGCTGCCGCGGCGTTCAGCTCGTCATAATTCATTATGGTGGTAACGCGCTTGGGCGCGGCGCCGGAATCAACAAGATCCTTGAAGTATTTGACGGCCTTCAGGAATTTCTCGCGGTTCTCGCCCTCGGCGAAGATCGGCTTGCCCTGATCGTCGACGAGCTTCCCGCCCTGGCTCCAGAAATTGGCGAGCCAGTCGAAGGTCGTGGCTTCCCAGCGCCCGGCGTTGAAGAGCAGGCCTTCCATGCCCTTCTCCTTGGAGGCGAGCGCAGCCGCCTTCAGTTCATCCCAGGTCTTCGGAGCTTCCGGCACGATATCCTTGTTGCGGTAGAGCACGCGCAGATCGGTGTCCCACCACCAGGCATAGATCTTGCCGTCCTTGCCGGTGATGCCCTGCCGTACGAAGGGGAAGAGATCGTTGATCTCGTCCTTGGTGAAATAGGCATCGAGCGGCTTGAGCACGCCGGCGCCGATGAACAGGGCCAGCACGAAGGAATCCACCGCGGCGCAATCGGGGCCGCGGCCGGCCTTGGCCTGCTCGAGCATGCGGGCCTGCTCCTGCCCGATATTGTCGGACATGCGCTCAAGCTCGATCTTCCAGCCGGGATGGCGCTGGATGAATTCGCCGAACAGCTTCTTGTAGCCCTCCGCCCATTCGGGATGGGTGCTGTCGGGCCCGTCGCCCGTCAGGCGGAAAGTCAGGGATTTCGGCGCATCGGCCGGACCGATCCGGCTCTTGGTGACGAGGTCTTCGGCCTGTGACGAAGCGGCCGCGAAGGCAACGGCCGAGGCGAGCAGCGCGGTGACCAGACGCTTGCGCATCTTGTTTCTCCCTGGGGATGTTTCCTCGATCAGGCGGTGCGGTTCCGCCTCGTGATGGGCGCATTGACGCCGCCCGAATAAATCACATCGATTTTATTGAGGCAAGCTTCTTGGGTATGGAGAGAAAAGACGAAGGCAGCGACGCCGACGCTATTCCCTGACGGCATACCGGCCGGCGGATGGCCTGCCGAGGCGAGACCTTCCTATCCACGATACAAGCAGTAACCGATCTACCGTTGGGGGGCGGCTTGGGGGCGCTTGTCGGTCCATTCCGGCGGCGCCCCGAATTTTTCTGCGACGACGCCCAGGAGACCTGGCGCCCGGCCGAAGCCGTCGCAGGCCGGGTATTTCGGCTTGCCGCCCAGCCAAGACCGTATCCGCTGTCCGGATGGCAGCCGGATATCCAACGTGCGTGGCTCCTTTCCGGTAACGAGCATGCGAGAGAAGTCGCTCCCGAACGTCGTCGCCAAGCCATAGGCGTCACCGACTTCGGACATGCGCGGCTTGTTCGAGATCGAGTTGGCGCCGCGGGCCCAGAGCATCGCGGCGCGCTGGTTGCCCTTGCTGTCGACGGCCTCTGCCTCGACCGCCAGACCACCCAGGCCGAAGGGAAGCCGGGGAACGCTGACCGGCAGGGCAAAGCCGCTGCCCAATGTCACGGCGGTTGCGAGCACCGCCACCGCCCTGTTGGTCGGTACGATGTCGGTGACCACAGTTCGAACCATCAGGTCAGCAGGAGCGCCCGGTGTAACGACCTGAAACTTGTCACTCAGGGCGACGCAGATCTCGCGATCAAGCGCGTTGGCAACCATCGCACGATCGCTCTCCGTTTTCACCCGCGCGGAGGCCGACTGAGCCAGCGTGGTCGGCACGATGCCGACAGTCTTCACGGAAGCCAAAGCACTGGCATCGACATAATTCCTCGACCTCGACAGCAGTCCTTTTGGTTCGCTGAGCTTGTCATAGCTCGTCAACGTACCGGCAGACTTGAGAGGAACCGAAGCACATCCGGTGGACAGCACAGGCAGCATCAAACAGGCCGTCGTTACCCGTACTTGTATCAGGACATCGCGCAGACAGGCCGTCATAGCCGCGTGTGGATCGGTCGCCTTTTCGTCCGCCCTAGCGAATGTCACAAGGCCCATGCGGATTCGAAACACGGCCAGCCGCCGTGAAAGAGGAAAACTCGTCACGCCCAGCTCCAAATATAGGATACACTGGTGTATCTAGTTGTAGCATTATGGTGGAATTAAGATGCGAACATGCATCTTAATTAGACAGGGAACCTCATGCAGCAGCGACGTCGGGGAGCAGATCTCGAACGGGCGATTTTGGAAGCAGCGTGGTTCGAACTTGTCGAACGCGGCTATGCCGGGCTGACGATGGAGGCCGTGGCCGAAAGGGCCGGCACCAGCCGCCCGGTGCTCGGGCGCCGCTGGAACGGCAAAGCGCCGCTCGTCGTCGCGGCCATTCGGCAGCAAATGGCGAAAAACCCGATCATCGTACCCGATCGAGGCGATCTACGCACGGAGCTACTGGAATTCCTGGACAGGGCCTCGGAACGCACCTCCGTGATCGTCGCCACTTTCTCGCTGCTCTCGAGCGCGTATTTCACCGAAACCACTTCCACGCCAAAGGAGCTGCGCGCTTCGCTCATCAAGGGTGGGCATGGGCAAATGCTTCCAACGATCCTCGAGCGTGCCGTGACGCGCGGCGAGGTCGATCGGGAAAAACTCGCCCCGCCCCTCGATTCCCTACTGAGCGATCTTTTCGGGGGGCATATCCTCATGACCTTTTCGGCGCCGCCGCCCACCTTGTGGCAAGCTTGGGTCGACAGCGTGTTTCTCCCGCTCGTTCGAGCCAAGTAGAGCCGTCGTGCCATCGTTCATACAGCCTCTGGACGGTGCCCGGTGGAATTGAGGCCCCTTCCAACAGCAAGCGAAAGACAGGCTGTGGAGAAGCAAGGGCCTGTGCCCAGAGGCATGGCGGTCGCTCCCCGCCTTGCCTATGGTGCGCGACTCATCTTCGAACGAGGAGCGCATGAACGGCAAACAACACGCCACGGGCGCCAGTGCACGCCTGGCCTCGATCATCGCAGCCGAGATCAATGCCAAGCCACAGCAGGTGACGGCAGCCATCACCCTGCTCGACGAGGGAGCGACGGTGCCCTTCGTGGCCCGTTACCGCAAGGAAGTGACAGGCGGCCTCGATGACACGCAATTGCGCGATCTTGCCGAGCGCCTGGCCTATCTGCGCGAGCTCGAGGCCCGGCGCGAGACCATCCTCACCTCCATCCATGAGCAGGGCAAGCTCGACGACGATCTCGCGGCCAAGATCGCAGCCGCGGCCACCAAGGCGGAGCTGGAAGACATCTACCTGCCCTACAAGCCCAAGCGGCGAACCAAGGCCGAGATCGCCCGCGAACGCGGTCTGGGACCGCTTGCCGAAGCGATCCTCGCCGACAGGGCGGCGGTGCCGGCGGAGTTGGCGACGGCCTATCTCGGCGACGAGGTCCCCGACGCCAAGGCGGCCCTGGAAGGCGCGCGCGACATCCTGGTCGAGCGTTTCAGCGAAAATGCCGAGCTGGTCGGCCGGCTGCGCACCTATATGAAGCAGCATGCCTTCCTGCGCGCCCGTGTCATCGACGGCAAGCAGGCGGCCGGTGCGAAATTCTCCGATTATTTCGACCATGTCGAGCGCTGGTCGGGCGTGCCCAGCCATCGGGCGCTTGCCATGCTGCGCGGCCGCAACGAGGAGGTATTGTCGCTCGACATCGAGGTCGACGCCGACAACGCCTCCGCGGTCAAGCCGGTGGAGCATATGATCGCGCAGGCCTATGGGATTGCAGGGAGCCTGCCCGGCGACCGCTGGCTGATGGAGGTCGTCGGCTGGGCCTGGCGGGTCAAGCTCTCCCTGCATCTCTATGTCGATCTGATGGGAGACCTGCGCGAACGGGCCGAAGAGGAGGCGATCCGGGTCTTCGCACGCAACCTCAAGGATCTACTGCTCGCAGCTCCTGCCGGTTCGCGTCCTACCATGGGCCTCGATCCCGGCATCCGCACGGGTGTGAAGGTCGCGGTGGTCGATGGCACCGGCAAGCTCCTGGCCACGTCCACCGTCTATCCCTTCCCGCCCAAGAACGATGCTCGTGGGGCCCAGGCGGAACTCTGCGCGCTCATCCGCCGCCACGGTGTCGAACTGATCGCCATCGGCAACGGCACCGGCAGCCGCGAGACGGAAAAGCTGGTGGTCGACATGCTCGCCGCCCTGCCCGCGCCCAAGCCGCTCAAAGTCATCGTCAGCGAGGCGGGCGCTTCGGTCTATTCGGCCTCGGCAACGGCCGCTGCGGAATTTCCCGATCTCGACGTCTCGCTGCGCGGGGCGGTGTCGATCGCTCGGCGGCTGCAGGATCCGCTGGCCGAACTCGTCAAGATCGAGCCGAAATCGATCGGCGTCGGGCAATATCAGCACGATGTCGACCAGTATCGGCTGGCGCGCTCGCTGGATGGCGTGGTGGAGGATGCGGTGAACGCGGTCGGCGTCGACCTCAATACCGCTTCGTCCTCGCTGCTCGCCCGCGTCTCCGGCCTTGGCGCCTCGCTCGCCGAGGGCATCGTGGCGCATCGCAATGCCAACGGCCGCTTCGCCAGCCGCAAGGATCTGCTCAAGGTTTCCCGTCTCGGCCCCCGCGCCTTCGAGCAATGCGCCGGCTTCCTGCGCATTCCCAATGGCGCCGAGCCGCTCGATGCCTCGGCCGTGCATCCCGAAGCCTACGGCGTGGCCAAGAAGATCGTCGCCGCCTGCGGGCGCGACGTGCGCGCGCTGATGGGCGACAGCGCCGTCCTCAGGAAGCTCGATCCGCAGGCTTTCGTGGACGAACGCTTCGGCCTGCCGACCGTGCGCGACATCATCGCGGAGCTCGACAAGCCCGGCCGTGATCCTCGGCCCGAATTCAGGACGGCGACCTTCGCCGACGGCATCGACGACATCAAGGACCTCCGGCCCGGCATGCTCCTGGAAGGCACGGTCACCAACGTCGCCGCCTTCGGCGCCTTCGTCGACATCGGCGTGCATCAGGATGGCCTGGTCCACGTCTCGCAACTGGCCGACCGATTCGTGAAGGATGCCCATGAGGTGGTGAAGGCCGGCGACGTCGTGAAGGTGCGCGTCGTCGAGGTCGACATTCCCCGCAAGCGCATCGCCCTGTCGATGCGGCGGGACGCCAACGTCGGCTCCGAAAAGCCCGCGAGACGTGACGACAAGGCCAGGCCGAACCCGCCTCGCCACAACCAGGCCCGGCCCGACAGGCCGACCGCGCAGGGTGCCTTCGGAGCGGCACTGGCCGAGGCGCTGAAGAAGCGTTGAAGCATCCGCTTGGCGGGAACGCCGGCGCGCTGCCCCTCCGGCTGCTCTCATTCCGAGAGGGGCAAGGCTCGTGGCCGGGCGCCGCCCCGCCCAAGTTCGGTATCGGCGAAGCTCTCGGCGATATAGTCCTCGAGGCGGATGATGGCCTCGCTCGAATTGCCGGCGAGCCGGTGCAGCCGCAATTCGAGATGGCCGAGCGGCGGGAAGCCGTCGCGCTCGCCGAGCATCCGCACGCCCGACGGGGCCGCGCTCTCCGCCATCACCGTCACGCCCAGCCCCGCCCGCACGGCGGCGGAAATGCCGTTATAGCTCGAACTCAGATAGGCGATCCGGCAGGGCCTGCCGAGCCCGTTCAGCGTCTGCAGGATGCGGTGCCTGTAGATGCAGGGCGGCGGTGCCACCACCAGGGGTAACGGGCTCTGGGCATGGCGTTCATGGTCGGCGCTCGTCATCCACACGAGCGGCTCGGTGAAAATCTGGCGACCCTCCGTCAGGTCCGGCTCGTCATGCAGCGCGATCACGAGATCGAGCTCGCCATTGGCCTGCAGGCTGAGCAGGTTCTTGCTCAGGTCGCTCGTCACCTCCAGCATGACATTGGGATGGGACTGGGCGAACTTGCCCAGGAAGTCCGGCAGCAGCGAGGCCGTATATTCATGGGGAGCGCCCAGCCGGATGCGCCCGGCGACCTTGGGCTGGCGCATGCTGGCGAGCGCCTCGTCGTTCAGCGCCAGGATACGCCGGGCGAACTGGGCGAGCAGTGTTCCTTCCGGAGTGAGCTGCAGCTTGTGCGCATCCCGCTGGAAGAGCTGCGCAGCCACGATCTCCTCGAGCCGGCGGACCTGAAGGCTCACTGCCGACTGGCTGCGGCCGACCAAGGCGCCAGCGCGGGTGAAGCTGCCGGAATCGATGGCCTTCAGGAAAGTCCGCAGGAGTTCCGTAGGAATATTCTGCACGGTTGCATCATGAGAAATTTCAATCCTAGCATTTGAACTATGAATTTTTGAAATGTCAAACGATCTGGCATATCCGGCCTGTCCGGAGACGTCGCACAGCCGCCGGCTCCGGAAGCCGCGCCGACGCATTGGGGTCCGTATTTTCGATATTCGGCCGGTTCGATATTTGGCCTAACAAGAACAACCACCGGGGACATGCCTATGGACGACCGGAATGAACTTGGCGGGACTGAACTTGGGAAAACACCGCTGACGGCGCTCAATACGGCGCTCGGCGGCAAGATGGTGGAATTTGCGGGCTACGAAATGCCCGTGCAGTTTCCCGAGGGCGTGGCCAAGGAGCATCTCCACACCCGCGCCAGGGCGGGGTTGTTCGATGTCGGCCATATGGGCCAGGTCGTGCTGCGGGCGAAGTCCGGACGCTATGACGACGCCGCGCTGGCGCTGGAGCGGCTGGTACCTGTCGATGTGCTCGGGCTGAAGCCGGGGCGCCAGCGTTACGGGCTTTTCACCGATGCCGGGGGCGGCATCCTCGACGATCTGATGTTCGCCAACCGTGGCGACCATCTCTTCCTGGTGGTCAACGCGGCCTGCAAGAGCCGGGACATCGCTCATCTGCGCGCCCATCTGTCCGAAGACTGCGAGATCGAGGAAGTGACGGATCGCGGGCTCATTGCTCTCCAGGGGCCGTCCGCGGAGGCGGCGCTGGCCAAGCTCGCGCCGCAGGCGGCTGCCATGGCCTTCATGGATGTGAAGGAGATGGTCATTCTCGGCGTCTCCTGCCTGGTTTCCCGCTCCGGCTATTCGGGCGAGGATGGCTATGAAATCTCGGTGCCCTCAGCACAGGCGGAAGAACTGACCAAGGCCCTGCTCGCCGACCCGGACGTGCACCCCATCGGTCTCGGCGCACGCGACAGCCTTCGGCTTGAAGCCGGGCTCTGCCTCTATGGCAACGACATCGACACCTCGACGACGCCGGTGGCGGCGGCCCTCGAATGGGCAGTGCAGAAGGTGCGGCGCACCGGCGGCGCTCGCGCAGGCGGCTTTCCGGGAGCCGAGGTGATCCTGCCCGAATTCGAGCATGGCGCACCGCGCCGACGCGTCGGGCTCGCTGCCGAAGGCCGCGCCCCGGTCCGCGGCGGGGCCGAGCTGTTCGCCGATGAAACAGCGCCGGCGCCGATCGGCCGCGTCACGTCCGGCGGTTTCGGCCCCACCCTCGGCGCTCCTGTCGCGATGGGCTATGTTCCCACGGCCAGCGCCGAAGCGGGCACCCGGCTTTTCGCCGAGGTGCGCGGCAAGCGCTTGCCGGTCGTCGTTGCCCCCCTTCCCTTCATCACCCCGCGCTACAAGCGCAGCTGAGAGGCTCCCATGACGAAATTCACCGAAGACCATGAATGGCTCGACATCGCCGACGGCGTCGCCACGGTCGGCATTACCGGCCATGCCGCCGAGCAGCTCGGCGACCTCGTCTTCGTCGAGTTGCCCGGGGTCGGCAAGCGCCTGTCGAAGGGGGATGTCGCGGCAACGGTCGAGTCCGTCAAGGCCGCCTCGGACGTCTATTGCCCGCTCGACGGCGAGATCGTCGAGGTGAACGAGGCCATCGTCAACGACCCGTCCCTCGTCAATTCCGATCCGCAGGCCGGCGGCTGGTTCTTCCGGCTTAAGCTCGCCAATGCCGGTGACGCGGCGGGCCTGATGGACGAGGCCGCCTACAAAGCCCATATCGGCTAAAGCGTTTTGTGATTTGACGCAATCGTCAAGGAACGCAAAGACACGTCGGAACAAAGAGTTAGAGCAAATAAGCGTTCGGTCTCGAACGCGCTTTGCTCTGAGAGGACACGATGTCTCATACCGAAACGACCTACGATCCCTATGATTTTGCCAATCGGCGCCATATCGGTCCCTCCCCGGCCGAAATGACCGAGATGCTGAAGGCCGTCGGCGCCGATAGCCTCGATGCGCTGATCGACGCCATCGTGCCGGCGGGCATCCGCCAGAAGGCGCCGCTCGCCTGGGGTCCGGCGCTGTCCGAGCATGGCGTGCTCAACCGCCTGCGCGAGGTCGCCGACAAGAACCGCGTGATGATCTCGCTGATCGGCCAGGGCTATTACGGCACCGTCACGCCGCCGGCGATCCAGCGCAACATCTTCGAGAACCCGGCCTGGTATACCGCCTATACGCCCTACCAGCCCGAGATCAGCCAGGGGCGCCTCGAAGCCCTGCTGAACTTCCAGACCATGATCTCGGATCTGACCGCCCTCGACGTCGCCAATGCCTCGCTGCTCGACGAGGGCACGGCCGCGGCTGAGGCGATGGCGCTGTGCCGGCGTTCCGCCAAGTCCAAGGCGAATGCCTTCTTCGTCGACCATCATTGCCATCCCCAGACGATCGCGGTGATCGAGACGCGCGCCGCCGCGCTCGGCTGGGACGTCGTGGTCGGCGATCCCTTCGCCGATCTCGATCCGGCCGGCGTGTTCGGCGCGATCTTCCAATATCCCGGCACCTATGGCCATGTGCATGATTTCACCGGCGTGATCGAGGCGCTGCACAACGCCGAGGCGCTGGCCTGCGTCGCCGCCGACCCGCTTGCCTTGACCATCCTCAAGGCGCCGGGCGAGATGGGCGCCGACATCGCCATCGGCTCGACCCAGCGTTTTGGCGTGCCGATGGGTTATGGCGGCCCGCATGCCGCCTATATGGCGGTGCGCGATGCACTCAAGCGCAGCATGCCAGGCCGCATCGTCGGCGTTTCCATCGATGCGCGCGGCAACCGCGCCTATCGCCTGTCGCTGCAGACCCGCGAACAGCATATCCGCCGCGAGAAGGCGACCTCGAACGTCTGCACCGCCCAGGCGCTGCTGGCGGTGATGGCCTCGATGTATGCGGTGTTCCACGGGCCGACTGGGCTCAGGGCCATCGCCGAGCGCGTCCACCGCAAGATGGTACGGCTGGTCAAGGGTTTGGAAAGCCAGGGCTACAAGATCGAACCAGCGACCTTTTTCGACACGGTGACGGTCGAGGTCGGCGCGGTCCAGGGCGCCATCCTGAAATCGGCAGAGGCCGAGGGCATCAATCTGCGCCGGGTCGGCACCAGCAAGATCGGCATCGCCTATGACGAGCGCACCCGCCGCGGCCATACCGAGGCGATCTGGCGCGCCTTCGGCATCGACCGCAAGGACGACGACCTCACGCATGAATACCGGCTTCCTGATGCCCTGGAGCGGGCATCGGCCTATCTGACCCATCCGATCTTCCATTTGAACCGGGCCGAAGCGGAAATGACGCGCTATATGCGCCGTCTCGCCGATCGCGATCTCGCACTCGACCGCTCGATGATCCCGCTCGGCTCCTGCACGATGAAGCTGAACGCCACCGCCGAGATGGCGGCGCTGAGCTGGCCCGAATTTGCCGACGTGCATCCTTTCGCACCCGAAAACCAGACCCGGGGCTATGCCGAGGCAATCGCCGATCTCGAGGCCAAGCTCTGCCAGATCACCGGCTATGACGCCTTCTCCATGCAGCCCAATTCCGGCGCGCAGGGCGAATATGCCGGCCTTTTGACCATCCAGGCCTATCACCGGGCGCGCGGCGACAGTCACCGCGATGTCTGCCTGATCCCGACCTCGGCCCACGGCACCAATCCGGCCTCCGCGCAGATGGCCGGCATGAAGGTGGTGGTGGTCGGCGCGGCTGCCAATGGCGATATCGACCTCGCCGATTTCCGAGCCAAGGCGGAGGCCCATTCGGCCAATCTCGCCGCCTGCATGATCACCTATCCCTCGACCCATGGCGTGTTCGAGGAGACGGTGCGCGAGATCTGCGAGATCACGCATGCCCATGGCGGCCAGGTCTATCTGGACGGCGCCAACATGAATGCCATGGTCGGGCTCGCCCGCCCCGGCGATATCGGCTCCGACGTCAGCCATCTCAACCTGCACAAGACCTTCGCCATCCCGCATGGCGGTGGGGGCCCGGGCATGGGGCCGATCGGCGTCAAGGCCCATCTGGCGCCCTATCTGCCGACACTGCCGCAGTCTGGCGAGAAGGGCGCGGTGTCCTCGGCGCCCTATGGCTCGGCCTCGATCCTGCTGATCTCCTGGGCCTATTGCCTGATGATGGGCGGCGAGGGCCTGACCCAGGCGACCAAGGTGGCCATCCTCAATGCCAACTACATCGCCAGCCGCCTCTCGGCCTCCTATCCGATCCTCTATTCGGCCAAGGGCCGGGTTGCGCATGAGTGTATCCTCGACACCCGTGTCCTGAAGGACCGCGCCGGCGTGAGCGTCGACGACATCGCCAAGCGGCTGATCGACTGCGGCTTCCACGCCCCGACCATGAGCTGGCCGGTGGCGGGCACGCTGATGGTGGAGCCGACGGAGAGCGAACCCAAGGCCGAACTCGACCGCTTCATCGCGGCCATGCTCGGCATCGCGGCGGAAGCCGAGGCGATCGTGGCGGGTGAGCTCGACCCCGAGGACAACCCGCTCAAGCACGCCCCGCACACCGTGGAAGATCTGGTAGGCGAGTGGAACCGGTCCTACAGCCGCGAGATCGCCTGCTACCCGGCCGGCGCCTTCCGGGTCGACAAATACTGGTCGCCGGTCAACCGGGTCGACAATGTCTATGGCGACCGCAACCTGGTCTGTTCCTGCCCGCCGCTCGAAAGCTATGTCGAGGCGGCCGAATAAGCGCTAATGACCACGCAGGATGCAGGCGGTCCTCGGGTCCGCCTGCTTGAGTAGAGACCCAGGCATGTTTCTGTCGATTTTCGACATCTTCAAGATCGGGATCGGCCCCTCCTCGTCCCACACCATGGGGCCGATGGTGGCGGCGGCCCGCTTCCTGGACGAATTGAGGACCCTGGCGGGGCGCGAGCCCGCCATGTCGGAGCTGCGGCTCAAGGTCAGCCTGCATGGCTCGCTGGCCTTTACCGGCCATGGCCATGCCACGGACCGTGCCGTCATCCTCGGGCTGATGGGCTTCCTGCCCGCCACCATAGACCCGGACCTGGCGCAGGAAAAGGAGGCCGAACTCCGCCAGGCGGGCATGATCAGGCTCCCTGGCCTGCCGCCGCTCGCCTTTACTCCCGACACCGACCTCGTTTTCGACTATGGCCCGCCGCTGCCCGGCCACGCCAATGGCCTCGTCATGACGGCCATGACTGCGGAGGGCACGGCGCTTCTCAGCCGGACCTATTATTCGATCGGCGGCGGCTTCGTGCTGTCGGCCGAGGAGCTCGAAGCCCAGCGCAGCAGGGATGCATCCCCGTCCGACGAACCGGGTGCGCTCGGCTTTCCCTATCCCTTCAGCACCGCCGCCGAAATGCTGGCGATGGGGGCTTCCTCCAATCTCAGCATCGCCGAGATGAAGCGGGCCAATGAGCATCTCGTCTATGGCGACACGCTCGACGACAGGCTCGATACGATCTGGGCAGCCATGGATGGCTGCATCGACCGCGGCTTGCGGCAGGACGGCATCCTGCCGGGCGGCCTGTCGGTGCGGCGCCGTGCGCGCACCATTCACCAGCAGCTTCTGGCCGAACAGGGCCGCAATCTCGAACAGCCCCATGTCGTCAACGATTGGATCTCGATCTATGCCATGGCGGTCAACGAGGAGAACGCCGCCGGCGGACGCGTCGTCACCTCGCCCACCAACGGGGCAGCCGGGGTGGTACCGGCCGTGATCCGCTATTATCGCGACCATTGCCGCGGCTCGACCCACGAGGGCATCCGCGATTTTCTGCTGGTCGCCGCCGCCATCGGCGGCATCATCAAATATAACGCCTCGATTTCGGGCGCTGAAGTCGGGTGCCAGGGCGAGGTCGGATCGGCGTCAGCCATGGCGGCGGCCGGGCTTTGCGCCGCACTCGGCGGCTCCAACGAGCAGGTCGAGAACGCGGCCGAAATCGCGCTGGAGCATCACCTGGGCATGACCTGCGATCCGGCCAAGGGCCTGGTGCAGGTCCCCTGCATCGAGCGCAACGGGCTCGGCGCGATCAAGGCGGTGAGCGCCGCCAGCCTCGCCCTGCGCGGTGACGGCAAGCATTTCATGCCGCTCGACAATTGCATCGAGACGATGCGCCAGACCGGCATCGACATGAACCTCAAATACAAGGAGACCTCGACCGGCGGGCTTGCCGTCAACCTTCCGGAATGCTGAGAGCCGACGGGACGAGGTGCGATCGGAACGAGGCGCCGCTCGCCATGCGCCACTCCGCCGCCGTCGTGGGCTTACGGCTTTCTCCATCCTAACGGCAAGAGCTTTCGCCGGTCGCCTCAGCTCGCCTCAGCCATATTGCGCCAGACCGTGGCCGAGGGACCAGTTCACCTTGGGGACCTCGACAAGGCTGACGAAGACGTCTTCGGGCCGAATGCCGGGACTTTCGGCAAGGCGCTCCGCGATCCGGCGGAACAGCGCCCTTTTCTGCGCCTCGCTGCGCGTATTGCTGACGGTGAGCTGGATCAGCACGAGGTCGTCGCTGCGGGCAATGTCGAGATAGCGCGGGCCGTAGCGGAAATTGTCGGCCTCGTGCTCGCTGATGGTCATGAACTGGTCGTCCTCCGGCACATCGAAAGTCTCGCGCATGGCCTGGTAGAGGCCCTCGAAGATCGCCTGGCGATAGGCTTGCGGCTTTCCGGCACGCATCGCGATGTGTGTGAGCGGCATGGAGTTTCTCCTCTATGGTCCGACCAGAGCCTAGATGCCGCTCCTTCATTTTGATATTCGATGAATATGGATATCAGTAATAAGCAATGGAAATGATGGAGCGACCGCTCGATCTCGATGCCGTCAGGGCTTTTGTACATATCGCCGACCTCGACAGCTTCACGCGCGCTGCCGAGGCCCTGCAGACGACGCAGGCCGCCGTCAGCCTGAAGCTGAAGCGGCTGGAAGAAAGGCTCGGCTGCCGCCTCGTCGAGCGTACCCCCCGCTATGTGCAGCTTTCGCCCCAGGGCGCTGCCTTTCTCGAACCGGCCAGAGAGCTCCTGGCGGGACACGAGCGGGCGCTCGCCGTCTTTGCGACCACGCGCCAGCGCCTTACCATCGGCCTCAGCGATCATGTCGCCGGGCCTGACCTGCCGGCGCTGATCTCCCGCATGAACGCCCAGGATCCGCAACTCCTGATCGAGATCCGCATCGCTTCCTCGGGAGACCTTTTGCAGAGTTTCGACCGGCGCGAGCTCGACACCGTGATCGTGCGCCTGCATGCGGGGCGAAGCGACGGCGAGGTGATCGCCGAAGAAAGATTCGGCTGGTTCGCCGCACCCGACTGGCAGAAGCGTTCGGATGAGCCGCTGCCTTTGGCGACCATGGCCGAGCCCTGCGGCGTACGCGCGATGGCAGGCCGGCTGCTCGATGAAGCCGGCCTGCCATGGCGCGAGAGCTTCGTCGGCGGCGGGGTCGCGGCCGTGACGGCAGCCGTGATGGCCGGGCTTGGTGTCGCTGCCCTGGCACCGCGCATGCTGCCTTTCGGGGCCGTCGAGGTCGGCGCGAGGCTGGGCTTGCCTGAATTGCCGCGCTTGCCGGTGCTGCTGCATAGCCGGGTTAGGCAGGAGCGGCCGCGCCAGGCACTCGCCGCACTCGCGGCCGCTTTCCGCGGAGCCGTGCGAGGATAAGCGCTCAGACCTGATAATTTTGATTAGAAAAGATCTACAATATATTGAAATTTAATCATTATTATTACTTATTGTAAGGCGCGCCCAACAGCTGCTGCCTCTGCCGGCCCAGGCGCGGCATCGCCTTTCCCCCCGAAACGGTTGATCGTCTCAACGGCCGCCTTTATCCCTCTTGTCGACAAGAGGATTCTAAAATGAAGAAGAAAGTGGCGGGCAGCCCATCCAGGGAGCGCAAACGCGGTTCCGGCGTCAAGATGGTGTATGACCTCCTGCGCGATGAAATCCTCGATCTGGTGCTGCCGCCGGGAAGCCCGATCGACGAGGTCCAGTTGGCGGAACGGTTCAAGATGTCCCGCACGCCGATCCGCGAGGCCCTGGTGCGGCTGGCGGGCGAAGGCCTGATCGACACCCTCCCTAATCGCTCGACCATGGTGTCGAGTATCGACTACCTCAACATGTCGCCTTTCTTCGACGCCTTGGTGCTGATGTACCGGGTGACGACCCGGCTGGCCGCCGAGCATCACCGCCAGCAGGACCTGGAGGCGATCCATGCCCGCCAGGCTGAATTCGCCGAGGCGGTGCAGGCTCAGGATGCCCTGGCGATGATCGCCACCAATGCCGCCTTTCATTCGGCCATCGCCGAGGCCGGCCGCAATCCCTATTTTGCCGGCCTGTTCAACCGGCTGCTCGACGAGGGCCGGCGCTTCCTGCGCCTCTATTACCAATCCTATGACGACCGCCTGCCCCAGCGCTTCGTCGACGAGCACGAAGACATGATCAACGCGATCGTGGCGCGTGACGCCGATCTCGCCGAACGGCTGGCCAAGGTCCACGCTGAGCAGATTGTGGAACAGATCCGAAAACTTCTGGTACGCGACCGCCGTCTCGACATCACGCTTTGAAACATTTCCGACGATTTCGAGGCTTGCCAGGAAACGGAAATGTCGATTTGAAACAATATGTTATGGCGAGGATCGCTTCCGTCTCGCCATTCCGGTATCACGGCGTGTCTATTTCTTGTCGACAAATAATATACAAACGCGTATGAAGGTGTCGAAGGCACGGTACCGGCGCCCCGTGGCAGTGCGATCGAGCCAATCCGACAGACCAACAGAGGAGCCCGAGATGAAGGCCAAGATTTTCTCCGGTGTCATTCCCGCGCTGATGACCCCTTGCAAGGCAGACCGCAGCCCGGATTTCGAGGCTCTCGTGCGCAAGGGCAAGCAACTCATCGGCCAGGGCATGTCGGCCGTGGTCTATTGCGGCTCGATGGGTGACTGGCCGCTTCTGACCGACGCCCAGCGCATGGAAGGCGTCGAGCGCCTGGTCGAGGCCGGCGTTCCGGTGATCGTCGGCACCGGCGCGGTCAACACCGCGTCGGCCGTGGCGCATGCCGCCCATGCCCAGAAGGTCGGCGCCCAAGGCCTGATGGTGATCCCGCGCGTATTGTCACGCGGCCCGGTGGTCGCGGCCCAGAAGGAACATTTCAGGGCCATCCTCACCGCCGCGCCCGACCTGCCGGCCGTGATCTACAACAGCCCCTATTATGGCTTTGCCACCCGCGCCGACCTGTTCTTCGCCCTCCGGGCCGAGCATCCCAACCTGGTCGGCTTCAAGGAATTCGGCGGCCCGGCCGACATGCGCTATGCGGCCGAGAACATCACCAGCCGTGACGACGGCGTCTCGCTGATGATCGGCGTCGACACCGCCGTGTTCCACGGCTTCGTCAATTGCGGCGCCACCGGGGCGATCACCGGTATCGGCAACGTCCTGCCCAAGGAAGTGATCCATCTGTGCAAGCTGTCGCAGGCCGCCGCGGCCGGTGACGTCGATGCTCGCCAGCGCGCCCAGGAATTGGAGCAGGCCCTGGCCGTGCTGTCCTCCTTCGACGAAGGGCCTGACCTCGTCCTCTTCTTCAAGCACCTGATGGTGTTGAAGGGCGACAAGGAATACGCCCTCAACTTCAACGAGACCGATGTGCTGTCCGACAGCCAGCGTGGCTATGCCGAGACCCAGCTCAAGCTGTTCGATACCTGGTATGCCCAATGGAGCCGCCTCCCGGGCGCCGTGCAGCAATGCGCCGCCTGACGGCCTTGTGAGACTGCCGAACTGAAAGGGCCCTCCTGATCCGGAGGGCCTTTGCATTTCTAGGGGTTAGACAGATATGCTGACGCGACTGAAGATGCGTGTTCCTGGGGCCGCCAGCATCCTGCTGGGTCTTGAAAACGCCGCGCTTGCCGGGACAAAGAGCCAGCAGGATGCTGGCGGTCCCAGGAAGAATCTGCCTCACTCCACCGCGTCGAGACCGAGGGCCAGCAATCGGTCGAGCTGCGCGACCTCGGCGGCGCTGAGCGCGACGCCTTCCGCCTGCGACTTGGCGCGCGCCGCAAAACGGCGCTGGGATGGCAGCCTGGCGCCCTGCCCGACGATGGTCTCGAACAGGATCTCGGCACGGGCGAAAGGGTCGCCCGAACGTCCGGCAGCGAACTTCTCGGGTGAGAAGGCAAGGACCAACTCGCCATGAGCCGGCGCCAGGGTCGTCGTGCCCAGGGCTTCCAGCGCTTCGGGGCTGGTGAGATCCCCGATCATGATGCCGGCCAGGAGTTCGATCATCGTGCCGATCGCCGAACCCTTATGGCCACCGAAGGGCAGCATGGCACCGGCGAGCGCAGCCGACGGATCCGTCGTCGGCCGTCCATCGGCGTCGATCGCCCAGCCCTCGGGCAACGGCTTGCCAGCCCGTCGGTGCAGTTCGATCTCGCCGCGTGCCGCCACGGAAGTGGCGAAGTCGAACACATAGGGCGGCTTGCCCCGGCGCGGCCAGCCGAAGCCAAAGGGGTTGGTGCCGAGCAAAGGCTTGTTGCCGCCGGTGGGCGCCACGGCCGAATAGCTGGGACACATCACGAGGGCGGCCAGGCCCTGCTCCGTTACGGCTTCCACTTCGGGCCAGAGCGCCGAGAAATGGGTGCAATCATTGATCACCAGCGCGGCAAGCCCATAAGTGCGGGCGCGTTCGACCAGCAGGGGCAGGCCGAGCTCGAAGGCCGGATTGGCGAAGCCGCCCTTCGCATTGACCTTGACGATGGCCGAGGCATCCTGGGACGGCACTTCGGGCTCGGCATCGGGGCGGACCTTGCCGGCCTTCACCGTGCGCAACGCACCCTCGATGCGATAGATGCCATGCGATTTGCAGGCGTCGCGCTCACCGGCGACGATCACGCGCGTCACGGCCCCGGCTTGGGCCGCGTTGAAGCCCGCCTTGCGGAAGATCGCCTCCACCCGCTCGCTCAATTCCCCCGTCGTCAAAAGACGGCTGTCTGTCATGGCATGCCCTTCCCGATCATTCGCGTGGCTGTTCAATATCACGGCTTGATGATTAAAATACAATGTGTATACATAAAATCGACAAGCGCATTCCGAAATTAGCGCGCAACCCGGCCACCGTGTTGGAAGGAATGGCATATGGGCTTCACTCCCGCAGGCAAGCATCTTGTCGCAGGTGACTGGGTCGAAGGTGAAGGTTTTCTCGGAGGACGGCAGCAGCGCGTGGCGATCGCCCCTGCCCTTGCGAAGTCGCGCGAATATATGCTGTTTGACGGGGTGATGTCCGCGCTCGACCCGATGTTCGTCGGCGACGTGCTCGATACGCTCAAGATGCTGGCCAAGAGGGCATGACGATGATCCGCGTCACCCATGAAATGGGGTTCGCCCGCGACGTCTCGAACCGGCCGGCCTTTTTCCACCAGGCCGTGATGGCGGAAATCGGCAGGCCGGACCAGCTCTCCGGCGCGCCGTGCAACCCTGAAACCCCGAAATTCCCGGCGAGCCTGCGATGACCGCCGATCTCGACGTCATCGTGATCGGCGCCGGCGTGGTGGGTCTGTCCTGCGCCATTGCCGCCAAGGAGCGCGGTCTGTCGGTCGCGGTGCTGGACCGGGAAGGCCCGGCCGCCGGCGCTTCGGCCGGCAATGCGGGGGCCTTCGCCTTCACCGATATCCTGCCGCTCGCTTCGCCCGGCATCCTGAAGAAGGCGCCGAAATGGCTGCTGGATCCGCTCGGGCCCCTGACCGTGCCGCCGGCCTATGCGCTGAAGATCGCCCCCTGGATGTTCCGCTTCTGGCGGGCCTGCTCGGCCGCGCGCGTCGCCCATTCGACTGCCGCCCAGACCGCCCTGATGGATCTGTCCAAGGCGGAGCTCGAGCCTTTTCTGGCTCGGACCGGCACGCTGGCGATGCTGCGCAAGGAGGGCAATCTTCAGGTCTATGAGAGCAAGGCGGAACTGGATGCCTCGCTGCCCGGCTGGGCTGCGCGGCAGGCCCACGGCATCGAGTTCCGTCATCTCGATGCCGCCGGCATGGCCGAGATCCAGCCCGGGCTGGCACCGCGCTTCACCCATGGCACCTTCACGCCCGGCTGGTACTCCATCGCCGACCCCAGGCTCTATACCCTGGCCTTGGCCGACCATCTGCGCGCCCATGGCGTGCTGGTCGAGCGGGTCGAGGTCGAGGCACTGCGGCCCCTCGAAAGCGGCGTCGAGGTCATCGGCGCCCACGGCGGCGTGCGGCGGGCCGCCAAGGTGGTGCTCGCGGCGGGCGCCTTCTCGCACCGGATCGCCCGGACCATCGGCGAGGCCATCCCGCTGGAAACCGAGCGCGGCTACAACACCACCCTGCCGCCCGGCGCCTTCGATCTGCGCACGCAGATCACCTTCGGCGGCCATGGCTTCGTGGTCACGCGCCTCTCCACCGGCATCCGCGTCGGCGGTGCCGTGGAACTCGGCGGCCTGGGGCTCAAGCCGAATTTCCGCCGGTCGGAAGCCATGCTGAAGAAGGCGCAGGCCTTCCTGCCCGGCCTTAGACCGGAAGGCGGCGTGCAGTGGATGGGCTTCCGTCCCTCCCTGCCCGACAGCCTGCCTGCCATCGGCCAGGCGCGCGCCACGCAGCGGGTGATCCATGCCTTCGGCCACGGCCATCTCGGCCTGACCCAGTCGGCCGGGACGGCGCGGATCGTCGCCGATCTCCTGACCGACCATAAGCCCGCCATCGATATCGCTTCTTTCTCGCCTCAGCGTTTCTGACGAAAAGGTCCTGCCATGGCCAACCATACGTTCTCATGCATTGACGGCCACACTTGCGGCAATCCCGTCCGCCTGGTCTCGGGCGGCGGCCCGCGCCTGGAAGGCGCGACCATGCTGGAAAAGCGCGCCCATTTCCTGCGAGAATTCGACTGGATCCGCACCGGCCTGATGTATGAGCCGCGCGGCCACGACATGATGTCGGGTTCGATCCTCTATCCGCCGACCAGGCCCGATTGCGACGTCGCCGTGCTGTTCATCGAGACCTCAGGCTGCCTGCCGATGTGCGGCCACGGCACCATCGGCACCATCACCATGGGCATCGAGCACGGCCTGATCACGCCGCGCGAACCCGGCAGGCTCTCGATCGACGCCCCCGCCGGCAAGGTCGACATCACCTATCGCCAGGAAGGCCGCTTCGTCGAGGAAGTGCGCCTTACCAACGTGCCCGGTTTCCTCCATGCCGAGGGATTGACGGCCGAGGTCGAGGGCCTGGGTGAGATCGTGGTCGATGTCGCCTATGGCGGCAATTTCTACGCCATCGTCGAGCCGCAGAAGAATTTTCGGGACATGGCCGACCACACCGCCGGCGAACTGGTGGGCTGGAGCCCGAAGCTGCGGGCCGCGCTGAACGCCAAATATGAGTTCGTCCATCCCGAGCACCCGGAGATCCGGGGCCTCAGCCACATCCAGTGGACGGGCAAGCCCACGCAGGAAGGCGCGCATGCCCGCAATGCGGTGTTCTACGGCGAGAAGGCGATTGATCGTTCGCCCTGCGGCACCGGCACTTCCGCCCGCATGGCGCAGCTCGCCGCCAAGGGCAAGCTCAAGGTCGGCGACGAATTCGTGCATGAATCGATCATCGGGTCGCTGTTCAAGGGCCGGGTCGAAGCGGCGACCCGGGTCGCCGGCCGTGACGCGATCATCCCCTCCATCGCGGGCTGGGCACGCATGACCGGCATCAACACCATCTTCATCGACGACCGCGACCCCTTCGCGCATGGTTTCGTGGTCAAGTGAGCCGGCTTCATGGGGAAATGGACGCCTATTTTTCCGCGCACGCCGTCCTCGCGGGCAGGGCCAGCGGGCCGGTGCTCGCCAGTAACGAAGCCCTGAGCTTCTGGGGCGGAGTCGATCCAGCCAACGGCCGCGTCATCGACGTGCACCATCCGCTGCACGGCGCCTGCCTGACGGGCGCCATCCTGACGATACCTTCCAGCAGAGGCTCCTGCTCCGGTTCGGGCGTGCTGCTGGATCTGGCCCTGAGCGGACGGGCGCCGGCGGCCCTGGTATTCTCGCAGGCAGAGGACGTGCTGACCCTGGGCGCCCTGATCGCCGCCGAACTGTTCGGCAAGCCCCTGCCTGTGCTGCGCCTGGCGCCGGACGCTTTCGCGGCCTTGGCACGGGCGAAGTCGGCGCGGATCAGCGAAACAGCCATCGAAGCCGACGGATTTTCCTTGCCGCTGGCGCCTCCCGCCGCCGCCCTTCTCGATCTCACCGAGACCGACCGCGCCATGCTCGATGGGCGGGATGGACCGGCGGTGCAGCAGGCCATGCGCATCATCTGCGCCATGGCGGCCCAGCAGGGCGCACAAAGGCTGGTCGACATCAGCCAGGGCCATATCGACGGCTGCATCTATGCAGGGCCTGCCAACCTGACCTTCGCCGCGAAAATGGCGGAGATGGGCGCGCGCGTTCGTGTGCCCACCACCATGAACGCCATTTCGATCGACCATGCCCATTGGCGGGAACAGGGTGTGCCGCCCTCCTTCGGCACCCCCGCCGCACGCCTCGCCGACGCCTATGTCAGCATGGGCTGCCAGCCGACTTTCACCTGTTCGCCCTACCTGCTCGACAGCGCTCCCGCTGCCGGCGAAGCGATCGCCTGGGCCGAGTCCAATGCCGTGATCTTTGCCAATAGCGTGCTCGGCGCGCGGACGGCCAAGCATCCCGACTTCCTCGACCTCTGCATCGCCATAACGGGACGGGCTCCGCTGTCGGGCGTCTATCTCGATCAACACCGCAGGGCCCGTCGCATCATCGACATCGAGCTGCCCGACGAGGTGGACGATGCTTTCTGGCCGCTGATCGGCTATCTCGCCGGCCGCGCCGCGCCCCAGCGCATTCCGCTCCTGCGCAGACTCGCCAAGGCCGGGCCCTCGCGTGACGATCTCAAGGCGCTCTGCGCGGCCTTCGGCACCACCTCGGCCGCACCGATGCTGCATGTGGAAGGCGTCACGCCGGAGGCAGGGAATGCCGCAGCCGATGACGCCGATCACGCCGTCATTACCCGCACCGACATGGCGGCGGCCTGGCAGCGCCTCAATGACGGCCCGGAACAGGTGGAGCTTGTCGCTATCGGCAGTCCGCATGCCTCACTCGGCGAATGCCGCACTCTGGCCGACGCACTCGGCGGGCGCCGGCGTCTCGCGGATGTCGCCGTCATCGTCACCGCCGGACAGCAGGTCATCCGCGAAGCACAAGGCGACGGTACCCTCGCCCGCCTGCAGGAAAGCGGCGTGCAGGTGTTGCCGGACCTGTGCTGGTGCTCGATTTCCGAACCGGTCTTCCCCGCCCGGACCCGTGCCGTGATGACCAATTCGGGCAAATACGCTCATTACGGCCCCGGCCTGTCCGGCCGTGTCGTGCGCCTGGGCAGCCTTGCCGATTGCGTGACGGCGGCATTGACCGGGCATGCCCCGCATCGCCTACCGCACTGGCTTTCCTGAGGAACCTTCCCATGCGCAGCACGAAGACCATTCACGTGATTTCGGCCCATGCCGAGGGCGAGGTCGGCGACGTCATCGTCGGCGGCGTCACGCCGCCGCCCGGCGAAACCATCTGGGAACAGAGCCGCTGGATCGCCCGCGACCAGACCCTGCGCAATTTCGTGCTGAACGAGCCGCGCGGCGGCGTGTTCCGCCATGTCAATTTGCTGGTGCCGCCCAAGCATCCCGAGGCGGATGCCGCCTTCATCATCATGGAGCCGCAGGACACCCCGCCGATGTCCGGCTCGAACTCGATCTGCGTTTCCACCGTGCTCCTGGACAGCGGCATCCTGCCGATGCACGAGCCGGTGACGGAGATCACCCTGGAGGCTCCCGGCGGGCTCGTCCGCGTCCGCGCGGAGTGCCGGAACGGCAAAGCCGAGCGTATTTTCGTACGCAATCTCGCGAGCTTCGCAGACAAGCTTGATGCAAAGCTCGAAGTGGAGGGGTTGGGAACGCTCACCGTCGACACCGCCTATGGCGGCGACAGTTTCGTCATCGTCGACGCCGCCGCATTGGGCTTCTCGCTCAAGGCCGACGAGGCCCATGATATCGCCACGCTGGGCGTCAAGATCACCAACGCCGCCAACGTGGCGCTCGGCTTCCATCATCCCGAGAACCCCGACTGGAGGCATTTCTCCTTCTGCCTGTTCGCCGGCACCGTCGAACGCACGGCCGAGGGCTTGCGTGCCGGGGCCGCGGTGGCGATCCAGCCCGGCAAGGTCGACCGTTCGCCGACGGGCACGGCGCTGTCGGCCCGCATGGCCGTGCTGCACGCCCGTGGGCAGATGACGCTGGAAGACAGCCTCACGGCGGTGTCGGTCATCGGTTCGACTTTCACGGGCCGCATCGTCGGCACCACGCAGGTCGGCGGCCGGTCGGCGGTGTTGCCCGAGATCTCGGGTCGGGCCTGGATCACCGGCACCCACCAGCACATGCTCGATCCGTCCGACCCCTGGCCCGGCGGCTACCGGCTGAGCGATACCTGGGGCGCGCGCTGACCGGCGCGCCCACGCAAGCCGTCAGCGCCGTCATTGACCCGAAACCTGCCGCCTCTATCATCGGGAATCGACAGCGGTTTTCGAAGAGGCGGGCATTGTGGCAATGGCGGTCGACGGACGACCAGATCCTCTCGGGCAGCCCCATGCGCTTCCACAGTCCTCCGCAGCCGGCAAGGAGCAAGGCCCGCCAGCCAAGGAAGGAGGTCCAGCCGGCGGTTCGCCGGTCGAGGTCTTCAGCGTCTTCCTCAAGCTCGGCCTGACCTCCTTTGGCGGGCCGATCGCCCATCTCGGCTATTTCCGCGACGAATTGGTGGTGCGGCGCCGGTGGATCAACGAGGCCGGCTATGCCGATCTCGTGGCGCTCTGCCAGTTCCTGCCGGGCCCCGCCTCGAGCCAGGTCGGCTTCTGTCTCGGACTCCTGCGGGGCGGAGGTCTGCTTGGCGGGCTTGCAGCCTGGCTGGCCTTTACCCTGCCGTCGGCCGCCCTCCTGATTGCCTTCGCGCTCGGCGCCTCGACCCTTAGCGGCCCCGTGGCGACTGGCGTGCTCCACGGCCTGAAGCTGGTTGCGGTAGCGGTTGTCGCCCAGGCGATCTGGGGCATGGCCAGGACCCTCACGCCCGACAGGGAACGCGCCGCCATTGCCCTGGCGGCCGTCATCCTCACCGCCGTGACGGCAGGCTCGTTCGGCCAGATCGGCGCCATCGCCATCGGGGCGCTCGCCGGGATCTGGCTCTGCCGTATCGAAAAAAGCGCCGCGATCGGCCGCCTCGGCGTTGCGGTATCGCGACGCAAGGGCGCCATCGCCCTGGCCCTGTTCGCGGCATTCCTCTTCATTCCTGCCGTTCTCGTGGGTGCGACCGGCCCGGATACGGCTCTTTCACGCGCAATCGCTCTGTTCGACGCCTTCTACCGCTCCGGAGCGCTGGTCTTTGGCGGCGGCCATGTCGTCCTGCCGCTGCTACAGGCGGAGGTGGTAGCGCCCGGCTGGGTCGGCAACGAGGCTTTCCTCGCCGGCTATGGCTTGGCCCAGGCTGTGCCGGGGCCGCTTTTCACCTTCGCCGCCTATCTCGGCGCCGTCATGGCGCCCGCGCCCAACGGCATTGCCGGCGCTCTGATCGCGCTGATCGCCGTCTTCGCGCCGGGCCTCCTGCTGGTCTATGGCATGCTGCCCTTTTGGGACAGGTTGCGGCTGCGCCCCACGGCACAGGCTGCCATGCGCGGCGCCAACGCCGCCGTCGTCGGCATTCTTGCCGCGGCCCTCTACAGCCCCGTCTGGACCAGCGCCGTGCTCTCGCCGCAGGACTTTGCGCTCGCGCTCGCCGGCTTCCTGCTGCTGACGGTGTGGAAAACCCCGCCTTGGATCGTCGTCGCCTTGCTGTCCGGCGCAGGTGCGTTGCTCGCCCTGGTCTGATCCAATGACGTGGAGGTCAAACATCGCAGTCGCCGGCATCCGAGCGCACGACATCACGCTCGCTTCCAGCCGCTTCCCCTGAGATCCGTTGTCATTGCATGCGGCGGTAGGGGCGGCTACTCGTCGCCGGCGTCATCGGCCCTGCGGCGGTCGATCACCGCCTGCACCTGCGTGAAGTCGGACGGTGCCATCGACAGCCCTTCGATCTTGTCGCTGCCGAGTTGATTGACGGTCGCACGCAGCTCTCTCACCGGCACGACCTGCACGTCGCCGCCGCGCAGCATGATCGCCACTGTCCCCGGCTCGACCAGATCGCTGGCGACAATGCCGAGACCATCCAACAAGATTACTTCACCGGTCACGCATCACTCTCCCCTCGAGCAAAACGCGTTCAGGTGTGAACGCCAATTTACCCTGAGTCTTTGTTTCGACGCGTCTTTGCGATTCCGGGTGCCTCCGTCCAATCGCAAAACGCTCTGGGCAACGCCCCTTATCGAGCCGCCGGCACGAATAGGGGAAGTCCGCAAGATACCAGACATTTACAAGGTTGCCCCGCTCGGCCTGTCCATGCGCCTACCATAAGGGGATCGGGAGAGTGTACCAACCTTTTAAAGACCGTCGCGTCGTGCAAGCCGGCCACGCGACAACGTCATCGCAGGGGAGAGCCCTGCTGCAAAATCGGCGGAGGATGGGCGGCCTATCTTGCTCCGGTGCCTCTGCGATTGAAAGAACGCACGGGTGGCGCGCCGAAACAAAGGGCCGGTGCCGAAGTGCTTTTTTACGAGCCACGCCTTGCGCCATCCCCTTGTTTCAACACATTTCTCAATCGAAAAGCCAGCCGGCTTTTCTGGAAAACCCCCTATAGCGCTTTGCGATCGGACGAAGTCACGCTGAATCGCAAAGACGCGTCATAACAATGAGTTAGAGAAATAAAGCGTTCATGCTGGAACGCGCTTTGCTCTAGGCATTGCTCTTCTTGGCCTTGCCGCGCGTAGCGCGGACCGGGGTTTTCTCCTTGGTCTGGCGACCTTGCTGACCCAGACCGAGTTCCTTCGCCAGCCGTGAGCGATGGGCCGAGTAATTCGGGGCCACCATGGGATAATCGGCAGGCAACCCCCATTTTTCCCGGTATTGCTCCGGCGTCATGTCATAGGCGCTGCGCAGATGCCGGCTCAGCGACTTGAACTTGCGACCATCTTCAAGACAGATGATGAAGTCGGGCGTGATGGATTTCTTGATCGGCACCGCCGGCGCTGCCGCAGCGACGGGTTCGACCGGCTTTCCAGTGTTCAGATCGCTCAGTCGTCCATGTACCGATCGTATGAGTTCGGAAAGGGAGGAGGAGGAGACCTGATTATTTGCCACATAGGCAGAGACGATATCGACCGTCAGGTCGACCAGCTTCGTGTCAGCTTCAAGCACGTTGAGCCACTTTCATTGTTGTGTTCATTTCAAGGTGAGTGAAGTTTTCTTAGTGACCGCAGCGTTGTGGACCCTATTGCTACGGTGAGTCCGGAACTCTCAAGCAAATTATGATCCATGTAAAGCCAGCTTTAGAAAGTCTTGAGGCCTATCCTCAGGCAACATCGACAGTTCTGGCAATTCGATGGGCTGGGCTGACGGTCGCCCTAGATAAGACTGTCGATATGCTTAAGAAAGAGGCAGTCGTTCCCTTTGCCGGGCATACGGGCTCTGTCTGCGGCAGTCGGCAGCGATGGCGGATACGAGCTTCGCGATGCGATAACCGTCGGACCTCGGCCTCCCCCTCAGTCGGGGCGCGAGTTCTCAGGCACGGCGAGGCAGGCCGGCGTCAGCGCTGGCAGCGCCAATAGCGATGCCCGTCCCTGGTATAGTAGATGCGATGGCACCCGACGGCACTCGCCGGCTTGCGGGCGGTCTGTCGACGGGCTTCGCTGGGCGGAGCCGGAGGCGGCGCTGGCGGCGTCTCGGAGGCTTCCGCCACTGCGACGGGAGCCGAACCGATCGGCAGCAGTTCCTGCAAAGCCCGCAGACGCACCCCTACGACCTTTGCGATCTGACGGGCATCCTCCTCCTCGCAGGCAAGCTTGGTGAGCTGGGTAAGGGCGGACATCTGACCGATCACCAACGCGGCCTGCGCCGGCGCGACCGGCAGGGGTCCCCGCTCGATGCGCATGAAGTCCATATTCGCAGAGACCAATGCACGCTTGATGTCGCTGCAGCTGGCACCATCGGCCAGGGCCGGCCCAATGCCAAAGCAGGCGATCAGGCCAGCGCAAGACAAGGCGAAAGCAATCCTCATTGGTCAACTCTCCAGATCGGAGAGCGATATTGACGACTTTCCCAGAACCGTTCAATCGGCAGGCCACCATAACGGCAGTATTCCTGGTAATTATAAGGCTGAGCAAAGCCTTCGTTGCGGCAGATCAGGCCCGCGTGCCATTCCCGTGCAAACCGTTCATTGCCAACTCATTCGCTGCCCTCGCAGATCGGGGTCGGCCGTGGCGGCGGCGCGGGATGGTCGAGCTTGTATTGCGCCAAGACCGGCTCGAGCGTTTGTCTCGACCAATATTTGGGCGCGCCGATCTCCTTTAGACAGGAAGCGTTCCAATAGAGCCCGACCCTGGCAGGCGACTGGCCGGCCGCCACGGCTCGGGCGACATTGCTGACATCGGCGGCTTCCGGATAGAGATAGAGTGTGGTCGGATCGTCCTTCACCATGGACAGGATCTGTCTCACGTCCCCGAGCGACCAGCTCGTGCAGCCATTGCTGCGCCCGCCGGCATAGTCCACCAGCTTGCCGAACGGAACGTAGCCATCGTGGTTCGCATAGGGGCTGCTCGGAGCTTTGCGCAAGCACACGCCTTTCAGGGCGACGGCGGCATGGCCGCCGATTGCGCGCTGGCGGGCATTGGCCGTCTCGCCTATGCCGTCGAACTGCACGAAGGATCGCAGGAACGCCGCATCCTGGTTCGCCGCCACGCGATAATAGCCCTTGAACGAGGTCTTGGTTTCGGCAGTCACATAGGAACCGCCGGTCGTCAGTTCCGAATCCTGGGCATTGCCGAAATGCCTGGCGCAGCGCCGCCCATTGGCGAAATCCGCCACGCCTCTGAGATTGCGGCCGCCGCCATGCCCGGCCGAGATGGCCCGGAAGGAATGCTGAGATTCGCAGATGATGTAGAAACGTCCACCCGAACTGCCGGGATCGTTGGGGCGCGTCGCATCCATGGCGAAATAGCAAGGATTGCTCACGATTCCCTGGCTCGCTTTCTGGATATAAAGCGCGCGCGCCCTTTGCAGGACCGGCAAGGCGATCTGGCCCGGCCCCTCGCCGACATAGGGCATCAGCCAGGCGGGAATGCCGGCAGCCTGCCCTGCGGCCAAAGCCCCGCCCGAGCCGGCGCCGATCACGGCGACAGCGAGGGACAGGCAGGCGATGCCCACGCCCCTTGCCCGCCCCGATTGCAGCCGCGCCGAGATCATCGTCCTGAAGTGTGACCCGAAAGCCGCTGCCGGGTCATCCATCCTGCGGGTGCGAGGGGTCGCCTGGGCCGTGTGCGCCAATCGAGCCATCGTGAGTTCTTTCCCTCTTCTCGCCGAGCCGGCCCGCGAAGAAGACGCAGCACCAGGTGATGCGAAGACCAGGCAAGCATGGCCGTAATCGGCATGGGCAACGCTAGCGTGGAAGCGTTACGTTTCCTTTACCCGCTTTGCATGTCGGCAGAGGACGGCAAATTGATGGAGAGCCTGCATTGCGGTGCGAGGAAGCAGAACTTCCCTGGTAAGGCCAGGCCTCAGCAAAGCTTCAGCGTGTCCGCCTTCGAACTTCCCGTCCGGCTGTCGACGACCAGTTCGAAGCTCACCTTTTGCCCCTCTCGCAGCTCACCGAGGCCAGCGCGCGTCACGGCGGTAATGTGAACGAAGATATCCCGACTGCCATTGTCCGGTGCGATGAAGCCGTAGCCCTTGATGGGATCGAACCACTTGACAGTACCAGTGCTCATGCCGAGCCTCCTCCCAGAGGCTTCAATCCCGGCTTTCGGAACCGCTTCGTTCGGATCGCCGCGCACAATGTCCCCGGCAAGGTGCCGGCAGACTATTCCCCGTGGTACAGGCAAGCGGCTGTCCGTCTCCGCTCCATTCAGAAAGAGCCCGACGCTTCGAACGCCGGGCAAGGTTGTTTCTTAGGACCGTGTCACCCGCCAGTTCCTCCTAAGGCAGGCACTGGCGGTATCTCCACTGTCGCATAAGCTCGTGATTTCGCCGTGACTGTAAAGAACGGCCGATCTCGGCAGATGGTTCAGACATTGGACGAATGGATCGCATCGACGACCGCCTCGGTGACGTCCCTGGTGGTGGCCGTCCCACCGACATCAGGCGTCAGAATGCCGGCTCCCGTCACCCGCTCCACCGCCCGCATCAGCCTGGCGGAGGCCTCCGCCTCCCCGAGATGGTCGAGCATCTGGGCGGCCGTCCAGAACGTCGCCACGGGATTGGCGATGCCCTTGCCCGCAATGTCGAAAGCCGAGCCGTGGATCGGCTCGAACATCGAGGGAAAGCGCCGCTCCGGATCGATATTGCCCGTCGGCGCCACGCCGAGGCTGCCGGCAAGCGCGCCGGCGAGATCGGAGAGAATATCGGCATGCAGATTGGTGGCGACGATCGTGTCGAGGCTCCGGGGATTGAGCGTCATGCGCACCGTCATGGCGTCGACCAGCATCTTGTCCCAGGCCACGTCCGGAAATTCCCCGGCGACCTCGGCGGCGATCTCGTCCCACATCACCATGCCGTGGCGCTGCGCATTCGATTTGGTGACGACCGTGAGGAGCTTGCGTGGGCGCGATTGGGCCAGCCTGAAGGCATAGCGCATGATGCGGGTGACGCCGACGCGGGTGAAGATCGCAACCTCCGTGCCGACCTCCTCTGGAAGCCCCCGATGGGCGCGGCCGCCATGTCCGGAATATTCTCCCTCCGAATTTTCGCGCACGATGACCCAGTCGAGATCGCCCGGCCCGCAATGGCGCAGGGGCGAGGTGATACCCGGCAGGATCTTGGTCGGCCGGACATTGGCATACTGGTCGAAGCCCTGGCAGATCGGCAGGCGCAGCCCCCAGAGCGTGATGTGATCGGGGACATCGGGCGCACCGACCGCGCCGAAATAGATCGCATCGAATTTCTTGAGCCGGGACAGCCCGTCGGCCGGCATCATGACGCCGTGCTTCTTGTAATAGTCCGAGCCCCAGTCGAAATTCTCGATATTGAACTTCAGCCCGCCATCCCGCTTGGAGAGCGCCGCCAGCACCGTGGCACCGGCTGCGATGACTTCGGGACCGATGCCGTCGGCAGGAATGGCTGCGATGGAATATTCGCGCATCGTCTGTGCTCCGGTAAGAAAAGTGGGTTTCGTATGGGTCGGGCGACATCGGCGGCGCCGTTGGTGTTGACGATGTCCGGATTGGGAGCGGAACGGGCGGTGCCAGTGTATCCCGGAGACCCTGAACCGCAATCCGGCGCGGTATGAAGAATCCGCCTGAGGCCCGCAATTTGATGGATCCATCAAGAATTGCCAGGACCCATTGCGAAGACGCTTGGAACCAGGCGTCGGATCGGCGGCGCTCCTAGCCCTTCCACAAGGCAGGGGCATGGGCGCCGATATGGTCCCAGAGGCGATTGGCGACCGGGCCATGCGGGCGATCGCGTCGCCGGGCGGCGACCAGTTCGGTTTCGACACCCGGAAAAGCATTTCCGGTGATGGAGAGAAGGCGCCCTTCGCGCAATTCCCGTTCGATCATGAAACGCGGCAAGTGTCCCCAGGCCATGCCCCGCATGATGACCTCTTTCTTCATCGCGTGATCCGACACCGTGCATTGCGGTGCGCCTTCCATGACATAGAAGTTCGCCTTCGTCGCCGACCGGGCGGTATCGCGGATGATGCATTGGGTGAGGCCGCGCATTTGGTCCGGCGAGATCCGGCGGGTGAGCGCGAACGGCAAGAAGCCCGGAGCAACCACCGGCACGAACGATACCGTGCCCAGATCGATCCATTCCAAGCGAGGATCGGCCTTTTCGATCCAATGCAGGATCAGGTCGGCCTCATCCTCCAAAAGCCGTTCCGAAGGGCCGCCGATCGTCTCGAAATGGAGGTCCAGCCTTGTCTGCGGGCATTGTGAGAAGAAGCCGCCCAGCAGCTGCAGGCCTTCTTGCAGGGGGCAGGTGTCGCCGAGGATGACGCGCAGATGCGTCTCCTCGCCCATTGCGAGTTGCTGTGCGTGCACGCGCAGCGCCTCCATCTCGCCGAGCAGGGACTGAGCCTTGCGATGGAACGAACGGCCGGCCTCGGTCAGGGATACGCGATAGCCGCTCCGGTCGAACAGGAGAACGCCGAGACTGGCTTCCAGCTTGGCGATCGCCGCAAATATCGCGGCATGCGAGCGGTTGAGCACGGCGGCAGCAGCCTGGAAGCCGCCTTCGCGGACCACGGCATCGAAGCACTGGATTTCCTGAAGCGTGAAAGCATGCATTGTCACCTATAATTACAAAGAATTAAAAAACTTTTCAATTTTTATCGAAATTGATCGAGCCTAGTTTCGCAGCATGCCATCGAGGAGCACGGCTTGCCTCCCTCGATCCCGGCCGTGACGCCGGAGATAGCAAAACAGGAAAAGGAGCATGCCCATGGCCAACGCCAGCGCCCGTCCGGCCACGCCGGACCTCGAAGAAACGGCAGGCCTGTCGTTCCTGACCACCGGAGACGGCGTCAGGATCGCCTACACGATAGACGGCCCGGACGATCGCCCAGCGCTCGTGCTGTCCAATTCCATCGGCACGACCCTACATATGTGGGATCTGCAAATCCCAGAGCTGTCGAAACATTTCCGTGTCGTTCGCTATGATTTCCGGGGTCACGGCGCCTCGGACGTACCGCCCGGCGCCTATTCCGACGGCCGTCTCGGGCGCGACGTGCTGGAATTGATGGATTGGCTGGGGATCGAGCGCGCCCACTTCCTGGGCCTGTCCCTGGGCGGCTTCGTCGGCCAGTGGCTCGCCATTCATGCTCCGGAACGCGTCGAGCGCCTGATCCTGAGCAACACAGCCGCTTACCTTGGATCTGCGGCCTATTTCGACAAGGCTATCGCCGCCGTTCTTGCCGCGCCAGACATGACGGAGACGGCGGAAACATTCCTTGGCAACTGGTTTCCGAAGGCCATGGTCGAGGCGAATGGGCCGGCCATCCAAGCCTTCCGGAAGATGCTGCTGAATACGTCGCGCCAGGGCCTTGCCGGCAACTGGGCGGCCGTGCGCGACGCCGACCTGCGCCGGACCATCGCCCTGATCGCCGCCCCCACCTTGGTCATCGCCGGCGAGTTCGACACGGTCACCTCGCTTGGCAAGAGCCAGGAGATTGCCGCCACTATTCCCGGCGCCCGGCTGAAGGTGCTGCCGGCCGTCCATCTCAGCAATATCGAATTTTCGCAGGAATTCATGGCAGAAGTGCTGTCATTCCTGCAGGCGGCGCCGGCCTGATCACTCATGCGGGCGCCTCCGTTCCGGCCAAGCGCCGTGCAGAACGCTAAAGGATTTATTCATTCTCAGGCCATGAATTGTTGCCCAAACGAAGAAGTAATTCTTGATTTATTTCTCTAAAATCCAAGATATCAAACAAATCATTTGACAAATCAATAATATCGCTCTTCTATATATTAGCCTTCAACAATTAGGTGTCATATGTCGAGTCCAAGCACACTTCAATATGGCGTTAATTATGGCATTCAATCTTCCGGCAACAGTCAATATCTATCATGGGAAGGAGCGGTCATCTCTCCCCATGCATATTCTGCGATCCTTTATGATGATCTCAAGGATATATGGTTCGATTCAACGGGAACGACATCTGGAGAAATTCTGACCGGTGCCGAAGTGTATCTTCGGTTGATCGTTGTTGTACATTTATGGCTTCAAGGCATTCCCGGCCAAGCCGCTGAATGGGGCAATATCAAGTCCACCGTGCCTGGATGTACTTTCCAATTATTTACCGACTTGAACGGGACCACAGGCAACGTCATCAGTACCGGACAAACGATCTATATATACAATCCGCAATTCACCTCATATCTCGCCCCCTCCTCAACCTCACCCTATGTGACGTTGGGAAGTGCTGCAGCCTGGACTGCTGTCAGCACCTAAAGCGCTTCTCGAAAAAAGGCGACGGGCTTTTCGATTGAGAAAACGCGCCAAAACAGCAGACAGAGAGAAAGTACGATCAGGAAAGCGTACTTTCTCTGACGTCAAGGCTGCGCCTGCATGATCCTGCGACAAAGAACTGTCCGAAGGCTCAGATCTCCAGCAAAGCGTAAGGCCGGCCTGTCGGCTTTTCGATATGAGCCGCCACATTGTAGACGGGCGCGCCTTTCGGCGTCCTGCCCTGATAGGCCCCGCGATGGGCATGGCCGTGAACCACCGCGCTGACCTCGAAGCGATCGATGGTTTCGGCAAGGCGCGAGGAGCCCAGGAAGGGATAGATCTCGGGCGGCTCTCCGGCGACCGTCTCGACAATGGGCGCATAGTGCAGCACCACCACCGCCCGATCGGCGCGAACCTGCCGCATGGCGTTCTCCAGGCGCATCGCCTGATCGATGCCCTCGGCCACCATGGCCTTGATCGCGGGTTCGCCGAACGAACTCAGCATGAACCGCCCGAAGCCACCGGCAAAACCCTTCACGCCGACGAAGCCGACGCCTTCGATCTCGACATGCCGGCCGTCGAGCAGATGCACCTTCGCCGCCTCGAGAATGGCGACCAGCCTGTCTTCCTCGCCCCCCTCATAGTCGTGATTGCCAAGCACGGCGACGACCGGAATGCTGCAGGCGGCAAGGTCGGCGGCAAGATGTTCGGCCTGTTTCGGCTTGCCGAGATCGGTGAGGTCCCCGGCCAGAACCAGCACGTCGGCCGTTCCCGAAATCTCCTTGAAAAGATCGCGGTAGGATTCTTCCGGCGTATCCTTGACATGCAGGTCGGCCAGCGCCGCCACCTTGATGGTCTTTGGCTTGTCACTCATCGTTGCTGTGTCCCTTGGAAGCACGGCGGTCCCCTTCCCCGCCCACATCGGCGAACCCCCATTCCTTGACGTCGATCTCGAAGTCCACGCGCGAATACATGCGGCCCCGGCAGATCTTCATCTGAGGCGGCGGTAATTGCCGCTGTGCGTCAAGCCGCTCGAGCAGTTCCGTCAGCAGCCAGGCTGGGACGGCGTCGCGTTCCGATGGATAGATCCAGCGGAAATTGAGCAGATGCATCAGGAGCACCTCCCAATGCACCTCCATATGTGCGAGCAGACGATGCCAGTCGATCTGCGCATGCGTCTTGAGGATGAGATGGACCACGTCGGCACCGTCATAGCGATGGCGCATCTGTACGAAACATTTGGACCAGATGAGATCAGTCGGCCCGACGATGCCGACCTTGCAATCATAGAGGTGGATCTGGCGCCCCTGCTCGAACCAGTCATCGCCCACCGGCATCGTCCCATTCGGGGAGGCAAAGATGACGTCGAAGAACTTCTTGTCCTTGAGAACCTTGCCGAGCCAGCGATCATCCTCGATCTCGACGGCATAGTTCTCGGCCTGGAAATAGGCTAGCAGGCGCTGGGCATCGCCCGCCTTGCAGAAAATATCCAGATCCTTGGTCAGGCGGGTGATGCCTGTATAGGCGCTCACGGCAAAAGTGCCGGCCAGCAGAAACGGAACATCGCAGGCACACAAATCCCGAATGGCCTGTTGCACGAAGCTTTCGGCCTCGTCATCATGCAGCAAGGGTTCGGCCATGACCTGCATCAAGGTCGAGCGCTTTGCCTTGGCTGCCTGTTTCTTGTGATGTGTCGCCATCCGCATCCCTTTGCCTGCCGGACAGGTTGATCGTCCTGTTGGAACGGATGGTGAAGGGCTTGGTTCCGAAAGCGATCCTCTCCTTGCAAGCCCGCGATCACCTCGGCCTTGTTGCAGGTGCCGCCTCGGCGACTTCCTCCGCGCTTCGGCCGCCATAATACAATGCCTCCGCACGCGATGAACGGGAGCATCGCAATGGCCCTGCCCGAAAAGGATATGAGGGCGCCGCGCGTCGAATTATCGGCGGATGTCTTCCAGAAACGCCCTGAGAGGGGCAGCTCGTCAGCCTCGACGAGCCGCCTCCATCGCCGCGACGTCGATCTTTCTCATCTTCATCATCGCTTCGAAGGCGCGTTTTGCTTCGGCGCCGCCGGCAGCTATCGCCTCGGTCAACACGCGGGGCGTGATCTGCCAGGAAATGCCCCATTTGTCCTTGCACCAGCCGCAGGCGCTTTCCTGGCCGCCATTGCCGACGATGGCATTCCAGTAGCGATCCGTCTCCTCCTGATCGTCCGTGGCGATCTGGAAGGAAAAGGCCTCGCTGTGCTTGAATGCGGGCCCGCCATTCAGGCCGAGACAAGGGATGCCGGCGACGGTGAATTCGACCGTCAGCACATCGCCCTCCTTACCGGACGGATAGTCGCCGGGCGCGCGGTGGACGGCATGCACCTTGCTGTCCGGAAAGGTCTCGGCATAGAAGCGGGCCGCGGCCTCCGCGTCCTTGTCGTACCATACGCAGATCGTGTTCTTCGCAATCGCCATTGCCTGTCCTTTCGCGTTCGAAGCCGCCGCGCCCCGGCTTTTCATGGATTCGGGGCGGTCTGCAGCCAGCTTGGGCACCGCACCCTGAGCATAGAATGCATTCCTTCCGCTCAACGTTCCGACGGCAAGGCCCGAAAAGTCAATCGGACGCATCGCTTCCACCGGCTGGGCCGAGAAGACAGCCGACGCCAGTCATAGGACCTGACCTCCCGCCGCGGCGCGGCAGAGTAACGTCAGGAAGGATCGGGAATGCTGGCTTCGCGCTTCAGCCAGTCTATGAGCAGGTCGACGGCCTTCTTCCTTGCCTTGCGCCGGGGCGCAATGAAGAAATAGGCGTTTTGCGTGACGATGGCTTGCCTGGTGAGCCTGACCAGCCGGTTCTGGGTGAGCAGGTCGTCGACCAGCCGGCGCCAGCCGAGTGCGATGCCGTGGCCGTTCAAGGCGGCATAGATAGCCTCGGTATAGAAGCTGCAATGCATGCCCGAGCTCTTGCTCGGCATCGGGACGGAGAATGCCGCAAACCACTCCGCCCAATCGGTCCAGGTGGGATCGGCCGTGTCATTGGTGATCAGGGGATAGCGCGTGAGCTGGGCAAGATGCTCGATCTCACCGATCTCCTGCGCGTAATCGGCGCTGCAGATGGGAAAGATCTCGTCGTGAAAGAGAAATTCGGCGTCCCCATCCGGCCAGATACCGGTTCCGAAGCGAATGGCGAGATCGACGTCCTCGCCATCGACCTTGACGGCATTGTCCTGCGTGATGATGCGCAACCTGATAGTGGGGTGTGCCTTCGAAAACGAGGAGATCCGGGGGAGAAGCCAGAAATGGGAGAAGGCAATCGTCGCCGCAATGGCCAGATCCTCCTCCGCCTCCTCCCTCGACCACTCCGAAATCGTCTCGGCGATGAGGTTGAAGGCCGTCGTGGCCGTGGACGAAAGCTGCTTGCCCTTCTCCGTCAATTCGACCCGTCGATGCAGGCGCCGGAACAGGGGAAAGCCGAACGTTTCCTCCAGGAGATGAATCTGGCGGCTGATCGCTGCCTGGGTGACGCCCAGTTCCGCGGCCGCCCTGGTGAAGCCGCCCAGGCGCGCCACCGCCTCGAAGACAGTGAGCGCTGTGAGCGGGGGAAGTTTTCGCCGCAGATTGGTCATGGCCCCGGGGAACTCCCGCCTTCAGACGGCACCGCCAACTCGGCGACAATAGGAGATAAGCATTACATTGAGTTATGGCAGACGTAAACATTTGTGCCGTTGAGAGGGCGGTTTCATGCGCGCATGATGAAGCCGAATCTGGTGATGAAAACTCATGCTCAATTCATTCTCATCTGCGATCTCGCCTCTGCTGGACCAGCGCATGCCGGGCCATGCCCTCCCTGCCGGCCTCTACACCCGCGAGGACGTCTTCAAGGCGGATCTCGACGTGTTCTTTCGCCGGCACTGGATCTATGTCGGGCTGGAATGCGACGTTCCCGAGCCGGGCGACGCCCATGTGATCGATCTCGGCAGTTCGAGCATCATCCTGCTGCGTGACGACGACAACCAGATCCGGGTGCTGCACAATGTCTGCCGCCATCGCGGCGCCCGCCTGCTGGACAGCGGTACCTCCATCGTCTCCAAGCTCGTTTGCCCCTATCATCAGTGGACCTACGAACTCTCCGGCGAACTCGCCTATGCCCCGCATATGGGCACGGGCTTCGACAAGACCTGCAAGAGCCTCAAGCCGGTCCATTTCCGCTCGATCGGCGGGCTGATCTATGTCTGCCTGTCGGACAATCCCCCCGAAGACATCGGCACGCTCGAGACCGTGATGCGGGAACGCCTGGCGCCCTACGACATTGCCAACAGCAAGGTCGCCTTCCAGAGCGAGATCATCGAGAAAGGCAATTGGAAGCTCACCATCGAGAACAATCGGGAATGCTACCACTGCTCGTCGAACCATCCCGAGCTTTGCGTCTCCTTCATCGATCTGGATTTCGGCTTCGATCCGGCCAGCCTGAGCCCCGAGGACCGGGAGGAGGCCGAGCGGCATCAGGCCCTCTACGAGGCGCGCACCAAGGCCTGGGAGGCTGAGGGATTTCCTTCGGCGGCCGTCGAGCAGCTCGTCGACTGCGCCACCAATTTCCGGACCCAGCGCCTCATCATCGCGGGAGCCGGCGAGTCCCAGACACCGGACGCCACCGCCGCCTCGTCCAAGCTGCTCGGCTCGATGACGCGCAAGGATCTCGGCGACGTCCATCTATGGGGCCACAATTGCTGGCATCATTTCATGGGCGACCATGCCGTGTGCACGATGATCATCCCTCTCAGCGCCGACGAAACCCTCGTGCGCACGAAATGGCTGGTGCATAAGGATGCCGTCGAGGGCCGCGACTACGATCTCGACAAGCTCACCAGCGTGTGGATCGCCACCAACGAACAGGACGCGCAACTGGTCGCGCGGTCTTATTCGGGTGTCCTCGACCCGGCCTATGAGCCCGGCCCGTACTCCCCCTTCACCGAGGGCCAGCTCGACAATTTCGCCACCTGGTACATCGACCGGATGCGCGCCAATGGCTACTGACAGCGCGCTGCAGACAGGTGCCGGCAACACCCCTGCCCCGCATGCTGAAGCATTCGACCAGCTCCTCTGCGTCGACGTCCATGACGAAACGCATGACGTGAAGAGCTTCACCTTCCTGTCGCCTGACGGCAAGACCTTCGATTTCGAGGCGGGCCAGCATTTGTCGCTGGAACTGGAGATCGACGGCCTGCCGGAAAGCCGCTGCTACAGCATGTCTTCCTCGCCGGCGAGGCGGAAGGCCATCACCGTCACGGTGAAGCGAACGGAAGGCGGCCGCGTCTCGAACTGGCTGCACGACAATCTGGTTCCCGGCATGATGGTCAAGGCCTTGGGGCCGCTCGGCGCCTTCGTCCGCCCCGCGGCCATGCCGGCCAAGCTTGCCTTGCTGTCGGGCGGCTCGGGCATCACGCCGCTGATGTCGATCGTCCGGGACATCGCCGATTCGGCGCAGGCCGCGGACGTGGTCTTCGTCCATGCCGCGAGGACCCCTCGCGATCTCGTCTTCCGCGACGAGCTTGGCGTGCTGGCGAACCGATTGAAGGGCCTGCGGCTGATCCTGCTTCCCGAAGAGGTCACCGGGGAGCCATCCTGGCCGGGATTGACCGGGCGGCTATCCAAGGCGTTCCTGTCGCTGGCCATCCCGGATCTCGCCGAGCGCGTCATCATGTGCTGCGGCCCGGCGCCTTTCATGCGTGCCGTCCGCTCCTTCAGCGCCGAATTGGGCAGCCCGGCTCACAATTATTTCGAGGAGAGCTTCGACGGTGTCGGCGTCGAGGAACCGTCTGCCGAAGTCCTGCCACAAGCGAAACTCTTCAAGGTCGAGTTCGCCAAACAGTCACGCACCATCGAGGTTGCCGGCGAGCAGACGGTGCTGTCGTCGGCGAAAAAGGCAGGCGTTCGCCTTCCCTCGTCCTGTGCCAATGGCCTTTGCGGCACCTGCAAGTCCAAACTCGTCAGCGGCAGCGTCGACATGCAGCACAATGGCGGCATACGCCAGCGCGAGGTCGATGCGGGCTTCTTCCTGCCCTGCTGTTCCAAACCGCTGAGCGACCTGGTGATCGACAGATAAGCCTTGCCGGCACCACCTCCGGGATGGCAGGCATCCCCGTCGATAAGCGCTAACATTGGGTGGAGGGTCGATCTTCAGATCGACCACCCTTGTCCTCACGCTCGACATTTTCAAGATGGTCGATCTGGAGATCGACCCTCCGCGCTATCTGCGCCCTTGACCGCAGAGTCAGTGCTTATAGACAGGGATGCCTGCGATCCCAGAAGCATTTCTAAAGGATGGGAAAGGCGGATCAACACCTGTACAATTATGTCTACTAAATTGACATGATTGACACTATGCTCGACATCCATGTGCATCTCGCTCGATCGCCGATTTGCCGTTTGATGGAGGGCGCTTCATGGAGCAGGTTTTGGGAGAAACGGGCTGGCGAGGCTCGGCCGAGGTCTGGCTGGAAGCTGCCTATGAGCTTCTGCTCGAATCCGGGGTCAGCACGGTCAAGATCCTGCCCCTGGCCAAGAAACTCGGCCTGTCCCGCACCAGCTTCTATTGGTTCTTCAAGGACCGGGAGGAACTTCTCGGTGCCCTGATCGCGCGCTGGCGCGACAAGAACACCGGCAATCTGGTCAAGCAGGCCCAGGCCTATGCCGAATCGATCGCCGAAGCGATGCTCAACGTCAATGATTGCTGGATCGACAAAACGCTGTTCGATGCCCAGTTCGAATTCGCCGTGCGCAGCTGGGCTCTGGAATCGCCGGAGATCCTCACCGAAGTGAGAACCGCCGATCAGATCCGCCTCGACGCCCTCGCGCAGATGTTCACGCGCTTCGGCTATACCGCAATCACCGCCGATGTGCGGGCGCGGACGACCTATCTCACCCAGATCGGCTATATCTCGATGCAGACGCAGGAAGACGTCGCCCTGCGCATGAAGCGCATTCCCGAATATGTCGAGATCTTCACGGGCGTGAGGCCCGAACAGCGCGAGCTCGATCGCTTCCACGCCAGGCACGGCTTCAAGGGGTAGGCTGTCTCCCGGCCTGATCGGCGAAGCTTCCTCAGGGCTGTGTATCCGCCCGCAACGCCCAGAAGGCGAATAGCGGCGTTTCGAGCGAGCGCATCGCATGCCTGATGCCGGGCTTGTTGTAGAACGAGCCGCCCACCCCGGGCGCAAACCAGTCCCCCTCCCCCTGGCGGAACTCGCCGTCGGACAGCACCAGATAGACCTCTTCGGGGGCATGGTCGTGATCGGGATAGCGCACCTTCGGCGCCATCAGCGACACGCCGAGCCAGACGTCACCGCGCTCCTCCAGGCCCCCGGGGCCTAGAAGCATCGCATTGGCATGCCCGTCCGCGAAATTGGCGCTGGCCGTGCCATCATTGTTCGGGCGCCGGCGCCATTGCAGGAATGGCTCCACCGCCTTGAAGCTATCAAGCAGCCGGGCGAGCGTGGCATGTCCCGTATCGATCCGAAGGGCCTGATCGAGATGCCCGCACGCCGGCAGGCGAACGCCGGCGCCCGTTCTTGCCTTCTTCGCCTCTTCCAGCGCCGTGAAGATCTCGCCGATGGATCGACGTGCATCCGGGTCCTGCGCGAATTGACCGAAAGCCTCCTGGGCTGCGTCGACGAAATTCTGAAGGGTCGTGCTTCGCTGCGTCATCGAGAGCCTCGCGATCAAAGATCCTTGGCCAGCCTGAGGCCATCATAGATGGCCGCATGGGTATTGCGAGCGGCAACCGCGTCGCCGATGCGGAAGAGCTGGAACTTGCCCTCCCCGTTGCGGACGACGGATTGGGGCTGGCCGGCGATCAACTGGTCGTAGGACATCTCCCCGAGATTGCTCGAGGATGGCTTCAATTCGAAATAGAGGTCGTCGAGCGGAATCGTGCCGTGATTGACGACAATCTGGTCGAAGCTGCGCTGCCTCATGACGCCGCCATAGTCACTGCCGATATGGGCGACCAGCTGGTTGCCGGCCTTCTCGACGGCATGGAGGCGGTAGGTGACGGTGAAGGCGACATCCAGTTTCTGCAGCGCGCGCATATAGGGCACGAGGTTCATCGCCATCACCTCCGGCGCGAAGGAACGGTCCGGCGTCATGATCTCGACCTTCGCACCGGCCTGCGCCAGGATCTCGGCCGCCTGCAACCCGGCATGGTCTCCGGCATCGTCGAAGATGAGCACGTTGGAGCCGGGTTTGACATCGCCGGAAATGATATCCCAGGCGGAGACGACGAGCTCATTGCCGGTGGACAGCACCTCGGTATGTGGCAGGCCGCCGGTCGCGACGATCACCACGTCGGGCTTCTCGGCCTCGATGCTGCCGGTATCCGCCCAGGTGTTGAAATGGAAGGTCACGCCCAGCTTCTCGCACTGGCCCATGCGCCAGTCGATAATGCTGATCATTTCCTTGCGCCGCGGGCTCTGGGCGGTGAGTCTGACCTGCCCGCCAGGCTTGCCGGCAGCCTCGAAGACGACAACCCGATGCCCCCGCTCGCCGGCGACGCGCGCCGCCTCCAGGCCCGCCGGGCCAGCGCCGATGATGGCCACTGTCTTGCGAACCTCAGCCGGTTGCAGGGTATGCGGCATGGTCAACTCACGGCCGGTGGCCGGATTGTGAATGCAATAGGCCGCCCCGCCCTGATAGATACGGTCGAGGCAGTAATTGGCGCCCACGCAGGGACGGATGTCGTCCTCGCGCTTTTCGATGATCTTGCGTACCAGGTGCGGGTCCGTCATGTGGGCGCGCGTCATCCCGATCATGTCGACCTTGCCGGCGGCGATGGCGTGACGCGCCGTGGCGACATCCGGAATCTTGGCGGCGTGAAAGGTGGGAAACTGCGTGGCCGCTCGGATTTCACCTGCGAAATCCAGGTGCGGCGAGTTCGCCATGCCCTGGATCGGGATGACGTCGGTCAGCCCGGCATCGGTGTCGATATGCCCGCGGATGACATTGAGAAAATCGATCAGGCCGCTCTCCTTGAGGCGGCGTGAGATCTCCAGGCCGTCTTCCCTGGTCGTGCCGCCCTCGAGCTGCTCGTCGGCCGTGTAACGCACGCCGACGAGGAAGTCGGGCCCGACACGCTCGCGGATGGCCTTCAGCACGTCGAAGCCGAAGCGCAGGCGGTTTTCGAGCGATCCGCCATAGGGGCCGTCCAGCTCGTTGGTGAGCGGCGACCAGAACTGGTCGATCAGATGGCCATAGGCTTCCAACTCGATGCCGTCCATGCCGCCGGCCTTCATGCGCTCGGCCGCATCGGCGAAATCCTTGATGATGCGCTCGATGTCCCAGTCTTCCAGTTTCTTGGGAAAGGCGCGGTGGGAAGCTTCCCTGTGGTGGGAAGGCGCCACCACCGGCAGCCAATCTCCCTTGTCCCAGCGCGTGCGGCGGCCAAGATGTGTGAGCTGGATCATCACCGCCGCGCCATGCTCGTGCACGGCGTCGGTCAGGTCCTTGAGCCAGGGCACGATCTCGTCCCTGTAGGCGAGCAGATTGTTGAAGACCGGCGGGCTGTCCTTCGAAATGGCCGCGGATCCGGCCGTCATGGTCATCGCGACCCCGCCCTTGGCCCGCTCCACGTGATAGGCCCGATAGCGCTCCTTCGGCATGCCGTCCTCGGGATAGGCCGGCTCATGGGAGGTCACGATGATGCGGTTGCGGAGCTTGAGATGCTTGAGCTGAAAGGGCTGCAGCAGGGGATCGTTCGACATGGCTCGGGGTCCAGCATTGCATGTGCATCAAAAGGCTAGGCAGAATGTACATATGTGTCAATCGACCTCTAACGGTCTCGTCATGTTTTTTGACAATGGTGTACATTTTTATTGCTTCTAAACGAGGGACTATGGCAGCATGGCTCCCGTCTATGGACGACGGCGCTTTCCGGCGGGAAGTTTGCGGTCGCTTCATCGCCAAGCATGGTTGCCGGCTGATCACATGAGCAATTCACGATGAGCGGATCCCTGAAAATCGGCGTGATCGGCGCGAATGGCTGGCTTGGCGGCGCCATCGTCCAAGCCCTGCTGGATGCCGGCATTGTCTCGCCCGAGCATTTGGTCCTGTCCCTGCGCAGCGGCGAGCCCACGCGCTTTCCCGCCGCGCGCTGGACCCGAGACAATCAGGATCTTGCCGACAGCGTCGATCTCCTCATCGTCAGCGTGCGCCCCGCGGACTGGCCGGCGCTGGGCGTCCGGGCTGCGGGCAAGCTCGTCATCTCCGTGATGGCCGGCATTGGCCTGGAACGGTTGATCGCCGGTCTCGGCTCCGAGCGCGTTGTACGCGCGCTGCCCAACGCCGCAGCCGAAGTGCGGGCCTCCTTCACTCCCTGGATCGCCACCCCGGCCATATCGGCCGAGGAGCGCCGGCTCGTCGGCCGGATCTTCGAGGCCTGCGGCACGAGCGCCGAACTCGAGAGCGAGCGCGAGCTGGACTACCTGACCGGCCTTGCCGGTTCGGGACCCGCCTTTCCGGCGCTGCTGGCGACGGCGATGATGCGCCACGCCACGGCGCACGGCATCGACGCCGAAGTGGCCCGGCAGGCTGTCACCCATCTTCTCGTCGGCACCGGACGCTTGTTCGAGAAGAACGGCGATGACCCGGCAAACACCGTCGAGGTCTTTCTCGACTACCGGGGCACCACCGCCGCCGCCATCGGGGCGATGTGCGCCAACGGCTTCGACGAAGCGGTTGGCGCAGGCCTCGCCGCAGCCTTCCACAAATCCATCAGCATGGGCCTTTCGGCCTAGCTGCAAGGGGCACGGTGACGGCGGCGCACCGACAGCCTGACAAAGCCGCCTGAAGCAGAGGGAAATGACCGTGAAGAAACTATTGTTGACGAGTTGCCTTGCCCTTAGCCTGGCCGGGCCGACGTCTCTGGCTCAGGCAGCCGAGTGCGGTTCGGTGTCCGTTGCCAGCATGAACTGGCAGAGCGCCGAGGTGCTGTCCAACATCGACAAGTTCATCCTCAACAACGGCTATGGCTGCGCCGCCGAGATCACGGTGGGCGACACCGTGCCGACGATCACCTCCATGGCCGAGAAGGGAGAGCCCGACATCGCGCCGGAGGCCTGGATCGATCTCCTGCCGGACGTGGTCAAGCGCGGCATGGACGAGGGCAAGCTGGTGACGGCTGCGACCTCGCTGCCCGACGGCGGCGTGCAGGGCTGGTGGATTCCCAAATACCTCGCCGATGCCCACCCCGACATTAAGACGATCGGCGATGCCCTCAAGCACCCCGAGCTCTTCCCCGATCCCGAGGACTCCAGCAAGGGTGCCATCTTCAACGGCCCGCAAGGCTGGGGCGGCACCGTGGTGACGGCGCAGCTCTATAAGGCCATCAATGCCGAGAAGGCCGGCTTCAGGCTGGTCGACACCGGTTCGGCGGCCGGCCTCGACGGCTCGATCGCCAAGGCCTATGAGCGCAAGAAAGGCTGGTTGGGCTATTACTGGGCGCCGACCGCCCTGCTCGGCAAATACGAAATGGTCCGCCTCGATCCCGGCTATCCCCGCGACGAAGCGGAGTGGAAGCGCTGCAACACTGTGGCCGATTGCGCCGATCCCAAGCCCAATGCCTGGGTTCCCGACAAGGTCTACACGCTGGTCTCCAAGAAGTTCTCCGAACGCGTCGCTCCCGAGGTCATGGACTATCTGAAGAAGCGCGCCTGGCACAACGAGACCGTCAACAAGGTGATGGCCTGGATGACCGACAACCAGGCCAATGGCGAGGACGGCGCCAAGCACTTCCTGAAGGAAAATCCCGACATCTGGACGCAATGGGTCTCGCCGGCGGCCGCCGAGAAGATCAAGGCCGCGCTCTGACAACAAGAGGTGGCGCGCTTCGGGCGCGCCGCCTTCGTGACGCCCATAGCAAGAACAACAGGGCGCCGTGGCGGCAAAGAGGGGTTATCCGATGGAGTGGTTCTACAAATTTCCGCATATGAACGATGACAGCCTTCGCGATCTGAAAAAGGCCATCGACGAGGGATTTCGCACTTTCACCCGTACCTATGGCGATGCCATCGAGAGCTTCTTCTCGCCGCTTCAGTATTTCCTGATGCAGGCCGAACGCTTCATGACGCAGACGCCGTGGCCGATCATCACCCTGATCATCCTGGCCATCGCCTGGTTCGCCAGCCGGAGCTGGAAGGTGGTGCTCGCCTGCCTCGTGACCCTCATGGCGATCGGCTATTTCGGCATGTGGGACGACACCATGCGCACGATCTCGATGATCTTCGTGGCGACCGTGCTTTCCATCGTGATCGGCATTCCCATCGGAATTCTGATGTCTCTCAATGACCGGCTGCAGAGAACGGTCAATCCCCTGCTCGACGTGATGCAGACCATGCCGAGCTTCGTCTACCTCATCCCGGTGGTCATGCTGCTGGGGATCGGCCGCGTGCCCGGCCTGATCGCCGTGGTCATCTATGCCATCCCGCCCATCATCCGCCTTACCAACCTCGGCATCCGCCTGGTCGACAAGGACGTTCTCGAAGCGGCCGATGCCTTCGGATCGTCCGGCTGGCAGAAACTCAAGAACGTCCAGCTCCCCCTCGCCTTGCCCACCATCATGGCCGGCATCAACCAGACGATCATGATGGCGCTCGCCATGGTGGTCGTCGCCTCGATGATCGGCGTCCAGGGGCTGGGCCAGCCGGTGCTGAAGGCCATTGCCAACCAGTATTTCACCCTTGGCATCTTCAACGGCCTCGCAATCGTTGGCATCGCCGTCATCTTCGACCGGGTCAGCCAGGCCTATGGCCGGCGCCTTCAGAAGCACCGGGAGACGGTTCATGGCTGAGGGCACGAACCAGTACGGCATCGAGATCCGTAACCTTTCCAAGATCTTCGGCCCGAATGCCAAGGCGATGGTTGAGCTCGTTCGGCAGGGTGCGACCAAGGCCGAGCTCAACGAACGGCATCGTCATATCCTCGGCTTGCGTAACATCAACATCAGCATGCCGGCCGGCGGCATCCAGGTGATCATGGGCCTCTCCGGCTCTGGCAAGTCCACGCTCATCCGGCACATCAACCGCCTCGTCGATCCAACGGACGGCGAGGTGCTGGTGGGCGGCGAGGACGTCGTCAAGATGAACCAGCGCGAATTGCGCGAGTTCCGCCGCCACAAGACGGCCATGGTCTTCCAGAAGTTCGCGCTGCTGCCGCACCGGACCATCCTGGAGAACACGGTTTACGGCCTCGAAATACAGGGCGTGCCGCGCGCCCGGCAGGTTGAGGAAGCGATGCGCTGGATCGGGCGGGTCGGCCTCAGCGGCTTCGAGGCGCATTATCCCAACCAGCTGTCGGGTGGCATGCAGCAGCGCGTCGGCCTTGCCCGCGCACTGACCAACGACGCCCCGATCCTGCTGATGGACGAGGCCTTTTCCGCACTCGATCCCCTCATCCGCATGGACATGCAATCCGTGCTGCTCGACCTGCAGCAGGAGATCAAGAAGACGATCGTGTTCATCACGCATGACCTCGACGAAGCGCTGCGGCTGGGCGACCGCATCGCCATCCTGCGCGACGGCGAGGTGATCCAGCAGGGCACGAGCCAGGATATCGTGCTCAATCCCGCCGACGACTACATCGAGAACTTCGTCAAGGAAGTGAATCGCGGTCGCGTCATCCAGGTGGACGCGATCATGTCCCCCCTCGCCGAGGGTTATGAGACGAACGGCATGACGGTCTCGTCGGGCTCGACCCTGGAAGGCGCCATCCGGCTGCTCGCCCACCAGCCGCATGACGACGTCGCCGTGCTGGACCCGGCGGGCAAGCCCATCGGCGTGGTGAATCTCAGGCAGCTCGCGGCCGCCGTCGTGCCTTCGCACTGACGGGCGGCCGCGAAGGCAAGCAATCCGAGGGGCCGGACCAAGCCACAGCCCCTCGCACGTTCCTCCCACCTGCCGGATGGCCGCTGTGTCCAAGCAGTTTCCCCGCCTGTTCTCTCCCCTCACGATCGGCAAACGCACACTGCGGAACCGGATCGTCTTCGGTGCCCACACCGCGAACATGGCCGTCAATGGGCTGCCGACGGAACGCCATGTCGCCTATTATGCCGAACGCGCCAGGGGGGGCGCCGGCATGATCGTCGTGGAGCCGATGCCCGTGCATCCTGCGGCCATCCTCACCCGCGGCAACTTCCGGACCTGCGACGACAGCGTCATCGCCCCGTTCCAGAAAGTCGTCAGCGCCATCAAGGACAATGGTGCCGTCGCCATCCAGCAGCTCTATCACATCGGCGCCCATGGCGATTCCGACAATTCCTTCCACCCCCATTGGTCCCCCTCGGGCCAGCCGAGCTACCATGACAGCGACGGCTCGCACGCCATGAGCGAGGCCGAGATCTGGGAGACGATCGAGAGTTTCGTGGCGGCTGCGCGCCGGTGCCGGGCCGCCGGCTTCGACGGTGTGGAGGTCTGGGCTGCCTATCTCGGCCTGGTCGACCAGTTCTGGACGCCTTGGACCAACCGCCGCGAGGACCAGTGGGGCGGTACCCTGGGAAACCGCACCCGCCTGTCGAGGGAAATCCTCACCCGCATCCGCAAATCATGCGGCGAAGACTTCATCGTCGGCCTGGCCATCAGTGACGAGCCCGATTACAGCGTCGCGCTCAGCCGTGACGCCCTCGCCGAAATCGTCGGCCTGCACGACCGTCAGGGCCTGATCGACTACGTCACCTGCGGTTCCGGCGGCTATCTCGACTTCCACAAGCTGATGCCGACCTTTCTCTATCCCGAAAAGCTCGGAGCGGATCTGGCGGCCAGAATCAAGGCCGTCACCACGCATGCGGTCGTCATTGCCGAAAGCCATATCCGCACTCCCGAAAATGCCGAGACGGTCCTGAGCGAAGGCTCGGCTGATCTCGTCTCCATCGTGCGTGGCCAGATCGCCGATCCGCATCTGGCCCGAAAGGCCGGCGAAGACCGCGCCGACGACATCAGGGGCTGCATCTCCTGCAACCAGATGTGCTGGGGGCGCCGCTCGCGCGACTACTGGATCAGTTGCCTGATCAATCCCTCCGTCGGGCGGGAGTCCGTATGGGGTGGCGACCGTTTCGAGCCGGCCGCCGCGCCACGAAATGTCCTGGTGGTGGGCGGTGGACCGGCAGGCCTGGAAGCAGCCCGCGTCGCCGCCGAACGTGGGCACAAGGTAATGCTGGCCGAGGCGTCCAGCCGGCTCGGCGGCAATTTCCTGCTCGCCGGCCTGCAGCCCCGCCGCGCCCAGATCCTCGATCTTCTCGCCTGGTATGAACGCCAGTTGCACAAGCTGGGCGTCGACGTTCGCCTGAACTGCTACATGGAGGCCGACGAGGTGGCGACGATGGCACCGGACGCCGTCATCCTCGCCACCGGCTCCCTGCCGCCCGACACCGGTTTCCAGAAAGCCCTTCCGGCGGTCGAAACGCTTCCCGGTATCGAAAAGGGCAATGTCTTTTCGATCGAGGCCGTCATGGGCCGCCAGGCCCGTCTTGGCAGGCGCGTGCTGCTGCTCGACGAAGGCGGCGGCTGGCGCGGTGGCGGAACCGCCTGGAAGCTGGCGGAGGAAGGCCACGAGGTCACCATCCTCACACCGGATGCCTTCGTCGGCAAGGAGCTGCAGCGCACCACCGCCGACGTTCCCCTGCGGCGAACCCTCAGGAAGCTCGGCGTCACCTGGCAGGTCGAGGTCAGCGTCGCCGAATGGCATGGCCAGGGCGCCACGATCATCGACCACACCAGCGGCGAAAAGTCTTTTATTGCGGCCGATAGCCTGGTGCTGGCCATGACCAATATCGCGGCGAACTGGCTCGCAATGGACCTGACGGCCCGGGGCGTGCCCTATGTCGAGATCGGCGATTGCGCGGCGCCGCGCCAAGCGCCCTACGCCTTCTTCGATGGCCGAAAAGCCGCTCTCGGCCTTTGACCGGATGCCGAAAGGCATTGGGCCAGGCAAACCAGCTGCTTCAGCCCCATTTCTTCCGAAATCTCCTGGAATTGTTCTCTGCCGCTGCTTATCGAACCTTCAGGTCCGCTGGCGGTTCTTAAGCCGAGCGATGACGCGGCTGCTCGAAGCTTCCCCGCCGGCCCTGAGCTGCCCTTTGCGGGACAACGGCCGTCTGAAGGCCCCGAAAGGGTGGCTCGCGGCAAGACACAGCAGCATTTTCGAAAGACGAGCAAGATGGCCATATCCGATCCGTCGATTCCAAGAAAGGCAGCTGCCGGCCCCAGTCAGAAATTCGGGACCGAGGGGCTGGCCGACATGGCCCGGCCGAGCCGGATCACGCATTTTTTCATGGCGGTTGTTTCCTGGGCCGAACGCCTCAATCTCAAATATGCAAAGCTCGGTAATCCTCCCGTCTACGAGAATTCCGCTTTTCCCTGGGCTCTGGAGATCGAGAGAGAATGGTTGGCGATCCGCAAGGAGCTGGACGAGGTTCTCCTGCGCCAGAGCGAGCTTCCCTCGTTCCACGAGATCTCGACCGACGTGAAGAGCATCTCGAGCGATGACCGCTGGAAAACCTTCTTCCTGCTTGGATTTGGTGTGAGGTCGGAACACAATATCGCAGCCTGCCCGCAGACTTGGCGCATCGTGAACAAGATACCGGGCCTGACGACGGCAATGTTCTCGATCTTCCAGCCGGGCAAGCATCTGCCGCCGCATCGCGGGCCCTATAATGGCGTGCTGCGCCTGCATCTGGGGCTGATCGTGCCCGAGCCGAACCATAAGCTTGCCATTCGCGTGGGCGAGCAGGTGTGTCACTGGCGCGAAGGCAAAGTGCTTATTTTCGACGATGCCTTCGAACACGAAGCCTGGAACGATACCGACGAGACACGAGTGGTTCTGTTCGTCGATTTCGTCAAGCCGCTGAAATTCCCGGCACGCTTTGTCAATTGGTGCCTGATGAACCTCGCCCTCTTCACGCCCTTCATCAAGGAAGGGCTGGACAATCACAAAGCCTGGGAAAAGAAATTCTATGCGGAAGCCGAAATGCTCCGCAACCAGCCAAGGCATTGAAATCGCCCGGTTCGTGGGTCAGTGCAGGCTATTTCTTTGATTCCGGCCGAGACCTCACGCCGCCTCAGCAAATCGCCTCTCGCCATCGCCGACCAGATCCGCGTCGAGCTCGAAGCCGAGGCCGGCGCCCTGGAGAGCCTCGATCCAACCCTGCTTGGGATCGAGGTCAGGCGACGCCACGATATCCTTCTGCACCAGCTGCCACATGATCTGGTTGCCATCGTCGAGATTGGGGATGGCCAGCGCGATATGGTGCTCGGCACAGGTGGTGATGCCGGTGGTGAAGGAACTGTGGATGCAGATCTTCAGCCCCGCCGCCTCGGCGACCGCCGCCGCCTTCAGCATGGGCTGGATGCCGCCGATCTCTCGCGGCCCAATGCAGATCATGTCGGCCGCGCGCTGGCGGCAGATCTCATAGACGTCGTAGAGCGTGAACGCCGCCTGGTCGGCGACGATCGGAATCCCGACGGCCTGACGCACATGGGCCATGGCCGGAATGCTCCAGCTCACCGTCGGCTGCTCGATGAACTCGATCTCGAATTTATCCAGCTTGCGGCACATGTTGATCGCATCATGCACGCTCCAGCCTTCATTGGCATCGAGCCGCAGGCGCGCATCGCCGATCTCGCGGCGCACCGCCGCCGTGATTTCGAGGTCGAGCTTCTCGCCCCGCCCGACCTTCAAATAGAAGACGCGTTCGCCGCGCGCCCGGCCGGCGGCCGCATAACGCGCCAGTTCCTCGGTGGTCTCCCCCTGCAGGAAATAGAAATAACCGACGGCCTGGCGATGAGCTCCGCCCAGAAGACGATGAACCGGCAGGCCGGCAAGCTTTCCCTGGAGGTCCCACATCGCCATGTCTACACCTGAGAACATCTGGTTGGCCGCGCGCATGATATTGGCGCCGTGGCCGAGATAGTCCTGGTGGAAGATGCGCGCGATCAGCGGCGCGACGTCATGGGGCGACTGGCCGACCAGATGAGTCGTCAGCCGCCTGAGGATCGCTGCCGTTCCCGCCTGGTCCGGCGCCACGGTGCATTCGCCGATCCCCACCATGCCGTTGTCGGCCTCGATCTCGATCAGATTGACGGCGAAACTCTCCCTGATGCCGTAAGACCAATGATAGGGCTGCTTGAGGGGCAGCACCAGCGGCCGGATGCGCACCTGCGAGATCTTGACCATGTCGCCCATTCCTTCCTGATATCAATGCGGGTGGCGTTGCCGGTGCCCGGCCTATGCGCGGGCGCCGGCGGCAAGCGTCGAAAGGGCCTGGGTGATGCGGCCCATCGCCGCTTTCGCGCGCGATGCTGTGTTGCGAGCCCTCAGAAAGCTGTGCGGCAGGCCTTCTTCCTCATGCCAAGATGCCTGGACACCTTCGGCGCGCAGCCGGCTGCAATAGACCTCCCCATCGGAGGAAAGCGGATCGCATTGCGCCGTGAAGACAAACGTCGGCGGCAGGTGGTCGAAGCTGGGGCTGGCAAGCGGGGTGAAGCGCGGATCGCTGCTGCAATCGATGCCGCCGGTGCGCACGTCGCGATAATAGAGGACGTCGCGGGTGGTCAGCAGGGGCGCCTCGGCATGAATGAGATAAGAGCCCCTGTCGATATCGCTCCCCAGGAGGGGGTAGATCAGCACCTGCCCGATCGGCCGTTGCCCTTGGCGCCCGGCATGATCCGCAAGGCAGGCGGCAAGATTGCCGCCGGCAGAATCGCCCGCCAGCACAATGGGGCGATCGAAACCGGCCGTCACCCAGCCATAGGCGGCAATGGCATCCTCCAGCGCTGCCGTTCCCCCATGTTCGGGAGCCAGGCGATAATCGACCGAGACGACTGTCAATCCCGTCGCCGCGCAGAACTCGGCGCAGACATCGTCATGGCTTTCGAGACCGCCGAGCACGAAGCCGCCTCCGTGGAAATAGAGGATCGTCGCACGATGGTCGCCGCGCCCTGACGAATAGATGCGGATCGGAATGGCGTGGCCCGGCGTCTCGACAGCCGTGGTCTCGACGACGATGCCGGGAGGTCGGCCCGTATGAAAAGCCCGGGCCATCCGGTCATAGACCTCCCGGTTGCGCTCGATCGGCCAGTCGACGGCCTCGGGCGGATAGAAAGCGTTCGTCCGATTGATGAAATCCCAGGTTTCGGCGTCGATCAGTCGAGTATAGTCCGGCGTCATCATCGGGTACCGCAGGCAGGCATGAGGTGAGGTCCATCGGCGGTCGTCATTGCGAGCGCAGCGAAGCAATCCAGAGGTTATAAACACTGCGTCTGAAGCCCTGGATTGCTTCGCTACGCTCGCAATGACGGTCATTCATCGTTCAAGTCCAAGAGCCATCTGAAATCAAAGCAATCCCGCCTTTTTCAGATAGTCCTCGGCCACGTCCTCGATCGCTTTCTTGTGGACGTCGACTTCGCCATTCAGTTCCTGCATGGTGGCATCGTCGAGCTTGGCCGAAAGCGACTCGAGCGTGGCTTTCAGGTCCGGATGGGCGTCGAGCGTGGCCTGGCGGACGACCGGGGCGAGCGCGTAGTTCGGGAAGAAGCCCTTGTCGTCCTTGAGCAGGGTCAGCTTCATGGCGGCGATGCGCCCATCGGTGGCCCCGACCGTGGCGACGTCGATGTCGCCGGCGGCAAGGGCGTTATAGACGAGCCCGATCTCCATCGGCCGCAGATTGGCGCGGCCGGCCTTGAAGCCGTATTTCTTCTCGAGGCCGATCAGACCGTCCTCGCGCTTGGGAAACTCCGCCGTGGCGCCGAGCAGAACCGGCTTGCCGTCCTTGTAGGCGGCAGCGAGATCGGAAAAGGTCTTGAGCCCGTCCGTCTTGGCATTGCCGGGCCGGATCGCCAGCGCATAGGTGTTGTTGGCTTTGGAGGGGGCCAGCCAGACCAGCCCCTTGGCGCCATCCAGTTCCTTGACCCTGGCATAGGTGGCCTCGGGCGAGAGCGGTTCCGTCACCTTGTTGAAGGTCACCAGCGAGGTACCCGTATATTCCCAGTAGAGATCGACCTGTCCGTTTTCCAGCGCGGCACGCACGATGTTGGTGCCCATGCCGTCCTTCTTGTTGATGGTATAGCCCTTGCTTTCCAGCAACTGCCGGGTCATCTCGGCCAGCAGGAACTGTTCGGTGAAATCCTTGCCGCCGACGGTGAGCGTGGCGGCAAAGGCCGTGGTCGACAACACGAAGGACGCCGCCATGCACAGGGCGGCAATCGCTCGCTTCGGCAGAATGCTGATCATGGTCTCTCTCCTGCCGGCCGCCTCCGGACGGCGCTGGCGCGAAAATTCGGGAAGAATGGGCCAGCCCCGTCCGGGCGGCCCATAGGCTCACTTCAGGCCGTTCTGCTTGAGGAAATCGGCCGCGACGACTTCGACCGTCTTCTTGTCGACGTCGACCTCGCCGTTCAGCTTCTGCATGGTGGCATCGTCGAGCTTCGCCGAGAGCGCCTCGAGGGTCGGCTTCAGGTCGGGATGAGCATCGAGCACGGTCTTTCGTACCACCGGTGTGAGGGCGTAATTGGGAAAGAAGCCCTTGTCGTCGGCGAGCACGCGCAGCCCCAGCGCCGCGATCTGGCCGTCGGTCGCCTGAGCGGAAATGACGTCGAGGTCCTTGTTGGCCAGGGCGCGATAGGCCAGGCCCAGATCCATCGGCTTGACGTTGGCGCGGCCGGCCTCGAAGTCATAGGTTTTCTGCAGGCCGAGCAACCCGTCCTGGCGCTTGGGGAATTCGGCCGTGGTACCCATCATCAACACCGTTCCGGCCTTATAGGCGGCGGCCATGTCTGAGATCGTCTTCAGCCCGTCGGTCTTCGGATTGTCCTTTCGCACCACCATGGCGTAGGTGTTGTTGGCCTTCGATGGCGCCAGCCAGACCAGCCCCTTCTCGCCGTCGAGCTGCTTGACCCGCTCATAGGTTTCCTGCGGCGAGAGCTTGTCGGTCACCTTGTTGAAGGTGACGAGGGAGGTGCCGGTATATTCCCAATAGAGATCGACTTCGCCATTCTCCAGGGCGGCGCGGACGATCTTGGTGCCCATGCCGTTCTTCTTGTCGATCGTGTAGCCCTTGCTGGTCAAAAGCTGCGTCGTCATCTCGGCGATGATCTGCTGCTCGGTGAAATCCTTGCCGCCAACCGTCAGATTGGCAGCAAGGGCGACGCCGCCGGCCGCTGCCAGTACGACAGCTGAAAATACGCCCGAACACACGCTCCTGCTCAGTTTCTTCAGCATTGTCATCGTCTTTCCCTCTGTTGCTTGTTGCCGCCGTTCAGCGCAGCGGATTGATGCCTCGCGGGACGAGGTAGTATTGCAGGCGGCCGACCAGGAAATCGGTCAGCACGGCCAGGATTGCGGTGGGAATGGCGCCGGCGAGCATCATCGGCAGCTCGTCGAGGGCGATTCCGGTGAAAATCAGCTCGCCGAGGCTGCCGGCGCCGATCAGGAAGGCCAGCGGAGCGGAACCGACGCAGATCGCCAGCGCGGTGCGGATGCCGCCGAAGATGACGAACAGCGCGTTGGGCAATTCCACCCGCCACAGGGTCTGCAGCGGCGTCATGCCCATGCCGCGCGCGGCTTCCAGGAGATGGGGCGGGACGGCCCTGAGCCCCGCATAGGTGTTGCGCACGATCGGCAGCAAGGTGGCCGCCCACAGGCCGAACACGGACGGCAGGGTGCCGATGCCGAGCCAGGTCATCGACAAAGCGAGGATGGCGAGAGTCGGGATCGTGTTGCCCAGATTGAAGATCTGCATCACGAATTCGGAGAACCGCCGGAGGGCCGGCCGTGACAGCAGGATGCCCACGGGCACGGCGGTCAGGATGGCGAGCCCGCCCGCCCAGGCCACCAGCTCGACATGCTGCAGGCTCAGATAGGTGATGTCGTCCCAATAAGCGAGGATCTCGCCCGCCATGCCGCTGAGCCACAGCCAGAGACAGATGGCGAGCAGCACCGCCCACATCGCCAGCGGAACCCAGAGATGCGAACGCCCCGGGGCGCCCTGACCGGTCGCAATGGTTGCCGCCGGCCCGCTCATCCTGTCTCTCCGGCGTGGCTGAGGCTGGCGACGATCGAGCGATAGGTCAGGACACCCTTGAGCTGTCCGGCCTCGTCCACGCAGGGCAGCACCGGCATGTCCTGGGCGAACATCGAGGCCACTGCATTGCGCAGGTCCGAATGGAGCGAGGCCGTGGTCTCGACCGGGCGCGCATGCTCGCCCACCGTTCCCGCCGCAGTCCTGGCGCGCTCGAGTGCGAGCAGGCCTTGAGGCTTGCCGTCCGCCGTGACCACGATGATGGCCTGCTGGCCCGAGGCCTGCATTTTCTCGAGCGCGAGCGCGATCGGATCCTCGGCCCGCACCGCATCGAACCGGGCGGTCATCGCCTCTCCCGCCGTGACGAGCCGCAGGCGCTTAAGGGCCCGGTCGGAGCCGAGGAAATTCTCGATGAAGGCATTGGCCGGCCTGGCCAGCAGCGCGTCGGGGCTGGCATATTGTTCCAGGCGCCCGCTACGGAAGATGGCGATCTTGTCCGCCATCTTCACCGCCTCGTCGAGATCATGCGAGACGAAGATGATGGTCTTGCGGATCGCCTGCTGCATCTTCAGGAACTCGTCCTGGATCACCTCGCGGTTGATCGGGTCGATCGCGCCGAAGGGCTCGTCCATCAGCATGACCGGCGGATCGGCGGCGAGCGCGCGCAGCACGCCGACACGCTGCTGCTGGCCGCCGGACAGTTCACGCGGATAGCGGCTGAGGAAAAGATCGGGCTGCATGCCCACCAGTTCGAGCAGTTCGCCAGCCCGGGCGCGCGATTTCCTGCGGTCCCAGCCGAGCAGATCGGGCACCACGCAGATGTTCTCGCAGATGGTCTTGTTGGGAAACAGCCCGATCTGCTGGATGACGTAACCGATCGAGCGACGCAGCTGGATCGGGTCGGTCGCGCTGGTATCCTTGCCGTCGATATAGACCTTGCCGCTGGTGGGCTGGATCAGGCGGTTGATCATCTTCATGGTCGTGGTCTTGCCGCAGCCCGACGGCCCCAGCAGCACGCAGATCTCGCCCGCCGGCAGGTCGAGATTGATGTCGTCGACGGCGACGAAGGGCTTGCCCGCGGTTTCGAAGGTCTTGGTGAGATGTTCGAGACGGATCATCGGCTTGCTCCGCCCTTGATGCCCTTGGAAGTCAGCAGCCACTGCACCAGAGCGAGAAGCAGGTCTGCGGCGATCGCCAGGAGAGACACGGCCAAGGCTCCCGTGATCAGTTGCCGCGGATCGGATTGGCTGATGCCGCGCGAGATGAAGGTGCCGAGCCCGCCGGCGCCGATATAGGCGGCGATGGCGGTCACTCCGATATTCATGACCACGGCCGTGCGCACGCCCGCCATGATCACGGGCACCGCCAGAGGTATCTCGACCTGGCGCAGCCGCTGGCCCATGCTCATGCCCATGCCGGTCGCCGCCTCCCGCAAGGCCGGATCGACATTGGCGATGGCGGTATAGGTGTTGCGGATGATCGGCAGCTGCGAATAGAGGATCACGGCGATCACCGCCGGCACGTAGCCGATGCCGTGGCCGAGCGGCGACAGCAGCGGAATCATCAGTCCGAACAAAGCGATGGACGGCACGGTGATCATGATGGAGGCGAGATAGAGCACGGCGTCGGCAGCGGTTTTGGACTGCGTGATCGCAATGCCGATCGGCACCGCCGTGGCGATGGCGATGCTCACCGCCACGAAGACGATGGAAATGTGCTCGAGTGCCCTGGCACCGATCACGTGGAGATTGTCGGAGATGAAGGTCAGGATTTCCATCATGCCGATGCGCCGCGATCCTCGTTTGTCTTCGTCGTTCGAACCCGCAAACCGCTCCTCAAAGTTCCGCGTAGAGACCGGAGGCATTCTCATAGGTGAAACGCAGGGGCACCGAGCCCTGGACCTGCCAGGCCTCGACCGGCGTGCCCTCGATCAGGTGGCAGGCGTCGTCGGTCGATACCACCGCGCCGCCATAGAGCCGGTTTGCCAGGTTGAGGATGGCGGTCTGGTGCATGGCGGTGCTGGCGGTGCCGCAGGCATCCTTGACCAGGAGCACGTGGAAGCCGAGCGCCACGGCATCCTTGACCGTCGCATCGACGCAGGCCTCGGTCCACACCCCCGCGATGACCAGCCATTCGATGCCCTTGCGCCGCAATTCTTCTGCCGGCGAACTGGCACCGAACAGGCTCGGCTCCGATTTGAAGACGACCGCCTCTCCCACCGCCGGCGCCACTTCGGCGCAGATGGCGATGTTGGGATCGTCCTTGTCGCTGAAGGCCGAGCGTCCGTCGGGTTGCAGCGGATGGAAGGGGCGGCCGGGCGCCGCGGGATCGACGATATAGGCGGCGTGGTAGAGTGGCACGCCGTGCCGGCGGGCCGTATCCTGCAGGCGGCGCGCCTGCGCCAGGACGCCGGCATAGCCTTCGACCAGATAGCGTGGATCGGCCCGATGCTCCTCCTGGAGATCGATGAAGATGGCCGCCATCTTGCCGGTGTCGATACGCAGCGTCCGTTTCACTCAGATTGGTCCTTCCAGGAATTCGTCTTCATAGGGAAAGCGCGACAGGAGTTCCGTGCCGGTCTCGGTGATGAGGATCTCGTCTTCGAGCTTGACGCCTTCGCGCCCGCCCTTCTCGCCGATATAGCTTTCCACCGAGACGACCATCCCGGGCACCAGGTGCCCGTCGCGGCCATAGGTTTCGTAGTCCATTGAATGGGCGATGAACGGCGTTTCTCCATGCATGCCGACGCCGTGCATCACCGAGGTGTAGCGCTGGTCGACGAAACGCTCTGGGATCTTCCAGGCCTTCTCGGCGATCTCGCGGAAGGCCATGCCCGGCTTCACGATGCCGATATTGTGCTGCACCTGGTCGTAGGACATGCGGTACAGCATCTTCTGATAGGTCGTCGGCTTGCCCGGACCGCAGCGGAAGGTGCGGGAGAAATCGGAATAGTAGCCATAGCAGCCGATCGTGTCGGTATCGAGGGCCACCAGCTCACCCGGGCGGATCTTGCGCCCGCTCGCCTCGTTGAACCAGGGATTGGTGCGCTGGCCCGAGCTCAAAAGGCGCGTCTCGATAAATTCGCCGCCCTGCCGGATCACCTCGTGATACATGATGGCGAAGAGTTCGTTCTCCGAAACGCCCGGCTTGATCGCCTGCCGGACCGCCGCGACGGCCGCTTCGGCCCCCGCCATCGAAACCTGGAGGCACTTGACCTCCTCGGGCGTCTTGACGGCGCGCACCGCCAGGATCTCCCCTTGGCAGTCTCTCACATCGCAGCCGCGTTTTTGCAGCGCCAGCGCCTGCAGATGGCTGCAGCGGTCGAGGCCGAGCTTCATCGACCCGCCGCCATGGCTTCGCAGAAGCTCGGCGATCTCGTCGGCGAAGGGGCCGGCCGTCTCGTCGTCCCGGCCGGAGACCGACGACCAGACCAGCTTGGAAGGCCTGGCTTCGTCGACCGTGTCGAGCACCATCGAGACATGATAGCTCTGCGGATATTCGAACAGGACGATCGGTCCCTCGGTGGGGACAAAGAAATAGCGCGTGGAGTTGCGTAGGAAATAGCCGAACATATTGCGCGAGCCGGTGGCATAGCGCTGGTTGTAGGGGTCGAACAGCACGACAGCGCCGTAGCCCGCCTCGGCCATCCATCGGCGCAGCCGGGCAAGACGGCCCTTGCGCAGGGCATCGGCGTCGATGAAGGAAGGCTCGGTGTCGGAAAGCCACATGCCGCCGGCCGAATCCGCGGCCGCCGGATGGCGCATGCGATCCTTGAAATCGACATCCTCGACGCGATCCGGATCGAAAACCACAATGCTCATGAACAGTCTCCTGTCCGTGGACTGTGACCAACCGGCGCGCGTATTGTTTGCCTGCTTTCCGCGAAAACTATGCGCGATTCCGCTAGGCGGGATTTTGTGACCTTGCTGCTTGGACCCGGCAGAGCAGACGTATATGGATCAATATTGTCATCCCGGACGCGATGCGGCGCGCAGTGACGCTTCGCAGATCCGGGACCGCCCTCAAAATGGAGCGCCTTTCCCGTCTCGCGGCCCCGTGTCTGCGACGCAGCATTCCATGCTGCATTGCGCACGGGATGACGAGAAAGCTCCATATGCGATCGCCCTCTCATGCTCGCGGCGCCTCCCCCGAGATCGACTTGCGCTGGCGCACCCCCCGGGGCGCGTAGCCGAAGCTGTCCCGGAAGGCCCGGGAGAAATTGGCCGCATTGGCGAAGCCGCAGGCGAGCGCCACCTCGCCGACCCGCAGGCTCGAATGGGTGAGCAGGTCGGCCGCCCGCCTGAGGCGCAGGCTGCGGTAATAGTGGCTCGGCGTCACGCCGAGTTCGGCGCGGAAGGAACGTTCGAGCTTGTCGGCCGATACGCCGAGGCGCCGCGCCAGCGCGTCCATGCGCAGGAGATCCTCGACGCAGTCTTCCATGATCGCCACGGCGGCCAGCACGAGTTCGTCGCCGATCCCGGTGCGCAGGCGCAACGGCATCAGCCGCCGGTCCACGCTCGACCGCAGCGGGCTGTGCACGAACCATTCGGCGACCCCGGCCGAGAGCTCGCCGCCATGATCGCGGCCGATCATCTCCAGCATCATGTCGAGACTGCCCACCCCGCCTGCCGCGGTGAAACGGCGCCGGTCGATTACATAGAGGTCCCGCCTCATGTCGAGACCGGGAAAAGCCTCGCGAAAAGCGGGTTGGCTGGTCCAGTGCAGGGTGCAGGCATGGCCATCGAGCAATCCGGCCCGGGCCAGCAGGAAAGCCGCGTCGGCGACCGATCCGAGATCGGCGCCAGCGCGCAGGTTGCGGCGGATCCAGGCCATGGCGTCCTCGGCGACCAGATGATCGGCATCGCCGCCCGAGCACACCACGATGCGATCGACCACGGGGGCATTCCGAACGCCGAAATCGGGCTCGATATGAATGCCATTGGAGGCCCGCACCTTGGCACCGTCGGGCCCAACCGTGATCCATGAATAGCAGCGCCCGCCCGACAGCGTGTTGGCGGCGCGCAACGGCTCGATCACCGAGCTGAACGCCATCAGCGGAAAGCCCGGAAACATCAGCACGGCAAAGCGGATCGTCTCGCCGACCGGCCTTTCGTTCAGCCTCGTCTCCATGGCATCGATCCCTTCCGCTTTCGCATGCCGAGCCTTGCGCGGTATGCCTCAGGGTTCTCCGGCACCGATCTCAGCGCGCCGGCGGGTGATATAGACCTCGAGCTCCTCGCGAACGGCTTCGTCCATCGCGGGCTCCTGATAGTCCCGCAATGCTTGCTGCCAGAGGCCGGTCGCCCGCTCGAGCGCGTCACGCGCCCCTGCCTCCTGCCAGCTGCCATAGTTCTGCCAATTGGAGAGCATCGGCTGATAGAAGGCGGTTTCGTAGCGCGACATCGTGTGTTCGCTGCCGAAGAAATGCCCTCCGGCCGGCACGGCCTTGATCGCCTCGAAGCCGAGATCATCCTCCTCGAAGGGCATCGGCCGCAGGAACTCCATCATGTTCTGGAGGATCTCGACGTCGAGGACGAGCTTCTCATAGGACGCCGTGAGGCCGCCCTCCAGCCAGCCGGCGGCATGATAGATCAGATTGGCCCCGCCCAGGACCGCGCCCCAGGTCGCCATCTCCGTCTCATAGGCGGCCTGCAGGTCGACGGCGTTGGAGGCATTGGCATTGGAGGTGCGGTAGGGCAGGCCATAACGCCGCGCCAGCTGGCCGGCGATGATGTTGGCCTTGGTGTTCTCGGGCGTGCCGAAGGCCGGCGCACCCGAGCGCATGTCGACATTGGAGGTGAAGGCCCCGTACATCACCGGCGTGCCTGGATTGACGAGCTGCGTCAGCACGACCCCGAACAGGGCCTCGGCATTCTGCTGGCACAACGCGGCTGCCAAAGTCACCGGCGTCATCGCGCCCATCAGCGTGAAGGGGGTGACCGTCACCGGCTGGCCATGCTCGGCCATGGCCATGAGGCCGTCCGCCATGGCGTCATCGAAGAGCCGCGGCGAATTGACGGAGATGATGGTGATGACGCCGGGCGAGGCGCGCATCTCTTCCAGCGTGATGCCTCGGGCGATCGCCATCATATTGATGGCGTCCATGGCACGGCCGCGCCCGATGGCGCTGCAGTGAAAGCTCAGATCGCTGAGGGACAAATTGGCCCTGTAGGTGTCGAGATGGCGCGAATTGGCCGGCAGCTCGATCGGCGCGCAGACCTGGTTGCCCAGGATGTGGATGGCGTTGAAATAATGCGCCAGCCGGGTGAAGTTCTCATAGTCGACGAGATTTCCGGCTCGCCGGCCATTGATGCGGTCGTGCACATTGGGCGGCCCGGCCACTAGGCCGAAGACCAGCGCATTGCCGCCGATCTCGAGCTGCTTGTCGGCGTTGCGACCCGTCAGGGTAAAGCGGCGCGGCGCCGTGCGGAGCGCCTCCTTCACCAACGTCTCGTCGATGCGGATGGTCTGGTTCTCCCGGTCGACCAGCGCGCCGGCCTTTTCGAACAGGTCCATCGCCCGCGTGCTCATCACCCGGATGCCGAGTTCGGAGAGGATGCGCATCGAACTGCGATGCAGCACCTCCATGCGCTCCTGGTCCAGCATCTGCATGGGTGAATAGGGATTCGACACACGCTGCCAGGGCAGCTGGGGAATGCCCCCGCCCCGCATGCTCCTCGATCGGCGCCCCCCGCTACGCCTGTCCTGTGCCATGCCCGGTACGCCCACCCTGTTTATTCATCCGACAACTCGGCATGATAGGTGTGGCGGGACAGGCCTTTCACGCGATTAGTTTGGCGGCATTGCCCAAAAAAATTGATGTCATGGCGAAAAGCGGCATTGAATAGGTCGGCGGAGCTGGACTAGCCTCCGGCAAACATCAAGAGCCGCCATGAAGCCTCCTCCTCCGCTCAACTACATTCGCTCGTTCGAATGCTCGGCCCGCCATTTGAGCTTTACCGAAGCGGCCAAGGAACTGGGCTACACCCAGGCTGCCATCAGCACCCATGTGCGGGCGCTGGAACACTATATCGGCCGGCAATTGTTCGTACGCTATCCACGCAGCCTCAAGCTGACGGAGATGGGCGAGGCCTTCCTGCCGACGCTTCGGCAGGCGCTCGACCAGATCGATCATGCCACCGAAGCCATCCTCGCCTCCGTCCGGAACCGGACGGTGGTGATTTCCTGCCCGGCCACACTGGCCACCAACTGGCTCACCGGCTGCGTCGCCGCTTTCCACGCCAGGCATCCGGATATCGAGGTGGTCCTGCATGGCACGATCTGGGAGGATCCCAGCGAGCCGGCCGCCGATCTCACCATTGCCGCCAGGCGCTTCGACAACAAGCCGCCGGCGGCGATTGCCCTGTGGGACGAAAGTCTCGCTCTGCTCTGCGCGCCGCAATTCCTTTCGGGACCGAATGCGATCCGCTCCCCCGCCGATATCCTCAAACAAGGCTGGATCTTCGTGCATAGCCGGCAGGAATATTGGCAATGCATGGGCGCGGCCCTCGGCATCGAGACGTCGGAGCACGAGAAATATCTCAGCACCAACTCCTCCAATATCGCGCTGGAACTAGCCGCCGCGGGGGCGGGCTGCGTCGCCGTGCAACTCTCGCTCGCGCGTCCCTTCCTGAAGAGAGGGCTCCTGGCCGAACCCTTCAGCGTGCGCCCGCCAAGCCCCTGGGGCTACTACCTTTCCGACAACGCTTCATCCAAGGGCAGCGTGGTGAAAATCGTCAAGGAATGGATCCTGGCCCGCGCCAGGGCGGAGACAGCCTGATACCAAGTTTGACGATACCGATACGCCGAAGGCGGGGGAGGCCTGGGATCGCCGGCATCCTGCCGGCTCTTGGATACGGTGTTTGAGGAGAAGAAGAGCCGGCAGGATGCCGGCGATCCCAGGAAGAGGCGACCTCAACGCCGCTTGGTCCGACGCTATCCTCCGATAGACTTCCCCGATCCGATCCTAGGCCTGACAGGTTCGGCAACAAGCGAAGATCGCGAGGCCAATGACCTCGTTTTATTTGGCCATTCATCGCCGAACACCGCGCTTTTGCCTGGAAGGCCGCCTACCCGCTCCGCCCGCCGCTGCCTAGACTTGGGCGGTCAGGCGAGCGCGCTGCTAGGGACCTTCCGACGGCAACCGCTCTTCGCCGGACGAATGTTCATCGGGAAGTTCGTTCCATGCGTAGCCATGCCCAGGCCGTCGTGATCGGCGGCGGTTTGATCGGTTGCTCGATCCTCTATCACCTCGCCAAGCTCGGCTGGACCGATGTCGTCCTGCTGGAGCGGGACGAACTCACCTCGGGATCGACCTGGCATGCAGCCGCCAATATCCATGGCCTGCACGATTCCACCAATATCAGCCGCCTGCAGCACTACACCATGGCGCTCTACAAGGAGCTGGAGGCCGAGACCGGGCAGGGCTGCGGCATCTTCCAGCCCGGCTCCCTCTATCTGGCCCAGACCGGCGAGCGCGAGCACCAGTTGCGGCTGCAGGAAGCCAAGGCGCGACGCTACGGCATGAACTTCTATGAGGTCTCGCGCAAAGAGGCCGAAAAACTGCACCCGCTCGTGGATTTCTCGGGCATACGCTGCATCATGTTCGAGCCTGAAGGCGGCAATGTCGATCCTTCGGGCGTGACGGCAGCCTATGCCGCCGGGGCGCGTCAACGCGGCGCCGAGATCCATCGCTTCACGCCGGTCACGGGTACCGAGGCCCAGCTCGACGGAAGCTGGATCGTGCGCACCCCGAAAGGCGATATCCGCACCCGATGGATCGTCAACGCGGCCGGCCTATGGGCCCGCGAGGTGGCGGCCATGGCCGGGCTGACGCTACCGCTGATGCCGACCGAGCATCAATATTTCGTCACGCAAACCATCGCCGAGATCGCCGCGCTCGATCGGCGCCTGCCCTCGGTCGCCGACCGCGATGGCGAATACTACCTGCGCCAGGAAGGCCTCGGCCTGCTGGTCGGCGCCTATGAGCGCGACATGCGGTTCTGGGCCGAGGACGGCACGCCTGCAAATTTCGGCCATGAGCTCTTTCCCGACGACCTCGCCCGCATTGAGGACAATATGATGCGGGCGATCGAACGGGTGCCGGTGCTCGGCTCCACCGGCATCCGGCGGGTGATCAACGGCCCGATGATCTGGTCGCCCGACAGCGCCGTGCTGTTCGGCCCGGTGCCGGAAATGAAGAATTATTTCTGCTGCAACGGCATCATTCCCGGGTTCTCCCAGTCGGGCGGCATGGGTAAGCTCGCCGCGGAGTGGATGATCGAGGGCGAACCCTCGCTCGACATGTTCGCCTGGGACCTCGCGCGTTTCGGCTCCTGGGCCGACAAGGCGTTCACCAAGGCCCGGGTGCGCGATCAATATGGCCATCGCTTCAAGATCCACTTCCCCAATGAGGAGCGCAGCGCCGGCCGGCCCGTACGCACGCGTCCCGCCTATGCGATGCAGCAGGACATGGGCGCCGTCTTCGGCCTGAATTTCGGCTGGGAGCATCCGCTTTGGTTCGCCGCCGACGGCGAGCCACGGGAGGAGACCGCCGGTTTCGCCCGCCAGAACTGGTGGGAGCCGGTGGGACGGGAAGCCCGCATGCTGCGCGAGCATGCCGGCATCATCGACATCTCCAATTTCGCCAAATATGAGGTTACGGGACCAGGCGCCCAGGCCTGGCTCGACGCTTTGTTCGCCAATCGCATGCCGGACCGGACCGGCCAGATCCGCCTCACCCCCCTTATCGGCCGGCGAGGCGGCGTTGCCGGCGACTTCACGGTCGCCAAGCTCGCCGATGATTTCTACATGGTCTTCGGTTCCGGCATGGCGGAGCGCTATCACCAGCGCTTCTTCAATGCGGTGCCGCTGCCGGAGGGAACCCTGTTTCGCTCGGTGACGCAGGCGATGTGCGGCTTCAGCGTTGCCGGCCCGAAGGCGCGAATACTCCTGCAAAGCCTGACCTCCGAAGACCTTTCCAACAGCGCGTTCCCCTTCATGCAAGCACGCCATCTCAATCTGGCCGGCATCGAGGTGGTGGCCCTGCGGGTTTCCTTCACGGGCGATCTCGGCTGGGAGCTTCACTGCCAGGCCGCTGACCAGGAGCGGCTCTATCGCGCATTGCTCACGGCCGGAAAACAGATCGGAGCCGGCCCCGTCGGTGCGAGGGCGATGACGTCGCTGCGTATCGAGAAGGGCTATGGCAGCTGGGGGCGCGAATATTCGCCCGAATATTGGCCCCAGGAATCCGGCCTGGCCCGCCTCGTCAAGCTGGACAAGGGCGCCTTCCTCAATCGCGGTGCCTATGCGGCCGTGGCCGGCAATCCGCCGCGCGACCGGCTGGTCACGCTGGCGATCGAGGCCGAGGATGCCGACGCCACCGGCGGCGAACCGATCTTCCTGCCCGATGGCACTCCGCTCGGGCAGGTTACCTCAGGCAGCTACGGATACTGGGTCGGCCAGTCACTGGCCCTCGCTTATGTCAAGGCCGATCTGGCCAGGCCCGGCGATATCGTGACGGTGGCCATATTGGGCATCCAGCGCGAGGCACGTATTCTCGCCGAGCCCGCCTTCGACCCGGGCGGCGAGCGCCTGAGAAGCTGAAGCCTCGCCGACCCGCCTATTGCTTGCCGGGCAGGAGGGCGACGGCCGCTTCCGCCGTCAGCAGGCGGAAGGTCAGGCTTTCGTGGAAGTAGAGCTGGACCGATGTCGCCGAATGGCTGGCATAGCCGATGGAGATGTCCTGTCCCACGGACAATTCGAAATCCCCGCCCCGCGTCGTCAGCACCAGCCCGCCCTCGATGGCAGGGGCCCAGATGATCGGCCCGTCCACCAGGCGTTCCATATGCTGGAAGACCGGATACCCGTCGTCGCTGCCGCCGGCTGCGGCCGTATAGGCATCGGCTCCCAGCACCAGCGCATAGGGTCCTTCCACCCCCGCCAGCCGCAACTGGCTCACCGCCTGGGCGACCACGTCCGGATAGCCCTTCACCTGGACCGGAAGTGCCAGTGCCGGATTGCTGAGACCCTGGCGGATGCCCTCGACGCCGGCCGCGGCAAAGCCGTCGAAGACCGCGCGATCCTCGGCGAAGGCGAGCTTGCGCGCCGCTTCCTTCACCGGCGACCAGTCCGAGTCGACTGCCCCCCGCTCCACATCGTCGATCGCCGCGCGGGCGAGCTCGAAGGGAACGCGCAGTTCGACAAAGGCCTTCACCTCCCGCTGCACCGCCTCGACGCCCTCGCCGGGGCCCGCAAGCGGGCGGATATGACCGGTTCCCACCGCCGACGCCGCCAGGCCCTGCGGCCCCTGCAGATCGACAACGCGCCGGGCGGCCAGATGCCGCTTGAGGGTGCGCGCCGCCTCTTCCTCGATCTCGGCCCAGGCGCCGTCGGAGATCGGTGCCAGCTCCCGATGGAGATTATTCATGGTCTGCCTTCCTCTTGAGCGATCCAATACCGAGCGAACCATCGCCGCCGGGCTGCCGCGAACCGGAGCCTTGCGCCGTCCCGGCTCCGGGCGGAGCCGGTGTGGCGGCATCGGGCGCCACATCGTCCAGGAACGTCGCCGAGGGCACGAAGAACAGAGAGCCGGTCACCGCCCGGCTGAAATCCAGCAAGCGATCATAATTGCCCGGCGGCCGGCCGACGAACATGTTCTCGAGCATCTGCTCGATCCTGCGGGGCGAGCGGGCATAGCCGATGAAATAGGTGCCGAACTCACCCTTGCCGGCATCGCCGAACGGCATGTTGTCGCGCAGGATTTCCAAGGTCTCGCCGTTCTCCTCGATCGAGGTCAGAACGTTATGGGCATAGGGCGCCTTGAGCGCATCGTCCTGCTCGATGTCGGACAGCTTGGAGCGCCCGATGATTTTCTCCTGAGCCTCGACAGGCAGCCGGTTCCAGCCCGTCAGGTCATGCAGGTATTTCTGCACGATCACATAGCTCCCGCCGGCGAAGGCGCCATCCTCCTCGCCGATGATGGTCGCCTCCAGCGCCGCCTCGTCGACCGGGTTCTCGGTACCGTCGACGAAACCGATCAAGTCGCGGTCGTCGAAATATTTGAAGCCGTGCACCTCGTCGGCACTGGCGACGGCGTCCCCGATCCGCGCCATGATCTGCGTCGCCAGTTCGAAGCAAAGGTCCATACGCTGGGCGCGAATGTGAAACAGGATGTCCCCCGGCGTCGAGACCGCGTGATGCTGCCCCTTTATCTCGCGGAAGGCATGCAGCTCCTTGGGCCGGGGTGTTCCGAAGAGCCGGTCCCACATCTGCGAGCCAAACCCCATCACGCAGGACAGCCGCCCCTCGAGATCCCGGAATCCCACCGCCCGCAGCAGTCCCGACAGATCCGCGCACAACGCCCGGATCGCCCCCTCGTGCTCCGGACCGGACTTGACGGTCACAACCAGGAAAATGGCACTGCGCGTAAGGGGAGTAACGACCGGCTGCGAAACGGTAGAGGGCAAACTCGACTCCATGCTTCTATTCATCCGCAGCCATCGCGTGAGCGGGCGATCAGAGACTCACGCCGACAACTCACCATATCCCGAGCCTTGCGCACAAGCCTCTCGACTCCTGGCGCTCATCGCGATGGGCCCGAGGTCGGTACCCCCGCAAGCCCCAGCAGCCCGGCGAGGGGCGACGGTTCCCTGGAGGCGGGCTCGTAGACGCAGGAAGCCGCCAGAATCGCCAGGCCCAGTATGCAGATCGTGATCCGTTTCATTGGAAACCTCACCGGGCGCGGCAATGCCGCGCCCTACGGGTTGCAGATGGAAAAGGCGGGCGAGACGAAGAGCTCCGCCCTCAGGCGAGGGAAAGCTCGACATTGATATTGCCGCGCGTCGCCTTCGAATAGGGGCAGGTCTGGTGGGCTTCCTCGACGATCGCCTGTGCGAGCTCGCGATCGAGGCCGGGCAGGCTGACCTTCAGGCGCGCCTGCAGGAAATAGGCGCCATCGGTGGTGCCGAGATCGACCTCCGTGTCCACGGCCGTGTCGGTCGGCAGCTTCAGCTTGCGCTTGCCGGCTGCGAGGCCCATGGCGCCGATGAAGCAGGCCGACCAGCCTGCCGCGAACAGCTGCTCGGGATTGGTGCCAGGCTGGCTGCTGCCGGGCGGCGACAGTTTGATGTCGAGCCGGGCATCGTCGCTGCGCGCAGCCCCATCCCGGCCACCGGTGGTGTGGGTCCGGCCTGTGTAGAGAACCTTGTCGATCTTGGTCATGATACGCTCCTGTTCGTCTGGAGGCTGTCATGATCCATAACAGCCTCTGGGGTTGGCGATACCGCCATCTGCGGCATCGGAAAGACCGGAGTGTCTTGAAGGGAGCGTTTGTCCGCCATGTTTCCGAAAACCCCGGAAGTGTAACAAAGCGTAGCTTCCGGCGAGATCGACATGTTGGCATACCACGACGGCGGAAAATCGCGGCTGGCTCGGAGTGGCACGGGCCGATCCCGCCAACAAAAGGCGCAGCGTTACGATGAGGAGAAACACGTTCTCCCGATCGATACACCGTGAATGTCTTCAGAAAAACCTGGGGCCTTTACCGAATGGCGACTTCCGCCACCAGTCCCCCGCCGTCGCGGTTGTAGAGCCGGACCGTGCCACCGATGGTCCCTGCCAGTTGCTGGGCAATGGCAAGGCCGAGGCCCGTGCCGCCGGTCTCGCGATTGCGGGATTGCTCCAGGCGGAAGAAGGGCTGCATGGCCGCCTTCAGCATGTCTTCGGGTATGCCGGGGCCGCGATCCATCACCGCGATGACGGTCCGGCCATCGGCTTTGCGCTCCACGCCCACCTCGGCGGCACCGGCGAATTTCAGCGCATTGTCGATGAAGTTCGAGAGAATGCGCCGCAGCGCATGCGGCTTGGTCGAGGCGACGCCGTCGACATAACCGATGACGCTCACGGCCTTGCCGGTATCTTGATAATCATAGGCGATGCTGTCGATGAAGGAGGCGAGGTCGATGCGGGCCGCCTTCTCGCCGCTGCTGTGGGAGCTGCGGGCATAGGCGATGCCGTCCTGGACCAGGCGCTCGATCTCGCGCAGGTCCCGTACCAGCTTGTCCTTCTCCGGCGATTCATCGGCCATGTCGGCCCTGAGCCGCATGCGGGTGATCGGCGTTTGCAGGTCGTGCGAGATCGCGGCGAGAATCTGGACGCGTTCCTCCAGATAATGGGCGATGCGCTCGCGCATCCCGTTGAAGGCGCGGGCAGCATGGGCAACCTCGCTCGGGCCTTCCTCGCTGAGTGGTGCGCTCTTGCCGTTGGGATCGAGGGCCTCGGCGGCGGCGGCGAGAGCCCCGAGGGGCCGGATTGCCTGCCTGACGGCGAGCCAGGTACAGAGCAGCAGCAACGCCATCTGCAGGGCGAGGACGTAAGGCAGCCAGTCCGCGATCGGCATGACCCCGCGCGGCGTGATCTCGATGGTCAGCGGGCTGCCGTCGCTCAGGGTCAGATGGGCCTGCAGGCGCCCGCCCTCCCCCGGTATGGCTTCGATGCGCAGGGGGAAACGGGACCCTGCCGCGCTCTCCAGCTTGGCGGCGATCTCCTGGCCATGCCGGGAGGTGTTGGGCACGCCGGCAAGGCCCGGCCCCAGAATGATGTTGTAATTGCCGCGGCTCAGCCAATCGGCCAGTTTCGGCCTCTCGCTCGCCGGCGTCCGGTCGAGAACCGCGATCGAGGTTGCCACATCGTCTTTCAACGTGCGCAGCATCATCTCCTTCGCCGATAAGTAGCGTTCGGCAGAAAGGACCGCGAAGGACAGGCCATTGGCGATCGCCAGCCCGGCGAGCAGGATCAGGAACAGCCGGGCGCGAAGGGTCGTCGGCCACAAGGCACGAAAGGCGCCGGCGATCACGTCCGGGGCTCCGAGATCTCGACGGGAACGGCGAGAACATAGCCTTCGCTGCGCACGGTCTTGATGTAGGTCGGCTCGCGGGCGTCGTCGCCGAGTCGCTGGCGCAGGCGGCTGACCAGAAGATCGATCGAGCGGTCGAACAGGTCCGCATCCCGCCCCTGGGTGAGGTTCAGGAGCTGGTCGCGGTTGAGCACGCGCTGGGGGTGATCGATGAAAACGCGCAGCAGCCGGTATTCGGCCCCGCTCAGTGCCACCTCCGTGCCCTGCCCGTCGAGGAGATGGCGGCCCACGGTGTCGAGCCGCCATTCACCGAAGGTCAGCAGCTGGCCGGCCTCGCTGATCTGCAGATTGGGCGGCAGCATCCGGGTTCGCCGCAGGACGGCGTTGATGCGCGCCAGCAACTCGCGGGCGGCAAAGGGCTTCGGCAGATAGTCGTCTGCGCCCATTTCCAGCCCGATGATCCGATCCATCTCGTCGCTGCGGGCCGTCAGCATGAGGATCGGCGTCGCCTTGTTTTTTCCGGCCCGCAATTCGCGGCAGAGCACGAGGCCGTCCTGGCCCGGCATCATCACGTCGAGTACGATCAGGTCGACGGTATTGGCCTCGAGGAAGCTGCGCATCTGGCGTCCATCGGCAGCGACCGAGGCGCGAAGACCGTTTTTCTTCAGATAGCTCGACACCAGGTCGCGAATTTCGCTGTCGTCATCGACGATCAGTATGTGGTCGACATGTTCCATGCCCGAACTTCCTGCTTCCGCCGGTCAACTGATACCTGCACTCGAAGGTGCCGATGCATTCGAGTCTGGCTATTACATTGCAATGCCGTGCCTTGCGAGCAATGCGCGTTTTGGTGAAGGCTCGTATTGCTCCAGCCCACCGGTTTCTGGCGAGGCAGTCGAATCGCAAGAACGGTTTCGCCTGCTGAAAGCCCCACCCGATGCGCAGAAGCAGGGCCCACGGCACCGGACGGAACTAGACCAGCGCGATGTATCCTGGATGTGTCCCACGCCGGCGCCTCCCGCATATGGATGTAGGATCCGGCGGGCACGGATACGTTGCGATACAATCGGAGCCCTTTCGGCGGCGCCTGACTTTTGAGCCCTCGCGTCGCCGCCGAGCCGGCGCCTACACTGCGGTACAAACGCCCACGGCTCCGGACACATTCACGATACTCGCGCACGCCACATCAGCCTCCTTGCTCGCCGGGCCTCCTCGCCCCCCGACCGCTCCCTCCGTTGCACAGGAGACAATGATGCTTCTTCTAGCCATTGCCTATTTCGGCGGCGTGCTGACCATTCTCAGCCCCTGCATCCTGCCCATTCTGCCTTTCGTCTTCGTCGGAACAGGGCTGCCTTTCCTGCGCGGCACCCTGCCCATGCTCATCGGCATGGCCTTTACCTTCGCGCTGGTAGCGACCCTGGCCGCTGTCGGCGGGAGCTGGGCCATCCAGGCCAATGAGTTCGGGCGCCTGGCTGCGCTCGCGCTTCTGGCCATATTCGGCCTGAGCCTGATCTCGCCGCGCCTCGCCGGTGCTGTCACCCGGCCGATCGCCGACCTCGGCAACCGGCTGCACGGCACCTCGGCCGCCTCGGGAGCCCGGACGGCCGGCAGTTCGTTCATCCTCGGCGTGGCAACGGGCCTGCTCTGGGCGCCCTGCGCCGGGCCGATTCTCGGCCTGGTCCTGACCGGCGCGGCTCTTCAGGGTGCCAATATCGAGACGACGCTGCTGCTGCTCGCCTATGCCGGCGGCGCCGCCACCTCGCTGGCCGGCGCCCTCCTGGTGGGCGGCAGGCTCCTTGCAGGCATGAAACGTTCGCTCGGCGTCAGCGAGCGTATCCGCCAGGGTCTCGGCGTAGCCGTGCTCGCCGGTGTCGGCACCGTTGCTTTCGGCCTGGACACAGGCCTGCTGGCGCGGCTCTCCTATGCCAGCACGGCGAGCATCGAGCAGGCCATTCTCGACAGGCTGCATGTGGACCCGCAAACGGCCATGGCGTCTGGTCTCGCCAGCGGCGGCATGCTGATCGCGAGCGCCAAGGCACAGACGCCCTTCCGCAGCAATCTCCCCGTCGAGGGCCAGGCTCCCTCGCTCGACGGCGCCGTCGCCTGGCTGAATTCGCCCCCGCTCACCACGGAGCAACTGCGCGGCAAGGTGGTGCTCGTCGATTTCTGGACTTATTCCTGCATCAACTGCATCCGCACCACCCCCTATATCCGCGCTTGGGCGGACAGATACAGGGATCAGGGGCTGGTCGTGATCGGTGTGCACGCGCCCGAATTCGCCTTCGAAAAGAAGCTCGACAATGTCAGGCAGGCGGTCAAGGATTTCGGCATCGTCTATCCGGTAGCCATCGATAACGATTATCGCATCTGGCGCGCCTTCCAGAACAGCTATTGGCCAGCCTTCTACCTGATCGATGCCCGCGGCCAGATCCGCTACCACAATTTCGGCGAGGGCAATTACCGCCAGACCGAACAGGCGATCCAGGATCTGCTGCGGGAAGCCGGCAGTAGCGGGCCGGCGAAAGAGGCGGCCGCCCCGGCGGCGAAGGGGGCGGAAGCCAGTCCCGACCTCGCCAATCTCGGTTCGCAGGAGACTTATCTGGGCTATGGCCGGGCCGACAATTTCGCCTCGGCGGAGCGCGTGTCGCCTGACGTGGCCCGAGACTATTCGGTGACGGATCCCGGGCTCAATCAATGGGGCCTTCAGGGCACCTGGACCGTCGGCGCAGAACGGGCGGTGCTCGACAAGCCGGGAGGCGGCATCGTCTACCGCTTCAGCGCCCGTGACCTGCATCTGGTGCTGGGCCCCGGCGCTGCCGGCAAGCCCGTGCGCTTCCAGGTCACCGTCGACGGCAAGGCGCCCGGCCCCGACCACGGGGCCGATATCGATGCCCAGGGAAACGGCCTGGTCACCGAAACGCGGCTCTACCAGCTCGTGCGGCAGTCCGGAGGAGTGGAGACCCGGACTTTCGAGGTCCGCTTTCTCGACCCGGGTGTCGAGGCCTATGCCTTCACCTTCGGATGACCGCTTTCCGCTTCAGTCGCCATCCGCCGCCCGGACGCGCTGTTCCATGTCCCGATACGGGGTGACGCCGACGCGACGGCAAAAGTGGGGCTTCCCTTCAAAATTTTTCTTGAACATTCGTTCCCGAATGTTTAGAGGATCGACATGGCAAGATTGCGGGAATTCGATACCGACGCTGCGCTGGACGCAGCGATCGGCGTGTTCAGGGAACATGGGTTCGAAGGCAGTTCGGCCCAGATGCTCGTGGATGCCATGGGTATCGGCCGGCAAAGCCTCTATGCTGCCTTCGGCGACAAGTGGCAGCTCTATTGTTCGGCCGTGCGCCGCTATGGGTTGGGAGAATGCTCTGCCCATTTCGATGCCCTGCGCAGTGGCGCGCGCGGCATGGATGGCATCAAGGCGATGCTGCGCCGGGTGGTCGATACGGCCGATCAGGCCTGTCTCGGCACCGGTTCGGTCTGCGAGTTCGGTGCGTCCCGCGCCGATCTCGCCGAGATCAATGCATCGCTGGCCCGTAGCCTGAGCGGCGTCATTGCCGGCCGGGTGCGGGACGCCCAGCGCGAGGGCGACGTCGCCGCCGACCTCGATCCGGAAAGGACGGCCGAATTTCTGATCGCCAGCATCTCCGGCATCCGCATTGCTGGGCGCAGTGGCGCCCACCGTCGGATTCTGGCCAGCCTGGCCGATATGGCCTTGAGGGCCTTGCATTAGATTTTTTTGCTGAATTCAGGAACGATCATTCAATATTGGAGACAAGTAATGAAAGCTATCGTCATGAACGGAATCGGCGGAAGCGACAGGCTGTGCCATGTCGAGCGCGCTGAGCCGGTGCCCGGTCCCGGTGAAGTCCTGGTCGAGGTCGCCTTTGCCGGCGTCAATTTCATGGATATCGGCGTCAGGCAGGGCATGGCCTGGACCGAGATGCCTAATCCGAAGATTCTCGGTGTGGAAGGGGCAGGCCGCGTCCTCGCACGAGGTGACGGCGTCGAGGACTTCAAGCCCGGTCAGCGCGTCGCCTGGGTCTACGCCCCAGGCAGCTATGCGGAACGGATCGCCATCCCCTCCCGTGCGCTGGTGCCTGTGCCGGACGCCATCGATGACCGGACGGCCGCCTCGATCATGATGCAGGGTCTTACGGCCAGTCACTTCGCCACCGACTTCTATCCGGTTCAGCCCGGCGACATCGCCTTCGTCCACGCGGCGGCCGGGGGCGTGGGGTTGCTGCTGACCCAGATCGTCAAGCTGCGGGGTGGCCAAGTCATCGGGCGGGTTTCGACGCCGGACAAGGTGGCCATGGCCAAGGCGGCCGGCGCCGACCATGTCATCGTCGATGCCGAAGGGCGGTTTGCCGAGGACGTCCTGCGCCTGACCAGGGGGGAAGGCGTCTCAGTCGTCTATGACGGCTCCGGCCCTGCCACCTTCCAAGGTTCGCTCGACATCTTGCGCCGGTCCGGCACGTTCTGCTGGTATGGCCCGGTTCTGGGCGGCCCCGGCCCGCTCGACATCATGAACCTGCCGAGGAGCATCAAGATCGGCTACGCAGTCTTTTTCGATCATATCCATACGCCCGAACTGCTGCGCATGCGCTCGGCCCGACTGTTCGACTGGCTGGCCGAGGGCAAGCTCGCGATTCGGATCGGCGGCGAATATCGATTGGCGGACGCAGCCAAAGCCCATGCGGACATGGAAAGCCGCAGGACCACCGGCAAGCTGCTGCTCGTCCCCTGACCACCGGGGGCCTGCCGTCCGAGGCTCCCCGGGCCTGATGCAGCAGCACCGGCCCGGCGGCTATCCGCAACTTGGTCTTTCCTTGCCGGGCCGCGCCATGCTTTGCTGAGCCGAAGCCGAAAAGGAGACCGGCATGGGCGCAGACGGCATTTCCGCATTCGCAACAGCGGCCGAACTCGGCCGCCTGCTGGCAGAAGGGCGCACCACCTCCGAAGCCATCGTGGGCCGCGTCCTGGCGCGCATCGCCGCCCATGACGGCGCACTCCATGCCTTTGTCGGCGTCTTTGCGGAGGAGGCGCTCCAGGCCGCTGCCGCGTCCGATCAGCGCCGCCGTCGCGGCGAGGCGCGGGGTTTTCTCGATGGCGTGCCCTATGCCGCCAAGGACTTGTTCCATGTCAGGGGCCGGCCGACAAGGGCCGGCTCCAGGGCTCTCGGCGCCGAGCCCCAGCCTGTGACGGCCAACGCCGTGACGCGCCTCTCGGAGGCCGGCATGGTGCTCGTGGGCAAGGTGCAGACCGTCGAATTCGCCTTCGGCGGCTGGGGTACCAACCATGTCACCGGCACGCCGCTCAATCCACGCGATCCGGACGTGCCCCGGGCACCCGGCGGCTCTTCCAGCGGCTCGGGCGTGGCGGTCGCTGCCGGCCTGGTTCCGGCGGCGCTCGGTACCGACACCGGCGGCTCCATCCGCAATCCCGCCGCCATGTGCGGCATCGTCGGCCTGAAGACCACCGTCGGCCGGATCGGGCGCGGGGGCCTCATGACGCTCGCCCCTTCGTTCGACAGCGTCGGTCCCCTCACCCGCTCGGTCGAGGACGCCGCTTTGCTGTTTGCCGCCATGGCCGGGCGGGACCCCCTCGATCCGGCGACATTCGGCGTGCCGCCGGTCGCCTTGTCGAGCGCACCGGAGCAGGACCTTGCCGGGCTTCGCCTGCGCATCCCCGCCGCGGCAGACCTTGCCGCCGTCGAGCCCCCAGTGCTCGAGCGGTTCCGGGCGGCACTCGCCGATCTCGCGGCACTCGGCGCCGATATTCGTGAAAAGGCGATGCCCCGGCCCCCGGAAGCCTATATGGCGCTGACCGGCGAGCTGATGTCAGCCGAATCCTGGCACCAGCTCGGCCGTTATGCCGGGCCGGACGACAGTCCGGTGCATCCGGACGTACGGTCGCGCATCCTCAAGGGCAAGGAGATCGACGGCGCCCGCTACCAAGACCTGCTGGAGCAGCGGCGCGCCGCACAGATCGAGTTCGCCGCTTATCTGGAGGGCGCGGACGCGCTGCTTACACCCACAGCCCCGATCCTGCCGCCACCGCTGGCCGAGATCGACGAGACGAAGACGCCGCTCGGCACCTTCACGCGCTTCGTCAACCTGATCGATATGGCCGCACTCAGCATCCCGACCGGCTTGGCCGGGAGCCGCCTGCCGACCGCCCTGCAGATAGCAGTGCCGCGTTTCGAGGAAGCCCTGGCCCTGCGCATCGGCCGGGCTCTGGAAATCAGCCGCGGCGGACTGTTCGAGCCGCCGCCCGCCTATCAAGCGCCTTGAGCCATGCCGTCTGCGCGAAAGATTGACCGATCACCACGCGAGGCCGGGTGTTCGGACCTTCCCCTTTCAAGGCGTTCGACACCATTGAGCTTTTGTGCCTGTCGTTGAAGTAATTCCAATAGGTTTCGGGCAGTGAGCAAACACCTTGAAAGAGGTGGTCTTCAGACCTGCTCTCCAAAACTGTCGCTCCGGGCGATGATCTTCCTTGAGGCAGGCCTTTTATGACCCGATCTTATTCCCCGCTCGCATAGAGCCAGCGTGCCACCAGCGCATCGGTATCCGTGCCGAAATCGTCCCGCTCGCCTTCGGAAAAGACGGTGCCGTTCTTCACCACATAGACGTAATCGGTGATGGCGAGCGCGGCGCGAATGTCCTGGTCGACCAGTAGCACCGCCTTGGACAGGTCGCGCGCCAGGCCCTGGACGATGTCGTAGATGGTCTCGCTGGTCTGCGGGTCGACGCCGGCCGTGGGTTCGTCGATCAGGTAGACGGAGGGGTCGGCCAGCAAGCTGCGGGCGATCTCGACCTGCCTCTGCTGGCCGCCGGAAAGCTGGCCGGCCGGCTGGCTGCGTTTCTCCCGGATGACGGGAAAGCGCTGATAGGCGCTGTCGAGACGCTCGGCCAAGACCTGCTTCCTCGGCCTCGCATGCCACAGGCCCAGCTTGAGATTGGCCTCCACCGACAGGTGGGGAAACAGGCTCGGCCGCTGCGGCAGATAGGCGACGCCAAGGCCGAGCATCCGGAAGGGCGGACTGCCGGTGATGTCCCTGGTGCCCAGCAGCACGCGGCCGGCGCTGGGGCGCAGGAAGCCGAACAGGGATTTCAACAGGGTCGACTTGCCGGTGCCGTTCGGACCGACCACGCAGGATATGCGGCCGGGCCAGGCCTTCACCGACAGACCGCGCAGAATGTCGATGTCGCCGGTATAGCCGGCGACGAGATCCTCGCAGGCCAGCAAGCCGGGCATATCGCTCCAGCGTGGCTCGACAGGCACGGAGGCAGTGGTCGAATTCATCTCAGGAGCCTCCCATGCGCGTGCCGGTATAGGCGCGGACCACTTCGGGATTGCGGAGCACGTCCGAAACGGCGCCATCGGCGATTTTGCGGCCCCGTGCCATCACCAGCACGCGCGTGACGACCGAGCGCACGGCATCGAGATTGTGGTCGACCAGCACGATGGTGTGGCCGTCCCGGTTCAGGCTGCGGATATGTTCGACGATCTCGTCGAGCAGGCGCGGATGCACGCCGGCGAAGGGCTCGTCGAGCAGGAGCAGATGCGGCCGCAGCATCAGCGCGCGGCCGAGTTCCAGAAGCTTCTGCTGGCCGCCCGAGAGCGCGCGCGCATACTGGTCGGCAAGGTGCTCGAGCCTGAGGAAGGCGAGCACGCCGCGGGCGTGCTCCTCGGCCGTCCGACGGCGTTCCGACGCGTCCGACAGGGCGGGAACGATCAGGTTCTCCATTACCGTCATGCGCCGGAACAGCCGCGGCACCTGGAAGGTGCGCGCAATGCCGCGGCGGGCATAGAGATGGGCTGGCTGGCCGGCCATGTCGGTGCCGTCGACCTCGATGCGCCCGCCATCAGGTTTCAATGCTCCCGTCACCATGTTGAGGGTGGTGGTCTTGCCCGAACCATTGGGGCCGATCAGGCCCAGTATCTCGCCGCGCCGAAGGGCAAAGGATAGATCCTCGACGGCATGAATGCCGCCGAAATGCTTGGCGAGGCCGCTGATGGAAAAGAAGGCTGCGCTTTCATTCGGCATGGCGTTTCCCGGCTGGTTGGCCTGCCTGCACGGACCGGCGTGTCCGGCCCCAGCGCTCGATCATCGGATAAAGGCCGTTCTGGGCGAAGCGTTGCACCAGGATCAGCACCAGCCCCATCAGGACGAAGCGCCATTCGCCATAGGCCCTGAGGAATTCGGAGAGCACGAAAACGACGACGGCGCCGATGACCGCGCCGGGCAGGCTCTCGATACCCCCGATCACCGCCATGGCGATCACCAGGCCCATCTCCGGCAGGATGGCGATGTTGGGCGTGAGAATGCCGATGAAATGCCCGTAATAGATGCCGGCCACGGCCGCGATCATGCTGGTGACGACGAAGACCAGGATCTTGTAGCGGGTCGTGTCGATGCCGCTGGCGCGCGCAGCGCCTTCGTCCTCGCGAATGGCGCGCAGGAACAGGCCGACGCGGGTCGCCAGCAGGCCGTTCATCGCCAGCATGGCAGCGACCACGAGGCCGAGCCCCAGATAGTAATATGGCAGATCGGACCGGCCGGCGAACAGGGTCGGCACCGGTAGGCCGAGCATGCCGCGGGTAATGCCCTCCTCGGCCACCAGCACCATGCGAAAGATCTCCGCGAGGGCGAGCGTGAACAACGCCAGATAGGGGCCGGACAATCGCAGCACCAGGGCGCCGATCAGCGCGCCGGCGATCGCGGCGAGGAGGACGGCCAGCAGCATGGAGAGGGCGAGCGGCAGGCCGAGCAGGCTCGTGCCGAGAGCCGAGGCATAGCCGCCGAGGGCAGCGAAGGCGACATGGGCGAAGGAGAACTGCCCGGCGAAACCGGCCAGCATGGCCCAGCTCGCCGCCAGCAGGGCGTAGTACCAGGCGATGGCGCCGACATGGATCCAGTAGGTGCCGGCGCCGAGCGGGGCGAGCAGCGCGGCGATCAGCAGGATCGCCTGGACGGCCTGGGACAGGGAGAAGCGCACCGTGGTCCTCCCCAGCCTATTCAAGGCGCAGATGAGAGCGGCCGAAAAGGCCGGTCGGCCGCAGCAGCAGCGTGATGACGAGCAGCAAGGCGCCGAAAGCCTGGGTATAGGCCAGCGCCCGGTTGGGATCGGGCAGGTAGCCGACTCCGAGGCTCTGGACGAGGCCGAGCAGGATGCCGCCGATGATCGAGCCGCCGACCGAGCCCATGCCGCCGAGCACGATGATGATGAAGGCTTGCACGCCGGGCAGGTCGCCCATCGAGGGCGAGAGCGCGAAGACCGGGGCGATCAGCGCCCCGGCGCCGCCGGCGAGGGCCGAACCGAGCCCGAAGGCGACGGTGTACATGCGATGCGGGTCGATCCCGATGACGGCGGCGGAGTCGCGGCTCTGGCTGACGGCATCGAGCGCCTGGCCCAGCGTGGTGCGCTTGAGAAAGAGGGCCAGCCCAACCAGCAGGATCGCCGCGACGACGGCCGCGATCAGGCGGTCATAGGGCAGGATCAGCGGCCCGGCGATCAGAACCCCCGCCATGAAGGAGGGCGGCGATTTGGCGAACGGTCCGAAGACGACGAGACCCAGATTGGTGAGCAGGATGGTAAGCCCGAAGGTGACGATGATGGCGTATTCGTCCTTGCGCTCTACCTTGTCGGTATACATCGGCGCGATCACCAGCCGCTCGAAGGCCACGCCGAACAGGAACAGGGCGATCATCGCGCCGATGACGCCGAGCAGCGGATGCAGGCCGAGGCCGGTAATCAGGTAGTAGGAGGCGTAGCCGCCCAGCATGTAGAGCGAGCCATGGCCGAAATTGACCACCTTCAGCACCGAGAAGACCAGCGTCAGGCCCGAGGCGATGAGCGCGTAGATGAGGCCGATCACCAGCCCGTTCACGGCGAGGAGAAGAAAATAGCTCATGATCGGCTCACGTCTCCCGCCACTCATTTCCAACTTCGCAAACGCGGCCTGTCATTCCCGGCGCAGCTACAGGCGGCGGGAGGGGAATCCAGGGGTCACAGGCATACCGCATGCCCGGGGTCCCCTTCCCCTCGCCCTCTCTCGCTACGCTCGCAAGTGGCTCGGCCGGGGATGAAAGCTCAAATTCTCCAGACGTTCGGCGCACCCTCAAGGCAGGATCTTGTCCGTGGTCGCCCAGTTCTTGGGATAGACGATGGCCGCCTCCTCCGGGCTCTGGTTCTCCGCGGTGTATTGGATGATGGTGAACGGCACATCCATGAATTGGTGGAAGGCCCAGGCCGGCGACTTGGTCGCCGGAAAGTTGTAGGTGGCGTTTGCGCCTTCGAACTTCACCGCCTCCAGGGCCTTGACGATGGCGCCGCGATCGGCGGACCCGGCCTTGCGGATGGCTTCGACCACCACGCCGAGCGTGTCATAGGCCTCCAGGGCGACGCCGGTGGGCGCCCGCTTGTAGCGCTCGGTGAAGGCCGCCACGAAGGCCTTGGCCTTGTCGTTCCATTGCGACTTCGGCTGGGCGACATTGACGATCAGGAGGTTCTTGGCGCAGCTGCCCGTGACCTCCCAGACCTCCTTTTGCAACAGGCCTGACGAGCCGACCAGTTTGGTCTCGGCCGTCGGGGCGAGGCCGAGCTGGCAGGCCTGTTTCACCAGCTGGTACTGGGCCTGGCCGGCGATGACCATCTGGATGGCGTCGGGGCGCGGGCTCTGGCTCATCAGGCGCAGCAAGGCAGGGGTGAAATCCTGCTGGTTGAGGTCGATCGTCACCAGTGTATTGGCGACGTTCTTGGCCTGGAGCTCATTGGCGATGATCTTGGCGCCACCCTGGCCGAAATCGGTATTCTCGGCAATGATCGCGACGTTCTTGAAGCCCTGTTCCGCCGTCCAGTCCGCGGCCTTGACGTAGACCAGCGAGTTGGCGGGGGAGACACGGAAGACTTCCGGATATTGCTTGGCGGTGACGTCGTCGGCCCAGACATCGGTGCCGACCCAGGGCACGCCATATTTGTGCGCCTCTTCGATTTCCGCGAGCGCCACGGAGGAATGGAACTCCCCGAAGATCGCCGACACATTGTTCTTGGTGATCAGCCGGACCGCCGCCGCGCTGCCTTCCGCCGGCTGTCCCTTGGTGTCCTCATAGGTGACCTGGAGCTGACGGCCGAGCACGCCGCCGGCCTTGTTGATCTCGTCGACCCCGAGCTGCACGGCCCATTGCATCTCCTGCCCGCCGGAATAATTGCCGGGCGGCGACAAGGGGCCAACCCAGCCGAGCGCGATGGGTTCCTCGGCCAGAACCGGCGTCACGGCCAGCGAGGCGGCGAGAATTGCGAGCGCCCCGAGACGCCTGCGGATCGAGCGGTTCATGCCGATGTCCCCCTTCCTGCTTGTATTTTTCTCAGACAATTACACCCGTTCGTGAATTGCAATAAAAATCGCCCCCGCAACGCAAGGTCCGGGGGATGCTCAATAATGCCGCCTCATGTGCTGCACAGGTAAGATAGTGGTCGCTTCGAACTCGGCCTGCTTCTGGTAAGCAAAGCCATCTTTCTTGTGAGACTTGCTGGGAAACATCCACAGCCAGGTCGCTCAATCCTTTCGGCGCGATTGACCGAACCTATCGCAGGGCGTCCCGGATCCCTTTACAGTCCATTGTTGCCTGGTGCCGAAGCGGCACTTTCTGGTCCGCGGCAATCCGGGCCGTCAGCGGCGTTCCGGCGCCCGCTCGATGGCAGGCGCCGGGGAGAGCTGCCTCAGCGCAGCGACCGGAAGGCAGCGCGGACTTCCTGCACGAAGAGGTCCGGCTGTTCCCAGGCCGCGAAATGGCCGCCATTCCCAGCCTCGCTGAAATAGACGAGGTTGTGATAGCAGCGCTCCGCCCAGCTGCGGGGGGCGCGATAGATCTCGCCCGGGAAGACCGTCACGGCCACCGGCAGCTCGGGAATGTCGACGGCGTTGAAATTGTTGGAATGGTCTTCCCAATAGATGCGCGCCGCCGAAGCACCCGTCTGAGTCAGCCAGTAGAGGGAGATGTCGTCCAGCATCTCATCCTTGGTCAGCACCTTCTCCGGATCGCCGCCGCTATAGGTCCAGGTGGCGAATTTCTCATACATCCACGCGGCCATGCCCACCGGCGAATCCACCAGGGAATAGCCGATGGTCTGCGGACGGGTGACCATCATGGTCGCGTAGCCCGAGCTGTCCTTGTAGAAGACATCGAGAGCGTCGAAAGCCCGCCGCTCGTCCGGCGTGAGGCTTGCCGGCGCCTGGCCGCCCGCCGTCAGGATCGCAGCGATCTCCTTGGGCACCGTGCCCGGCATGTTGACATGGATGCCGATCAGGCCGGGCACCTTCTGCAGGGCCATGCGGTGGGAAATCACCGAGCCGCAATCGCCGCCCTGCGATACATAGCGCTCATAGCCCAGGCGCCGCATCAGCACGGACCAGGCGCGGCCGATATGGTCGGAACCCCAGCCCTTGGCCGTCGGCTTGCCCGAGAAACCGAAACCGGGGATCGAGGGAACCACCAGGTGGAAGGCGTCGTCGGCCTTCCCGCCATATTTGGTGGGATCGACCAGCGGATCCATCACCTTCATGAATTCCAGGATCGAGCCCGGCCAGCCATGGGTCATGATCATCGGCATGGCATTGGCATGAGGCGAGCGGATATGGATGAAATGGATGTCGAGGCCGTCGATCTGCGTCACGAACATCGGCAGCGCATTGAGCCTGGCTTCCACCTTGCGCCAGTCATAGGAGGACGCCCAATAGGCGACCAGCGGCTTCAGCCTTTCCAGCGGCACCCCTTGCGAGAAATCCGACACCGTTTCTTCCGGCCAGCGCGTGGCGTTCAGGCGCCGGCGCAGGTCCACGATGTCCGCCTCGGCGATGGAAACCTTGAAGGGCCGGACATCACTTCCGGCCTCCGCCGCGTAGAGCGCGGTGGGAATCAGACCGACGAGCGCCGCAGCGGCGGCCGATTTCAGCAGGCTGCGCCGGGACGTGTCGAAATCATTTGAAGGCATGTTGGTCAAGGGCATGGGGCAACTCCATTCATTTCACGGCAGCCCTGCTGCCGGTGCCCCGTCTTTGGCGATGCCATGTTTGCCCGATATGTCTCCGCCGCCCCCGATCGGCATCCTGCTGTATCCGGCCGGCCCGCAGATACATTGCCATACAGGCGGCGCCCGCCCGGGAGGCCCGGACCAGCAGCGGCAGCGGGCCGATTGTATCATTGTGTATCGCGGGGGATGGGGCTTACACAGCCTTTCAAATCCAGCCGATGGCGACATAAGGCCGATACAGTCTTGCGGCTTTTTACGGCCACAACTTCAGCAATCGGGATTCAGTCGATGTCGGAACAAATCGATCAATCGCGCCGCGGCCTGCTCGGCACCATGGCGTTCGGCGCCGTTCTCGCCCAGCTCGGCGCGATCGGCGCCGCCAGCGCGCAAACCAACGCCACCCCGGCCGCATCCGGCCGCGGCGCCCACACCTCCTTCACCTCGCTCAAGCAGATCAAGGCCGGTGTGCTCGACGTCGGTTATGCCGAGGCCGGGCCGGCCGATGGCGCTCCCATGCTGCTGCTTCATGGTTGGCCCTATGACATCCACAGCTATGTCGACGTGGCGCCGATCCTGGCGGCGGCCGGCTACCGCGTGATCGTGCCCTATCTGCGCGGCTATGGCAGCACCCGCTTCCTGTCGTCCGACACGCCGCGCAATGGCCAGCAGGCAGCGCTGGGGAGCGATGTCATCGCCTTCATGGACGCACTGAAAATCGAGAAGGCGGTCATCGGCGGCTATGATTGGGGTGCCCGTACGGCCGACATCGTGGCTGCCCTCTGGCCCGAACGCTGCAAGGCCCTGGTCTCGGTGAGCGGCTATCTCATTGGCAGCCAGGCGCTGAACAAGGCCCCCCTGCCCCCAAAGGCGGAACTGCAGTGGTGGTACCAGTTTTATTTCGCCACGGACCGCGGCGAAGCCGGCTATGCGAAATACACCCATGATTTTGCCCGGCTGATCTGGGAGCTCGCCTCGCCGCAATGGAAGTTCGACGATGCCACCTTCGCCCGCTCGGCGCAGGCCTTCGACAATCCCGACCATGTCGCGGTCTCGATCCACAATTACCGCTGGCGGCTCGGTCTGGCGCAGGGCGAAGCCAAATATGACGCGCTGGAAAAGAAGCTCGCCACCCTGCCGACGATCGCCGTGCCGACGATCACCATGGAAGGCGATGCCAATGGCGCGCCTCATCCGGAACCGGCCTCCTATGCCAAGCGGTTCTCCGGGCGCTACGAGCATCGCCTGATCACCGGCGGCATCGGCCACAACCTGCCGCAGGAAGCCCCTGAAGCTTTCGCCAAGGCAATGCTCGACGTCGCCCGTTTCTGAGCCGGACCAAGGACCTCCATGATGAAGACATCAATGATCATGCCCCTGGCCGGGGGCCTTCTGGTGGCGGCTGTCGTCGCCACGGCCGGGGCACTCGCCCAAAACACCGACAATGCCGCGAATAAACCGGCAGAATCCCCCGCACCCCCATCAGGGAATGCATCCAAGCCGGCTTCGCCGATCTATGGCGTCACCATCCCGGACGGCTACCGGCAATGGGAACTGGTTGCACCGGCGCTGGAGCACGAGCCCCTCAACGAGCTGCGCACCGTCCTCGGCAACAAGACCGCGCTCGATGCCTATCGCGCCGGCACCCTGCCCTTTCCCGACGGGACGGTACTGGTCAAGCTTGCCTGGAAATATGTCCAGTCGCCCGAATTCGAATCCGCCTTGGTCCCGGGACAGGCGACCACAGTGCAGGTCATGGTCAAGGATTCCAAGAAATATGCCGCTACCGGCGGCTGGGGCTTCGGGCGCTTCGTCGACGGCAAGCCGGTGGACGAGGCCCAGCACGAGACCTGCTTTGCCTGCCACGCGGCGCGCGTGAAGGCGCGTGACTATGTCTTTACCAAGCTGGCGCCATAAAGCGCCTTGCTCCAGAGGGTCCGGGAATTTCCATGCCGTTTCATCTCATCCTGTTCGTCGTCGCCGCCTTTGCCTGGCGCCTGCTCACGCTCGCGATTTCGGCGCGGCACGAAAAGGCCCTGAAGAAGCACGGCGCGACGGAATATGGCGCGAAGAACAGCATCCTCCTCGCGATCTTCCACGTGCTCTATTACATCTGCGCAGTCGTGGAGGCGGCGGCCGGCACGCGTGAGCCGAACACGCTCTTATCCGCCGGCGGCATCGTCATTTACATCGCTTCCGCCCTCGTCCTGGTCTCGGTGATCCGCTCGCTTGGCGGGCTATGGACGATCAAGATCATCATCAGCCCCCAGCATCGGCGCGTCCAAAGCGGCCTGTTCTCGCTCGTGCGACACCCTAACTACTTTCTGAACATCCTGCCGGAACTCATTGGTTTTGCTCTGGCTCTCAACGCCTATTGGACGCTGGTGATCGGCATTCCCCTTTATCTCATCCCCCTGGTGACCCGCATACGGCAGGAGGAGGCTGCGATGCGAGAGACCTTCGCCCCCGATCTGTAACAGCCCTATTTCATCGCCGCATCCGGCATCAGGAGCGGCGGCAACCTGAAGGAACATCCGATGAAGAACTTCGTGAAGGGGCTGGCCGTCGCCGGCGCCCTGCTGCTGAGCGTGCCCGCGCTGGCCGAGACCGCCAAGCCGACCGTCGTCCTCGTGCATGGCGCCTTTGCCGATGCCTCGAGCTGGAACGGCGTGATCCAGCGCCTCGAAAAGGATGGCTATCCCGTCGTCGCGGCTGCCAATCCGCTGCGCAGCGTGCGCGGTGACGCGGACTCCGTAGCCAGCGTGATCGACAGCATCAAGACGCCTGTGGTCCTGGTCGGCCACTCCTATGGCGGTTCCGTCATCAGCGAGGCCGCCACCGGCAAGACCAACGTCCAAGCCCTCGTCTATGTCGCCGCCTTCGCGCCCGATACGGGCGAGACCGCCATCGGCCTCACCGGAAAATTCCCCGGCTCGACGCTCGGGCCGACGCTTGCTCCGCCGGTGCCGACCCCGGGGGGCGGCAAGGATCTCTACATCCAGCAGTCCAAATTTCCCGCCCAGTTTGCCGCGGATGTCTCGGCGGGCGAGGCGAAGCTGATGGCCGCCACGCAGCGGCCGATCGCCGAGGCCGCACTAGGTGAAGCCTCGACCGAACCCGCCTGGAAGACGATTCCCTCCTGGTTTGTCTATGGTGACAAGGACCGCAACATCCCGCCGCAGGCCCTCGCCTTCATGGCCGAGCGGGCCCATTCCAAGCAGACCGTGGTGGTCAAGGGCGCCTCGCATGTGGTGATGGTCTCGAACCCCGCAGCCGTCGCCAAGCTGATCGAGACGGCGGCGCAGGCCGCACCGGCCAAATAAACCGGACATCGGCGCCGACAGCAAACGGACGGGCGACGAACTATTCGCCCGTGCCGCCTGCCTCAATTGTCCCGCGCGGCCCTGACGACACGCCCGAGGAACTCGACCAGCCGCGGCTCGAACCGTTCGCCAAGCAGGCACAGGCAATCATGGCGGTCGTAGATGATCTCATAGCCGAGCTTTTCGAGAAACTCGCCGATCGCCTGAGAAGCCTCGGCCGAGAGCGCGACATGCTCGAACAGGATCGCCGAAGGGCGGTGGCGGTCGAAATCAAAAGTGCGCAAGACGATGTCGTCGCAGCCCTCGACATCGACCACCAGCAGGTCCGCCATCTCGAATCCGGTTTCCCGGCAGAGCGAGTCGAGCCGGCGCGTTACCACCGGCACGGTCTCGATCATGCCGGGCAGATCATCATATTTGAGCTCGTGCATCATGATCGTCTGCAACGAGAAGCTGCTCAACACGTCCTCGCCGCGGACAATGTGGAAGTCGCGCCTGCCCTCCTCCGACCAGATCGCCTCGCCGCGAAAAACCAGGCCCTCGCATGTGCTGTAATGGGCACGCAGTCTTTCCATCGCAGCCGGTACCGGCTCGACCAGCAGTCCACGCCATCCGCCCTGGATGACATGCCGGCTGATGGGATCGCCCCGCTCTCCGTCATTGGCGCCGACCTGCACGAAGGTGACCGGCTCCCCGTCGGGCCTGATCACGGCAAGCACATAGTCGACGATCTCGGCAAACACGAACTTGGTGTTGCGCGGCTCCTTCTTGCAGAACACCGAACTCGAAAGGCCGGCAACGCCGGGATAGGCAGGTCGGTTCATCGCAATTCGTCACTTTCTTTCATCGTGGTGAAGCGGCATGCCACTCCGCAGGCGATGAGCCCTCGGGTGCGACTGCGTGCCGGGCGCCGGCGGCTGGTTGGAGACTGGACCGAGACGTTGCCTCCGCCATCCACGGCCGCCGGGACGATGAGGCACCATAGAAAACCGCTGCCGAGATTACCAGGGTAACGCCAATCTTGGGGTTGCGGTGGACACTGCGCCGGCCGCAATGTCTCACGCCGCGTCACGAGTGCCAGGCTTAAGAGGCACGGGACATGCGCGTTACGGCAAGCCACGCGAGAAGGATCCGAGCATGGTTCGTGAAAGCGAAATCCGGCGAAACGAGGTGGCGGTCATCCCTCCCGAGCCGAGCGATGCGGGGCTGATCTTCATCGGCCGGATACGGACGCCATGGACGTCCAGGCTGATGGCCCCGCGGCAGGGCCGGCCCGACGGACCGGTCTGCCGTATCGAGATCTTCGAGCCATGGCAGGTAGCGCTCGACGGCATCGAGCGCTTCGAACGCCTGGAAGTCCTCTACTGGCTGCACCTGTCGCGCCGCGACCTCGTCCGCCAGAGCCCAGGCGACAACGGCACCACCTATGGCACATTCGCACTGCGCTCGCCGGTCCGCCCGAACCCGATCGGCACCTCGATCGCCATGCTGGTGGCCCTTGAAGGATCGACGCTACTGGTCCGCGGGCTCGATTGCCTCGATGGCACTCCCTTGCTGGATCTCAAGCCCGATCGCACCCTGTTCAAGCCGATCGCACCGGAGCAACCGGGCGATCGGCAGACGCAGGCTTGAGCGGCATTTCACCTCGCAGTCAAAGGCATGAGGAGGGTCGATCTGGAAAGGCCCGCAATTCGTTCTTCATCGCCCCCTCACGGTCTCGACACGATCAACCGCAGGGACCCTTCAAAGAAGGGCTGGCGGCGCAGGTCGCCGTAGCGGTCGTCCCAGGTGCCATCCTCGAGGTCGTGGCTGAGATCGGCAACGAAACGCTCGCCGACGGCAGGTTCGACGAAGCTCCAGGCCGAGTTGGCAAGCCGCGCGCCAGGGTCGAGAAGACGCTCCGGCCGGCCGTAATAGGCCTCGCCGAAGCCGTCGACGCAGTTCAGGGGGATGGGGACCGGCCTGATCTCGACGTGGCCGGCGAGCGCTCCGGCAATGGCCGTCATGGCCGGATAGCGCCGTGCCTCGACGGCGATCATCTCCGGCGCGTAGACATGCAGCCACGAGCCTTCCAACGCGTCGGGATCGCAGCTAAGAACCACAACCGGCCCACGCGTGACACGGCGCATCTCCCTGAGCCCCCGCCCGAGATCGGCCCATTGATGCACCGTGAAGGTCGCCATGCTGGCATCGAAACTCCGGTCGGGGAAAGGCAGGCGTTCGGCCGTCGCATCGATTGCCGGCGACAGATGAGCCGGTCGCTGCGCCCGCATCGAGGCGGAGGGCTCGACTGCCGTCACCTTGCGGTCGACCGGTTCGTAGGACCCCGCCCCGGCGCCGACATTGAGCACGGTCGCCGCATCGCCCAGGGCATCCAGGATGAATTGCGCGATGTGGGGATCAGGCTGGCGGTAGCTCTTGTAGCCGCTGCCGATCGCGCCGTAATTCGCGTCACCGGCGCTGCCATCCTCATGTCTGCCGTACATGCCCTCTCTCTCCTGTCTGACGTGGACCAGGGCAGGCGGCCGTTCGCCCGCCATTCCTCTGTGTTCCAAAATGGCAATTCCTGTCTTTCCAGGGGTAGAAAGCACGATGATTTACATGATGAAAACCGATATGATCGAACACCCTTTGTTCGGAAAGTGCACATGGCCAGGCACATCCCCTCGCTGAATGCCTTGCGTGCTTTCGAGGCGGCGGGCCGCCACGGCCGGATGACGCGCGCCGCCGAGGAACTCAACGTCACCCACAGCGCCATCAGCCGGCAGATCCAGCATCTGGAGCAGGTCCTGGGCGTACCTCTTTTCGAGGGGCCCAAGAACAGGCTGCGCCTGACCGATGCGGGCTCCGCATTGCTGGCCGGCCTGGTGAAGGCGTTCGACCAGATCGACATTTCGGTTCGCTCGGTCGCCGACACCGAGCAGGGCTCTCTGGACGTCTCATGCCCAGGCACCTTCACCATGCGCTGGCTCATCCCGCGGCTCTATCGCTTCCAGGCCGCTTTTCCCGAGATCGAGGTGCGCCTGACGGCATCCTCCCGGGCCGTCGATTTCAGCCGGGACGGCTTCGATGTCGCCATTCGCGTCGGGATAGCCCCATGGCCTGAAGGAGCCGACATCATCGACCTGTTTCCCGAGCAGACCGGCCCCGTGCTGGCTCCCTCGCTGGCTGCGGCATCGTCTGCCGGACTTGCGGGCGTTCCGCAGCTTCACACGCGAACGCGCCTGCGGGCCTGGGGCGACTGGCATGCGCGCTCCGGGCAGTCGATCGCGGCCGGGCCACGCGTCGATTATGAGCATTTCTACTTCATGCTGGAGGCAGCCCGAGCCGGCCTCGGCGTCTGCGTCGCGCCATGGCCCTATGTCAGCGAGGACATCCATTCCGGCCGCCTGCTGGCACCGATGGGCTTCCTCGACAGCGGACACACCTATGTCGCCCTGCGCCGGGCGAGGCGCAATCGCAAGTCGAGCCTGTTTTGCGACTGGCTTCGCGCCGAAGCCACCGAATTCCTGAAAGCCGACCCGCCGATGCCGCCGGGCTGAACAGAGCTCCGTCCCGGACGCCAGCGCTTCGATAAAGGGACGCCAGCGCCCCGCAACTATGGCTTAATTCGCCCTCCCCTGTCCGACTTCGGAGAAGGTGCAATGGCCGCTATCGATCCCCTGACCGCCGGCGCCGTGCTGCTGGCAACCGCCGCCACGGATGCGGTGTATGTCATGTTCACCGCTGCGGTTGTGGCGCGCAAGCGCGTCCCGGCCGCGACCTGGAGCAGTGTCTGGTATCTGCTGTCGTCCTATGCCGTCATCAGCTACACCGAAAACTGGATCTATGTCGCCTTTGCTGCGCTGGGGTCATGGCTCGGCGCCTATGCCTCGATTACCTTCCTGCACCGCCCACCCGGCGGACCACCGATCGGCGCGGCACCGGACTAGAGCGATATTCGACTGCGGAGCATCGAATATCGCTCATGATTTCAAAGAGATAGACGCGTTTTTCGATGCAGTCGAATCGGGAAAGCCTCCAGGAATTGCAGCCTCGCGGATCTGGTTACGAGGCATGCGACAGCCATCGGAATCTTGCGAACACGGGCCGGCAGCAGGCCGGGCAAAGCCCGGAAACCGTACGGCTCGCTTTGGCCATACAGATTGGCGCCATTGTCTGGAACCGTCCCTGGGCACCTCGAGCATACATCTGTAAGAGGCCGTCATCGAGCAGCAGGAACGGGGCTGCTGCGCTTCAAGCCCGCCGGTCGGGGCGATTGACGACCCAATCCCGGGGGACGCTACCCCATGAAGACGCCATCCTCTCCACCCGGCGCGAAACCGGCCGATGGGCCGGCCATCCGGATCGGTGCGCTGGCTCCGCTGACCCGGCCTGGCTGGGTCGAGGCAGGCCAGCATCTGCTGGCCGGATTCGAATTGGCGGCCGGCATGCTCAATGACACCGGTGGCATCGGCGGAAGACCACTCGAACTGCTGGTCCGGGACACGGCGGCCGACCCGCAAAGAGCCGTAGCGGCAATCGATGAACTGGATCGCCTGGGCGTGGCCGCGCTGGTGGGGGAATATCACAGCGTCGCCGCCCGCGCCGCGGCTGCCAGGGCCGACGCCCTCGGCCTGCCCTTCCTCTGCTCGTCGGCGGTTCTCGACGCACTCACCGAGCGGCCGACCAATCAGGTCGCACGCCTCGCCCCGGCGCAGTCGCACGGCTGGCGGATCTATGCCGACTTCCTCCTTGGCGCGGGCCATGGACACATTGCCGTAGCAGCCCAGCCGAGTGTCTATTGGGCCTCCGGCACCGGAATTCTGCGGGAGTTCTTCGCCCCTCGCCGCGGCACCGTCACCGAACTCGACATGGCTTCGCTCACCCCCGCGGCGATGTGCGACGAACTCGCCGGCCTTGGCGCGACGGCCTTGCTTCTGCTGGTCGGGTTCCCGGAGCCGGCCGTGTCGATCGTCGGGGCCGTCCGCCGCGATCCGCGGCTCACCGGGATGCTGATCGGCGCCCCGGCCGGGCAGCCGGAATTCGCGGAATGGGCGGGGTTGCTCGGCGAGGACGGCGCCGCCATCCCGTTCCTGCGCTATCTGCCCGAGCACCTGGGCCAATTCGGTGCCCGCATCGAAATCCTTCTCCGCGAGCGCCTGGCCGAAGCTCCCTCCTTCGTCGCCTTCGAGGGCTATGACACCATCGCCGTCCTTGCCGCCGCCCTGCGCGCTCACGGCACGGAGCGGGCACGGATTGCCGAATCCTGGCCGAGTCTTGCCGTTGAGGGCACTCGCGGCGAGATCCGATTCTCGCGGGTGCCAGACATCGGTATTTGGCAGTGGGCATGGCCACCCGTCCAGGTCGTCGATCGAGATCCGGCGAAACCAGAGCGTTTCCGGATCCTCCACGGCGGCTGGAAATGAGCCGCCATGGCCAGTCGGCCTGGTCAATGCGCCATCAGAACGGGCAGGTCCGCCTGGTCGAGAACATGCCGGGTGAGCCCGCCGAGGAAGGCCTGGCGCAGGCGGCTATGGGTATAGGCCCCCATGACCAGCAGCGTCGCGCCAGCCCGATCGCAGGCTGCCAGGATCTTCTCGCCATCGCTGCCGGCGAGGTCAGGCACCAGCCCCGCTCTCTCCACGACCACCCCGTGCCAGTGCAGATAGTCGGCCAGATCCGCGACACCGTTCTGCCGGTCCATCTCGGAGGGAATGGTGATGATCGAGATCTGCTCCGCCTCATGCAGCAATGAAATGGACTGGCCGACTGCGCGTGCCCCTTCCAGGCTGCCGTTCCAGGCGATCACCACATGGCGCAGCAGATTGTCCGGCAGGCGTTCCCCCAGCATCAGCGTCGGCCGCCCCGAAGAGAAGACCGCCGCATCGAACGCCGCCGCGTCGAAGGGGCTGCCTTTGGTGGGATTGTCGACGATGATGAGATCGTTGACGCGTCCGTTGAGCGCCACGAGGGTCTCGACGTCACCGCTTCTTTCGGTCCAGGAAGCGAAGGTGGCATCGAGCCTGCGATCGGGCTGCAGCGCGACCCGGCTCCCGGCGCACCAGCGTTCGAATGCCTGCCTGCCTGCCGCAGCCAGGGCCTTGGCCTCGCAGGAGACATTGCATTGGGGCGGGACGCCGCCTGCGCCGACCAGAAGAACAGGCGGCGCGACGATCTCCAGGTCCGGCCTGACATAGAGTGCGTTGATATGGGCATGCGTGTGCTTGGCGAGCCCCAATGCGGCCGCCAGGCGACGCTCGGGCCGCACGCCCGGGCCGGTGGGAACCAGAATGCAGCGAAGTGGCACGGCAGATCTCCTTGAGTGACGCTTCCGATTCTAGGCTCGGCGCGGTCTGCGGCATTGAGCTGTATCAAGGCTGACCGGGGGGCCTCGACTAGAGTCGGCCCGCGGTCGCGGAGCAGGCGGACATTCTGGCCGCGCCGGGGCCCGAAGCCGGGAACATCGCGGCCAGGCAACTCATTTACCGAAGGGCAGACGTGACGGGTCGCACCCCCGGCCGCATGCCCATCATTTCCGCCGGCAGACGGACGCCGTCGACGTCACCCTGCCTCATCGTGCGTGCAAACTGACGGCCCAAGGAAAGTCCTCTCGATGACCGGCATTCTCCTCACCTGCAATCCCGGCTCCTCCACCATCAAGCTGGGGCTGTTCAAGCGCAAGGACGGGACACTCGAACGCCTGGGCATGGGTATCATCGACCTTCGTCGCAAACCGCTCGGCCTCCACATCACCGAGGGCCACGAAATCGTCGACATCCCCCTGAAAGCCGCGGTGACCGAGGATTTCCACGAGGTCATCGACGAGACCCTCGGCCTGCTCACCGAACATTTTTCTCTCGCCGAGCTGGTCGCCGTCGGGCACCGCGTCGTCCATGGCGGCGACGTCTTCTCGCAGGCAACTTTGATCGACGATGCCAGCTTGCGCGCCATCGAAGACCTGGTTCCGCTGGCGCCGCTCCACCAGCCCCAAAGCGTGAGGCTGATCAAGGCCATCCGGCACCTTCGCCCCCATCTGGTGCAGACGGCATCCTTCGATACCGCCTTCCATCATGCCCAGGCCGATATCGTCCGGCGCTTCGCATTGCCCCGCGAACTTTTCGAGCAGGGCATCAAGCGGTATGGCTTTCACGGCCTCTCCTACCAGTTCATCGCCGGCAGGCTGAGGGAAATCGCGCCCCGCCTGGCCACGGGCCGCGTGGTGGTCGCCCATCTGGGCAGCGGCGCGAGCCTGTGCGCGCTCGCCAATGGGATCAGCCGCGATACCTCGATGGGGTTTTCGACCTTGGACGGCATTCCCATGGCGACCCGCTGCGGCGCTCTGGATCCCGGCGTCCCGCTGCACCTGATGAAGCAGCGCGGCTATTCGCCCGAAGCCCTGGAGGACTTGCTCTATCACCGCTCGGGCCTGCTCGGCGTCTCGGGTCTGAGTGCCGATACGCGCGACCTCCTGGCCAGCGATGCCGCCGAAGCGGCGGAAGCCATCGATCTGTTCTGCCTGCGCATCGCCCGTGAAATCGCCGCGCTGGCAACGACCATCGGCGGATTGGATGCCCTGGTCTTTACGGCCGGCATCGGCGAGCACCAGCCCCTGATCCGGGAGAAGGTCTGCGACCACCTGGCCTGGCTTGGGCTCGATCTCGATTTCGAGGCCAATAACGAGAATGCGCGCCGGATCAGCGCCGACAGCAGCGAAATCTGCGCCCTGGTGATAGCGACCAATGAGGAACAGATCATGGCTGAGGATACCCTGCGGCTTCTCGCCAGGCTGGAAGGCGAATAGAGGGAGCCGGCGATCTCCGCCCCGGGGCGGGCTCAGCGCGTGCTCGCCAGATAGCCGACCGCCCCGCCCGCCATGATGGCAAGAAGGCTGATCGCTCCGAACGGAAAGGCACAACGCCATCCCCCGGCATAGGCGGCCATGCCCACCTTTGCCAGGGCATTCACGGCCACGGCGAGGCCGATGGCCAGGGCGGCGGAGCCGGTACCGAGATCGGCAAGGCTCATGCGGGCGATCGAAACGGTGACCGCATCGACATCCGCCAGTCCCGACACTGCCGCGAGCATCATGACGCCCGCGCCTCCATAGGCCTGCTGCAGCAGTTTGCCCACCACCAGGACGACAGCCATGAAGGCCGCCAGCTTGAGTGCCGAGCCGAGCTCGAGCGGGTTGGCGAGCTCCAGCTTCGGCGCCTCGTGGTCCGCGCGCCTCAAGGCCAGAACCGCGGCACCGATCGCCTGGACCGCGGCGGCAGCCAGAACGGGAGAGAGAAGGCTGGCGAGCAAGGCCGGATTGAGCAGGGCTGCGATGAGGCCGACGCGCAGCACCATGACGGCGCCGGCCGACAGCATGCCCGCAACCAGGATCGACCAGGATTGCGGATGGGCACCGGCCATCCGGGCGAGTGCCATCGTGGTGGCCGTCGAGGACGACAGGCCACCGGCGACGGAGGCCAGGATGACGCCGAGCCTGTCGCCGAACAGGCGGATCGCGACATATCCGCCGAAGGAGATCCCGGCGATGAGGATCGCAAACAACCAGAGCTGCCACGGATTGAGCGTCTGCCATGGGTCGACGGCCCGGTCCGGCAGCACGGGCAACAGCACGCAGGACATGGCGAGGAGCACCAGCACGGCCTTGATTTCCGGCCAGGTCAGGCCTCGCACCCAACCATGCAATTGCTCCCGCAAGGCGAGCAGGATCGTCGTCGCCACGCCGCCGGCGGCGGCGATCTGGACCTCGCCCGTCACCGCATAGGCACCAAGGACGAAGGTGAGCAGTGCCGCGATCAGCGAGGTCGCGGAAAATTTGCCCTCGGCCTTCGCCTCCAGCCAATGGAATGCCGTGAAGGCCCCGGCAAACCCCAGGAAGACGAAGCCGAGAACGAGCGGTCCCGCCGATACGGACAGGGCGCCGGCGACCCCTCCGGTAAGCCCGGCCAGCGCGAATGTGCGAAGCCCGGCCACGCGATGATGATCCTCCTCCTCGCGAGTCCGCCACCCCCTTTCCAGGCCCACGAGGAGGCCGATGCCGAGTGCGACTGCGAGGCGGGCGAGGATCTCGGTCTGGCTCATGCCGACCTTGCCCCGCCGGGCGTTTCTTCGCCCGGCTCAGCCGTTGCGTGACCGGCCGTCCGCGCATCTGAGGGCCAGGCACGACAGGGCTTCATCTTCGATATCCTTACGCGGCAACGTGGCGTCCAGACGATGCCATGAAATGCGCCCGAGATCATAGCCCGCCTGTTTGCGGACCACGTCGACATCGGCATCGGAGGCATCGTTCCTGCGACTGGATACGCGCCGCTCCATCACGGGCAGCGGCGCGTGCAGCCAGAAGCCGGTGAAGCCGGCGCCGGCGCGCAGGGCAATGCCCTCCGCGACGTGCCGCTGAGGTAAATTCGCATAGACCGCATCCAGGACGACGCTGCAGCCCGCATCCAGGGCGATATCCGCCTTGCGGCTGAGCGTGTCGTAGACAGCCGTGCTGGAGGACGGCGAATAGGCCGCCGAGGACAGCTTCTGCGTCTGGGCTATGCCGGCCAGGCGCTTGCGCTCGATATCGCTGCGCAGGATGACGGCGCCGGGTGCCCTGCCCAGGAACGGCGCCAATGCCAGCGCCAAGGTGGTCTTTCCCGTCCCCGACAGCCCGCCGATCGCCACCAGCCGCGGCGGCACCTCGACCAGGAACCGGCGCGCCAGCCCGAAATAGCGCCGGGCTTCCGCCCGGCTTGCCCGGGCCTCGGAAGGCGCCTGGACCATCGCTGCGGCGGCAGCGATCTTGGCCCGCAAGGCCGCCCTGATGGAAAGGAACAGAGGCAAGGCCGCGAGGCCGGCAAGATGGGCTTCGGATGCCTCCCACAGATATCGATTGAGGACCCTGTTGGCGTGGCGATGCAGGCCGCGATCCCACAGGTCCATCAGGAGGAAGGCCAGGTCGTACAGCACGTCGCAGGTCGCGATGCTCTCGTCGAATTCGATGGCGTCGAACAAGGTGGCCCGGCCATCGATGACGGCGATGTTGCGCAGGTGCAGATCCCCATGGCAACGCCTGACGAAACCAGCCTTGCCGCGCTCGACGAGAAGATCGAAGCAGCTGCGATAAGCTTGTTTGGCTGCCGCGGTCAGCGCCTCGATTTCCTGCGGCGGAAACAGGGACGGGCTTTCGCGAAACGCACGGTCGTTCTGCCGGATATAGCGCTCCAGGCTGCGGGTTGCCTCAAGCCCGTCGCGGACCGGAGCCTTTTCATGAGAAGCCAGCACTGCCGCGACGATATCGGCCAGCAGGCTATCGCCGATTGCATCTCGATCGGCGAGGCGATCGAGTGTCCCGGTCTCGTCGAAGCGTTTCATCCGCACGACCCAGTCGACGACCGCTCCTTCGCCGCGCAATTGCAGGCCGTCGCCAGACCTGGTGATCGGGACGGCGTCGAGATAGATCTCAGGCGCATAAGCGCTGTTGACCTCGACTTCCCGCTCACAGGCCCGGCCCCGGCGGTCCACCGTCGACAGGTCCATGAATGGGAATTGGACGGCGCGCTTGAGCTTGTAGACGCGATCTCCCGCCAGGAAGACGATCGCGCCGTGGGTATCGATGCGTTGCACCGGCTCTGTCCTGCCATGCGTGCAGGGCGAAAGCAGAAAATCGATCACCTCATTTTGATCGGCGACGACGTGGGTGGCCGCAGGAGGGGAGATTTTCAAGATCGTGGAGACTGCCATGGCTCATCCCTCTTCAACGATGCCGAGTCGATACATCGCTCCATTGAAGGGGTTCTGCGGTCCGAACGAATTGATCCAGCGCAATATTGTCGAATTGGATACCGGCGGCACGAGCGGTGCAGCCAAGAAGAAGGCAGCGCGCGAGGACTTGGCAGGCAACCATCGGAGGCTTCGACGACCACGCCACTTTGCGAAGAAAGTCTGCGAGGCCTGCCGGACAAGATCATCACCGTCCTGCTTCGAACAATTCTTCTTGAAAGATCATGCCTGCCTCTCTCTATAGAGGAGATCCCTCGCGGAGGCCGGACGTGGTCGAACCATTGCAGCATGGGTCTGTCCCAGACCAGGAGGATCGTGCGATCCGAACCGGCCTCGCTTGCACGGGCATCGGCACCTGGACTTTCGAGATTGCCTCGCAGACCCTGAAGGTGTCGGAGACGACCCGCGTGCTTCTCGGATATGGGGCCGATCAGCCCCTCGACTACCGCACCTTCCTCTCATTGCTCGATCCCGGGGACGTCGAGGTGGCGACCGCGGCCCTGAATGCCTCAATTACATCCGGTGCCGCCTTCGACATTGCCTGCCGCGTCAGCGCTGCGAGCAAAGCCAGCCATTGGTTGCGGCTTCGCGGAGGCGTCCTGACGGCGGAGGACGGCGCGCCCGTCTGCCTGGGCGGCATCGTGATCGACATCGACGAGGAAAAGCGGCTGGAAGAAGCGGTGCGCACGCGCGAGGAGCATCTCCGCTCGATCCTCGAGACGGTTCCCGACGCCATGGTCGTCATCGACGAGGCCGGCATCATGCAATATTTCAGCCGGGCTGCGGAGAGGCTGTTTGGATATGCCGGCTCGGCAGCCATTGGCCAGAACGTCAAGCTGCTGATGCCGGAGCCCGACCGCTCGCGGCATGACGGCTATCTGCATCGCTATCAGGATACCGGCCACCGCCACATCATCGGCATTGGCCGCATCGTCACCGGCAAGCGCGAGGATGGTTCCACCTTTCCGATGCATCTGTCGGTCGGCGAGATGCAGTCGGGCGGGCGCCGCTACTTCACCGGCTTCGTGCGGGACCTGACGGAATATCAGCAGACGCAGGCCCGCCTTTCCGAACTGCAGTCGGAACTGGTTCACATGTCTCGGCTGAGCGCCATGGGAGAAATGGCGTCCGCCCTCGCCCATGAACTCAACCAGCCCCTGGCGGCGATCAGCAACTATCTCAAGGGCTCGCGACGCCTGCTGAGCGCCTCCAACCTGGAGGGCCTCGACAGAATCGAAACCGCGCTGGACCAGGCGGCGGAGCAGGCGCTGCGGGCCGGGCAGATCATCCGGCGCCTGCGCAGTTTCGTGACCAGAAGCGAGACCGAAAAAAGGATCGAGAGCATCGCCAAGCTCGTGGAGGAGGCGGGGGCGCTCGGCCTTGTCGGCGCCCGCGAGCAGGGAATCGTCCTGCGTTTCGATCTCGATCCTTCCTGCGACCTCGTTCTGGCGGACCGGGTCCAGATCCAGCAGGTCCTGGTGAACCTCTTCCGCAATGCGCTCGAGGCCATGCAAGGGTCCGCGCGACGCGAGCTGACGGTCTCCAATGCCCCGATCGATGACGACATGATAGGCATCCGCGTCGAGGATACCGGCCATGGTTTTGCCGACGACGTCCGGTCCAACCTGTTCCAGCCCTTCTTCACCACCAAGCAGACGGGAATGGGCGTCGGCCTTTCCATCAGCCGCTCCATCATCGAAGCCCATGGCGGGAAAATGTGGGCCGAAACCAATCGATCCGGCGGCGCCACATTCCACTTCTCGCTGCCAATCGGCACCCTCGCCGACCCCCAGAACTTGCCAGAGACGTCTTCCGATGCCGATTAATGCCAGAGTGTTTATCATCGACGACGACGCGGCCGTGCGGGATTCGCTGGCCTTTCTCCTGTCGACCTCCGGCTTTGCCGTGACTCCCTTCGAGACGGCGGAGCACTTTCTCGATGCCCTGCCCCGGCTCGGCTTCGGTTGCGTGATCACCGATATTCGCATGCCAGATATCGACGGCATCGAACTGCTCAAGCGCGTGAAGGCCACGGCCGGTCATCTGCCGGTCATCGTCATGACCGGCCATGGCGACGTCCCCCTCGCCGTCGAAGCCATGAAGCTGGGAGCGATAGATTTCATGGAAAAGCCGTTCGAGGACGAGCGGCTCATCAATGTCCTGCATGCGGCGTTCGAACAAAGCACCAAGGCCACGAAGGTCGCCGCGGATGCCAGCGAACTCGCCGCCCGTCTCGCTTCTCTCAGCCCGCGCGAGCGCCAGGTCCTGAACGGCCTGGTTGCCGGTCTCTCGAACAAGGAGATCGCCAGAGAATACGAGATCAGTCCCCGCACGGTCGAGGTCTACCGTGCCAATGTCATGATGAAGATGCAGGCAGGCAGCATCTCGGAACTGGTCAGGCAGGCGATACGCAGCGGTGCCTTGAGCGAGTGATCGGTCGCCTATCTCTTCGGCACCGCTCGAGAGGCCCTGCGTCAGGTCAGACCACGACCAGATCGTTGAGGACCTCCGTCACTCCCGGCGCCCGCCAGGCCGTTGCGGCAGCAATCTGGCGTTCATGCAGCGACTGGACCGTGCCGCTCAATCTGACTTGGCCGCCTTCGGCCCTCACCTCGATGGTCTGCGGATCGAAAAACCATGACCTGTTCAGGGCATGGGTGATATCGTCCCGGATATTGAAGACGTCTACCGCGGGCTTGATGGTTATCAGATTGGTGACGCCCACAATAGCTGGCAGTCGCCACACACATTGCTCCGCCGCTTCCTTCTGATAGTTCCAGGCCACCTCGCCATTGAGCGTGATCCAGCCCTCCTCGACCACGACCTGAACGCTATCCTTGGGCACATGGACATCTTCGCTCAGGCGCGCAGCCGCCGAGGCGGCAATCTCGTCGTCGGTGATGCGAACGTCACCTTTAAGCTTGATCTTGATATGTTCGATGACAGCCCTGACACCCTTGACGCGCCGGGCCGCCGCTTCCGCGGTGCTCTTCTCGGCAAAACTCGAAACATGTCCCGTGAGCGTCACCACGCCATCCTCGGCCGTCACGCCGACATGGCCGGCCGCGACGCTCGGCTCCCAGGCGAGTTCGTCAAGAACGGCCTGCTGCAGCTTGCTATCGTTCGACATCGGCTTTTCCTCATCATCCCATCGCCGGCCCAAGGCGCTCCGCGCCGCCGACATGCGGGAAGCTCTCATCGGGCGGAGGAACCCGCCTTGATGCCGATCAAGCGCTGGTGCCGGCGGGGCCGCCCACACCTTGCGCTGTATCAATTCCGGCCGTGCAGGAAGGGGTATTCTCCGCGATTGCACCGCCCCGCCCGGGCCATCGCGGTGCCGGGAACCGCCATGACGTCCACTCAGCCCCTCTTCGTAATTGCCGTCATCGATGACGACCGCGACGTGCTCGGATCGCTTCGTTTCCTTTTGGAGGCCGAGGACTTCAAGGTCAGGACTTATCTGAGCGGTGCCGACTGCCTGTCGCAGATGGCCTCTTTCGCACCCGATTGCTTCGTCATCGACTACAAGATGGACGAAATGGACGGCCTCCAGCTCGCGCAGCTTCTGCGCGAAAGGGGGCAGCATGGCCCGGTGGTCCTGATCACCGGCTATCCCGACGAGATGATCGAACACAAGGCCCATCGGGCCGGCATCCAGCATGTCGTCCTCAAGCCCCACATCGCGGAAAGCCTCATCGCCAATGTCCGGGCCGCCATCGCCGACAAAGGCTTCCCCAACGACATCCGTTAAAGCCCTTAGGGGCAGTTCCCTAGGGGGTCGACCGAAATTTTCGACGGGCCCATTCAGGCCTACGACTTGGCCATCCGCCGCGCCCAGGAGATGGCCCCGATGTTCCCAAGCAACCAAATGCCCGCCCGGTCGAATGCCGCTGGCCCCCATGCGCTTCCGCCCATCGCGGCCGACATCGCTCCTGTCGGCTCTTCCTGCTTCACGCTTCTGCCCAGCCTGCTCGGCACGGTGCATGGCTACGACAAGGGCGAGGAGATCTATGGCGATGACGAACCCGCCGACTATGTCTACGAAGTCATCAGCGGCGCGGTTCGCACCTGCAAGCTCCTGGACGACGGCCGCCGGCAGATCGGCGCCTTCCATCTGCCCGGCGACATTTTCGGCCTGGAAACGGAAGCGACGCATCGCATGACTGCCGACGCCGTCACCGATACCACGCTGCGCCTGGTGCGTCGCAAGAGCCTGGAAGCGGCGGCCCTCAAGGATATCAGCGTCGCCAATGCCCTGCGCACCCTCGCCTTGCGGGATCTCAGGCACGCCGAAGATCACATGATCCTGCTTGGCCGCAAGACGGCGCTCGAACGTGTCGTCACCTTCCTGCTCGAAATGGATCGGCGGCTGGCCGTCGCCGGCATGTTCGAACTGCCGATGTGCCGGCGCGATATCGGCGACTATCTCGGCCTGACGCTCGAAACCGTGTCGCGCGTCATCTCCCAGCTCCACGGCAGGGGCATCCTCGGCCTGTCCAATGCCCGCAGGATCGTTTTGCGCAATCGGCAACTTCTCGGCGCCATGGCCGTTTAACTGGAAGCACCTTCGACCAGCGCCCTGTCCCGCCCTCCCGGAAATCTCGAAGACCTTGCCATGACCGCAGCCCTGAAGCCCGAAGAACTCGCCCTCATCGATCGCTATTGGCGCGCCGCCAACTATCTGTCGGTCGGCCAGATCTACCTTCTCGACAATCCGCTCCTGCGCGAGCCCCTGACGCTCGACCATGTCAAGCCGCGCCTGCTCGGCCATTGGGGCACCACGCCCGGATTGAACTTCCTCTATGCGCATCTCAATCGCATCATCAAGCGTGACGATCTCGACGTCGTCTTCATCTGCGGGCCGGGTCATGGCGGGCCAGCCATGGTGGCCAACACCTATCTGGAAGGCAGCTACAGCGAAATCTATCCGGAGATCGCCGAAAGCGAGGACGGGCTGCGCCGCCTGTTCCGGCAGTTCTCCTTCCCAGGTGGCATCCCCAGCCACGCCTCGCCGGACACACCCGGTTCGATCCACGAGGGCGGCGAGCTGGGTTATGCCCTGGTCCATGCCTATGGCGCGGCTTTCGACAATCCGGACCTGGTGGTGGCCTGCGTGGTCGGCGACGGCGAGGCCGAAACCGGGCCCCTCGCCGCCTCCTGGCATTCCAACAAGTTCGTCAACCCCGTCCATGACGGCGCGGTGCTGCCGATCCTTCATCTCAACGGCTACAAGATCGCCGGCCCCACCATATTGGGGCGCCTCGGCGACGAGGAAATCCGCAAGCTCTTCGAAGGCCTGGGTCATGAAGTCCTCTTCGTCGAGGGCTCGGAGCCGGCCTTGATGCACCAGGCTATGGCCGCGGCCTTCGACCAGGCCTTTGCCCGTATTCGCGCCATCCAGCAGGCGGCCCGCAGCAAGGGCGAGACGGAGCGCCCCCGCTGGCCGATGATCGTGCTGCGCAGCCCCAAGGGCTGGACCGGCCCCAAGGAGGTCGACGGCCTCAAGACCGAAGGTTTCTGGCGCTCGCACCAGGTGCCGCTCAGCGGCCTTGCGGAGAAGCCCGGCCATCTGGCTTTGCTGGAATCCTGGATGCGAAGCTACGAACCCGGCCAGCTTTTCGATGCCGAAGGTCGGCTGCTGCCGGAGCTGAAGGAACTGGCTCCCAAGGGGGACCGGCGCATGGGCGCCAATCCCCACACCAATGGCGGCCGGAAATCTCATCTGCACTGCCCGGACCCGCGCGCCTTTGCCGTGACGGTGACCTCGCCGGGTCAGACCAGCGCGGAAGCGACCCGGGTGCTCGGGCATTATCTGGGCGAGGTGATGCGCCTGAGCGCCGAAGCCCGCAATTTCCGCATCATGGGGCCGGACGAGACCACCTCCAACCGGCTCGATGCCGTGCTGGAGGTGACGGACCGTACCTGGATGGAACCCCACTTGCCGGAAGACGTCCATCTGTCGCCCGACGGGCGCGTGATGGAGGTGCTGAGCGAGCATCTGTGCCAGGGATGGCTGGAAGGCTATCTGCTGACGGGGCGTCACGGCCTGTTCAATTGCTACGAGGCCTTCATCCACATCGTCGATTCCATGTTCAACCAGCATGCCAAATGGTTGAAGGTGTCGCGCGAGCTCGCCTGGCGTCAGCCGATCGCATCGTTCAACTATCTGCTCAGTTCCCATGTCTGGCGCCAGGACCATAACGGCTTCAGCCATCAGGATCCGGGCTTCGTCGACCTCGTCGCCAACAAGAAGGCGGACATCGTTCGGGTCTACCTGCCGCCGGATGCCAACACGCTGCTCTACGTCGCGGACCACTGCCTGCACACTTATGACCGCATCAACGTCATCGTCGCGGGCAAGCAGCCCGCTCCCCAATGGCTGGACATGGAAGCGGCGGTGCGTCATTGCCGCGCCGGCATCGGCCTGTGGGATTTCGCCTGCAACGATCAGGACAGCGAACCGGACGTGGTGATGGCCTGCGCTGGGGACGTGCCGACGCTGGAAACGCTGGCCGCCGTCGACCTGCTGCGCCAGCATTGCCCCTCGCTGAAGATCCGCGTCGTCAACGTGGTCGATCTCATGGCCCTGCAGGATCCCAGCCAGCATCCGCACGGGCTCGATCAACGCGAGTTCGATGGGCTGTTCACCACCGACAAGCCGGTGATCTTCGCCTATCACGGCTATCCCTACCTCATCCATCGCCTGACCTACAGGCGGACCAATCACGAGAACTTCCATGTCCATGGCTTCAAGGAAGAGGGCACGACCACGACGCCTTTCGACATGACGGTGATCAACGGTCTCGATCGGTTCCATCTCGCCATTGCCGCCATCGATCGCATCCCCGGGCTTCTGCCCGCCGCCGCCCATGTGAAGCAGGCCTTGCGCAACAAGCTGATCGAGCATGAGGACTATGTCCGCCGCCATGGCGACGACATGCCCGAGATCAAGAACTGGGTCTGGCCGCATGGCCCGAATTGAGGCGCGGACTTTCAGGCCACGGCGCCGCGACAGAGGGTTGCGTGAGATCAACGCGGCCCACGCTTCAGCGCGGTATGCAGAAACAACCACCCCGTCGAGCCCTATCCCGGCCGACCACAGATCAGCAAGGAGGCTACCATGCGGGTCGCAGATGTGATGACACGCAACATCGTCAGCGTGACGCCCCGAACCCTTTTGTCCCAAGCGATCGACCTCATGGTCCGCTCGCATATAAGCGGCCTGCCGGTCATCGAGGAAGACGGCCGGCTGGCCGGCATCCTCAGCGAAGGGGATCTGCTTCGCCGCCCCGAGCTCGGCACGGAGAAGATCGGGGCGAGTTGGTTCAGTTCCCTGTTCAAGGCGGGGCATCTGGCTCAGGCCTATGCGCAAACCCATGGGCGGCGGGTCGATGAGGTGATGACCAGGGACGTCATCGTCGTCGCCCCGAACGAGCGGCTCGAGGAAGCCGTGCTCCTGATGGAGCAGCATGGCATCAAGCGCCTGCCGGTCGTCGAAAACGACAGGGTCGTCGGCCTGCTGTCCCGCGCGGATCTGGTGCGGACCCTGGCGGAGTTCCTGCGCCAGCCCTATGAAGAGCAACCGGTGAGCGACCAGGGCATCAAGGCTGCGATCGAGGCCGAATTCGAGGCCCAGCCCTGGGCACCGGCCGGTGCCATCCGGGTCGAGGTTCAGAACGGGCGGGTGGAACTGAGCGGTGTGATCACGGATGAAAACCAGCGCAACGCCATCCGGATCATCGCCGAGAACACGCCCGGCGTGCAATCGGTGCGCGACAATATCAGCTGGGTCGAACCGATGACGGGTATTGTCCTGTCTGCCCCGGAAACCCGGGACAAGACGAACTGAGCCGGACCTTACTTTGCACCAGAGCAAAACGCGTTCAAGTGTGAACGCTTATTGTCTCTAACTCTTTGTTCCGACGCGTCTTTGCGATCCAAAGTGATTCCGTCAAATCGCAAAACGCTTTAGCTGAGGGAAACGCGATCGGCCGTTGCGGTCAGGCCGAGGCACGGCCGTCGCGTATCATCGAAAAATAATCGTCGCCGCCGACCTGCCCGCCTTTGAGGGCAATCTCCAGACCATCGAAGGCGGGTGTGGCCGCATAGGCCGTACACAGCGGGGAGCCCGGACAGGAGGGCAAAGGCAGTCTCGTCGTCAGCGCGAAAATGCCGAGTTCGCGCAAGGCATGGCTCGACGTATCGCCGCCGGCAATGACGGCCCGGCGCAGGCCCGCCCGTTCGACGAGGGCCTTCTGGATCCGGCCCAACGCCACACCGATGCGGTTGCGGTCCCCTTCGTTCTCGAACCCGTCGCCAATGTCGGTGCTCGGTCCGAGCGCCGTATAGAGGATGACGCTTCGTCCCTGCCCAAGGCTTGCAAGGCCGGTGGCAATGGCCTCGGCAATTGCCGCCTCGCCACCGCGGATGAGTGCGCGCGGATCGAGCGCAACGCCGTCGAACCCATTGGCAGTGGCATGGCGGATCTGCCGCTCCGTGGTGGGCGAACAGCTCCCCGACACCACGGCGATGCGATCGGCAATGCCGGGCGCGGCAAAGGAGGCTTTCCCGCCGACGAGGCCGGTTTCCTGCCAGGCGCGCAGCAGCGCATATTCGACCCCCGACGAGCCTGCCACGAAGGGCCCGAGCCTTGACTGCAGGCGCAGGAGCTGGCGCCCCGCCCGCAATTGCGTGGCATCGTCATTGACATCGAGGAGAACGATATCCTCGCCTTTCGCCAGCACGGCGTCGATGATGCCGTCGGCATCGACGGCCGCCAGCGCCGCTATGTCGACGAGGCCGATGCTGCTCCGCGTCTGCCGGGCGAGATGCAGGCGAAGGTCCGCCTCATCCATCGGCGTCACCGGGTGACGGCTCATCACCGGATGGCGGTCGATGCGATAGACTTCGCCCTGATAGGCGGCGAACAAAGTGCCGAAGCTGGTATAGCGCCGGAGCTGAGGGGCGCCGACCACCAGCGGGACCTGCCGCTGCCGGAAGACCTTGCTGCCGATCTCGATGGCGCGACCGATATTGCCGATCGTCGGGCTGGAGTCGAAAGTGGAGCAGACCTTGTAGTGGCAGGTGGCGGCACCGAGCTGCTTCAGCCATTCGAAGGCCGGCGTGAGCTCGGCATCCATCCAGGCCGGCCCTTGGCTGCGGCTGGTGCCGGCAAGGCCGATGGCATCGCACGCGCCGAGCCGCTCGCGCTGCGCCGAGGTAGGCGGCTGCAGGAACAGGGCGGTACGCACGCCGTGCGAGGCCAGCGCCTCCATCACATCGGTGGAGCCGGTGAAGTCGTCGCCATAATAGGAGAGCAGCAAGCCCGACATCGTTTTTCCTTGGGCGCTCAGGACGCCGAGGCGTCGGCGCCGAATTTCTGCAGGGATTGGGCGAGCTCGTGATGCTCGCGGGCATAGGTTTCGAGCGGCACGCCCTCGACGGCCGCCTGCCAGGCCTGTCTGACCGCGCGCACGCCCGCCGCCGGGCCACCGGGGTGGCTGACCACCCCGCCGCCGCACAGATAGAGCAGGTCCACCGTCTTTCCGGTGCGGGCATAGGTATCCGGCGCCTGGCCGCCCCATTGCCCCGAGCAAACCACCGGCACGGGGCAGACGTCGCCCTCGAACAGAGGTGTCGTCACTGCCTTGAAGGAGCGTATGAAGGAGTCGTCCGACTCCCAATATTTGGCGCGGATGCCGTTGATCTGGAACTGATCGATGCCGAGCAGACGCCAGAACTGCTGGTAGACCTCGAAATCCATGCCAAGGCCGGGGTGCCGGGTGAGGATGTCCCAGCCATTGCGATGGGCATGCAAAGCCAGATGCGAGCGCTTGCGCAGAAAGGACAGGCCGCCAAGGCCCACCGAATTGATATTGATCACCGCGGCATTGCCGCCGGCCCGGACGACGATGTCGTGGTTGCGCATCATCTCGTCGGGATCGCTGTGCGAGATGCCGAAGGCATACATCACCTTCTTGCCGGTCTTCTGCTCATGATCGAGGATGACGGGCATGATCGCCTTCACCCGATCCTCGAGGCTGGAATAGGCCGGACTCGTCAGCTTCTCATCGTCCTTGATGAAGTCCACCTCGGCCTCGACGAGTTCGCGCACCTGCTCGGCCGATTCGGGCGGGCGCAGGCCCAAGGCAGGCTTGACGATGGAACCGATCACCGGCCTGTCCTCCACGCCGGTCAGCCGCCGGGTACCCGCCATGCCGAATTGCGGGCCGGGATAGGCAGCCGTGAAGGCATCGGGTAATTGCATGCCAATGACGCGGATGCCGCTGAATCCCTTGATCGAGTAGACGCCGCCGATGGTGATCGTCATCAAGGCCGCCAGATCCGTGCCGATCGCCTCGATGGGAAAATCGATATCGACATCGGCACGCCTGTAGATCGCGCCGGCCGGTGCCGACGGATCTGGAATGGAAGGAACCTCCAGGGCTTCCAGGGGCCGGATCGCCACCACGCGCGCCGCCACGCGCGCCTTGAGCTCCGGCGTCTCGCCCGGCAGGCTGACGAAGGTGCCGGTCGACTGATCGCTTGCAATCTTGGCCGCCAGCTTTTCGACATCGCCGGCTGTCTCGATGCGATAGGTCATGCGGATGACGGACATGGCACCCATTCGGTCTGAGGGCTCTCGTATCGGCCCTGCCTGGATTTGCGTAACAGGTATGATGAGTATATCATGACTTGAGTTGAAGCAACGGAAATTCGCCTTGTCTGTTTCCAGACGGCGATGGCACTCTTGCAGCCGCGAACTTGCCTTGCGGAACTACAGACGGCAAAGACCGTCGAACACACGGCCTCAATCGGAATGCCTCATGCCCCTCACCGATCAACGCATCGTCCGTCGCAAGCTTTCCGATGAGGTTTTCGACCGCCTCAAGGCGCTGATCACCAGCGGAGAATTGCAGCCGGGTGATCCCTTCCCTTCCGAACGCGAACTGATGGACCGCCTCGGCGTCGGCCGCCCCGCCATCCGCGAGGCCATGCAGCAACTCAGCATTTTCGGCCTGCTCACCATCTCCCATGGCGAGCGCGCGCGCGTTCGCCAGCCGACCGCCCGGTCGATCTTCCAGCAGGTCGACGATGCCGCCAGCGTGCTCCTGTCGAGTTCCCCGGCCTCGCTGGAGCATCTGAAGGAAGCGCGCCGCTTCTTCGAGCTGGGCATGGTGCGCCAGGCAGCACAAAAGGCGGATGCGCAGGCAGTCGCCGGCCTGCAGGAGGCCCTGGCGCGCCAGCGCGCCAGCCTTGGCGACGCGGATGCCTTCATCAATGCCGACATGCAGTTCCATACGCGTATCGCCGCCATCTCCGGCAACCCGCTGTTCGAGGCGATGAGCGAGGCCATGCTCGGCTGGCTGAAGCAGTACCACACCGACTTGCTGATCTGGACCGGCAAGGAGAACTACACCTTGTCCGAGCACGAGGACATCCTCAACCGCATCATCGCCCATGATCCGGACGGGGCGGAACAGGCGATGGTCAGGCACCTCGATCGTTCCGCCTCGCTCTACGTTCACCAGACCGCTGCTTCGGCCTGAGAAAGCGTCGAAGAATAAACGAATTGAATTGGTTTGACCTTTGTCATTGCCGGGCTTGACCCGGCAATCCAGCTCCCCATCCAGTCTTTCGAAGACGGGGCCAGTGGATGCCTGGGTCAAGCCCGGGCATGACAAAGGCGGCGTTTCAGTTATTTCCAGACAATTCCTAAACGCCCCAGCGGGAGGAACGAAGCGCCAGGAATGCCGACGCCTCGTGGCTCATGGCCCGGGCAGCATTAGATCGATGCCATCTCGATCGTCTGGTGACTGGCCGCGCTGGCATAGGCCGCCTCGACCAGGGCCATGGTGGCGATGTTGTCCCGGCCGCTGGTGGAGGGTTCCTCGCCGTTGCGCAGGCAATGCAGCCAATGGCGCTGGATGGCGAGTACGCTCTCCTGGATGTTGTGCCAGGGACGCGAGGCCCAGGGCAGCAGCGGCGGCGACAGGTCGACCTCCTCCCGCCCGCCTGCTCCGTTCACGACAAGGCGATAGCCTGCGCCGAGCCGCAGCGTGCCCGTCGAGCCGTCGATCTCGATGAGAGTCTCGGGGAAGGGATCGACCGGCAGCCTGGTGGCATAGCTGCAGTCGACCACGGAGGACAGCCCGTCCTCATGATCGAGCAGCATCGTGGCGACGTCTTCGCCCTTAATGGCGGGGTTGACGCGCTGGGTGCGCGCACTCAGCCGCGTCACCTCGCCAAACAGGAAGCGAGCGATGTCGAGGATATGGATGCCGAGATCCTCGATGATGAAACGCTTGCCTTCGGCGAGATAAGGCTGGCCGCTGAAGACGTCGAAACCGGAACGGAAGGACACGCGCGCCCAGAAAGGCCGGCCGATGGCACCGGCGTCCAGGCGGGCCTTGACGGCCTGGATCGCACTCTGCCAGCGGAAATTCTCGTGCACCATCAGTGGCACGCCGGCCACGCGGCAGGCCTCGACCATCGCGCGCGCATCCACCATCGAAAGCGCGAAAGGCTTCTGGCAGATGACGGGAATACCCATCCTCGCCGCGAGCTCGACAAGCGGGCGGTGACTCGCCACCGTGGTGGCGATATCGACGAAATCCGGCTTCTCCGCCTCGAGCATCCGCTCGGCGTCGCCATAGCGCTTGTCGATGCCGAAAAGGTCACCGGCCTGGGCGAGACGTTCCGGGTCGCGGTCGCAGAGGGCGACGATGTCGACGCCCTCTGCGTCCCGCCAGGCATGGAGCTGGTTGATGGCGAAGAAGCCGCAACCGATCAGGGCACCCCGATAGGACATCATCAGGCCAGCCTCGCCATCTGGCGCAGGGCAACGCGCTGCTGCAGCCGTCGCTGAGCCTGGTCCACCACCACGGCGATGACGATCACCAGGCCCTTGATCACCATCTGCCAGAACTCGCTGACCCCCATCATCACCAGCCCGTCGGAGAGAATGCCGATGACGAAGGCACCGATGATGGTGCCGCCAATGGTGCCGCGGCCGCCAGACATCGAGGTTCCGCCGAGTACCGCCGCGGCGATGGCGTTGAGTTCGAAGCTCTCGCCCGTGGCGGGATGCGAGGCCATCAATTCGGAGGAAACCACCAGGCCGACGACGGCGGCGCAAAAGCCCGAGAACATGTAGACGAAGAGCTTCACCCGGTTGACCCGGATACCCGACAGGCCCGCAGCACGCTCATTGCCGCCGACTGCGAAGATATGGCGGCCGAGCGGCGTGCAGCGCGCCATATAGGCGGCGGCCAGCGCCAGCACGGCGAGGATCCACACCGACGTCGGCAAACCGAGAAGACGTCCCGCCCCCAGGACGGCATAGCCCTGCGTGCCGAAATCGGCGCGGCCGACCAGATTGGGGAAGGTCGCGCCACCGGACGAGAGAAGCGCCAGGCCGCGGGCAATGTAGAGCGTGCCGAGCGTCGCGATGAAGGGCGCGACATTGAGCTTGGTGATCAGCAATCCGTTGACGGCGCCGATCAGGATGCCCACCAACAAAGTGATCGCCATCACCTCGTAGATGTTGAAGAAGATGGTGTAGCCGATGCGCAGGTCCAGGCCGTTGAGGATCAGCCCGCCGGCGACCATGCCGCACAGGCCTACGATCGATCCGACCGACAGGTCGATGCCGCCGGTGACGATGACGAAGGTCATGCCCATCGCCAGGAAGGCGTTCAGCGCCACATGCTTTGACATCAGGATGAGATTGGCCGTGCTGAGAAAGTTCGGCGCCGCCAGCGAAAAGAAGATCAGCACGGCGAACAAAGCGATGAAGGTGCGCAGCTTCATCAGGTTCAGGGCAAGCGAGCCGCTTCCCGTGGATGGATTGTTCAAGGTTTCCTGCGCGACTGTCATGCCGGCGCTCCGTGATTGGCAGAAGAAGAGGAAGGAACGGGGCCATGGCCGAGCGCGGAGGCGGCCACCACCTTGGCGGCCGTGGCCTCGGCCCGCTCGAACAGGGCCGTGAGCTTGCCGTTGCTCATCACGGCGATGCGGTCCGACAGCGCCATCACCTCGTCGAGGTCGGACGTGACGAACAGGATGCCGAGGCCGTCGGCGGCGAGCCGCCGCATGGTGCGGAAGACATCGGCCTTGGCGCCGACATCGATGCCGCGGCTGGGCTCGTCCATCAGCAGTACTTTCGGGCCAGTCATCAGCGCCTTGCCGATCACCACCTTCTGCTGGTTGCCGCCGGACAGGGAACTCACTTCCAGCTCGGGATCGGCCACCTTGATCGACAGGTCCTTGACGGCGGCGCGAATGGCGGCCTGCTCGCGCCCGCGCCTGATGTGGAAACCGGCGAGGAAACGGCCGAGGGAGGCCATGGACAGATTGGCGGCGATCGAGAGGATGCTGACCAGCCCCTCCCTCTGCCGGTCTTCGGGGATCAGCGCCAGGCCCCGGCGGATGCGTCCCGTCACGTCCTTTTCCGCCACCGCTTTGCCGTCGACGAAGAGGCGCCCGGTGGCGTGGCGGTGGCGGCCCATCACGCATTCGAAGAATTCGCTGCGCCCGGCACCCATCAATCCATAGATGCCGACGATCTCGCCCTGCCTGACCGACAGGGAGACGTGGTCGACCGCGAGCCCCCCGCTCACGCGCGGCAGGCAGACATCCTCCGCGCGGAAGACTTCCGGACCGAGCGGATGATCCTCGGTCTTGGCGAAATCCTTGGCGTCGGAGCCGATCATCTGGTGCACGATCCAGGGCACATCGACATTGGCGATGCGCTCCTGCCCGGTGACGCGGCCATCGCGCAGCACGGTGATGTAGTCGCCGATGCGGATGAGCTCTTCCAGCCGGTGGGAAATGTAGACGATGGCGACGCCGCGCGCCTTGAGGTCGGCGATGACGCGGAAGAGGATCTCGACCTCGGCGGCGCTGAGCGCGGAGGTCGGTTCGTCCATGATCAGGATACGGGCGTCCTGCGCCACCGCCTTGGCGATCTCGACCAGCTGCTGCTGGCCGATGCGCAGATCCTCCACCGGCGTGCGGGCATCGATGCCGGCTTCGAGCCGCTCCAGGAACTCGGCAGCGCGGCGTTCCTGCTCGCGATGGTCGATGCCCAGGGGCAGCCGCACGATTTCGCGGGCGGCGAAGATGTTCTCGGCCACGGAGAGATTGCCGAACAGGTTGAGCTCCTGGAACACCATGCCGATGCCATGCGCCACCGCCTCGCCCGCATCGCGGAAAGTGACGGGCTTGCCGTCGAGCAGGATACGCCCGTCCGTGGGCTGCACGACCCCGGCAATGATCTTCATCAGCGTGGACTTGCCGGCGCCGTTCTCGCCGACCAGCACGTTCACGGCGCCGCGGCGCACGTCGAAATCGGCATGCCTGACGGCGACCGTGCCGGAATACACCTTCGACACGCCTTCCAGGCGCAGGACGACGTCGTCATCGGGCATGGCAGGGCGGCCCTCTTCCATCATGACCCCGCCCCGAGACTCAGTTCGGCCGGCGTCACCAGCGGCGGCTTGCCGCCCGGCTCCAACACATAGGCGCCGAGCACCGTCACGGAGCGCCCGGCAAGCTTTTCGCGCGGCAGGGACTGCAGCACGTCCGCATTGACCCGGGCATTGAAGGCCTTGCCGAACTGGGCGTATTCGATCTGGTTGGTGAAGGCATTGAAGGACACGAAATCCAGGCTATCGCGCAGGGCTGTGCCGCGCACGGCCGGTCCGATCTGCACCACCATGTCGGCCTTGCCGTCCCCGTCGACGTCGACGTCGATGGTGGCGGCACGAGAGCCGGTATTCGCCGCCACGATGCGGCCCTCGGCCTTGACCACATAGGTCCAGGGCACAGTGCCCTCCTTGGCCCGATACCCATATTTCTGCCCGGCCTCGTCCGCATTCTTGGCGGCAAGATCACGCACGACGACGAAGTCGCCTGCCTTCGCCTTGAGATAGGGCAGGACCTTAGCTGCCCAGATCGCGTCGACGGCCTTGTCCGGGTCGAAGACGGGTCCCGTGCCCGAGGCGCCGACCTGTCTGGCCGCATCGACCTCCGCGGTCGGCACGATCTTGCATGCTGCAAGGGTGAGCGCCATGGCGGCGATCATCAGCCTGTTGGCAAGCCTGGGCATGGATGGGCTCCGGCCTCGATTGTCGGGATCTGGAACGGGTCCGGGACGCCTGCCGCGAGGCAGGTCCCGGGCAATTTTCATCGCAACGTCAATTCGCCAGCGCGAAGGTTTCGAGCTTGCCGGCATTGTCGGGCGTGATCAGCACGCAATCCATCAGCTGCTTTTCCTGCGCAGGGCCCTTCTTGGTCTTGATGTAGGTGTCGGCCTGCTCGACGGCGGTCTGGGCCTGGAGATAGGCGGGCTGCAGGACCGTCGCCTTGATGCCGCCCTGCTTGATGGAATCGCGCACATCGTTGGAGCCGTCGAAGCCGACCACGATCACATCCTTGCGGCCGGCGGCCTGCAGCGCGGCGATCGCGCCCATCGCCATGGTATCGTTGCCGGAAATCACGCCCTTGATGTCGGGATTGGCCTGCAGGATGGTCTCCATCTTGCTGTAGGCCTCGGTCTGGCTCCAATTGGCCGACTGGCGCGCCACCATTTTGAGGTCCGGATAGTCGTCGATGACGTCGTGATAGCCTTTGGAGCGGATGCCGGCATTGGTATCGGCCTCCCGGCCGACCAGCTCGACATAGTTGCCCTTTTCGCCCATCAGCCGGACGAACTCCTGCGCACCGGCCTGGGCGCCCTGGTAGTTGTTGGACACGATCTGGGCGACGGCAATGCCGGCGACATTGATCTCGCGATCGATCAGGAAGGAAGGCACGCCGGCATCCTTGGCCTTCTGCACGGCGGCCACCGTGGCGGCGGCGCCGGCATTGTCGAGGATGATGGCCTTGGCCCCGCGGGCAATGGCGGTGTCGATCAGCTGCGACTGCTTGTTGGCGTCGTCGTCATGCACCAGCACCAGCGTGTCATAGCCCAACGCCTTCGCCTTGACCTCGGCCCCCTGGGCCTCCGCCTTGAAGAAGGGGTTGTCATGCGATGGCGTAATGATGGCGATGAGATCGGCGGCCAGGGCGGTGCCCATTGCTGCCGATGCCATGACGCCGGCGAGCGCAGCGCCCAGCAGAAGTCGTTTCAAGCTCATGTCGTCCTCCCATTGTGTGTCGACGGTTCAGTCCGGATGGCCGCCGGTTGTGTCCGGCGGGTCGTTCTTGCCAGATGCCAATTCGTCCTCAGGGCCTGAGGGGCGCATAGGCCCGCGTGCCCTCCCCGCCTTTCCTGATCTCCCGCCCGACGAGAAAGGCGAGGACGGCCGAGAGCAGCATGAAGGCCCCCACGATGATCATCGGGGCCTGGTAGAGGCCGGTGTAGTCCTTGACGGCACCGGTGACATAGGGCGCCGCGAAGCCGGCCACATTGCCGATGGTGTTGATGAGAGCGATGCCGGCTGCGGCCGCCGCGCCGGACAGGAAGCGACCCGGCAAGGCCCAGAAATTCGGCAGGGCCGAGAAGATGGCGCAGGCCGTTACGGTGATGCAGGCGACCGTGGTCTCGGGGGTGGGCATATAGAGCGCCAGCGGGATGCTGATCGCGCCGACCAGCGCCGGAATGCCGATATGCCAGGCCCGCACCCCGCGCTTCGTCGCGTCGCGGCTCCACAGATAGAGCGCGATGGCGGCGGGAAGATAGGGAATGGCGATGATCAGCCCGGCCTGGAACACGGAGAACTTGGTGGCGAACTTCGCCTCGAAGCCGGAAACGATGGTGGGCAGGAAGAAAGCCAGTGCATAGAGGCCATAGATCATGCCGAAATAGATGAGCGCCAGCAGCCAGACCCGGCCGCTCGACAGGGCCGCGCCGATCGAGCCGTTGTGCGGCTCACGCTTGGCGCTGTCCTCGCGGGCGAGTTCGCCGGTGAGCCACCTCTTCTCTTCGGCGCTGAGCCACTTCGCATCCTTGGGCGAGTCCGGCAGGTAGAACCAGGTGACGATGCCGACCACGATGGCCGGGATCGAGACGCCGAAGAACATGATCCGCCAGCCTTCGAGGCCGAAGAAGCCGTGGGCCTGGATGAGAGAGGAGGCCAGCGGCGCGCCGATCACCGTCGTCATCGGCTGGGCGATATAGAAGAGGGCGAGGATGTTGGCCCGGTGGCGGGCCGGCACCCAGGTGCTGAGATAGAGGATCGCGCCCGGGAAGAAGCCCGCTTCGGCGATGCCCAGCAGGAAGCGCAGGACATAGAGCTCGGTGACGCCGCTGACCCAGGTGAACAGCACCGAGACGATGCCCCAGGTCACCATGATGCGCGCAAGCCAGCGCCGGCCGCCGAATTTGTGCAGGGCCAGGTTGCTGGGAATTTCGAGCAGGATGTAGCCGATGAAGAAGATGCCGGCGGCGAAGCCGAATTGGGTGGCCGTGAGCCCCAGATCCTTCGTCAGGCCATGCGGGCCGGCGAAGGAAATCGCGGTCCGGTCCAGGAAGTTGATGAAGAACATCAGACCCAGGAAGGGCGCGAGGCGCCAGGTGGCCTTGCGGATGGCCGATCGTTCGACAGGGTCGATCGCGAGGGTATTCGAGCTCATTTTTCCTCCCAATGAGCAAAGCGCCTCCTCCTGTGTGTTGTTTTTGGAGGCGCTGGCGGCTGGCTGCTCGACGGGTCGTCCAGAAGCCTGGTCGAAAGCAGGCAGCCGCCACCAGGGGGTGACGGCTGCTGCAAGATCCAGTTCAGGTGATGCGGCGGATGCTGTCGGCGATCTCGTTCGGCTCGAAGACGCGCTTCCAGTCGTCCCGCATCAGGGCCGGCTTGCCGAAGGCAATCGCCTTGTTGCAGGCATCGGAGAACACACCCTCGACCTCGCCGAAGATCACCGCACCCAGCACGTTCATATGGCCGAGCAGAAAGTCACGGGCCGCCTCGCGGGGCACGCCCCGGGCCACCACCTCGTCCATGGCCTCGCGCATCACCACGAGCAGGGTTGCGCAGACGGTCTCTGACAGACCCGGCTCCAGCAGCGCCATCTGCTCCACGGTGACGCGATGGGAGCGCATGACCGGCGCCCAGATCACCTTGGCGATCTCCTCGCCGACCGCATAGGCGCTCTCCGGGCCCTGCATCAGCGCGCTGACAATGTGCTGCTTGGCAGCGATCCCGCCGAAATGGTCCTTCTTGGCGGCCATCTCCGTCTCGTCGTTGAAGATCGGCGGATGGCAGGGATGAGTGACGAAATAGGTCAGGTCGGGGCGATCGGGAAGATGACCGGCAAAAGGCGCGGCAGCGTCGAGCACGACCACCATGGTGCCGGGCTTGAGCTTGTCGGCAATGCCGGCGGCAACCTTGCCGATCAGCGTATCGGGAACGGCGAGAATGACGACGTCGGCTCCGTCCAGAGCCGCATCCGGCGCGACGCTATCGAGGCCAAGGCCGGTCTTGAGGCGTTCCTGGCCGGCCGCACTCACCTCGACATGCCGGACCTCGAAACTCGACGTCTTGAGGTTGCTGGCCAGCCGGTAGCCCATCTTTCCGCCGGCGCCAAAGAGCGCGATCGTCGTCATCCAGATCTCCTCTCAAATTCGAGCGGCTTATAGACCTACTGGTATGATGAGTCAATCATCACTTGTGATGTGACGTGCTTTTGATTCATCTCCGACGTGACGCGTCCGATGAACAGAAAGCTGGAGCTATCCGCGAACGACAACCTCGCGCGGCCAGGGGCATACGCACGAGAAAGGAATTTTTTGTATACTCAATATTTTATGGTGATATTTGAATTTCTCACTTCAGTCCCGAGAGCGAGCGAGGTGGTGGATCGACTCACCCTGTCTCGCCAGCCGAAAAAGCGGGAGCGTCCAAGCGGGTCCACAGGCCGGCTTCTTCTCCTCGGCCGGTTCAGTGCGCCCTACCTTCCCGAGGCTCCAGCAATGCCCGGGCTGCCGCGACCATCTCCTGCGTGGACGGGAATTTCCCCAGCCCTGCCAATCCCTCGCTGCATTCGATATGGGTCCAGCGTACGAACCCATCGCTGTCGATGAGAAATTGGCCCTTGAGCTGAGGCCATTGCCGTTCCATGTCGGCATGGTCGATCGAATTCTCGACATAACCGTCGAGCCGCGCCAGCGTGTCGGCCGCCTGCCGCACAGGCAGAGGTTCGGGCAACTCTCCGGTGGGATTGACATGGAGCTCCGCCAAGGCGGCCATCAGATCCGGCGTGGGCATCGGCTTGGGAACGCCATAGGCGCGATGCGTCGAAAGTTCCGGATCGGTGGCAATGCGCAGACGGCTCGGGCGAAACTTGAAATAAAGGCGCGCATTTTCGAGTTCGGTGGCAACGATGCCGAGCGTCTCGACCCCCAATGCCTGCAATTGCGGGCCCGCGGCCGCCATCTGAGCGATCGACCTGCGGCAGAAGGGACACCAGAGCCCGACGAACAACGCAAGGAAGAGCGAGCTCTTGCCGCGATAATCGGCGAGCGACACCGTGCCCGATCCATCGAGAGCGGGCAGCGAAAAATCCGGCGCGCGTTCACCCGGGGCGATCGGCACCAGTATCGGCTGCATGCTCATGCGAAACCCCTTTCATCTCGAGGCAAAACCCATTGTCACGAAATGATTTTCGGCCTTCGCTCTTCATCTCGGTCCGGCCTGCCAATTCGAGGTGGTCCCGATCCAATCGCAAAACACGTCAGCACAGAAACGGCAAAACCATCAGGGCGTCGGGTTCGAGGCCGGCTTGCTGACAGACCTCCTCCGACTTGGCCAAGTATAGCGCCGCTTGGCCCTGGTTCCCAGCATCGAGATGGAGCGTGCCCAGACCGTCATAACAGGGAAACAGGAATTGCGGTTCACCCATCTGCTCGGCCAGGCGCAAGGCCTCCTCGTAGGACGCGAAGGCGAGCGCATGCTCGCCCCGGCACTGATAGATCTGGCCAAGGATGATCAGTGGCGCCGCCAGATGGTCGAGCAGGCCCAGCCGCCGGTCGAGATCGACCGCCATCTGCGCCGCCTTGACGCCTTCCGCCTCGCACCGATCCGTCAGGGCGCAATAGGCGACGGCGAGATTGGCATAGATGCGGGACTGGAAGCCCAGATCTCCCACCTTCTTTGCGGTTTCCAGGCCGCGCAGACAGGTCGCGATGCTGCGCTCGGGATCGAGGGTGCTGTAGAGCACGCCGAGATTGGTATAGCCGCGGCAGGCGGCCTGCAGCAGATGATGGTCCTCGGCCAACCGGACGCTGCGTTCGATCTGCTCTACGGCGACCGCCGACCGGCCGGTGCGTGCCAGCGCCACGCCCATCGTGTTGTAGGCCTGGGCGCGTATCGCCGCGAGGTCACGCATATGATCCGGTTCGGGATCGGCCTTGGTATCGCGATCGGCCTCGGCCAGCGCCCGTTCCGCCCAGGCGATCGCCCCGTCATTGTCGCCGGCGCGGAAGGCAAGCCGGCCGACCTCCTGGTACAACTGCGCGCGCTCGGGCAAATAGCCCTCCTCGCCGAGCAAAGCGAGGCCCCGCATGAAGCAGGCCCTGGCCCCGTCGCGATCGCCGGCCTCCCAATGCAGGCCGCCGATCTTGCGCTGGAGCCGGGCTGCCCCGGCCCGGTCGCCCGCGGCCTCGAGCGCCTCGCACACCGTCTCGTAGTGAACCGCCGCCTCGGTTCGCCGCTCGGTCAGCGCCAGGAGATCCGCCAGCCGTTCCCGCGTGGAACGGATGTCGCTCTCACCGCCCGGACAATCGGCCAGAGTACGAAGAGCCCGCTCATAGTGCCGGATCGCATCTTCGTTGGCATAGACGGCGCGGGCCCGGTCGCCGGCCGCCATGAGATAGTGTGCGCCCCTGGCCTTGTCGAAACTCAGGCTCCAGTGATGACCCAGCGCCTCGAGATCGCTCAAACGCTCGGGCCGGCTGCCGACCGCATGTTCGAGCGCGCGGCCGGCCCGTTCATGCAGCTCGGTCCGGCTGGACAGGAGCAGATTGTGATAGACGGCTTCGTGGACAAGGGCATGGGCAAAGCGGTGGCTCCCGCCCTCGCCGACCCGGCAGAGGAAACCGGCTTCGGCCAGACGGCGAAGCGCCGCGTCGACCGCAGCCGGCTCCGCGGCAATTTGGGTGAGAAGGTCCTGTTCGAACGCCATGCCGAGCACGGCCGCCGCATACAGCACGCGCCGCTCGGCGACGGCCAGCCCGTCGACACGCGAGAGCAGCAGCCCCTGCAGGGTCGGCGGCACATCCTCGGCGTCGAGCGGCGCCGTGCAGGCCCATTGACCGCCTTCCTTTTTCAGAATGCCCCTGGCCACGAGGCTTCGAACGATCTCTTCGACGAAGAGAGGATTGCCGCCCGCCCGCCCGGTGACGAAGGCCTGGATATCCGCGAGGGCGTCGCCATCGGCCTCACCGAAAAGAGAACCGAGGAAGGTCCGCGTCTCATCGGCGGAGAGCGGGGTGAGATGAAGGCTCGATTGCGAGGCGCAGGCGGGGCGCAACGACGGCCCGCCGGGGCGATGCGACAGCACGATCATCAAGCGCCGGTCGGCAAGATGATCGGCCACGTCGCACAGAAGATCCACCGAGGCCATGTCGGCCCAATGGAGGTCTTCGACGACGATGAGCAGATGCCCCTGATCGAGGCGCCGGGCGATCAGCATGCGCGCGGCAAGCGCGATCTGGCGCTTCACCTGTTCCGGCGCGAGGTCTCCCGACGGCACGCCCTCCACACCCAGCATGTAGTTCAGGACCGGTGCAACCGCATCCGCCACGTCGGCCTCGGCGCCGAGCGCCACGAGGCCTGCAGCCAGCTTCCGACTTGCCGTTTCGAGCGTATCGTCCCGGTGCACCCGATAGGCTTCGCGAAACAAGGCGGCGAAGAGACCATAGGCGGGTTCCCCGAGGGACGAGCAAACGGCCTGGCGGACGGCGCCGCCGGCAAGCTTTCCCTGCGTTTCGAGCATGCCGAGGAATTCGGCGATCAGCCGCGACTTGCCGGCGCCCGCTTCCCCCACGAGATCGACGACCTGCGCCGATCCGGTCTGCGCCCGGTCGAAGAGCGCGACGAGCCGCGCCAGTTCCTCGTCGCGGCCGACCATCCGGCTTTCCAAGCCGTGCGCGGCCAGCCCTCGTCCGGAAGCCGGCATGGCCAGCCGTCCGATCAGCCGATAGGCCGCGACCGGTGCCGCCTTGCCTCGCAAGATGAGGTCGGGCACGGGCTCGAAAGCGAAACGGTGGCGGGTCAACGCCTGGGTTGCCTCGGAGACCAGGATGGCACCCGAGGCCGCCGCCAGCAGGCGGGCCGTCGTATTGACGGTGTCGCCGGTCACCGCATAGCTGGCCCCCGCGGCCTGGCCGAGATGACCGGCCACGACCAGACCGGTATGGATGCCGATATGAAGGCTCACCGGCTGGCCAAGGCGCCCGGCCCAGTGCTCGTCGAGCCGGTTCGCCTCGGCCGTCATGTCCAGCGCCGCGCCGAGAGCCCGCTCCGGGTCGTCCTCATGGGCCAGCGGCGCGCCGAACACGGCCAGCACGGCATCGCCGATAAACTTCTCCACGAAACCCTGATAATGCGCCACCACATTTGCCAGCGTTTCGAACAGGGCGTTCTGGAAGGCTCGGACGTCCTCCGGGTCGAGGCGCTCGGAAAGAGCGGTGAAGCTGGAGACATCGGCGAAAAGCACCGTTACCTGCCGCCGGTCCGCCTCGGGACGATCGGGCGTCCCAGCCGATGCGATGCCATCGGCAAGCGATGCGGCGTCGGGCTCGGCGGCAGGCAGGCCGGGCGGGCGCGCCGTTCCGCAGCGCGGGCAGAAGGCAAAACCGGGCGCGCAGGCAAATCCGCATTTCGCACAAGGCGTCGGTTGCGCCCGCCCGCAATGCGGACAGAACGCGAAATCCGATGCCAATTCCAGACCGCAACCCGCACACGCCATGGAACGATCCGCCACCGGTGAAACGAGCTCCCCTGCCTTGATCCGAGAGGGCCCCTCGGGGGTCCGGCCGCAGATCCGGTGGATCGAGCGTCGTCAGGCGGAAGACAATGCGTCTTCCTGCTCCAAGGACAGGATTTTACTCACTTTTTTAGCTTTGGGCAGCCGGTATCATAGCCGCCCGCTAGGCTCTTTCTGCCCGACGACCATGCTTCCCATCGGAGCGAGCAGGCCCGGACGGCGAGGTTGGGACAAAGGCTGCCACTTCGTTCGGAAGAGGTAGGCTCATTTTTTTACGGATGCGCTATAAATTTGAGATGCTTCAATTCATGAGATAAATTCAATGTAATTGTTCTTTTACTTGAATTTGGACTTCGGACGGCGGCTAGAAAGCCTTGATCGAGTTATGTGCGCTGTCGGTACGAGGCCCCCGGTGAAGCGAGCATTCATGGCGAACACACCGCCCGGCAGGCCGGCCCGGAAATCCGCCGAAGCGGCAGCGGCCGGCAAAGGGCTGCCACCCCTGTTTTCCTACATCTGGCAGAACAGTCGTCGGCAGCAGGTCGTCATACTCATAGTCGTGCTTGCTTCCCTGCCCTTCTACTTTCTGTCGCTCGACCTGCCGCGCAGCATCGTCAATGACGCCATCCAGGGACGCGCCTTTCAGCACGGCGCCGCCGAAGCACCGCTTTTCGCCTTCAACCTCGCCTTGCCGTCCTTCCTGGGAGGCGGAACCCTGCACTATCCCGGCATGGAACTGTCCCGCATCGCCTATCTGATGGTGCTGAGTTCGGCGTTCATGCTGCTGGTGCTGGTCAACGGCGCCTTTCGCTATGTCATCAATATGCAGAAGGGCAAGCTGGGCGAAGGCCTGCTGCGCCGCCTGCGTCTCGATCTCTTCAACCTGCTGCTGCGCTTCCGGCCCGAGGCAGTCCGCAATGTCCGCTCGGCGGAAGTCGCCACCATCATCCGCGACGAGGTCGAACCCATCGGCGGCTTCGTCGGCGATGCCTATATCCAGCCCGCCTTCCTCGGCAGCCAGGCGCTCACCGCCCTCGCCTTCATCCTGCTGCAAAGCCCCCTTCTCGGCCTTCTCGCCGCGGCGATGGTGTTGGTGCAGGGCGCGGTCATCCCGCGTCTTCGGCGCGAGCAGCTCAGGCTCGGCCGCCAGCGCCAGGCGCGTTCACGCTCGCTGGCCGGCCATATCGGCGAGATTGTCGACGGGATAGGCGAGGTGAGCAATCACGGCACAGCCGCCTATGAACGCCAGAAGATCACCGGCATCCTCGATGACCTGTTCTGGATCCGCTATCGGCTCTACGGCCGGAAGTTCATGGTGAAATTCATCAATTCCGTGCTGGCGCAGGTGACGCCCTTTCTGTTCTACGCGCTGGGCGGCTATTTCGCGCTGCGTGGCTCGCTCGACATCGGCCAGCTCGTCGCGGTGATCGCCGCCTATCGCGACCTGCCGCCTCCCATCAAGGAACTGATCGACTGGGATCAGCAGCGCCAGGACGTCGAAGTCAAATATGAGCAGATCCTGGAACAGTTCTCTCTGGCGGAACTTCCCGAACCCGCCGGCGAAACGCCCCAACTGGCGGCCGGCGGCACCATCGCGATCGAGGCGCTCAGGGTGCGCGCCCCGAGCGGCGACGTCCTGCTCGACAATGCCAATCTGGTCCTGCCTCTCGGCGCGCACGTCATGCTCACCGGATCCCGGGGTGAAGGCTTCATCACCCTGGCCCAGGTGCTCGCGCGCCGCCTGACCGAATTCGACGGCACGGTCCGCCTTGCCGGCCAGGATATCGCCGCCTTTTCCCCGGGCTGGATCGGAGAGAACCTTGGATATCTCGGTCCCGATTTCATCATTTTCGGGCGCTCCATACGCGAGAACATCGTCTACAGCCTGCGCGGCCCGCGCGCCGGGCAGGGTTTGCCGTCCCCTGCCGATCCAGGCGGCGGCCGACCCGACCAGGCAATCCGCTCCGGCGGGGAAGCGGAAGCTGCAACCTCTTCCATCGACCTGCGCAGGGCCGGCGCAGCCCATGCTGGCGAACTCGACGACATCATCGTCGCCCTGCTGGGCGAGATTGGCCTGGCCGATGCCGTTTATGGCTTCGGCCTGTCTCGCACATTCAATGTGGAACCCGACCGGGATCTCGCCGAGCGCCTCGTCGACTGCCGCCGACGCCTCGTCCAGGAGCTCGAGGCAACTCATCTCGCCGATCTGATCGAACCATTCGATCCGGCCCGCTTCAACCGCTACGCCACCATCGGCGAGAATCTGTTCTTCGGTGTGCCGGTTGCCGAAGGTGCCATCGAGACGCTGATCGAGGACGCGGAAATTGCCGCGCTGCTCGCAGAAGGAGGGCTCGGAGACAGCCTGGTTGCCCTGGGGCTGAAAGTCGCCGCAACCATGGTGGAGATCTTTTCGCAGATCGCCAGCGATCACGCCGTGTTCGAGCGCTTCTCCTTCATCTCATCGAGTGACCTGCCGCGCTTTGCCGAGATAGCCTCTCGCGCCGGCAGCCGCGGCACCAGCGCACTCACCTATCCGGAACGCCGTTCCCTGCTGCTGCTGGCGCTCCACTATGTCGAAACCCGCCATCGGCTCGGGCTGCTCACCGCCCCCCTTGCCAATGAGGTCGTGCGGACGCGCGGGCGGATCATGGCGCTCGATCCGGCCCGGTTCGCCCGGCTGCTGGAGTTCTATGCTCCCGATCGGCTCTGCCCCGTCGCGCCGCTGCGCGACAATCTCCTGTTCGGGCGTATCGACCATGCCATGGCGCATGCCGAGGAACGGATCATGGTCGCATTGCGCAAGGTCGTGCGTGATTGCGGCCTCGAGCGGATCATCTACCAACTCGGCCTGGACCAGGAGGCCGGGCCCGGCGGGCGGCTGCTGCCGGCAACCCATCGATGTGCCCTCGCCCTCGCCCGCTGCCTGATCAAGCGCCCCAGAATTCTCATCCTCGACCAGCTCGACCTGATGTTTGCCGAAGGCCAGCGTGCCACCATCCTGGAGGTGGTGCGCCGGCACATGGCGGGACGCACCCTTGTCGTCGCCATGCGCGATACCACCTCCCGAGACCTGTTCGATATCGTGGTGACCACCCGCGGCAACCGCATTGAATCGGTGTCGAAACCCTCCGCGCCTTCGGACGCACAGGAAGCGGCAGCGCAGACGCCGGTCGAGGAACTGGCCGAGATCCAGGCCCTGCGCGACGTGCCGATGTTCGCGGCCCTCGATACCCCGCGGCTGAAATTGATCGCCTTCACCTGCGAACGCATCTCTTTCGAACAGGACGAGATCCTGTTCCGTCAGGGGGACATCGCCGATGCAGCCTATGTCATTCTCTCGGGGACCGCCGATGCCTTCATGGAACTCCCCGGCGAGAGACTGCATCTTTCGACCACCGGACGCCATTCCATCATCGGGGAGATGGGCCTGATCAGCGGAGCGCCGCGCTCGGCCACCGTCGTGGCCACCACCGACGTCACGGTTCTGAAGATTGCGAAGGACATCTTCCTCAATCTCATCGCCGAATTGCCCGCGGTTGCGCTCGTGGTGATGCGTGACCAGGTAAAACGGCTGAGCCTTGCCGAAGAACGTCTGACCCGTATGCTGCAAGGCCAGTCGACGCCGTCCTGAATGACTCCTGAGAACGCCGACGTCCTTGTCGACAGGCGCGAACTTTGCAGGTTTATAGCGCGCTTCCGGTGGGGCGATCTCCGGATCGATCGTCTTGGAACACGGGATCTGCCCGCAGGAAGATGCCGATCTAGAGAACGGCACATCATGTTTCGCGCGCGTCTCGCCTCAAGTGCGTGCCGGGCTACTCCATACAGTTCCGCGACCCACATCAAACAGCGCGGCAGACCGGTGAGCTGCGGATTTGCTTCAGCTGTTTTTCGGTCAGCGCCAAGGGCGTCGGCCCGTTGCTCGATGTTGCGAACATCAGGTTGCGCGTGCTGCCCGAATGCACCGGCGAGAAGGAGCTGGTCAACATCACGTGGCCGATCTCGTGGGCCGGATCCCAGCGCGAGCAATCATGCGTGACCGCGCAGGCCGGCTTGCCGGTTGCATGGCCGCCGCAGCCCAGCACGTTGTTCTCCTGGAACCTGTTGACGAAGAACAGCTTCACATCGTTGTTGGGGACGGGTGTTCCAAGCGCGTGGAGTTCCGCGAACTCACCTGAATCCATCTGCCAGGTGCAGTTCTGCCCCACGACGTTGAAGCGGTTTTCTTCCTCCTGCGTCAGGCCGAGCGACTCGCCGGAGGCGAAGAAGATCTCGATGCCATATTGGGCATAAACGGCCTGGGCGCTGGAGAGGATGCGCTCGAACGGTACGTCGCTTAGGGCCAGCGAACGGAAATGCACCCGCACGCGATGCTTGAACCCGCCGATCTGCTTGTCGATCTCCCGGATCGTCGCCTGGCCCAGCTTGCCATCCTCGACGAGGGGTGGGTTGCGCCGCTGGAACGCCTTCACCACCGACTCCGTTTCGATGCCGTAGACACCATCGGGGCTGTAATCCTGGCTCTGGGTCGAGATCGGCATGGCAAAGCCGAGATCGACGAGGGCCATCTGCAGGAGATGGACATGGCGACCTGACATGCCGCGCAGCAGGACATCGTTGCCGGCCTCGATGCGCTGCAAAGAGGGCTCATTCTTGAAACGAACAGATGTCAAAGCCATGATGGCTCTCCTTCTCGCAGTCCTCGGGCGGATGTTGTCGAATAATTCCAGGTACTATCCAGATCTTCGGCATGGAAGATCAGGACCATCCGTGCGGCTCTTCCTCGCTCGGACGCCTGAAAATGTATCTGAACGTGTCGACCGGTTTCACGTTGCTTCTGGCTGCCCAGCCGATGCCATACGCTTTTTCCGGTCCCTGAACGATCGAATAGGCCTTCGGCTCCTTCGAATAGTGGACTTCCTCGCCGCCATACCAGCCCCATTCGACCAGCTGGATATTCGCGGTCGAACCGCTGACGGTGCAGGAATCGATCAGAGCGATATGCTCATAGGGTGCAGCTGTACAATGGGTGACGACCACATCGCCCTGCTGGATGTCTTCGATCCTGGTCCGGCGCCGGGCGGTCGAGGCATAGGCATCGATGGAGGCCGAGGGATTGCCGCCATAATAGTTGCCGACCAGCCCGTTGCAGTCGAGCGTGATGAAATCCGTTGCATAGGCCTGGGCCGTCGCCCGGGCGCAAGGCTGTCCCGCGAGGTCCTTGCCCGTGCCGATGCGGCCGATCGCATAAGCCAGCCGGAGCGTGTCGATGATCTCGTCGGGGCTGCCCTTGCCGACGAAGGCCTGGATGAAGGTGGTGGCGTAGAAGTCCTCGGTCGGCTGGATCAGGCCGAGCGGCTGCTGGTCGAAGAAGAACTTGGCCCCGCATGGCGTATTGGCATTGCCGTGATGGGCCATCCGAAGCGCCGCTGTGAAGGCCGCATGCTCACGCTGCATCACCTGGCCGGTTCCGGCCTTGCCGTTTCGGAAATCCCAGCCCGAGCCATACATGGTGATGCCGGCTGAGATGAGCTCATTGTTGAGCGGACTGTAGAACTTCAGATAGGTGTATCGATCCAGATACTCTTTCGGCGTCACGATCCCCTCCATTTCGCACAGCCCATTGAAGAATACGGCATATCCGAGCCGTCCTGGTTACGCTCCCCCGTCGATATTTGTTATTCTATACTCAAGCTGTTGACGGGATATCCCTCAAAGACGGGAGGCAACACACCCAGTCGACAGGATTTCGTCTTATCCTTCAGCAAAGGCGACAAACGCCGGACTCGTGCACGAAATCGCGCGAAGCATGGCGCTCATTCAGGGAGGCGTGGGCAATGGCGGCCCGACCGAGATCTGATAGCTTGGGCGATAAGGCAGCTCTTGCTGGGCGATGATATTGAGCTCGGCACCATTAGGCCCCTCGTCGGGATATTTCTCACCTTCCAGGAAGAGATAGAAGAAGCTCTTGGGCGGCTTGCCGGGATCGGTCACCACATCCTCGTTGGACGCCACGCGCTTGGTGTAAGCTCGCACCACGACACCCCAGTCATTGGCGATCTTCTTGAGGAAGTCGCTGGCATTACCGACCCGGCAGGTGAGCAGGACCATCCTGTATGGTTTGATGGCTTTGAAATGCGCGCCGATCTCCTGATAGATCTTCCAACGTGCCAGGCGGTCGGAGCTTGGATTGTTGGCGATGTCGTAATCCATGTCGGATTTCTGGCCGGCAAAGCGAGGACGGTCATAGAACACGTTGACGGTGTGGGGGCTTTCCGCACCGTTGAGGCCGACCAGTTTGAACGTGCCGCCGGGAGCGATCTCGCACATGCCGTCGACCGTGCTGCCATCCAGGGCCGTGCCATGTCCGACGCTGATGATGACCGTGCCATCCGCGCCCGCCTTGCTGATCGCACTCTTGAGGATGTCCCGCGTCTGCGCCATGGACTGGCCTGCCGTCATCTTCACGAGGGCACGAGCCTGCGGTTGGTGTGCGACATAGGATTTTGCCCAGCCGAACCAGGGATTTTCCGTGGTGGTGACGATGACGTCCATGATGATGATGCCAGCAAAGGGAAGGATGGGGATCTCGCCGCAGAGGCGAGTGCGTCAAAGCATCGAAGGCGTGGGAAAGTTCTGCCGGGCCAGCATTTCAGTATCGAGGCTCTTGATCGTCATCTTGCCGACGATATTGTCCGGACTGCTTTGATAGGCTCGGTTGATGATCTGCCGCGATGTCTTGTAGCGTAACACGGCGGCAGCCGTGGAAGCGCCATAGACGCCGTCGATGTAGTCCCTGCCGTCGATCTGGTTGAAGCCGAGCTTGACCAGCGCCTCCTGCACAAGCCGGACGTGGTGGCCGGTCGTGCCGGCGGTGAGATGCGCCTGATCATTGACGAGGCAAGCCTCCAGCTCCGGTACGCCCGCAAAAAGCCGACAATGCAACGCCATTAAAATCCTCCATTGCTGACGTGAACGCCTGATCCGTGCATGCTCGCCGCGTGATCAGGCCACATCGTACGCAAACTCCCCGTTTTCCACCCCAACCTTCGCCTCCCCGATCTGCTCCCCGGCGATCGCTTTCGCCAGGATGCGCTGAGACAGCGCCGGCAGCAGCGTGTTGGTGACGATGTTGTCGACCATGCGCCCGCCGGAATCGGGGTCGTTGCACTGGGACACGATCTTCTCGACCACCGCATCGTCATAGCTGAAGCGGGCGCCATGATTGTCGCGGATGCGCTTGCCGATGCGATCGAGCTGGAGGCGCACGATGGCGCCCAGCATCTCGCCGGACAGCGGATAATAAGGGATGGTGACGATGCGTCCGAGCAGGGCCGGCGGAAAGACATCGAGCAGATGCGGCTTGAGATCCACCGCCAGCGCTTCCGGATCGGGCTTCTGCGAGCCGTTCCCTGCGGCGGCCATGATCATGTCGGTGCCGGCATTGGTGGTGAGGATGATCAGCGTATTCCTGAAATCGATGCGCCGACCCGAGCCGTCCTCCATCACGCCCTTGTCGAAGACCTGGAAGAAGATCTCGTGCACGTCGGGATGGGCTTTCTCCACCTCGTCGAGCAGGACGACGGAATAGGGCCGCCGGCGCACGGCCTCGGTGAGCCGGCCGCCTTCGCCATAGCCGACATAGCCGGGAGGCGCCCCTTTCAGGGTGGAGACCGTATGCGCCTCCTGGAATTCCGACATGTTGATGGTGATCATGTTCTGCTCACCGCCATAGAGCGCCTCGGCGAGCGCCAGCGCCGTCTCCGTCTTGCCGACGCCGGAGGGGCCGGCGAGCATGAAGACGCCGATGGGCTTGTCGGGATTGTCGAGCTTGGCCCGGTTGGTCTGGATGCGCCGGGCGATCATCTTCAGGCCGTGATCCTGGCCGACCACGCGCCTGGCCAGGATGTCGCCGAGATTGAGGATGGTCTCGACCTCGTCCTTGACCATGCGCCCAACCGGAATACCGGTCCAGTCCGAGACCACCGAGGCCACGGGCTGCTCGTCGACATAGGGATAGACCATGCGCTTTTCGGGATCGATGGCGGCAAGGTCGGCCATGATCCGGGTGAGCTTTTCGCGGGCGGCTTCGGCCCCCTCGCCCCCTTCGGCGATGTCCCGGCGCGCGGCCATCAGTTCGGCCACGATGGCCTTCTCTTCGCCCCAGGCCTTCTCCAGCGCCGCCAGCTTGTCCCTGGCTGCCGCGATGGTTTCCGTCACCTCGCCAATGCGCTTCTCGTCGGCATTGCCGACATCGCGTTCACGCTCCAGGGCCTTCAGCTCACGCTCGCTCGCCTCGATCGCGACGCGCACATCCTCGACCGCGGCGGGCGTGGCGTTCTGCGACACCGCCACGCGGGCGGCGGCGGTGTCGAGCAGGCTGACCGCCTTGTCCGGCAGCTGGCGCGAAGGGATGTAGCGGCTCGACAGCTTGACGGCGGCGACCACGGCGGCTTCCGAAATATGGACGTTGTGGTGTTTCTCCATCGGCCCAAGCAGGCCGCGCATCATGTTGCAGCACTGCTCGATGCCGGGTTCGCCGACGTTGATCGGCTGGAAGCGGCGGGTCAGCGCCGGGTCCTTCTCGATATGCTGGCGATATTCCGACCAGGTCGTGGCGGCGATCGTCCTGAGCGTGCCCCGGGCCAGAGCGGGCTTGAGCAGATTGGCGGCGTCCCCGGTGCCGGCCGCGCCGCCGGCGCCGATCAGCGTGTGCGCCTCGTCGATGAACAGGATGATCGGCGTCACCGAGGCCTGGACCTGGTCGATCACCGAGCGCAGGCGCTGCTCGAACTCGCCTTTCATCGAGGCGCCGGCCTGCATCAGGCCGATGTCGAGCGCGTAGAGCTTGTTGCCCTTGAGTGGCGGCGGCACGTCACCGGCCGCGATGCGCTGCGCAAAGCCTTCGACCACCGCCGTCTTGCCGACGCCGGCCTCGCCGGTGAGGATGGGATTGTTCTGGCGCCGGCGCATCAGCACGTCGACGACCTGGCGGATCTCCTCGTCGCGGCCGACGATGGGATCCATCGTGCCGCTGGCGGCGCGCTCGGTGAGGTCGACGGCGTAGCGGTCGAGCGCGCTGGTGCCCTTGGCGGCGGTGCCCGCATCGCCGCCCGCGCCCTTGGCGACCGGACCGGAGCCATCCATCGGGCGCATGTTCTCTTCGGCCGACTGCTGCCAGATCTTGCGATGCTCGTTGGTGAGCCGCTCGACGTCGATCAGGCGGAACTGCTTGGAGAGGCCATTGAGCGTGCGCGCCAGACGCGGTTCCTTCAGGATCGCGGTGAGCACATGGCCGGTGCGCACCTGCGTTTCGCCGAACATCAGCGTGGCGTAGTTCCAGCCCTGGCTGAGGGCATCGAAAATGTCGTCGGAGAAACCCGGCAGCTCGGTCTTGTTCATGGCAAAGCCGGCCGTGACGGCGCTGAGATCGGCCAAGAGCCGGCCGGCGTCGAGCTTGAAATGGGCCACCGTCAAGGCGAGATCGCTGCGGTCGGCCTGCAGCACCGCCTGCAGCCAATGGGCCAGTTCCAGGTTGCGGTTGCCCGCGCCCTGCGCCAGGCGGAAGGCCTGCATGAAGCTGTCATAGCCGAGCGGATTGAGCTTGCCGGTGAGGACTTCGAGGCTGACATCGGCCATGGCAACTACCCTTTGCTCGGTTTGCGGCGCCGCTCAGCGCGGATCTCGGCGGGATGGAAATGGCAGTCCCAGCGCATGCGATCGACCGTGGCGTCGGCCGCACCCTTCCTGCCCATCCAGCAGGTCCATCCCAGGCGGCCGAAACCGCCGAGCTGGGCCGGCTTGGTCTTGCTTTCCGCCAGGCCGAATTCGACGTCGTAGATGAAGGTCTCGCCGAGATAGAAGCGGATGATGTCGGCCAGCGGTTCGAAATGAACGCCGTCGGGCAGGAAGGTCTCCAGCTCGTCGAGATCGGCGACTTCGAGCCTGATGCGGAACTTGTCCTTCAGGCTGTAGGCCGAGCGGCCGATGATGCTGTCGACGCCGAGCGCACAGCTGCCCGCCGCCAGCACCGCCTGTTCGCGCTCCTCCAGCGGCAGCCAGACACCGACGAATTCCTGTACCTCGACCTTGACGTCGAACAGCCAGCCGAGCATGCCCTCGATGCGCGAAGCGCTCTTGACCGCCGGCGCCATCAGGCCGGCCAGGGCAAGCTTAGAGAAATCGTGAAGCTGGCCGCGCCCGCGCATGGCCGGCGTGCCGATGCCGATCATGGCGCCGAGATAGGTGAGAAACTGGTTTTCGTTCGGCCGGTCGGCCTGTACGGCCGGCCGGGCATTGGCCCAGGCCCGGAAGAACAGTTGCTGGAAGCGGTTGTTGAAGATGTCGAGAAAACGCGCGAAGGCCACGTCGCGCATATTGGCCCAATGGGTCGCTTCATAGCTGGTGTGCAGCGGCAGGGCGCCCTGCGGTCCCAGCAGGCCGAGGAAACGGCTCTCGACCTCGGCAGGCCGTCCCTCGGATGCGGCAATGTGGCCGACATTGGTATCGGTAAAATCGATGTGGGGCTGCTGGCCCAGTCTCGCCACGGCCTCGGCCGAGGAAGCGCTCTCGCCGATACGCGGCTTGGCGCCGGCCAGATGCTCGAGGCGGCGCAGAAGGTCGAGGAAGTCGTAACTTCCCGGCTTTCGAACAAAGTGCGCTGTCTCCGAATCGCGCTTCTTTTCCAGCTCCTCGTCTTGACGCACTTTCTTAGCCGAAAAGTCTGTCAACTCTTCCGGAGAGCGCTCCTGCGGCATGTCGGGAGGCGTACTCATAGCTGCTGCCGCCGCCCGAGTTGCGCCGGCCAGCGCATGATCTCGCCGCGTTCGGTCGAGCGGATCACGGTCTCGACCACGTTGTTGAGGCCGACGAACTCGGTGAGGAAGCGGTCGAGGATGGCACCGAGCAGAAAGATGCCGCTGCCTTCGAAGTGCTTCTCGTCGAGTGTCACCGTGACTTCCAGCCCGCGCACCACGCCCGCGCCGGTGCGTTGGCGGATTCGCCGGGTGATCGGCCTGCTGTCGACGGCGATGACGCCCTGGATGCGCCGTTCGATGGCGGCGCTGCCGCGCGTGGCGAAAAGCGAGAGCATTTCGCGCAGCGAGGCCGCCGAATCCCGCGTGCCATAGCCGGAGAGCCCGAGATGATTGAGGCTCAGCATGCTGATCAGCCGCCAGGCCGAAGTGCCGCCTGCGCCATGCCGGCCGCGTGCTTCCGGATCGGTGGCGATGGAATCGCGCGGCAGGGTCGGCCCGACCACGCAATCCACCCTCAGCGTGGTCCGGTCTTCGAGAATGAAATCGGCGCCCCCCTGCCCGACCGGCAGATGCTCGGTGAGGTGGCGGTTCGAACACAGCGCCCGCAGGCTGAGCTCGGCGACGTGGAGGCCATCCGCCCTGTCGCGGTGGTTGGTGAGCGTGACGAACATGTCGCTGCCGACATACTGCGTCGGCTGCGCATTGCGCCGTTCCTCCTGCGAGCGACGGCGCGGCAGGCGCCGCACGGTATAGAACATCGTCTCGGTGGCGGAGACCCCGAGCGGCGGCGCGGCATAGAGCGGATAGACCTCCACCTTGTCGCCGCTGCCGGTGACATGGGCATGCATCCTGATCAGGCGGTGGGCCTCGAAATCGAGATGGCGCGAGCGGTCGGTGACGACGTGATATTCGTGCTCGTTGTCCTTCACCGGCACGCGCGCCAGCTGCATCTCGAAGAGATTGGAGGCAGCGGCGGCGTAGAGGGCGAAGCTGTCGGCCCTGACGACCGATTGCAGCCGGCTGTCCCCCTGGCTGAAGGCGATGACGATGTCGCAGCGATTGGTCCTGATCGCCGATAAAATGGTTTTTAGACTGTTTAGTCTGAAACCGAGGAACTTTGCCGGCAGCACGAAATATTCGCGCAGGAGATCGAATCCCCTGAATACCCGCCGATCGGACGGAAACAGCGGTTCATCGGGCGCAAAGCCGATCTGGGTAAGGCAGGCCTTGGGCAACGGCACGATGACGGGATCGCCGGCTTCGTCGAGATAGCGAAAATAGATGCCGGTGGTAGCGCCGAAGAGCTGCTCGTAAAGCCTGACCGCATCGCCCTCCTGACCGATGATGTGAAAGACCAGCTCATCGGTCCGGCAATTGGCAAACCAGCAATCGGGCCGCTGCGCCACCTGTTTGTCGGCAGGCTCGGTGAGGCGGTCGGCGGCGGAGCGCCGCAGCAGGGAAAGCCTCAGGCCCGCCTGGCTGGCCGGGCCGGCCTCGATGCCCAGGGCCTGCAACGTTGCCGGCCCGCTCAGATATTCGGCCTGGCCAAGCTCGAAAGGCCACAAGGTGACCTCGCTGGCGAGGCGGTATTTGCAGGCGATGCGGCGTTCACGCTCGACGAAGCGCGCATCGGCATAAGAGCCGGCGGCGATCCTCACGCCATCCTTGAGATTGGGATCGCCATAGGGCGGCTCCACCCGCAGCAGCGCCGCCGAAGGCACCGGCGCCAGATAATCGGGCACGAGCTGGTCGAGCAGATTGTCGGTGAACTCGGCATATTCATGCTTGAGCTTGAGCTGCACGCGGGAGGCCAGATAGGCGGTGCCTTCGAGCAGCCCCGCGATCATCGGATCCGTGTTGTTCTCCAAGAGCCCGCCCAGGCGCTCGGCGACACCGGGAAACTCGGCTGCGAACTGCTTGGCTTCCTCCTTGAGAATGCCAAGTTCACGATTGTAGAGTTCGAGGAATTCACGGTTCATGGCGTCACAATCTGAAGACTCTGATCTTGCCGCTTTCGACCTCGACGTCCGCCACGAACTCTATCGGAATATCGGTGGGCGTCGACACCATTTCGGCGCTGATATGGAACCTAAGCTGCCCGGAAGCGCTGTCGTCGAGCGGCTCGCCCGATATGGCCACCGTGCCCGGCACCAGCCGGCAGTCATACAGTTCCAGCCTCTGCTTGAGCAGAAGCGCAACCCGCCGCGCCGCCTCCGGACTTGCGACGATCGCGGTCAGATCTGGCAGGCCGAAATTGAGGATCGAGGCCGCCACGGCGTCGAAGCCGTCGAGATCCTCGATCGCCGCCAGTTCCACGGTGTTGAGCAAGGAGGCAAGGTCCTCGCCCAGTTCCGAGCGCAGCACGGTCTCGCCGACCGCCGAGCGCGGCGAGGTGCGCCGGCCGGCAATCACGCGTTCGCCGGCATCGTTGCGATTGTCGATGGGCTTGGCGGCATCGCGCAGCCGAAAGGCCTCCCGGAAGGCATGCATGATGGGAGGTACGAAACGATCGCTCTTGACGGCCCGGAAACGGCTCACTTGGTCTTCCGCATGCGAAGGCGTCTTGCGATGGAACGGCAACCGCCGGAATCGCAAAGACGCGCCGAAACAAGGAACTGGAGCAAACACGCCTTCAATCATGAGCGCGCTTGCCCCGGGTCCGGCGATGAAGAGGCAGTCCCTGCCGGGGCGGACGGCCGCCATATTTGCGCAGCCGTCCGCCCTCGAAAGGCGAGGAATTACTGATCCTTGCCGGTGGCGACGTTGTAGGTGAACTCGATCGAACCGCCGTCGGCGGCACCGGTCTTGTCCTGAGGCTGATACTCGTGGTTGATCTTCTCATAGGTGACCGAGAAGCTCTCCATCGCGCCGCCGTCGGAGCCGCCGCTCGTCTGATAGCTGGTGATGAAGCAGTTGGTCAGGGTGATGGTGATGTAGGTGAGCTTGTCTTCGCCCGCCGCCTTGCGCACGACGAGCTTGACCTCGTCGATGTGATTGCCGAAGGCGCAATATTTGAAGATGTTGGCGGAGGCTTTGTCCACGGTCTTGGTGCAATGCAGGTCCTGCAGGACCGACTTGCCCTTGCCGCCGCCGGTGCCGCTGCCGAACGTCGAGGAGTTCGAGCCGCCGATGCTCCAGCTCAAAAGCTCCATATAGCCGTCGAGGCTGTCCTGCTGGGTTTCGCCCTCGATGCCGTTGATCTGAAGTAATGCGTCTGATTGGGCCATTTTACTCTCCTGTGATGTGAGCGGATCCACCTTTTCCAGAAGGCATCCGTCGGATTGAATTGGCCAAGCGGGATCGTTCGCTCGCCGGAGCGTTCAGGCAGTCCCGCTTGGATGTCGTGTTACTTCTGGCTATTGGGCAGTCTCGAGACGAGACTGATGCCGATATCCATTCCTTCCAGCTGGTAGTGCGGCCTCAGATAGAACCTGGCGGCGTAGTAGCCGGGGTTCTCTTCGTCGGGGAACACCTCGACCTTGGCCGCGGCCAGCGGTTTCTTGGCCTTGATCGCCTCGGTCGAGTTCTTGGGATCGCCGTCGACATAGCGATTGATCCAGGTCTGCAGCCATTTCTGCAGCTGATCCTGTTCCATCGTGGCGCCGATCTTGTCTCGCACCATGCATTTGAGATAATGCGCAAAGCGCGAGACTGCGAACATATAGGGCAGCCGGGCCGAGAGGTTTTCGGAGGCCGTCGCCTCGTCCGTATCCATCTTCCTGGGCTTGTACAGCGACTGGGCACCGATGAAGGCTGCCTTGTCGGTATTCTTGCGATGGATCAGCGGCAGCACGCCCGACTTCGACAATTCCGCCTCGCGCCGATCGCTGATGGCGATTTCGGTGGGGCATTTGAGGTCGATGCCGCCATCGTCGGTGGGGAATGTGTGCGTGGGCAGGTTGACGACCTCGCCGCCCGACTGAACGCCGCGGATGCGTACCGTCCAGCCATATTCCTTGAAGGCGCGGTTGATGTTGACCGCCATGGCGTAGGCCGCGTTCATCCAGGCATATTTCCGGCCCTGATGGCCGTCCGTATCCTCTTCGAAGGCGAACTCCTCCACCGGTTCCGACTTGGCGCCATAGGGCTGGCGCGAGAGAACGCGGGGCATGCACAGTCCGACATAGCGTGAATCGGGCTGTTCGCGCAGCGAACGGAAGGCGGCGTAATCGGGCGTATCGAAGATCTTGCCGATATCGCGCGGATTGGAGAGCTCGTTCCAGCTATCCATGCCGAACAAGGCCGGGTTGGCGGCCGCGAAGAAGGGCGCATGCGCCGCAGCCGCGACCTTGCTGATGTCGCGCAGCAGCTGCACGTCGGGCGGCGAGTGGTCGAAATAATAGTCGCCCACCAGGGCACCGTAGGGGTCGCCGCCCAGCTGCCCATATTCGGCCTCGTAGAGCTTCTTGAAGATCGGGCTCTGGTCCCAGCGAGCACCGGGATAGACCTTGAACTCGCGAAAGAGCTCTTCCTTCGACACGTTCATGAAGCGGATCTTCAGCGTGGTGTCGGTTTCGGAATTGAAGACGAGATAATTGAGGCCGCGCCAGGCACTTTCCAATTTCTGGAACTCGGGCGCGTGGATGACCTCGTTGAGCTGGATCGAGAGTTGCTCGTCGAGCTTGGCGATCATCGAGTCGAGGGTATCGAGGACGTCTTCCTTGACCAGCGAGGTATCGTCGAGGGCCTGGCGGACCAGGGTGGCGACGGCATTCTCGACCTCGGTGGCAGCACTGTCATTGCGCGGCTTGAAGCTCTTGCGCAACAGGCTGGAGAAGGTCTCCAGGTCGCGGGTTTCGGTTGCGGGAACGGTCTGGGGGGTAGCGGCTGTTTCGGCCATGTGGCTGAACTCCTGGCTTGATCTGCTGGCTTGATCTGCTGGCGGGAGCCGCCGTCAGGCCTCTTCAGGCTTGGCCTGCTCGCTATTGTCCTTGAGCAGCCGCATGAGCTCGGGGTCCTTGAGAAGGGCCTTGATCTGATCCTCGGCCGCGACCTTGCCGTCCATGTAGCGCTGCAGATTGGCGAGCTGCTCACGGGCCTTCAGCAATTTCGCCAGCGCCGGTATGTTGCGGACGACCTGCGCCGGGTTGAAGTCGCTCATTTTCTCGAAGCTGAGCTTGACCGACATCTTCTCGTCGCCCTTGGCGTCGCCGAGCCGATTGGTGACCTTGAAGCTGACGCCAGGCTTGATGGCCTTCATGCGGTCATCGAAATTGTCCATGTCGATGTCGAGATATTTGCGCTCGGCGATCGGCGCTTTCTCGACCTCGGAAGCATTGCCGGACAGATCCGACATGACCGCCATGACAAACGGAATCTCGACGAGTTTTTCCGCATTGTAGGGATCTTCATACTGGATCTGAACGCGCGGCGGGCGATTGCGCTTGATGAACTTCTGTCCGCTGTCGGCCATGATTTTGTCTCTCTCCTCGACGCTGCAGTCGGAGTTCCCGCCCATCGAAGAAAACCGGCGGAAAAGTTCCCAACCATCGCGCTTGAATTCATTGAAGTTGGTGAGCGCCGGCCCAACGGGCGGGTGTCATCCCCCTTGTGATACGCATCTTGCGCCAAACCCCTTCCCCCGTAATCCCCTATTTGGGGGGCCGGCACCGAGCCCCCTTCGTCGAGTACTGTGGTCGATGGCACAGACCGGCTCTTTCGAAGCAAAACCGGCCGTATTGCGGGAATTTCGGGAAACGAGACTGGCCATTGCCAGTCTAAACAAGCCAAGTGATTCCGGCGTGACATCGTGCGGGGAACTGCCCCTGCAAGCGGCCTCGATCCACCCGGCACCGGCCCGATGAGATCGAGAGCCGGCAATATCTTGTGCGAAGACTTCCCCCTGCCCGCCTCCTTGTGAATGTTACGACGATCGGAGAAGCGCGCGGCGATGACTATGCCTGTTGGGGGAGTATCTTCTCTTAACTCAGTATAGAACGCAAGATTGATTCCAGGCCCAAGATGAGCTGCGCGAAGACGGTTTCGATATCTCCGCCCGCGGGCCGTTCGTCAGATTTTCAGTGCCACTTAGCGCGGCATGTTGATCACGCCCATGCTCGACGCTTCGAAGACGGCTTCTGCCCGCGAATTCACTTCGAGCTTCTGATAGATGTTCTTGACATAGGTCGCCACGGTGCTGCGGCCGATCTTGAGGATGTCGCCGATTTCGACGAAGGTGAAACCACGCGCCAAGAGTTTGAGCACTTCGAGTTCGCGTTTCGACAGCAATTCGAGGCCTTTCTTGTCCGCTTCCTGCTCGCGCGGCTGAAACTCCTTGAGCAGTTGCCGGGCGATGACCGGGCTGATCGGCGAGCCCCCGCGCCGAACCTCACGGATACTTTCGGCAAAACTGTCGAAACGCTCATCCTTCAGAAGATAGCCGCGAGCACCAGCCTTGATGCTCTCCAATACCTTGTCCTGGTCAGCGAAAATCGTGATGACCATGATGTCGACGTCGGTATATTTCTGAGCCGCATAACGGATGAGGCCGATGCCCGAGCCATCAGGCAGGCCGAGATCGCATAACAGCACGTCGAACCCGCCCTTGTCGATCAGGGTTTTTCCCGTGGCGGTGTTCGGCGCATTGGCGACCACCGAGATGTCGGGCGCCGCTTCCAGCGCCACTGTGATGCGTTCCAGGGCCGCGGGATCGTCCTCGACGACCGCGACGCGAATGAGGGGCTGGGGCGCTGGCGTGGGGGTCGTTTCTGTCATCGTAGGATATCGTCCGGTTCGACGTTGTCTTCACGGCAAAACGGCCGTCGATCGAGCGGGGACCTCGCCCGTGACAGCCGGCACCCGTTCGCGTGCACTGTTCGCGCCAGCTTGCCAAGACCCGCCTTTAGCGTCAATCTTGCCACAAAAGCCCCACACCCGCCACGTCCCCGGGACTAGATCCGGTCCTGCCGGCCCAGGCGAGGCTTGATCCTGCCATTACTGCCTGCCCTTCGCGGTCCTCGCTTAGGCTTTTGGAAACCGAGCATGGACGCGTCCCAGCAAAGAACCTTCGATACGATCGTGGCCCGCTGCAAGGACCTGATCCCGCCGATCGATATCGCCAGGCACATCAAGGCAGGCACGCGGCAGGTGGCGAACAACACGCTTGACGGCATCACGTTCGAGGCGGTGGATCCGGACGATCTCATCGCCGAACTGGGAGGGCGCATGAAGCTGCCGGGCGCCGGCAAGACGCCCGCACCCGGCTCCTTCTCCATCGATACCACGCGCAGCCCGCGTCCGGCCAACGCTTCGATGATCAGCATGAAGGAAGACCCGCAGCATTGGGCCCTCAAGGCGTCGTTCGGCGCCACCGTCGGCGAGGGCTTTCGCGAGCAATGGCGCCCGCCGCCGCCCTCATTGAGAATAGCGCCGCCGCTGCCTCGTCATGGCAGCGATCGCGTCTCCCTCGCTTTCGGCGAGACCGGCAAGCGCCTGACCTTCACCGCCCTTCATGCCGCGGTCTCCAGGAACAAGTGCAACATCCATATCGACGAGCGCGGCTTCGTGGTGGCCATGCCCGAAGGTGCTCTGGTCACGCCCACCTTCTGGGGACATATCGCCAATGAATTGCTGCTCAAGACCCTATTCCGGGACTGGCTCGACGGGCTGGTCGGCGACAACGTCGTCGGGGCGCTCGTGGTCGAAGCGGTCAATCGCATCTCCCTGCGCTTTTCCGATGCCGAGAACGGCTTTGCCGGCCTGACCGAGCGGGTGAACCGCATTTCCGGCATCGGCGACGTCAGGGACATCGGCAAGGCATTGCTGCCGATCGGCGTGTCGGCGGACCTGGTTCGCCTCAGAAACTCGACCATTCAGGCCAATTATTATTGGCACGACGGCCAGCAGACGCTCACGCTCAGCTGGGGCGGCACCTTCGACAAGTTCGGCTCGAAATAGGAAATGCGGCGGGTTCCGGCTGGCTCCCCCTGTTTGTAGGATGTGCCACGAGGGCGCCCCGGCCTATGATCGGCTCGCACGCTTGGTGCAGAGTGACAAAACTGCCGCAGTCGGACAAAGTACGCAACGAGCTCGCGCGTCCGATGCCCGGATACACGGAACGGGATTTGCCTGATGGGACAACCTGCCTCACGTCTGGGCGACATGCATGTCTGCCCGCTGGTGAATGTGCTGGTGCCGCATGTCGGTGGTCCGATCGTGATGGCGTCGATGAACGTCGTCACCGGCGGCCAGCCGCAGGCACGCGTGGGCGACATCTGCATCTGCGTCGGCCCGCCCGACGTGATCGCGCTGGGGTCGACCACCGTCTATGTCAACGGCCAGATGGCGGCACGTATCGGGGATCTCACCGCCCATGGCGGCACCATTGTGGGTATGTGGCCGACCGTGCTCATCGGCGGATAGGCTTTCAGACCGGACATTCTGTTGCACTAAGTGCAGGAGCGAAGAGCCCGCCTGTAATCGAATTGGGTCTCGATACGAGAATGGCAAAACACAACGAGAAACCAATTCGCCGACATCGCCAATATCATTGACGACGCTTCATCATCTTAGCAATTCAACTCTAGAGTTTACTTGAGGTTGACATGGCAAGTGACGTCGAACCGATCAATCCAGGGCAGGCGTCAGCTGCGGGACGCCTTTGCAATTTTACGACCGGACAATCCCGGCTCCTATCGAGCCATATCGCGTGGCTGGACGCGACGGTGATCCCGCTCTTGCGCAACGCGGCCAATCCGTGGGTCGATGTGTTCGGATATGCCAGCCGGAGCGGCGACGCTCAATTCAACAAGCGGCTTTCGGACCAACGCTGCCAGGCCGTCGTCGACCATATCAAGGCTGCTGTATCAGGCGTCTCGTTCCCGCAGCAATTCGGTTACGGTGAAAGCCAGAGCGGCGGCCGCGACAACGACAATGACGGCTACTGGCGGGCGGTGGAGCTTTACGTCTACGCCACCGGCCGTCCGCCGGCACCTGCTCCGACGCCGCCACCCGCGCCCAACTTCGTCTGCGGCCCTGATGTGACGACCCAGGTCCGGGAGACCTGGAGCCGGATCCAGGTCGAGTTCCGGGCCCGGTCGCGCCGCGACAAGATCTCGCTCTGCAACGAGATCCTCCTGCCGGTCAAGGATCCGGCCGGCCTGGTCAAGGAGGTGACGGATTCATTGCTGGGCGGCAAGGTGCCGGATCTCAATGCCCTGCTCGCCAAGGTGCGCGCCCATGCGAAGATCGACGGATGGGATGTCATTCCGCTTTATCAGGGCGCATCCGAGTGGCTGCGAACACCACCCATTTTCGATCCGGCCCTCAACGGCCCGATGGCGACGCCGTCGTCGTCCGACTATGCCAATCCCGACCCTTTCGCGGCCGGGCACGAGGACGAGGCCACCTGTTCGAATACCGTGCAAGTCGCCGGCCAATGCTGGCTGAACGGCAGCGTCAACTATGGAACCTACGGCATCATGGTCCGGCTGTGCAGCGAATTTGCCGCCTCGGACATCTTCATACCGAATACCCTCAGCAAGAATCCCTTCGACCACCCGCTCAAGTTCAACCCGGTCGTCCGGGCCATCTATTCGCTGCTTTGGGCGACCATGCTGATCAAGGCCTATAAGAAGTTCGGCAACAATCCTGAAGGTGCGATCATTCCGGTTGCCTGGACGAAGGCCACCTTCGAGGGCGGCCCCGCCGCCACGCCCGGCCTGACCGGCAATCGTCCCAAATGCCAGTTTAGCGCCGGGCCGGATGGCAGCATCGTCACCTGGGACTATGTCTGGGAGCCGCTCAAGCCGCGCGACGCAGCCAAGCTTCCCAAATGACGGTGCCCCGGCAAGTTGCGCGCTTGTCTGTTTGCTTCGATGACATGTTGCGGCTTGCGTCGACAATTGTGGATTGCTCAATCCATAATCCTGGCTCGACTTGGCGAACCGTCACTGGTCGCGAAGCTTGAGATAACCCGCCACCGTGGTGACGTCGCGCGCATTCGCGATCTCCTTCAGGAAAGGCGTGATGAAATCATCTGCCTCGAAAGCATCCTGCGCGTTGATGCTGATCAGCGGCCGCGGTGAGGCCACGGCGAACACCAGCATGGGAAAGAAAGGCGGCCGAGCCTCGCCCTCGACCCTGGCCGGCGCCGACAGGCTCAGACCGGCCTCGATCTCCCCCGCCTTCATGGTGATGCAGGAGGCGCAGAGCCGATTGATGTTCTGAATCCCACCCTTGTGGTCCATCACGAACAGATAGATGTTGCGCTCTCCCGCTCCGGTCACGGAAACGGTAAGCGGATCACCCGGCGTACCCTTGTCCGCATCACCGCCGCGGATTTCGGACTTGCTCAAGACGATCTTCAAGGGCGGCGCGCCTGCAACCGACATGCGGCGCAAGGCGCCGACGAAACCGCATTGCTGGTCGGAAACCGCTTCGAGCCTCACTGTCGGCGCAAAGTTCGCCTTGAGCTTGAAGGCATTGGCGAAGCTTTCCTCCGCCGCCGCGGTGCCGAGGGCCGTGACGGTTGCGGAACTGGCCGTTACATCGTCCGCCGTCGCAGAAAAGCAGCTATCCGCTCCAAAACCAGCGACGAAATCCCTGAGCACAGCAGGCGTGGGTGACGTCACAGCCGCCAATTTGGTGCCTTCAACCGCGGCTTTCGCCTTTGCAGCCAGATCATCAGGACAATCGGCTCCGCATTGATCGAGGAACCGCTTGAGTGCGGTAGCATTCTTGCCGGCAGCCGTGAGCTGCGCCGCGAGGCGATCATGCCGCACGGCCAATTCTTTCGCGGCATCGATGCGGGCCCGGGCTTGCTGGGCGAGATCGCCGGGGCAGTCCGCACCGCACTGGTCGAGGAAATTTTGCAGGGCGGTTCTATCCTGCCCGGCATTTGCAAGCTGGTTTGCCAGGTCGGCACGGCGCTTGGCCTGCACCTCCTGGGTGTTGATGCTGCCCCTCGCCTGGCGGGCCAGATCGTCGGGGCAGTCCGCGCCGCACTGCTCGAGGAAGCTTTTCAGCGCAGCCACGTTCTGGCCGGCGCTCGCAAGCTGGTTTGCCAGGTCCGTACGGCGCTTGGCCTGCGCCTCCTGGGCGCTGATGCTACCCCTCGCCTGGCGGGCCAGATCGTCGGGGCAGTCCGCGCCGCACTGCTCGAGGAAGCGCTTCAGCGCAGCCACGTCCCGACCGGCACTCGCAAGCTGGTTTGCCAGGTCCGTACGGCGCTTGGCCTGGGCCTCCTGGGTGCTGATGCTGTCTTTCGCTTGGCGGGCGAGATCGTCGGGGCAGTCCGCGCCGCACTGCTCAAGGAAACTCCTCAGCGCGGCCACGTCCTGGCCGGCGCTCGCAAGCTGATTGGCCAGGCGGTCATGGCGCTCGGCCTCCTGTCTGGCAATGGTTTCCTGGTTGTTGCCATTCGGCGGCTTATCGTCTGGCGGCTTGTCGTCTGATTGCCTGCCAACGGGCGTGCCGTTGCCCGAGAACAAACTCCCATCCGAATAGATCCAGCCGCCAAGGGCGCCAAGGCCGATGACTGCGGCAGCAGTAATGCCGAAGATCGTATTGCGCAGGGCATGTGACGGTTTGGCCGCCGTGGCTTCGGCTGGTTTGACGCCGACGGCCTTGGGCTTCTCGGTCTTCGGCTTGGGGGTTGCCTGATTATCCGGCCAATCGCGGATGGCAGCCATGTCCTCGGGGCGCCCCGCCGGATCGGGCGCCAGCATCGCCGCGAGCACAGCGTGAAACTGCCGGGGAACGCCGCCGAGATCGGGCACGCTCCGGCGTTTTTCGATGATGTCGAGCTGTGAGCCGGTCATGTCGAGCGGGCGGCCGCGCATCGCCGCCGCCATCACCAGAGCCAGGCTGTAGATATCGGATTTGGGCGTGACCTCGCCGCCGTAAAGGCCGAGCTGCTCGGGCGAGACGAAATTGTATTTTCCGGCAAAACTGCCGCCCAGCAAGGTTTCGCCACCGACATTGGCAGACCGGGCAATGCCGAAATCGATGATCTTGGCATTCTGGACCAGGCCACCCGGCAGGATGACATTGTCGGGCGACATGTCGCGATGAATGACGCCGGCAAGATGCGCCCGGTGCAAGCCGTCGGCCAGCCGGCGCAACAGCGGCATGAACTCTGCAGCAGTGAGCGGTGCGTTCTTCACATGGGCCGCCAGCGAGGGCCCATCCACATATTCCATCGCCAGATAGGGCCGCGACAGCACCGGATCGATCGAGAATACGTAATAGCGGACGATGGCCTCGTGGTAGAGGTGGTTGAGGATACGGGCTTCTTTGCGGAACAGCCCGAGAATGGTCTCGTCCTCGGCATATTCCGGCAGCACGATCTTGATCGCCACCGGATCACCGGTCTGGATGTTGTGGCCCTTATACACTTCTCCCATGCCGCCGATGCCGAGAAGGGCATCGATGCGGTAGGTCTGATTGAGTTCGGCGCCGACGCTCACGGCCGAGCCGCGGATCGCGATCCGGGTTCGTTCATCGTTCAAGGATGGTTCCATCGGCGCCATTATCGCATCACAAGCGTTGTCGCGCCTTTGTCGACGACATTGACGATGACAACAGAGATGTTGTCCTTGCCGCCGCGCGCCAAGGCAAGTTCGAGAAGTTCATGGCTCGCCTGGGTCGCGCTCAGTCTGCTGCTCACGGCGAGGATTTCCTCATCCTTGACGTGTCCGGTCAGGCCATCGCTGCACAGGACGAAACAATCCCCCGACTTTATCACACCGGTGGCTTGCTCGAGCTCGAAATCATCGATGGCTCCCACGGCGCGGGTCACGACATTGCGGCGTGGCCAACTCGCCGCTTCATCCTGGCTGATGATGCCGCGATCCACCAGTTCCTGCACTTCGGTATGGTCATGCGAGAGCTGCTCGATGCGCTCGTCACGCACCAGATAACAACGGGAGTCGCCGGCCCACAAGCAACAATAATTGCCGTCAACGGTCAGCAGCGCCACGACCGTCGAGCCGACGATATGCTCGGGCCGGCCCTGGGAGCGGGCCAGCAATTCAGTGTTGACGATGCCGATCTCGCGCCGGAACGCCTCGGAGAATTCCACCAAGGAGGTGGTCTTGCCGAGACCTCGCGCGGCATCGCCGATCATCGCGCTGGCGAGATTGCCGTCGCGGTGGCCGCCCATCCCGTCAGCCACCATCCATATGCCACGCGCGCCATCGGTAAAGATGCAGTCCTCATTGAAGCGGCGCACATGACCCGGATGGGTCAGCGCCGCGGTTTCGAATTTCAGATGCTCACCGGATGCCCAAGGGTCCATCAAACAGCCTCCCCTGTCATCAGGAACGAAAAGAACTGGGCGCCGGGCTTGCCCTCGGCCACCACGAGCCTGGCCGGATGCCCGCCTTGCCCGCCCTGCGTCCACCAATAGCTGCGGCCGCCATTGCGGGCATCGCCATCCGCCATGTCGAGCGAACGGAAAGCATCGGCAACCGGCAGGTCCTCGCCGGGCCAGAGCAGCAGGCTCCCCTCGCGCTGCGGCGGCGCCAGGCGCGATGCGAGGGGCGGAAACGGGATTTGCGCCAGCTGGTGGGCCGGCTCGCGCTCGAACTGATCGTCGAGCATATGGAGCAGGAATTGCTCGCAACCCTCATGCCACTGGTCGAGCCCACGAGAGGGCGGCGGTTCCAGATAGGTGTCCGCCGGCTCGCAGGCGCACACCGTCAGCGGAAAATAGCGCCCCACCCCGTCGACCGAGGCCATCAGCGCACCGGTCACCGCCGAGCCGAAGACCCGCCTGCCGCACCAGAAACGCCAGATCGGAAAGCTCAGATAGATCTCCTGCCAGCGCTCGCCGAGCGCGTGCCGGCTGGCTGCAACCGCGCTCTGGAGCCACTCCTCCCATTGGTCGAGGAAGGGCCGCGGCATGTTGTAGGCCACGAAATCCCGCTTGGAGGGCAGCTTTCCGAACATGCCGCACATTGTCATCATGATGGCCGACAAAGAGTTACAGATCCGACGGACAGGCGAATTTGAGTTGCGACAGGATGGTGAAGGGATTGTCGAGCGTATCGAAGGTCAACTGATAGGTGACTTCGCGGCCGCCGACGACGAAACGCGCCGTCGCCTTGTTGCCGGATTGGCGCATGTCCCCCTTCTGCAGCAGGCGATAAAGGGCCCAGGCCCCGGTGAAGCGCAATGAGGGAGACGTGCCATCGCTTTCGGGCATGGTGATCGAGGCGGTGCCGTCAGGGGAGCGCCCCGGCCATTCGAAATCCCCGCGCGAGACCACGCCGAACGGACTGTCGAGCTTGGTGCCGTTGACCTCGAAGCTCACCGAGGCTGTCTTCTGGCTCATCGACTGCGTCACCAATGCGAATTTCACATTGGGCGAGGTGCCGCGGCCGCTGAAGAAAGCCTCCTTGATGCGTGCGGCGTTCTGGAACTGATGCAGCGTTTCGGGCGAGAGCGCCTGGCTGAACTTCGAATTCTGCTTCCAGCCCCAGGCCGCGCCGGAGGTATCCACCAGTCCCGCCAGCTTTTCGCGGAAGAAGGTGTCGAAGACGCCGTTCGGTCCGAACAGGCGGCCGAACTCGCCGATCGGCACCTCCTGCTTGCCGTTGGGCGAGAAGGGATATTTGTTGCCGACGATGTTGAGGCATTCGCGGGTGACCGAGCCTTTCAGGTCGCCCTTGAGGTCGGCCACCTTGTCGCCGATGATCTTCTGCTCGAATTCCGCCATGGCATCGCGGAACATGGTGTCGAAGGGCGTCTCGAGCCGCGACGAGCTGGTGGCGATGGAGCCGAGGAAGGTCTGCATGTTCTGGCGGGCCTGCACGGCGCGCTCGAAGTCCTGCTCGTCGATCAGGCTCTGATAGAGGCCCTTCAGCTGCTCGACCAGAAGGTCGATCTGGCTCTTGTCGCCGTTCTTGCGGACAAGATCGTGATAGCGGCGGAAATGTTCCTGGATGATGGCGCCGGGCACGAAGGGCGCTTCGACATTGCCGCCGCGGCCAGAAGCTTTCTTGGCGGCATCGAGCCCGATTGCAGCCATGTCGTCGAGCCTGCTGCCGACGGCTTTGGTCACGGCCTTGGTGGCGGCCTTCGCCGCCGCATCCTTGAGCTTGCCGGCAACCTCGCCATCAGCGCCCTGCCGTGCTTCCGTCAGCCTGGTCTGCGCCGAGATCGACTCGAACAGGAGTTTGATCGGCGAAGCGGCGCCCGTGGCGGCCCGCAGCGTGGCATAGCCGGGCTTGTCCGCGGCGAAACTGTTGAGCTTCAGTTTTCCGAGCGCCGCGGTCCAGGCCTTGATGAATTCCTGGTCGTAGATGCGGTAGAGATCGGGGCCGAGATTGGCATATTGCTCGTCGATGGCCTGCGTGCTGCCCGCCTCGCCCAGAACCCAGCGCTCGTTCTGCAACAACGTGATCACCGACTTCATCTTGTCGAGGAACAAGGCGTAGAAGCCGTCATAGGTGAACAGCGACTGGACGCCGACGCTCTCGACGGGCGAACCGTCATTGGTGCCGAAGACGACGGCGGCATCGGGACCGGCATTGCCCGCCACGGTCCAGTCCCTGACGCTCTGGTCATGCGCGGCCGACTTGATGATGGCAAAGGCCCGCTCGGCCAGCGACAGCCGCGTCAATGCCACCTGGCTCGCCTTGACGAGATCGCCATTGAGGGCGATAGGACGCGGCGTGCCCTCGATGCCCAGCATGGCGTCGAGATGGCGGCTCAGGCTGTCGCGCACGGCCTTGTTGGGTTCGCCCGGATAGAGGTTCTCCCAATCCCCGCGCATCCAGCCCTCGATCAGGGCGGTGTCCACCGGAATGGCAGGATCGCCACCCAGCATCATATAGACCTTGAGCGGTTCGTAGAGCTGCTCGGGCTGATCCTGCAAATCGGCGAGCCGCTTTTCGAGATGGAAGAGGATGCGTGGGCGCAACAGCCGGTCCAGCCCGTCGCGATAGGCCGCGACGCTTGCCGTGCCGATGCGCTTGTGCTGCCCCAGCCCCAATGTCTCGCTGATCTGCGGCTCGGTCTCGAGCTTGTCATAGCCCCAGGGAAAGTCGCGCAACCTGTCGAGTGGACCGATGACCTTGGGGAACTCGGCATCATCGACCGGATCCTCCTTGAGCAGGCTCGCCGTATCGTTCGCATAGGCGGCGGTGGCGGCATCGGTGCGGTCGATCAGGGCCTTGTTGCCGTAATAGCTGGTCAGCCAGCCGCCAAGCGCGGCCAGCGTCACGCCGGCGACGAGCACATAGCCCGAGGTCTGCAGCAGGAATTTGCGGCGCACCGCGGCGGCATTGGTGGAAACCCAGCCGGCCTCGCCGAACACCACCTTGGTGAGCAGATGTTCGAGGAAGAAGCTCTTGGCTTTTCCCGAATAAGCGAGGCTGGCGCCGGCCTGCAGGCCGAGATCGCGCGACAGCGAGCCCAGCAGCTGGTCGATTGGCGTGCCTTCCTGGGTGCCGGAGGTGAAATAGAAGCCCCGCAGCGCGGCGCTGGTCTGGTAGCGCGTCGGCTCGAAGATCTGGTTGAGGAAGCGGGTGATGACGGGTTTGAGCGCCGCGAGCTGGGACGGCAGGCCGGTGAGCCGCACGCGCGAAATGGGGTCCGGCTCTTCCTGCAGGCGATCGGGCAATTCGGCGCTCAGCCGCGAGACCAGAAGGTCGATCTCCGGTCCGACGTCACCGACCCGGTTCTCCTTCTTGTTCCTGGTCTGGAAGGTGGCGCCCCAGACGGCCTTGCGTTCCTCGGGGTCGAGATTGCCGAAATATTCCATGAAGCCGGCGATGAGGTCGGCCTTGGTGAAGACGACATAGACCGGGAAGTCCACCTGCAGGCGATTGTTGAGTTCGGCCAGGCGTTTGCGGATGGCGACGGCATGGGCGCCGAGTTCGGCCTCCTTCATCGACAGGAGGTCGCCGATCGAGATGGCCACCAGCACGCCGTTGATGGGCTGGCGCTCGCGGTGGCGCTTGAGAAGATCGAGGAAGGCGAGCCAGCTCTTGCGGTCGGATTCGGTATCGGAATCCTGTGTGGTATAGCGCCCGGCGGTGTCGATGAAGACGGCATCCTCGGTGAACCACCAATCGCAATAGCGCGTGCCGCCACTGCCAGCGATCGGCCCGGTATGGGCGGCCAGAGGGAATTTCAGGCCGCAATTCATCAACGCGGTGGTCTTGCCGGCGCCAGGCGGCCCCACGATGAGGTACCAGGGCAGTTCGTAAAGGAAGTCGCCCTTGGTGCGGCGCGAGCCCTTGAGCGTGAGCAGGGCATCCCGCATCTTCTCGGCCAGGACGCCGGCGTCGGAGCCGTCATCCTCGGGTTCCCGCACCGCGATATTCTCGGCGAGCGCCCGCGCCGATTGCCCATGCCTGTAGATGCGATAGGCCAGCCAGCAGAAATAGATCGCCAGCAACAGGCCGATCAGCGCCAGCCGCAGCCACGGACTGTCGAACGGCTCGATGCCGCCGACGGCGACCAGCGGCAGCACCAGCCAGATCACCGCGCACAGCGCGACCACGGCCAGGAAGCTGACAATGAAAATGATCCAGCGCTTCATCACATATCCTCGCGCGGGATGAACACTTCGACACGCCGGTTCTTGGCCTTGCCCTCGGCCGTGTTGCTGAGGTCGATCGGTGCGGTGTCGGCCAACCCCGAGGTGGTCAGGCGCTCGGGATCGGCAATGCCGGCGACGAGGATCTTCTCGACGGCCTTGGCCCGCTGCTCGGAAAGCTGCTGGTTATCCTTGTAGCGCACCGTGGCGCGAACCGGCGTGTTGTCGGTATGGCCGACGATGCGGATCTTGCCGGGTTCCTTGTCGAGCGCCGCGGCGATATGGCCAATGACCGGCACGGCGTCCGGGCGCAGGGTGGTGCTGCCCCTGTCGAACAGGGAATCGTTCAGGAGCCTCACTACGATATCCTTGCCGGAATAGTCGGCCGAAGCCTTCTTGGCGGCGATGTCGTCCTTCAGGCGTTCGCGGATGCGCTCGAGCTGGGTGGTGACCTTGATCGGTGGCGGTGGGGGCGGCGGTGCGGGCACGGTGCGGTAGATATGGATGTCGCCGGTCGGATGCAGCGCGAGCAGGCCGGCGCTCGCCGTGTCGGAGAAGCCGCCGAGCAGCCAGCGGAACACCAGGAAGCTCAGGAGAAGCACCCCGACGGCGACGGAAGTGATCGCCCATAAAGGCACGGTCCGCCGCACATAGGCGGCGGCGATATCCTGGCCCCGCCAATGCGGCGAGATGTGATCCGTCACCCGTGCCTCGCGGGCGCGCAGGGTTTCATAGAGGTCGCGGCGGATCTGCTGATGCGGAACGTCGCCGCCGGCGACACGGTATTTGCCCTCGAAGCCGAGCGACATGCAGGCATGCATCAGCCCGAGCAGGTTGTGATTGATCTGCGGGTGCTGCCGCAGCTTGGCCAGTTCGTCGAAAAAGCCGACGCCGCTGTCGCGCACCTGAAAATAGCGGCTCAGCATGCTGTATTGCGTCCACAGATTGCGGTCCGAACTCGGCAGGTTCTGCACGATGTCGTCAGCGGTGGCACAGACCGCATATTTGGCGGTGCGCACCTGGGGTTCGGGAATGCCGCGGGCATTGAGCTCGGCCTCGAAGGCCTCGATGCCCTGCGCCACCGTGCTCATCATCGGCGCGACCTGGGGAACCTGCCTGGCGATGCGGATATTGGCGAGCACGAGCAGCAAGGGCATGGCCGCTTCGAGGATGGGATTGGGGCCGCCGGTCTTGTCGCTGACGCCGAGCGCCTCGAGATCGACCGTGGCGGGACCGAGCGGCAAGGGCGGCTGGGCTCGCGGCGTCTCGGCCAGAGCGGCCTGATAGGGCTGCGGCGCTGCCGAGCCTGCCGCCACGCGCGGCCCGCCCCAGATATCCTGCGCGGGCGCGGGAGTGCCGCCCGGATAGGGCGCGCCCTGGCCGTCACGCCGGCCGCCCGGATTGGGCTTGATCACCGTCTTGTCGGAGTCGGGGTTAGACCCGAACGGGCCCTTGCCGTTCGTCATGTGCCCACGTCCTATTTCACGTCTTCCTTGACGACCCACAGATTGAGCTCAAGCCCGGGCCAGTCGCCGGAAAAATGCATGCCGATGCCGCTCGCGGTGCTGAATTCCGGCCAGAGCGGCGACATGCGGTCGAGCGCGAAATAGACGTGGCTGGTGATCGCCCGGATCTGCGCCGGCGGCGTCGGCAGATGAATGAGCCCGATGCCCGGAAGGTGGGCATGCACGATCTCGTTCATGCGCGTATTGGGGCCGACCTTGAACAGAGCCGGGAACTGCGTCTGCAACTCGGTGAGCGAGCGCTGCGCCGCCACTTCGAGCACGAAGGTCGAGGCCCGGAACAAATTGCGGTCGGTCACCGTCGCCAGGAAGGCGTTGGTGGCCTTCTCCACGATCTCGAGCCGGATGGCACGACTGATGTCGACGCTGAGGAAACGCTGAATGTCGGCCAGGACGGGGGCAAAGGTGGTGCCAGGATTGTCGTGGTCATAGGCCGGATAGTCGTTGGCACGCCGTTCGCGGGTGGAATAGGTCGCCAGTTCTCCGGCCAGGCGCAGCAATTCAACATAGAGCCGCTCGGGATGGGTATATTTCGAACGGCGCATGTGCCGAAGCGCCGGGATTTCGCGGTTGAGCATCTGCAGCACGAAATAGTCGACGCTCTGCATGCCGCCGCTGGAGCGCGGGTCCGAGGCAAAGCGCGCCAGTTCGTCGAGCTTGGTCTCGACCCAGCCGATCACGCGATCGAGCCAGCCGGTGACGGCGGCATGGGCGGCGACCACCAGCACGGGCGGGGCAAAGCGCTCGTCGAAGACGACGGTCTTGTCGTTGACCTCGATGATCCGGGCGCAGAGCATGCAAACGAAGCCCGGTTTCGGTGTCCGCCGGATCTCGTAGCTGAAGCGCGGCACCGCGATATCGATCTCTTCCTCGATCTGCAGAGCCGAGGACGCATCGATCAGCGTCTCCGATTGCACCACATAGCGGCTGCCGCTTTCCGACTCCGGCTCGTCGACCTCGCGGCTGTTGGGTTGGGCCATGGGCATGCACAGCCAGACGAACAGCCCGGCGGCATTTTCAGGCACCATGGCGGGCGGCGGCGGCGGGCAATCGCCCGGAAAACGAAACGGCGTGCCGTCCGGCAGGATACCGGCGGCCCGGCGCAGGCCGAACTTGCTTTGCTGCGCCAGGTCGCGATCGATCTCGATCTCGCTGAAACCCCACGGATAGGGGGTGATCTGGCCGGTGCGGCCCTCGAGCAGATGTTCGAGATAGCGATCGCCCTGCTGCAAGTGATGCGGCCGGAGGAACAGACCTTCCGACCAAGCGACTTTGCTATACCAGGACATCGATCAGCCGCCCGAAGGATTTGGTTGTTTGATTGTCAGGCTCGGCAATGCTGTCGCAAGGCCTCGCCAAAAAAACGTTCGGCCGTTGCGCGAGCAAATTCTCTCGGCTTCCTATGAACTGTGCCATATGACCTGAGGAAGTCAAGCGATCCACCGGCTTACATCGACCCTACCTGCGTAGTCTAGAACAGGCGTTCGACTGTCGCCTCCCCCATTGTGAGGTAGACAGGAAGAGGTGCGGCAGCTACGAAATTTGTATTCGCGTGGTACAATCGGTCCGTGCTCTGGAAGCTGTTTCCTCAACATCTATGGTTGCGAAGGTTCGGCTTCGCCACGGTGCCGCTTGGCCTGATTTTGGCCCATGGTGGCCAGGCTGAAGCAGCTTTCCGGGTGTGTAATCAGTCGGTCACCCTGTACAACGTTGCCATCGGCGCCGAAATTGACAAGAAATTCGCCACCGAGGGCTGGTGGACATTGCCGGGCAATACTTGCGTCACGCCGATCAAGGAAGACCTGACCGACCTCAAGCTTAGATATGTTTATATCTATGCGACGACTGCAACGGGTGACAGCGCATTCGAGGGAAACTGGGACATGTGCGTCGACACCAAGCGCTTCAAAATCGAAAAAGTGCAGGACCAGCCCTGGGATTGCTGGGTGCGCGGCCTCGTGCAGGCCAAGTTCAAGGAGGTCGACACCGGCGATACCGGCTCGTGGACGGTCTTCATCCGTCCCGACGACAAACCCTAACCTCATCAACGCCCTTGCCATGGACGAGAAGACAGTCATAGCCGGGCAACCATCCTCCGATCCCGCGGATCCTTCCCGGCCGGCCATGGCGAAGCCGCAGTCCGAGCCTGGAGAAGAAGACAGCAACGCCACCATCATCGCGCCGGCCAAGCCGGCCGCGCGAATTGCCAGGAAAGCCGCCAAGCCGGCAATGGCCGGTGCCGGCGCGGCCGGAAGTGCTTCCAAGGAGAGCGCCAAACCTGCTCCGCCCGCCGCCCGCCCCGCAGGCCCGCTGGTCTATCTCACCATGGCCGCGGCCCTCGTCTTTCTCGGCCTCGGCTCGGCCGTGACCACGATCTATCTGCTCGCGCCCGATCGAAGCCGGCAACAGGTCGTGGTGACGGACAGCGATCTGCAGGCCAGCCTCGTTCCGGTGCAGGGCGAGGACAATGAAGCGGAAGACGAGGCCCTGATCCGGGCGGCGATCAAGCCGCGCATCATCGATCTCAGCGGAGATCCGGTGATCGTGCCGCAGCTCGCCGATGCTCCACGCCAGTTGATCAAGCTGGCAAGCGATACGCAGCGCAAGGCGGCGGGCAGCCTCGGCATCAAGAGCGAGGTGTTCCGTCTCAAGGACGTGCTCGACCTGCCCACGCCGCAGTCGCAGGTCGCGGTGCTGGGTTCCCAGGAGGACATCGCCATCGCGCAGGAGGCGCCGGCTGCGAGCGGCACGACGGACAATGGACCCAGCATCGACGCGAGCACCGGCTCCTCCTCGATCGCGGCTTCGAGCACCAGCACCGGCGACCGGGTCGCGGATTTTGCCGAGAAGGCCAAGGCGCGCATCCGCCTTGCGGACGCGCTCAACAATCTCGGCCTCGATACCCAGCGGGCAAACGCAGCCGGTGAGGCCTTCACCACCTTTTATAACCGCCCGATGCTGGAGGCCGATGACCGCTATGTGGTGCGCGCGGTCGCCGTGGACGGCGACCCCAACCGCATGCAGCCGGTGCAGATGTCCGTCTATGCCAAGACCGAGCTCGTCGGCTCCATCGCACTCAACGATGTCGGCACCTTTGTGCGCTCCGAGGACCCCTGGTATCGTCGCGATCCCTTCGCCGCACCGCTGGCGCCGGTACAGGTCGATCCGGAGAACCAGCCGCGCCTGCTCGATGCGATCTATCTCACGGCCCTGCGCAACCGGCTGCCGGCCCCGGTGATCGGAGAAGCGATCATGCTGCTGTCACGGGCCCAGGACCTGGAACAGAAGGTGCAGCCGGGCGATACGATTTCGCTGATCTACTCGCCGGCGCCCCGGGATTCCAAGCAGGGCCTCGGCCGCATCGTCTTCGTCAGCATCGGGCGTACCACCGGCAATCTCGATTGCTATGTGATGCAGCCGCAGGCCGGCGCCCCCTTCGAATGCGTGTCGTCGGCGGGGCAAGGCAGCCTGCCCGACGGCGGCGGCATGGTCACGCCCGTCAACGGCGTGATCGTCGCCAGGTTCGGCCCCCAGGGCACGGACAGCGCCGCCACCCAGATGAATTACGGTATCGACTGGACGGCTCCCGTGGGTTCGCCCGTGGTCGCCGCCTATCCGGGCAAGGTTACCGCGATCGGGGAGGAAAGCGGCTTCGGCACGGTGGTGCGCCTCTCCCATGACGACGGCAAGACGTCTATGTATGGCTATCTCGCGCGGGCGGCGACCGGGCTTGCCGTCGGCAGCAGCGTCCAGGCCGGCGAAGCCATCGGCTATGTCGGCACGCCGGCCTCCAGCCGCGAGCCGCGCCTGCATTTCGAGGTTCGCAACAATGGCGTGCCGGTCGACCCGGTCGCCGACAGCCAGGTGAACACGGCCGCCCCTGCGCCCGCGACCACAGGCGGCGCCAACGGCGCCGTCGACCAGTTCGTCGGCCGCATCATCACCATCGAAAGCGGCAACAAGTGCAATGCGGCCAATCCGCTCTCCACGGCGGTCGGGCTCGGCCAGTTCATCGAGTCGACCTGGATGACCACCATCCGCTTGCATCGCCCGGATCTCCTGGTCGGCCGCAGCCGCCAGGAAGTGCTGGCGATGCGCACCAATTGCGACCTCGCGCGGGCGATGACGACAGCCCATACCCGCGACAATGCCGCGGTGATCCGGCAGGCTGGCCATGCCGTCACGCCCGGCAACCTCTATCTGGCGCATTTCCTCGGCTCGGGCGGCGCGGTCAAGGCGCTCCGAGGCCCGCAGAACAGCCTGATCTCCGACGTGTTCGGCGCCGCCCATGTACGGGCCAACCCCTTCGAGCAGGGCAAGACGCTGAGCTTCCTGATCGCCTGGGCAGCCAAGAAGATGGGTGCGGCGGTGGCAGGCACTTCGACACCATCGCAGGATACGGGCACCACCACGGCCAATAACGAACCGCTGGCGAAATTCGCCAGCGATCCGGCCTTTGCCGCTCTCAAGAGCTCCGTGTTGTCGCTGCTACAGTGAGGATCGCGGCGATGCATCCCAAAGCGTTTCACGATTTGATGGATTCGGCCGTAGTCGCAAAGATGCGTCGAAACACCCAACCACAATGATCGTGCATTCTTTCAGCAGACCCCTCGATTCAAACTCCCGGCAAGCCGCTCTACGGCGTCACCTCCACGGCAATCTCGGTCTTATCCGGGGAGCGAAGAGAACCGGTGAAAATGGTCTGCAACCCGAGGTGATCTGTGCCTGTGAAGCCCGGATTTGGCTGATATTTGACTGCCGTCATCGGTATCATCCGTTCGTTGCATTTGTAGAGATGACTTGTCTTCGGATAAGCGGGATGGTCCCTCACCTGAACAACAGTAGCAACGCCATTCGACGGAGGCGTGGTAATCTTGATAGAGGGCGGCAGATCATACATGATGCAATCATTGGCAACCTGGTAGGCGCTATACACCGTAAGCGACTGATCTTTTTTCGTATGACGCGTGACGGATGGGCCCACTCTCAAACCTTTCTCAAGGGGTTTATTATCAACACAGCTCCCCAAGACGCACACAAACCCTAACGGGAATAGAATATAAGCCGCCCTCATGACTTTCCTGACCCTTGCTGACACTCCGGCCAATCAACGACGAGGAGAATACAAATGCAAGCTCGAATTCACATGACATAACTCTGCGCGTCGTGATTAATATTTGGATTATATCTATAATTCAGAATTATATTATTTACCTGCATATCAAATACATTAAATATATTTTTAGTATTTAGCGGCTTTTTGAAGTAAAAATGTAACAATTATTTTAAGATTTTTTCTATTGTTGATTAAAATTACGACTCTAAAATATGCTTAAAATATTTATTACTTCTCTAACCCCACCTCCGTAAATCCGGCGATACGAATATTGAGACGAGCATTAGTATCGATCGGTCAAGCGACTACATCCCAGCGCTCGTCGCCACTATCGGAGCCCGCGAAAAGGGCAATCCTGTGCATAGGAGCGCGGGGGGCGCTTCGGCATGCTTGATCTTCCAGCTGACCGCGGGCCGTTGTTCTTCAATCCTGTCTGAGTACATCATGGGTTGCGCCGTCGCAGGCTAGTCGCTCACATTAAAAGCAAAAGAGCCCCTGCATCCAGCATGCCTTGCTCTACGAATGCCGGTTGCGGTTCGAAGCGCTCAGCTTGTCATAGTGCTCGGCATAGAGCTCCAGGAAGGCGCCGAGCATGCCATGTTCACGCCGGCCGACCCTGGCCGCCCAGCGCTCGGCATAGAGCTCCCAATAATTGCCCTTGCCGGAAAACAGGGATTTCCTGGCGTCCGCCGCAGTCTTGATGGCATCGGGCGACAATTCGTCGAAGAGTTCGGTCAGCGCCGCCTGCATCGAGGCCAGGAACGCGACCTGGTGCATCTTGAGATCGCCGAAGGCATTCTCGAGCGCGGCCTTGCCGTCGAGATAGCCTCGCGTCCGCGGGCCGAGCATCACCCGCAGGGCCTCCTCGGGGGTCGGCATGAATTTCAGCGGATTGTTGTCCTCGGCGCTGATCATGGTGCGGTTGCCGGCGCGCGACAGCGCCTTGGCCTCGGCCCTTGCCCGCAGCAGGGCCATCACATGCAGGCAGGCGATATTGAGGAGCCGTCCGGCATCCTCCGCCAGATCGCCGGCATCGACGCCGCCGAGGACGTTTTCGGGAATGCCGGCGCCGGCTGCAAAGCGGCGAATGAACTCGGCCGCGCCGCCATCGCCCGGCGGCGGCCCCGGGGTGCTCTTCGCCACGGCAGGCCTCGGTGCCTCGGCCGCTTCCCGGGGCGCGGCCACACTCGGGGGTGATTCCTCCGCCACCGGTTCGGCCTCGGCGGGCTCAATCCGGTGGACGGGTGCGATCGGCTCGGGATCCTCGCTTTCCCACAGTGCGGCGGCCGGTGTCGGCGCCGGAATGGCCGGTCTCGGCTTGCGGATCGGTTCCGGTTCATCGAGAAGGGGCGGCACATAGGCGGCCTGGTGCAGAAAATCCGGCCCGCGGTCGGCTTCCCTCAGCCGCGGCAACAATTGGCTCGCATCGATGGGGGGCGGCGCTTCGTGCGGGCTGTCCCAGATGTCCGCGGCTGCCAGCGACGGGCTCGGACCGGGGGATTGCACCGGCTGGGCCGGCTGGACCGGTGCCTGCGGCAGCTTGATCGACACCGCCAGCACATAGTCGCCCACAGCCAGCCTGTCGCCATCGGCGAGACGATAAGGGCTTTGCAGGCGCTTGCTCGAGCCGTTGAGAAAGGTGCCGTTCGTCGAGGTATCCGTCAGCCAATAGGCGCCGTCGTAGAAACGCACTTCGCAATGCTTGCCGGAGATCACCCGGTTGCGGTCGGGCAGGGTCCAATCGAGATGCTGGTCGCGCCCGAAATCGAAGCCGCGCTTGTCGATCGCGAACTCCAACGGCCCGCCATCGGGCAGGCGATCAAAGTTCTCGATCTTGAGTGTCAGCATGGCAGTTGCAAAGTCCCGTCACGTCGTGGGCATACGATAAACTAAAGCGTTTCCCGAAAAAATTGATAGGCCTTTCGACTAGAAAACACGTCAGAACAGAGGGTTACAGCAAGATGTCGTGAAATCGCACTTTGCCTCGATCAGGAACCGCCACGGCGCAGCAGCGCCACGGCATCGCCGACCAAGTCCTCCATGCCATCGACCTGCTTGGCCAAGGGCAGGCCGGCGACCAACAGCGTCAAGCCGACATTCACGGCATGGCCGGTCAAATGCGCGGGCGGCGGCACCGGATGTTCGGGATTGGGCGAGAGGCTGCCCCCGCTCCAGCCCACCGCCAGCGCGGCCCAGGCGAAGGCGCCCTTCTCGGGATCGTCCATGCCGGCGTCGAGGGCGGCCCGGCGCGTGGTTTCCATGGGTTTTTTCAACCAGTCCTCGACCAGGCGAAGCAGGTTGGCCTCCGCCCCGCTCGGCGGCTGCGGCCGCCGGCGCAGCGCCAGGCTCAGCCATTGCACGGCCTCGCGGCGCGGCAGCACGAAGGCGCAGAACGCCATGGCCTTGCGCGCGCCGCCCTGCGCCAGCAGGGCATCGATGAATGCGAAAGGCTCAAGGTCGAGATTATATCCGGAAAACTCGCCATCGAGGTTCGGAAAGGCTTCGATCACCTGCCGGGCCGTCGAGAACCGAAGATACTTCATCTCGTCTCCTGCGACCGTACGAATACGTTCTTTCGACGCCCGGTCATGCTCCATATCGCATCATTGCATGCTGCGATGTGTGCTCGGTCACAACTTGCAAACAAATTGCGACGGGATGACACGAGCGAGCCAATAAGACGGGCTCGTTCTTCGCGCTAACTCTTTGTTTAAACGTATTTTTGCAATTTCCAGCGCTTTCGTCCAACCAAAAATGCTCCGCAGCATCGCAATCGATGCCCGGAAATCCACTGCGTTGCTGCTGATGCATGCGGTCGCCTGTCCGCCCGGCCGGGGGAAACAGGCCTAATTGATGAAAACCAGGGCGCCCTGGACCGTCAGGGGGGCCGCGGCACTGACCTGGCCAAGCCCGTTCGACTTCAGGCTCATCACGGCATCCGATTCCAATGTGATGAAGGTGGATTTGAGCTGGATGCCCACGGGGGTCATGGTGAAGGTGCTGTTCCCGACGATAAACTCGATCTTCTGATGGGCCTTCACCGTCCAGGTCGACATGATGGTTTCGTTGCGGCTGTTGCCGATCTTCACCTCGACATTCTGGCCGATCTCGCGCCGCTCGTCGTTCTCGACCTTGCCCTCGAGATCGTTCTGGGCATGGAAGCGGATCAGCTCGTTGCCGGCAGTGTCGTCCATGATCAGCTCGTTATAGCCCGATCCGTCGAGCGTCTGCGTCTTGGTGCCGGAGACCGCATTGAGCTTGTCCTTCACATAGGGCGCGACATTCTCGGCATTGTAGACGCTGCCCGTCACGAGAGGGTGGTCCGGATCACCCTCGATATAGTTGACCACGACTTCCATGCCGATGCGCGGGATCTTGACGTCGCCCCAGCCGTTTCCAGCCCAGTTCTGGGCGATCCGCACATAGCGCGACTGGCTCTTGTCGCGGTCCCAGAAGAACTGCACCTCGATGCGGCACTGGTCGTCCACGTCGCTGACCACCACGGCGGTCTGCGGCCCGTGGATGACGGGCTTGGCCGTCACGGCCGGAGCCCGGAATGCGATATCGAGCGGCTGAAACTCGTAGCTGCCGGAATAGCCTTCCTCACCGGAAGCGTCCGTCGAGCGATAGGCCTGGCCACGGAAGAGATGATGGGCCCGCACGATCAGATATTTGGTCCCCTTGCTGGCGGGGGGATTGCCGTCGAGCGTCATGGTGAAGCCCGGGCAGCAGGTGACGGCGTCGCCGCCGGCGATCACGCGTTTGTCGATGGCCTGCTCGGCCTCGAGCCTGACATTGGCAAGCGTGGTGCCGTCGCCCTTCTCCGTGTAGCGGCCGGGATAGTCGTAGAGTTCGAGGTCGCCATGCTGATATCTGGCGCTGGCCGCCTTTTCCGCCATCAGGTCGGTGCTCGGCTTGTGATAGTCGTAATCGTCGAGCGTGACCTTGCCGGAGCGCAGGCGCCTGCCCTCGGCCCATTCGTTCAGCCTGTCCTTCGCGGTGATATTGTCGAGGCCGACGGCTGCAAATTCGAGCGCCGCACCGCCGAGCTTGGGCTCATGGGCCGCACTCGCATCCGCCATGACAAGCTTATGATCGGACTCGTTATGCTCGAAATAATAATAGATTCCGTATTCCTCCATCAGCCTTGAAATGAAGGCAAAGTCGCTTTCGCGATACTGCACGCAATATTCCAGCTGCGGATAGCTTTCCGTCAGGCGTTGCTCGAACTGGATGAAGCCACGATTGTTCAGCACCTGGCTGATGATCTCGGGCACGGTCATGTGGCTGTAGATCTTGCAATTGGTGGTCCTGGTCAGCAGCCACAGCCAGGGGCGGAGCACCAGGCGGTAATAGCGCAGGTCCTGGTCCCTGCCGATCCATTGTGTCTCCACCAGCACGCCGTTGAAACTGCGCTTGACCCCTTCGTGATGGGACTGGATTTCCAGACGGCATTTGGTGCCGAGGATCTTGTCGAAATCCACCTGATTGTCGTCGCTGACCACTTCGAGGCGATATTCGAAAAGCTCGCTGAGGCCCTCCGACCCTTCAAAACGGGTGACGACGAGCTTGTCCTTGCCAAGGCTGCTCGTGAAAGAACCCATTCGTGTGTCTTGACCGAATATTTGTGCCACAGCCTGCCCTCGCTCCATCACGTCGGCCAATCAAGGCTAGCTCTGTTCAAGTTCAGCGTCTATGGCATTGACGTCTTGTCGCTTCCCACATTTAGGGGGTCCCAGTCATAGTTCTCGCATCTGGGACTGGCGGGTTTCGACATTCTTGCTATTCTTGTCTGAGGGTCGGTCGCTCTCATGATTTAGACGCCTCGCTCAGTTGACGGGTGACTTGGGCGGCCGAGGCCGGAGCAAAGCGCGTTGGGCGTATCGTCGGTTATGGTTCGAGGACGGTGCGATGAGCCCGGTTGCGGAAGATCTGAGGCAGTTGGGACATCTGCTTGCCACCGATACATTGGCCGTCATCGCGGCAATCGCTCTGATGAGCTGGCTGCTGCGTCGGCGCGAAGGCGTGCTGGCCTGGCTCTGCTGCGCGGGTATCGCCTGGTGCGTGTTCAACCTCGCCGGCCTGACCGGCATCGGAGCCCGGCTCCCCGATCTTCCGGCCAGCCGGATCGCCCTGCTCTACCCCGTGCTCTTCACCACGCTCGGCCTGGCAGCGAGCCTTGTCGGCGCGAGCCTTCCCCGCGGCCTGGTGGTCGCGACGGCCCTCGCCTGTCTCGGCCTCGGCGTGGCCGCGATCCCGTTTCATGGCTGGGAGCTCACACGGATCGCGGGTCTTGCGAGCATCGGCGTATCGCTGCTCATGCTGGGCTTTTTCGCGACGAGGGCGGAGACGCAGATCGGCGCGGCTGAGAGACTGGCTCTGGCGGCCCTCAATGCGCTCGGACTCGGCGCTCTCGGCGTCGACCTCTATGCCGGAACGATCTGGCCCGGCAAAAGCGTGCAGTTCTCGCCCTATGTCGGCGTGATCGTGCTGGGCTTCAGCGGCTTCGTCATAATGCGGCATATCCTGGCCAATGCCGAGGCGCGGGAAAGGCTCAACCAGGCGCTGGGCCAGCGCATCGAGACCACCAAGGCCAACCTGCTGGCGAGCGAAAGCGCCAGGCATGCCCTCGAAATCGCCCATGCCGTGAAACTTGAGCGGGAACGCCTGATGCGGGAAATCCATGACGGCATCGGCTCGAGCCTGGTGGCGGCCCTGGCTTCCGCCGAACGCCAGGGCAAGGAGAGCACGACGGCCGTGGTCGCCCTCAAGGGCGCCCTGACCGATCTGCGCGTTGCGGTCGACTCGCTCGAGCCGGTGGAGGGCAATGTCGCCACCCTCCTCGCCAGTCTGCGCTATCGCTACGAGCCCGAACTGCGAAAATCGGGAATCGCCGTCAAATGGATGGTCGAGGACGTGCCCGAACTCGACTGGCTCGATGCACCGAGCGCCCTGCATGTGCTGCGGATCCTGCAGGAATCGGTCAGCAACACCATGGGCCATAGCAGGGGGACGCAGCTCACCTTCCAATGCAAGATGGCGCTGCTTCAGGGAAGGCCGGGCCTTCGCATCGAGATTGCCGACAATGGCAGCGGTTTCGACATGGATGCACCGGCCATAGGCCGCGGCCGCCGGAACATGATGCAGCGCGCCGAAGCCCTCGGCGCGAGGCTGGAAGTGCTGAGCAAACGGGGCGAAGGCACCGCCACCATCCTCTGGCTGCCGCTGGTGCGCAAGCAAGGACTGATTCTGGAGGAGGGCCAGGCAGCGGAACGCTAGGTCAGCCGGTACTCTCGCATGACGAAATAAAGGATCGCTCGATCCAAAACCTGGTGCCGAAGCGACCATGGTCGCCGGCGGCGACCGACGCAGCATTTCCGCGGCCTCCCCCATATGGGGGGTTGCGGGTAAAGACGCAGAACCTCATCATTTCCAAAAGCGCTTGCGATTTGAAGGAACCGCTTCAAATCGCAAAGACACGTCGGACCGAAGAGTTAGAGTAAGAATGCGGTCCGGATAAATCGCACTTTGCTCCAGTGGCACCCCAACAGGCAGGCCAAGATGGCAGTCTATGCCGGCATCGAGAAAGAGATTTCAGCCGACGCTCCCTGCGGACCGGATCCCGATACCGATTCCGATGCCCAGAATTTTCTTACCGTCGCCGAGGGCCAATTGCCGGCGAGCTATCGCAGTTTCAACAGGAAGTCGTTTGAGTCCAAGCAGACCCTTGCGGATCTGCGCGCCCATCTGGAGAAATCGCGCGATCTCCGCTATCTCATCCTGGCGGCGAAATATCACATTCTGTCGGACGATCTGCCCGGTTTCGTGGATGCCATAGCAGCGACAAACGCCCTGCTTCTTGCGCAATGGGATTATTGCCATCCGACCGAGACGGCCGGCGGCGCGGAACTGAGGTCCGCCTTCCTCAAATCGCTCGATGACCTGCCGACGGTGGTCCTGCCGCTGCAGAGCGCCACCCTGATCAACGACAAACGCCTCGGCGCCCTGTCGATGCGCTCGGTTCTGGTCGGGGAAGGCAAACTCCCCCCTCGCGAGGGAGAGACGGCCGTCGACTCCTCGAGCATCAAAGACGCCTTTGTGCGTTTCGAGCCGCTTCAGCATCTTGTCGATCTGACGGCCCATCTTGAAACCATCCTTGCCAGCCTCGACAGCCTGCGCCAGCTTTTCATCGACAAGGCGGGGCATGAGGCGGCGCCGCAATTCGAGCAATTGCCGGATCTGGTGCGCACCATCCGCGCCTATGTCGGCGCTATCGTCGCCACGCGGGAACCGGGCCTGGCATCGGCGCAGCCCGCCGAGGCCGATGAGGTGCGGGAAACCGCCGCCGCCCCTTCAGCATCCGCCCCTCTCGCACCCTCGGATGTCGCCTCGGTGAAGGAGGCTTCCAACGCCCTGGCGGCGGTCTTGATCTATTATGCAGGCAAGGAACCGTCGAGCCCGGCCAGGCTCCTCCTCAAACAGGCGCATCAACTCGTCGGCAAATCCTTCGTCGAAGTCATGAAGATATTGGCGCCCGGACTGGTCGATAAAGCGAAGATCCAGATCAGCGGTACCATGCCCTTTGCCCTGAACTTCGCCCAGCTTTCGGCGCTGGCGGTCGAGGAAGGCAAGCCGGACGAGACGGAGGCAGAGGCCCGTACCTATTCTGTGGCGACACGTGGCGAGGCCACAGCGCTGATGCGTCAGATCGAGATTTTCTACAACAACATCGAGCCTTCAAGCCCGATCCCCATGCTGATCGAGAAGGCGAGATCCCTGGTAGCCAAGGATTTCAACGCTCTTCTCAGCGAGATCTCACGCAAAGACGAGAAGTAGGATGACAAATCCTGAATCAACCAGGATGTCGCATCGATGCGTGGAAACAAGACATTCGAGGAGCTAAGTAAGGTATTCTTATTTTCTCTTCTATTCTTTCGGAATAGACCGATATCACCATTTCGAGAGTAGCAGTAAATTGCTTCGAAAGCTGATATCATAGGATCAATATAGTATAGGAGGCGTCGGTGGAGATGCTGACCTCAAAACGAACCCCGGGCATGCGTCCTTGCCTCGCCTGGAAAACTCGTCTGCCAGTTGCTGCACTTGCGGCCGTCATGCTTGCCTTGCCGGCGGGCGTGAAGGCGGCAGAGCGGCGCGTGGCCTTCGTGGTTGGAAACAGCCACTACACGGTCGTTCCGCAGCTCAACAATCCGGACAAGGATGCACAGGCCGTCGCAGCCGCCCTGAAGCGCGAAGGCTTCGAGGTGGTGTCGGCGCTCGATCTCGACCGTAATGAGTTCGACAAGGCCCTGCAGCGCTTCATCCGCTCGCTGCCGGGCGCCGAGCTCAGCGTGTTCTACTATTCCGGCCACGGCATCCAGGTGGGCGGCGACAACCGCATCATTCCCATCGATGCAAAGCTGAAGGATCCCGCCGATCTGGAGGTGGAGACGATCAACGTCAAGACGATCTTCGCCTATATGCAGCAGAACTCCAAGGCACAGCTGATCTATCTGGATTCGTGCCGCAACAATCCTTTCCAGTCCCGTTCTTTCCTGGTCGGGCCCGAAAAGCAGATGGCGGTCGCCGGTGTCGGCCTTGCGCCCCAGTCCAGCCCGCCGAGCAGCCTCATCGCCTATTCGACCCAACCCGGGGCGGTCGCGGAGGACGGCACGGGCGATAATTCGCCGTTCACGGCCTCCATGGTCAAATATTCCTTCACGCTGGGTGTCGATGTGCAACGCGCACTCGACAAGGTAACTGCCGACGTGTGGGAGGCAACCAACAAGCGTCAGCGCCCGTGGTCGGTCGGCACGCTGACCCAACCGATCTACCTGGCCAAGCCGGTCATTCGCATTGCCGCGGCGGCGCCCATCCAGATCGCAAGGAACGTCACCGTGAAGATCGGCCCGGCGCCCAAGCAGGGGGCGGATACGCTCACCGTGCAGGAGGCCCCGATACAGGTCGCCGCGCTGCTTGGAGAAACCTTCAACAAGCCTCGCCGCGTTCCGATCGGCGTCGGCCAGGTCGCGATGCTGGACGATCTTCCGCTGGTGCGTGCCGCGACGGGGGCGCAGATCCAGATCACCTCGGCACCGAGTTTCGGCACGATGTATCTCAATGGAGCACCTCTGGCCGAGGGGGACGTCGTCGACCAGAACGCTGTCCGGTCCATCACTTTTGAACCTTCGATCGGCTCGGAGGGTAAGGTGCAGAGCGTGCAGCTCAAGGTCGACCAGCCCGGAGGCGAGGGCCAGGTCGTCACCGGCAAGATCGAGTCCTTCGTGCCGATTTGCGACGACAAGGCGGGCGAGCCGCTCGATCCTCAAGGCGTCACCGCCGGCAAGTTGCCGAACGAGATCGATGCCAAGGCCGCCATCGCCGCCTGTGGCGAGGCTGTCGCCAAATTTCCGAATGTCGCGCGTTACAAATATGAACTCGGCCGCGCCAAGCTGGCCGACAAGGACGTCGCGGGCGCCATCGAGCTCTTCAATGCAGCCGCCGACGCAAGCTATACACGTGCCTACTATGAGCTCGGCTATCTGGCCGAGCGCGGCCTAGGCCGCTCGCAGGACCTGGTCGAAGCCAACAGGTTGTTCAAAATGGGCGCCGACCGGGGCGATCCCTATGCCATGCTCGCCTATGGCCGCAACCTTACGCTCGGCCGCGGCGTTCCCAAATCCGTCGAAGAGGGCGTCAAGCTGCTCAACCGGGCCGTGGAACTCGGGCATACCTATGCCATGAATGCGGTCGGCGCCATGTATTATTACGGCCAGAGCCTGCCGGCCAATCCCAAGCGCGGCGTCAAATTCTACGAAGCCGCACTGGCGCGGAACGACATCTATGCGATGCGCAATATGGGCATCGCCTATCTCGACGGCAAAGGCGTGGCGCGCAAGCCGGCCATGGCGATGGAACTGTTCAAGCAGGCCTCCGAAGGCGGCCATCCCAGCGCGCCCACCAATATCGGCGCCATGTATTTCAAGGGCAATGGCGTCAAGAAGGATCTGGCGAGCGCCATAAGCTGGTACGAGATCGGCGCCGAACGCGGCGACTTCTACGCGGCATCCAATCTGGGCTGGATCTATTCCAAGGGCCCGGCGGCGCAGCGCGATCTGGAAAAGGCCGCCTGGTATTCGAGCCTCGCCGTCGCACTCGACGCTTACGGCGAACACAAGGAAGAAATTGGAAATCTTCGGGCTTTGCCGCTGGCCGAGAAGCAGAAGGTCATCGACAAGCTCAATGCCGAATTGGGCAGCGATGCGGCAGCCCCGACTTCGGATGTCGACGACGCGGTCGTGTTGCTCGCCCGCAAGGCCTGGCAGAAGCGCAACCCTCGTCTCGACCTGTTCTGACAGCGCCGCCGCACCGACAGGCACGGCCCTCTCCACGGCATCGAACCTGGCTTTTCGCCAGGTTCGATGCGGCCGCCAGCATTACGCGCCGCGACCGAGCAGGGGTGCGGACCTTTGATAATCCGCCAGCATCGTCATCTTCACATCGATGCGATCATAGTCGACCATGAAGTAGCCGCTGTCGGTCAGGATAACCGCATCGGGATGGGTCTCGAGAAGATCCTGGGCCATGACTCCGACATAGACCGGACCGCCCCAGACATAACGGAAGCGATAGATCGTGAGGCCGCTGGGAGACTGGCCGATGGCCCGGATATCGGTCTTGAGCCGGCGATCCGACCAGCCACCGCCGCCGCCACTCGAGCCGCCGCCACCATTTCCGCCACCACCGCCACCGCCCCCGCCGCCGCCGTTACTGCCGCCAGGCATCCTGTCGTCCGCATCCGGCTCCACGATCACACGCCTGCGATGGGACATCGGCTTGTAATGAGGCCGGGTGGACCTCATCTTGCGGCGCGGCGGTTCCGGTTCGTCCACATAGACGGGCTCGTCGGGGTAACCTGACGCGCAGCTGGCAAGCACGACAGCCAGCCCGCTTCCCAGGACCCCAAAAAGCAGGCCCCGCCGAACTTCAAATTTGCTCGTCATCGGTATCTCCTAAAATCTGGCGACTTACACCGCGCCGATATGGATCCTAGCAAGTACGGCGGATTTGGGCGTGACACCCCGCACACAAGAGCAGACCAAACGGGATGCAAGTCGCCTCTAAACTGACCAAATGGTCAGCAAAACAAACACCGAGACGACGGCCTCGGCATAAATATAGAACAAAACCTGTTCCTGACATAGATATACTCGATCCCTGCAAGGCGGCTGCGGGCCTGAAATGTGAGTCAACTTCCGCCTGCCGCGTTCATCAAACACAGCTTCAATCGCAAGAAGTCGTTTTGAGGCATATCGTGGTCGAACCGCGCTCTTTTTGTGAGAGTGCGGATCTCAGGGCAAGACTCGCATCTCCCCGATTTTATTCCCGGATTTGATCGAGCGGATTTCGCGGGGATCGATGGCGCCTGATCCAGTCGGCAAACGGAAATACCAGCGACGTTCAAGCTTGACCTGTCATACCGACGGTGTTGATGCTTGACGGATCAAGCACCGTCATTGCGCGTAGCGAAGCAATCCAGGAATTACGGCGACCATGTTTCTCAGCCCTGGATTGCTTCGCTACGCCCGCAATGACGCGTGAGCCGGATATAGCTGCCGTCGGTATCTTTCCCGGCTCCGCCGCAGGCGGCGGAAAGAAGATCCAGGCGCCAAAGCCCGTGTCGTTCAGACACTGGATCCCCTTCCCTCGGGAGAAGCCGCGCTCTGCCCTAGGATGGACGCCCCTGCAGGATGCCGATCGCCCTGTTGAGCTGGGTATCGTCTTTTTCATTCGCCGGCACATAGGCCGAGGAGCCGCCTTCTTCGGCCTTGTCGGCACCCGGATTGGCCAGATGGCCCTTGAGGCCGGATTCACCCTTGGTCTCATCGGTTCCCTTGAGATCGTCGGGCACGTTCTCCTGCACCACGACCTCGGGCTCGATGCCCCTGGCCTGGATCGAGCGTCCCGACGGGGTGTAGTAGCGCGCCGTGGTCAGACGCAGCGCGCCGTCACCTTGCAGCGGGATGATGGTCTGCACCGAGCCCTTGCCGAAGGAGCGCGTTCCCAGGATGGTGGCGCGCTTGTGGTCCTGCAGCGCGCCGGCAACGATCTCCGAGGCCGAGGCCGAGCCGCCATTGACCAGCACGACGATCGGTTTGCCCTGGGTGAGATCGGGTCCATCCGCAGCAAAGCGCTGTACATCGTCGGCATTTCTTCCGCGTGTCGAAACGACCTCCCCACGCCCGAGGAAAGCACCGGAAACAGAAACGGCCTGGTCGAGCAAACCGCCTGGATTGTTGCGCAGGTCGATCACATAGCCCTTGATCTTGTCCTGCCCGATCTTCCTGCTCAGCCTGTCGATACTTTTCTTCAGGCCATCGAAAGTCTGCTCGGTGAACTGGGTGATGCGGATATAGCCGATGTCCCCGGCAAGCTCTTCATCTCTCACCGAAGCAACCTTGACGATGTCGCGCACGAGCTTGACCTCGAAAGGCACTCCCTTACCCGCCCTCAGTACTCTCAACGTGATTGGCGTATTGACCGGTCCGCGCATCTTGTCGACGGCCTGCTGCATGCTCATGCCCTGCACCGCCTCGCCATCCAGCGCGGTGATCACGTCACCTGCCAATATGCCAGCCTTGGAGGCCGGCGAGTCGTCGATCGGCGATACGATCTTCAGGGCGTTGTCCTCCATGGTGACCTCGATACCGAGCCCGCCGAACTCGCCCTTGGTCTGCACCTGCATGTCCTGGAAGCTCTTGGCGTCCATATAGCTCGAATGGGGATCGAGCGAAGCCAGCATGCCGTTGATGGCTCCTTCCACCAGTTTGCCGTCCTCGGGCGGCTCGACATAGTCGGAGCGCACCCGCTCGAACACCTCCCCGAACAGGTTGAGCTGCTTGTAACTGTCGGCCAGCGAGGCCTGAGCTCGATCGACAAGAAGAAGATGGGGTTGCGTCAGGGCGACAGTGCCGAGCACGCCAAGAGCGGCTCCCGTGGATATGAGGGCGAAATTACGCATCAGGGTCTCATCTGTTGGAGGCCAAATTCGAGTTTGAACGCACTCGATGCGCCTTCCATCCCCTCGCCCACATCGCCCCAGGGAAGGCAGACGAACTGATACCGCGATTATGGCTGCATTTTGTTGCTCATTCTTCGCCATTCAAATCAGGTTCACGCGGGCGCCCCCCTCGAATCGACTGCGGCGCCGGCGCCTCCATCGCAAATCGGGTCATGGCTATGGCTTTTTTCCTCGAAAAGCATTTTGATCGATCCGCAAGGTCTCGGTGAGGTTCAAGGCAGTGTCGCGTATCTGGAAGGACGGTTCGAAGCCGAGACGCGGCAGCATCCCTCGCGCAATATGCATAATTATCCTGACTTTGCTCATGGCCGTGTCGCCGACACCGCCGATCGTCCCCGCCTCGGCCGGTCAGCAAAGCCACCAAATACGGGCCGTAACGCCCTGCGTGGCGTTGACCTTCGACGACGGACCCGACATGACACTGACCCCTCTTCTCCTCGACATTCTGGCCCGCGAGAAAGTCCACGCGACATTCTTCGTGGTTGGCAAACGGCTGGCTTATTCACCCGGCCTGGTACGGCGCGAATTTCTCGAAGGTCATGAGATCGGCAACCACACTTTCGACCACCGGGCGCTCACCGAGCTGACAGATGGAGAAGCCATCGCCGAGGTGGAACTGACGGATGAGGCCGTCGTGGCGGAGACAGGCCATCGGCCCGATGTTTTTCGACCTCCCTGGGGCAGGATCGATGCGCGCATCGAGGCTGCGTTGCGCGGCGCCGGCCTCTGGCGCCGAATGGCGCTCTGGAATTTCGATTCCTTCGATTGGCTCGACGACGAAGCGCCCCTGACCAGGTTGATCGGTGCCGGCGCTCCGGCGGGAGCCGTGATCCTGATGCATGATATCCACGCGAGCACCATCGAGGCTGTGCCGGACGTCATCCATACCCTCAAGATGCGGGGCTTTCGGTTCGCGACAGTGGGACAGCTGCAGGCTTGCCGGCATGGGACGGAACCCGGCATCGTATCGACGGCTCCCCTTGCTTCACCCGCGCCTTCCCCTGCCCGGTCGCATGGCAGCTTCGCCCATGCCCTGGATGCGATTGCCCCCTTGAAGGAATATATCGCTCACCGGCTCGGCTCCTGACACGCGCTCGGCAGCAGGTGATATCAATGCCCGAGAACCTGAGCTCAAATTCGGCTAAAGCGTTTTTCAGAAAAGTTGACAGACTTTTCGATTAAGAAAACGCGTTAAAACAAACGGTATAGCAAAGTGCAATTCATAGAAATCGCACTTTGCTCTCTCGGCCAACGTTGCCGATTGCCGCCTTAAACGCCTGCTGCCAGCAATATTTGAATGCCGACGACTCCATTGCGGCGAACACGCTATCTTAGCTGCAACACAAACAAAAAAAGCCCGGCACATGGCCGGGCTTGTCCGTATTAACTCTCAGAACTTGTAGTTAATCTTACCAATAACGGTATGTTCCGTTTCCTTAAACTTGATGGCTGAAGGATTGATAACAGGATTGGCGTTCTCATTCTTATCGCCGAAGTCATAATACTTCCACTCGACGCCAGCGGTAATATGGTCCGTAATGGCATATTCAGCGCCGAGACCAACGGTCCAACCGGTGCGAGTGCTGTCGCCCCACGAGACTGAAATAGGAGAAGTCTCGCGATTCTTGTACTGGGTGAATGCAACACCACCCGTGCCATAGATCAGCAGCCGATCAAAAGCATAACCAACTCTTCCGCGGATCGACGCAAGCCAATCTTGCTTTGTCTCGCATCTGGCCGCGGTGCCGGCGCAACTGCCATCACCCTTTACGGTCGAGCCGCTGAAATCGCCTTCGAGGCCAACCACAAACTGGTTGATCTGATAGTTGTAGCCCGCCTGAGCGCCGTAAATAAAACCACTTCCATTCGTGTTAAACGACGGGAAGGAGGTCACTCCAGCAACGGGACTCCATTTGCTGTCGTTCCACGCGCCACCGGCGTTCAGACCGACATAAAAGCCCGTCCACGAATACGGCGCATAAGCAGGCGCGACAGGCTCAACGGCTTGAGGTGCCAAATCAGCGGCGAAGGAAGCGCCGGACAGCAACGTAAGAACGGAGGCAGCGAGCAAAAGGCGTTTCACGATCATTCTCCAGGAAATTATATTTAGATCTCTATCAGAAGCTTTGCAAAAATGCTGTGGCGACTCCGCAACAGTCGAAAAAATTGTTCTGTACTATCTATAGACCTCCCCCTGCAATGTAATATTTTAAAAATACCTCGATTTTTATTGTAAAAATAAATATTTATTAAATTTATCTGGAATAAATTTCCAACATTGATGTTAAATTTCGAATAATTCTTGTATAATACATTTGCACATGAAATCTTGCGGCTTGAACCAGCGTCCAATATCACGCTGCCTCACTGAGAGACGAGACCGTGAGCTCGTTTCTCTATAGCTGAGTAAAAGATAATCCCAATCGTTCTCCCTCGACCGGAAGAAGACAGCGATTTGGTATCTTCTAAAGCGAGCCTTGTTTCATCCGCGAGCAAGGTCCGATGCCAACTGAGCAGCCGGACTTGAACCTGACGCCATAGGCGTATTGGCCAAAGACAAGGTAGTCGATCGCGAAAGCGGCGTGCGGCGCGCAGCATCAAGCCGATGATGGCCTCAAGGCAGGAACCAGATCAGCCGTGCCGCGTCATAGGGACAGGTACTTTGTCCAGGTCCCGGAGTGAGGCCGATGTTCAGGCTGTTTCTTGCCCTCGCACTTATGCTCGCCTGCGGCGCGACGCAGGCGGCCAAGCTCGACATCGATAGCGTCAACCAGGCGCAATTCAGCCAGGACAGGGCGAAGGATGCCGACCCGATGTTGATCAAGGCGCAGATCCTGCTCGATCGTGCCCGCTTCTCGCCTGGCCTGATCGATGGCCGCCTTTCGGATAATTTCACCAAGGCTGTCGCGGCCTTCCAGGCGGCGAACGGACTGCCATCCGATGGCACGCTCACGAAGGAAACCTGGGACAAGCTCACCGCGACCAGCATCGCCCCGGTCCTGACGACATATGAGGTGACGCTCAGGGATGTGCGCAGTCGTTTCACCAGACGAATTCCGGCACGCATGGAAAGGATGGCCCATCTCAGGCGGCTCGGCTATCGCAACCTTCGAGAGAAGCTGGCGGAGCGTTTTCATGTCGGCCAACGGTTGCTGACGATGCTCAACCCTCGCGCCCGGTTCAGAAAGGCCGGCGTAAACCTGGTGGTGCCCGATGTGGCCCGGAGCGGCCCGCCGCCGGCCGTCGCGAATATCGAAGTCGATAAGAATTCTCGCCAGCTACGCGTGCTCGATCCGTCAGGCAAATGGCTCGCTGTCTATCCCGCCTCGATCGGCAGCGAGGAGAAGCCGGCGCCGAGCGGCACGGCGGAGGTCAAGCATGTGGTGCACAATCCCACCTATCACTACAATCCGAAATTCGCCTTCAAAGGGATCAGGACCAAGCGGCCCTTCACCATTGCGGCCGGGCCGAACAATCCGGTGGGATCGGTCTGGATCGATCTTTCCATCGAAAGCTATGGCATCCACGGCACGCCCGACCCTGGCAAGATCGGTACGACCTTCTCGCATGGCTGCATCCGCATGACCAACTGGGATGCGGAGGACCTCGCCTCCATGGTCAAGCCGGGCACGAAGATCGACTTCAAGGGCGATGCGGCGCAAAGCGAGAACGCGCGTTCCCCTTGAAGGCCCGCACTCTCCTGCATGGCGTTTGCAGCCCGTGCGGCGTTCAGCTCTCCTATTCACCCAGATCCTTCTCAGCCAGCTCTCTGAAGGCGTCCGGGACGGAACGCTTTCGATCGAGCGCCGCCGTCGCATATCCCACCGCGTCGCGTCCGAAGCGCCGGCGTATGGCATCCATGGCGCGATCGGCTGACTGGCGCGCGGCTCCCCGATGGGCGCCGGGCCGCCGCTTCTCGTCGGGAAGGCCGAGCGGAAGATCGAGCTGGATCTCCCGCTCTTTATGCAAATGGGAAACGGAAACCGCCACCAGCGTGATGATGGTTTCTCGCGGGTGATCGGCAAGCGCGGTGCGCACCAGCCTGGTGGCAATTTCTGCCAGCACAATCGTCGCTGCGACCGGCACCCCGAGCGTTACCGACCGCGTGATGGCACGCATGTCGGCAAACCGGACACGCACGGTCACGGTCCAGCCTGCCAAGGCCTTGGCGCGAAGGCGCGAGGCGATACGATCGGCAAGCCGAAGCACGGCCGGCACGAACACGCCTTCGATGGCAGGTTGCCGCCCCAGCGCGGATTGCGCGCCGGCGGATCGGGCCTTGTGCTGCGTGCGGATCTGGCGGGGATCCCGGTTCCAGGCAAGCGAGCGGAGCTTTTCCCCGGCGGCACGGCCCACAAGCTGCTCGATCGAGTGACCTGGCGTCTCGGCGAGCTGGCCGATGGTGAGAATGCCGCGGTCCTTAGCCTGGCCTCGGTCACCGGCCCGACGCCCCACATCAGGCCAACGGGGAGGTCATGAAGAAAGTCGAGCTCATGCGCAGGATCGACGACGACGAGCCCATCCGGCTTGGCGACCTGGGAGGCGATCTTGGCGAGATGCTTTGTCCGTGCGACACCGATGGAGATCGGCAGACCCAACTCGCTTCGCACACGCCCTCGAATGGTTGCAGCGATATCCGCCGGCGTCCCGAACAGGTGGGTACAGCCGGCGACATCGGCGAAAGCCTCATCGATCGAGATGCGCTCCACCAGCGGCGTAAAGTCACCCAGGATGGCGATCGCGGCATCGCCAAGACGCTGATATTCCTCGAAGTGCCCGCCAACGAAGAGGAGCTGCGGACAAAGTTCGCGTGCCTTGCGGCCCGACATGCCGCCTCGCACCCCAAAAGCCCTGGCCTCGTAGCTCGCCGCCAGTACCACCCCGCCGCCTACGGCGATCGGTCTCCCACGCAGATTGGGGTCGAGGAGTTGCTCGACCGAGGCATAGAAGGCGTCGAGGTCGGCGTGAAGGATGGTGGCAAGGGTTTCCACGACGGCACTTGAAATCCCGTATCACAATGTTCTCTATTTGTTCTAGTTGGCGACGGCAAAGTCAAGGCCCTGAAAAGGTAGACAGCTCAAGCGGCGCCGGAGCGGTAGGCCAGTGATTGACGAAGCGCTTGATGGCGGGTCAAGCGGAAGTCCACCAGCAGTCTCGTGTCCCTGACGACGGGTGGGTGTTCATTCCCTCGGTGGTCGCGACGGCAAACATCAAAGCACTGCATTGGAGGACGGGATTACATGTCCCGTGGTGGCACGCAGGCCCTTGGCTCAACAGACGACAATCAAGGGCCCTGGCTCTAAAAAACCACCGCTATGATACGCGTAGCACTACCTATATAACTACGCTGTCGGCCAAATTTCCGGCCGATTATTTCGGTTGAGTTTCTGGATATTGCATCTTGAAGAGCACTGCCCTCGCCCGCTTGTTGCAGGGGATCACGAAGCCTTCTCACGACAAGCGTCCCTCGATCGAGACCTTTGCGGATATCGACACGGATCGGCTCGCTGCCGAGCTCAACCTTGCCGGTCGAGGGAGAGAACGCGGCGGCAACGAGGAGCCTGCGACCTCATCTGAGACGATGGACTCTGTCGAGACTCAGATCATCGAGCGCATCGAGGCCGCAAAGAAGGCCGCTCATGCCACCGTCGAGGACGAGTTGCGCACCTATGCCGAACGCTTGGCGGCTCTCGATTTCGAGGACAGGTTCACGCAGATCCAGCACACAGCCCCGGCAGCCGTCGGCGATTTCAAGCTGGAGGCCCGCGCGGGGCGCGACGACCTTTATGCGCTGCGCCGCAACCTGCGCGACCTCGATGCCGAGCAGCAGACTTTCCGGCGCAAGCACAAGATCGACCGCACCGCTCGTGTCCACGGTGGCGCAGCGACCTTTCTGAAAGTCGCCCTCCTCATCGTGATGTTCGTGATGGAGGCGTTCGCGAACGGCAACTTCCTGGCCAAGGGCAGCGAGCAGGGCCTGCTAGGCGGCGTGACCGAAGCCATTTCCTTTGCCGCCCTGAACATCTTCGGCACCTTCATCATCGGCCATTTCGGCGTCAAGCAGATCACTCACAACAACATCTTCCGCAAATGCCTTGGGGTGCTGGCCTTTTGCTTCTATGTGGCCTTCGCTCTCGGCCTCAATCTGGCCTTGGCCCACTATCGCGACGTGTCTGCCCAGTTCCTGGAGGGGGGTGGCGAACGCGTGATGCAAGTCATGGCCGCCGCCCCCTTCCAGCTACGCGACCTCAATTCCTGGCTGTTCTTCGGCCTTGGCCTGATGTTTTCGGTGGTCGCCTTGATCGACAGTTTGACCTTCTCGGACGCCTATCCTGGCTATGCCGAAGTTCAGCACCGGCTCGAAGCAGCCAGGGACGCCTATCGCGACCGCAGGGCGGAACTCGATGAGAACCTGAAAGACGTGCGCGACGAATATCAGGATAGGATGCAGGATATCAGCAGCGATCTATCCCTGCGACGGGGGGAGTATGAAGCCATCGTCGCCAATCGTGCGCGCATGCTAAAGCTCTTCAGCCAACATCAAGACCATCTGGAACGGGCGGCCAACACGCTGATCAGTTTCTATCGCGAGGCGAATGTCAAAGCTCGCAAGACGCCGGCTCCGGCCCGTTTCGCAAGCGCCTTCTCGCTCTCAAAGGTCAGCGTGGAGGCCAACACCGAAGGCGAATGGAGCCTGCGAGAGCTGCGATCCCGCATCGAACAGATCCAGGCGATGCTGACGGCCGAGGTGAAGGAGATCCATACGGCCTACCAGACCACCATGGACGAATATCAGCAACTCGACGACGTCGTTCCCGAGCCGGGGATGGGTGATGGCCCGAAACAGGCGTAGGCGCTCGCGTGGCCCAAGCGGTTTGTCGCATTACATCCTGGGTGGCCTCCTGCTGCTGGCGGCTGCAGCGGTGGCAACCGGTTTTGCCTATCTCAAGCTGACGACACAGGCTCCGCCGAAACTCGCCGCCGATTTGTGTCCCGTCGATGGGCCTACCTCCATAACCATCGTCCTGCTTGATGCCTCGGACGCCTTGCCGCCGATCGGCCGCCAGCAATTGATGACGGAGCTCACCGATCTGGCCGAGGCGACGCCCGACTACGGCCTGTTCGAGCTGCGTATCCTGGAGCCCGGCGCATCAGGCGGTGCCGTGAAGTTCCGGGCCTGCAATCCAGGGGACGGCTCCGGGGTTGACGCCCTCACCGGCAACAAGGAGCTTGCCAGGAGGAGATGGACGCAAGGGTTCAAGGAACCACTCGAACGGGCTCTGGCGGCGGATCTGGCTGGCGTTCCCTCTGATAATTCTCCGATCATGGCAACCATCCAGGCGATTGCAGTCGAAAGATTCACGGGAGCCAAGGCGGACAGCGTTCCCAAGAAGCTGGTCATCGTCTCCGACATGATCGAGAACGGACGAGATTACAGCCAGTATCGCGGCGATCTCTCATACGCACGCTTCAAGAAGTCGGTCGCTTACAAGCAATTCAGGACCGATCTTCACGGCGCCGACGTGAGCATCAAATATGTACAGCGCCAGAAGCCACCGATCGACAGCGTTGCTCATATCCGGTTCTGGCAGGAATGGATCGCCGATAATAACGGCAGGTTCGACAGCGCCGACCGGTTGCAGGGAGTGAACTGACGATGGTCCAGGACAAGGCATGGTCGACGTCCGACAATGCCGTGAGTGCCAGCCTGTTCAGCCTGTTCGTTCTGGCGGGCAGTGCGTACATCATTGCCGCCAAGCTGCTGCACTATTCGGCCTTCCTGGTGACATCCGTACCGGTGGCGGTGATGGCGATCTATGCGCTTGTCATCGTCGTGCTGCGGCGCTTCCGCCTGCGCTTGGACCAGGCGGGCGACAATATCTACTATATGGGCTTCCTGTTCACCCTCACCAGCCTTGGCGTATCGCTCTATCAGTTTCAGGCCGAGGGGGCGGTGGAGGAAATCGTCCGCAATTTCGGCGTAGCGATTGCCTCCACCATCGCCGGCGTCGCTCTTCGCGTGCTGTTCGGACAGATGCGGCAGGACCCTTACGAGGTCGAGCTGGCTTCGCGCCTGGAATTGTCGGAGGCCACCCGGCGGGTTCGGCGGGAGCTGGATACCATCGTGGTCGAAATCGCGAATTTCCGCCGCTCCTCCCAGCAGATGATCATCGAGGGGTTTGGAGAAGCTCGCGAGGGCGTACGGGATGCAACCAGCCGGGCCCTCGGCGACTTCGAGGATTTGACCCGGAAGGCGGCCGGGCCGATCGAGGCCAGTGCCGATGCCAGCACCACGATCCTGAAGGCATTCGCGAAATCGGCATTCGAGAGTGTCGAGGCCGCCAATACGAGGTTCGCCGCAGAAACCGCAAAGCTGTCGGAGGGAACCGACAGGCTCACGGCGACCTTGGAAACGATGTCGGACCGTCTAAAAAGCCTGCAGGTGCCCGCCAATGTCATCGAAGAAAAGCTCCAGCCCTCGGTCGTCGAGCTTACCCACGCCGTCTCCCAGTTGAGCAACAGCCTCACGCCCTTCATCGAGCACAACTCGCCGATGACACCGACCCAGCTTCTCGACACGGAAGCCAAGCGCAATGCCCGCATCGACAATCTGGCGGAGGCGATCGCCAGTCTGACCAAGCAGATGGAAGAGGCCGCCGCCGCCAAGCAGAGCAGGCCGCTGCGATATATCAGGCGCCTCTTGCGCAAATCGGCAGCGGCCGATGCATAGAGCCACCTCCATTGGGTCCGATGGAGCGGCCTATCGGCGTGGCATCGTCCTCGGCCTGACCATGGCGGAGATCATGCTGCTGCTGGTTTTCTGCCTGCTGATCGCCCTGACGGTCATGTTCAGCCGGGAGCAGGAGCGCGCCAATCTTCTTGCCGCCCGCCTGAACCAGGCCGAAGCGGCGCTCGCAAAGGAGCAGCAGACGTCGAAGGATCTCGCCGTACTCCTGGACGAGTTCAAACGCGCCGGAGCAATTCCCCAGCGAGTCGACGAAAGTTGGCGCAAACTGGTCGAAGCGCGCGACCTCGTCGACAGACTGCAGAAGAGTGGTGTCGATCCGGATCAGCTCAAGCAATATGCCTCGAAACTCAAGGACATCCTGCCCACGCTGACCACTGACGTCTCGGGAGCCGATCTGGCAGCGGCGTGGCGTCAGATTGCCGAAGCGAAAAGCAGAATGACAACCATCGAGCTTGGAAATCTGACGGTGTCTGAAGTGGCGGATCTCATCGTCAAGGGGGCCAAGACGCAGCAGGCCGAGCGGGAGGGTCGCGGCGAGCACGACTGGCCACCGATCATCAATTTGAGCGAAGCCAGTGGTTATAATTTTGCGATCGGCCGAGCCGACCTGTCGGCAGATTTCGACAAGAAGCTCAAGACGAATGTCATCGAGCGGGTGGCAAAGATCGTTGCCGAATATGATGTCGATGTCGTCGAGGTGATCGGCCACACCGACGAACAGGCCGTCAACAACCGCACTTCCAATCTGGATGGCAAGCTCATTCCTGCCTTGGTGGGCAAGGTACAGATCGATGGCCTCACCCCTGCGGACAATGCGGGTCTGGGCATGGCCCGGGCCGTGTCCGTCGCCAGGGTCTTGGAGAATGATCCGCGGCTCAAGGGCGTGGCGGTTCTTCCTCTCTCCGGAGGGCAGATGATCCTGCCGGGTGACAAGGTGACCGACGGAACCACCAGGGGCGACGTCAAGGCGCGGCGCCGGATCGAGATCAGGATGCGAAGATCCGAGGGCAAGGCGGCGAGCGGCCTCCGGCCTGAAGCGGGGACGCAGCCCTGACCGGATGCGTCGGGCCTTCACATGGAAAACAAAGCACGCGTCAAGGCGTGGTCGGGATCGACGAGCCCATCGAGAATGTTGAAATGGTGGCGATCCGGCTCTTCGACGACATCCGTTTCGATGCCGAGACCTCGCCAGATATTGCCGAGCAGCGCATTCTGGCGGAGGAACTCGGAAGTCTCGCGGGCGCCGGCCCAGCAGATCAGCCGGCTTCCCGGCAATGGCTCGAGCAGGGCCGGGCTCTCGCTTTTGGCTTCGCCCGCGTCGATCTTCAGCGTCGCATTACGCGCAATATTCATCAGCGGCCGAAGATCGTGCAGGCCGGATATGGAGAGCGTTCCCGCGATCCTGTCATGCAGCTCGCCTGGGAGCGGCGTCGTTTGGCTGATCATGCGCGTCACCAGCTGGCCGCCGGCGGAATGGCCGATCAGCCGGATCGGACCCGGCACCATGCTCGCAGCCGCCACGACGGCCTGGCCGACCGACGTCGTGATGTCTGCGATGCGTACCTCCGGAGCCAGCGGGTAGCTGGGTATCGCCACCGCATATCCATGCGCCAGCGGCCCCTTGGCGAGATGCGACCAGAAGCTCTTGTCGAGCGCCATCCAAAAGCCGCCATGGACGAAGACGACCAGACCCGCTGGGCTCCCCTTCGGGTAGAACAGGTCGAAACGCTGGCGGGGATCGCTGCCATAGGCGAGCTCCAGCCGTGCCCGATCACCGTCGACGAACGCGTCGCGCGCGGCCCGGGCTGGCTCCACCCAGGCGCTTGGCCACGCCTCGCTCCTGGGGATGTTCCCCGCGTTGTCGTAGGCCCAGGTCCAGTCGACCACCCGATATTGCATAGTTGCTCGCTTTCAGACCTGTGCGCCCGGCCTGAGCCCGTCGCCACCTGCTCCCGCTTTCCGGAAAGGCTTTTTCTCAGTCATTGGCCTCTGGAGGCAGGAAATCGACGTCGTGTTCCGCGGAGGCTTGGATGACGGCTTTGACATCGGTCATGTTATGCAAAGTCTTGAACAGGTCGTGCAGCCTGCCGGCCGGCGACACCCAGAAAAGCGCTCGAGCCGGCTTGTCCGACTTGTTGAAATAGCCATGCGGGATGCCGCGCGGCATGCGCACCAGGTCGCCGGGCTTGGCCGTCTGCCATTTTCCGTCGAGCTTCAGCTCCAGCTGGCCTTCCAGCAGAAAGATGAATTCATCCTGCGTCGGATGGATGTGGACCGGCACGAACTGGCCGGGTTCGGAATTGGCCTCGAAGGCGAAGGTCGACCCGCAATCGGCCTTCGGGAAATAGCGTTGGCCGAGAATGTTCCATTCGACCTGCCCATAGCCCTCGCCGTGCCGCGTGATGCCGGCATCCAGTTCCGTCGTCATCGCGATCCCTCCCCTCTCTGATTGCACTCAATATTCGCAAGAAAAGGCATGCGCCACCCTGCGGTGGCGCATGCACTGGGATCATAACCTCGTCTGGCTATCCTGAAACGGGTGTTTTCCACGAACAGCCCCGTTCTCCCCTCCAATTCGCAGCAGTCTGCAAGACACGAGGCGTTCCCGGGATCGTGTCTTTCTCATCACGAGGGAGGCAATGAAGGAACGATCGCCTCTGCACGGTCACGTCTGGTCACGAGCGACCAGATCTCTTGGGCAACGACGTCCGGATCGATCATCGGAAAGTTCGGATCCAGCATTTTGCCGCCCCCGGTGAGCGCCCGAAGTCCGGTGGAACGATCGAGCATAGCACCGATGCTGACGGTTCCGGCATAGACGCCCCTTTCCGCCACTTCGGCGTTGAGCGTGAGAACATAATTGCGTGCGGCGGCCATCAACGGGCCAACACCGCTCAATCCTGGCATGGTGATCACGGCAGACAGGCCGCCGACGATGACAATCGCGCCATCGCCCCGTGCCATCTGCCCCTGCAGGACCGCGTGCGATACCTCCACCGGCGCAAAGGTAAAAATGTCGACCATCGACTTGAGCGCCGCGGCATCGAGCTCGGCGGCAGGCACGAAGCCGACATCCAGCGGCAGCGCGGCATAGACCGCAACGTCGATGGCTCCCAGACGCTCCTCGATCGAACGAACCAAGGGAGGAATACCGGCTAGGTCGGTGAGGTCGGCCGGGAAGGCCGCAGCTTCGATGCCGGCGGCTGCAAGCTCGGTGACGTGCTCGTCGAGCGGGCCGGCGCGGCGGGCAACAAGGGCCACGCGGTAGTTTTCCCGTCCGAACCGCCTAGCCAGGGAGGCGCCGAGACCGCTGCCGGCGCCGAAGAGTGCTATCGTTTTCTTGTCAGCCATAATCTGCTCCAAAACGTGGTATGTTTTAGTGACCAGATAATTGGATTGGACTGAGAATGGCGCAAGAACGCATAAGTTTGGGGCCTGGTCACAGACCTATGCCTGCCCCTCCTTTCCAGCCCGGCACCCATCCGGGCTGCGGAAAGGTCAAGGAGGTTCTCAGCCGCTTGGGCGACAAATGGACCGTCCTGGCGATCTCGATGCTGGTCGAGCAGCCAAGGCGCTTCAATGAATTGAAAAGGCTGATCGGGGGAATCTCGCAGCAGATGCTCACCCGCACCCTCAAGGGGCTGGAGCGCGACGGCCTGGTGACGCGAAAAGTCTATCCGACCATTCCTCCTCAGGTCGAATATGGCTTGACGGATCTGGGCAGATCCCTTGCCTTGCCTCTCATGCAGCTGGGGCTTTGGATATTGGACAACATCAACGCGATCGAGGCCCATCGGGAGGCGCATGACCGGAAAGCTGCGCAAGACTAGATGTTCGATCCCAGGCTTTGATAGGGCATCATTGCCCTCCGCGTTTCTCGGTGCCCGCATCCGGAGCGGCGGCCGCCATTGACGCTTTCATGCCGCAGTGGGCCCCGGCTGGCTTGCTGAGCCCGCTTCCCCCTCACTCGGGATTCAGCCGTCTGCCGCTTCTCCCGTCGAAAAGGTGCATCACGTCCCGATCACCCCTAACGGAAACAACCTCTCCCACCTTCACGGCGCTGTGACGGGGAAATTCGACCGTGATCATGCGTTCGCTGCCATCGTCCAGATAGCCAAAGGTCTGTCCGCCGAGACGTTCGACCATGGTCAATTCGCCGGTGAACCATGCCTGGGAGGCATCGCAGGGCGAAAGATCTTCCGCGCGAATGCCAAGGATGATCGGGGTGCCGGCTGCCGCCGTCAGCCATGGCAGGGCGATTCTAGCCTTGCCGATCGCAAGTTCATTTTCCCCATTCAGCTTCAGTTCCACGGTGTTCATGGTCGGACTGCCGATGAAGCGCGCGACGAACAGACTTGCCGGGCGGTGATAGAGGTCGAGCGGGGGACCGACCTGTTCCATGCGCCCGGCATTCATCACCACGATGCGGTCGGCCAATGTCATCGCCTCGACCTGGTCATGGGTGACATAGACGGTGGTTGCCTGGATCCGCCGGTGCAGCTTGGCGATCTCGAGCCGCATCTCCACCCGCAAGCCGGCGTCAAGATTGGAAAGCGGCTCGTCGAACAGGAAAGCCTGGGGATCGCGGACGATGGCCCGCCCCATGGCGACACGCTGGCGCTGCCCTCCGGACAATTGCCCCGGCCTGCGTTCCAGCAAGGGCGCCAGTTTCAGGGTTTCGGCAGCTTGCTTTACGCGCTCGTCGATCATTTGCGGGTTCTGATCGCGCATGCGCAGGCCGAAGCCCATATTCTCGGCCACCGTCATATGCGGATAAAGCGCGTAGTCCTGAAACACCATGGCGATGTTGCGGTCGGCGGGCGTCAGCGCATTCACCACTCTGCCCCCGATGCGCATCTCCCCGCCCGTAATCTCCTCAAGCCCGGCAATCATGCGCAGCAAGGTGGATTTGCCGCAGCCCGAAGGACCGACCAGCACCAGGAACTCGCCCTCGGCGATATCGAGGTCGACGCCGTGGATCACCGTATGGGTACCGTAGGACTTGCGAATATCCCTGAGGGCAATGCCCGCCATTGCGTTCTCCCCGATGCTGCCTGCGACAAGCGAGGCCTTTCCAGCCCTTGACCTAATTATCAATATCAATAATGATAATTGCAAGAGGCCTTGCGCAGCATTCGCAACCGGCGCCAGCACAGGGGGAGAGATGAGCGAGCGGCCAGCATCCCGGCGTTTCGACCCGGCATTACGCGCCAAAGGCGCCCGGCCCGGCCCTGTCGCCCGTTCGGCGATCGCCTTCGACGCTCTCAAGCACGACATCATGCTCGGCGAACTCGCCCCCGGCGAACCGCTGGTGGAACTGGAACTTGCCGCCCGCTTCGCCTGCAGCCAGGGCACCGTACGGGAAGCCCTGCTGCAGCTCCAGGAAGAGGGGCTGGTGCACCGGCGCGGCCATCGCGGTACCCAGGTTTCGGACTGCACGGCCGACGAGGCCGTCGAGATGTTCCGCGTCCGCAGGCAGATCGAATGCGCCGGCGTGCAGCGCGCCCTGCGCAACCCCAGCCGCAGCCTGCTTTCCGATCTGAAGGCGCTGGTCGAGGTAATGGAGGAGGCCGCGCGGGAGAATGACGAGATGGGGCTCGCCGCCTTCGACCGCGATTTTCACCGCCGCCTGTTCCACGATGCCGACCTGCCGGCGCTGGATCCGATCCTGCATCGCTGCCTGATCCATAATCACCGCTTCAAGATTTCGCGGACGCAGGGCCAGCGCGATCTCGTGCTCACGGCCCAGCGTCATCGGCCGCTGGTGGCGGCCATCGAGGCCGGCGACAGCGCCGCGGCCGTGGCCTCGCTCGAACACCACATCGCGACCATCGTCGATTTCGGCCCCAACGTCTTTCCCGGAGCGGGACAATGAACGATCCCATCCCCGATAGGCGGATTGAAGAGTTGCCTGGCCGGCTGGATCCGGAACTGGCACGCCTCCTGGCCGCCATCGAGGATGAAATCGGCCCGCAACCCGACACGACGCTGCTGCCGCCGGCCGAGGGACGGACCCTTGCCGCGCAACTCAACCAGCGCTGGAACCGCGACCTGCCGGCAATGGCCTTTGCAGGCGACATCGTCATTCCCGCGGATCCGGCCTTCTCGTCAGCCGGCTGCCGCGTCAAGGTGCTGATCCCCCCGCAAGCAGGAGACGGTGCCCTGGTCTTCATCCATGGCGGCGGCTTTGCCTTCTGCAGCCCCCAGACACATGAGCGGTGCGCTCGGGTCCTCGCCCTCGAAACCGGCCTGCCCGTGCTCCTGCCGGACTATCGCCTGGCACCGGAACACCCCTTCCCGGCGGGGCTGCATGATGTGATCGCCTGTCTGACCTGCGTTTTCGAACACACGGCTGCACTCGGCATCCATCCAGGGCCGCTGCTACTGGGGGGCGACTCCGCCGGCGCGAATCTGGCGCTCGCCGCCATGCTTCACGGGCAGGCCCATGGATACAAGGCTGCCGATGGTGCCCTGCTCTTCTATGGCGTCTACGACGCGGATTTCGAGACCCCGTCCTATCGACGTTTCGCCGAGGGTCCCGGCCTCACCACGGCAAGGATGCAGCGCTACTGGAACTGGTATCTGCCCGACCCGGAGACGCGCCGCGCGGCGCTCGCCTCGCCCCTTCAAGCCAGCGACGAGGCCTTGCGGGCCCTGCCGCCTCTCTTCCTTCTGGCGGCGGAGATCGACCCGCTCCTGTCGGATACGCTCAACCTGGCGGCGCGCCTGCGCTCGCTAGGACGGCCGGCCGAGATGCACATCGTCGAGGGCGTCACGCACGGATTTTTGCAGATGAGCATCGGGCTGAGCGCGGCCCGCAACGCCCTCAAGACCGCGGGTCAAGCGGCAAAGTCAATGATCAAGCCGGCGTGAACCGGCATCAAAAATACATTCTTCGGGAGGAGACGATGAGGACAGGACTGACAAAAACGCTGAAGGCGCTCGGTATCGCCTGCGCCCTGAGCGCCGGCATGATGCTTGGGGCCGCCAAAGCGCAGACGGTGCGCTTCTGGTATCATTTCGACAATCCGGCCAACCCGATGGACGATCTCATCAAGAAGTTCGAGGCGGCCAATCCCGGCATCAAGGTCGAAGCCGAAAACGTGCCGTGGAACTCCTATTACGACAATCTCTACACGGCAATCGTCGGCGGCAATGCGCCCGACGCCGCCATGGTGAAGCTGTTCGCCCAGCCCCGCCTCGTCGAGATGGGAGCCCTGGAGCCGATCGGCGATCGCATCGATGCCTGGCCCGGCAAGGCGGACCTGCTCGACAATCTCCTCAATCTCAACAAGGGACCGGAGGGCAAGCAATATTACCTGCCGATCCAATATGTCGTTCTCTATCTCTATTATCGGGCCGACCTGTTCAAGGCCGCCGGGCTCGAGCCGCCCAAGACCTGCGACGAGTTCCGCGAGGACGCCAAGAAACTCACCAAGGCGCCGGAGACCTATGGTTTCGGCCTGCGTGGCGGCAAGGGCGGCTGGGACCAGTGGGGCACCTTCGTCTTTTCCAAGGGCGCCAAGCTCGAACCGGGCGGCCTGACCAACCCGGAGGCGATCGCCGCCAACAAATGGCTGGTCGACATGTACCGGGAGGACAAGTCGATTCCGCCCTCCGCGCCCAATGACGGCTTTCAGGAAATCATCGCGGCTTTCAAGGCCGGCAAGACGGCGATGACCATCCACCATATCGGCTCGTCCAACGACCTCGTCAAAGCACTGGGCGACAAGGTCTCGGCGGTGCCCGCTCCGGCCTGCAACGGCAAGCAATGGACCTCCTATGGTGATGAATCGCTGGCGATCTTTTCCTCCTCGCAGGTGAAGGACGCTGCCTGGAAATGGATCTCCTTCCTGGCGGAGGGACAGAACAATGTCGAGTTCAACAAGGCCACGGGCCAGATGACGGTGACCAAGTCGGGCTCGGCCAACTGGACGCTGCACCAGAGGCGCTTCGTGGACGCCACCGTGCAGTCTCTGCCCTTCGCCTCGGTGCTGCCGCAGACCCCGGCCACGACCGAATTCGTCAACACGGCCTGGCAGACCAACATGCAGCAGGCCCTGACCGGCGCGGCGACGCCCGAGCAGATGATGCAGCAATTGCAGACCTTGTTCGCAAACTAGGCAAGGGCGCCGGGCTTTCCGCGCGGTGCGCAGAAAGCCCCTCTTTCTCCTCTCACCGTCACGCCGGGCCATGTCGCTGCATTCGTCCACCTCCGAACTCGACCGGGAATTCGCGGTACCCCTGCGGACGCGGCTGATGCCCTATGTCCTGTTGGCGCCGGCCCTGCTGGTTGTGTTCGTCGTCGTCTTCGTCCCGATGATCGAGGCCGTCTATACGAGCCTGTTCGATCTGGTGCTGTGGAAGCCCAATGCCGCCAAATTCGTCGGCTTGGGCAACTACATCAGGCTGTTTGCCGATCCGGTGTTCTGGACAGCGCTCTGGCACACCGTAATCTGGATCGGCCTCACGGTGCCGCTGCAGATGGGGCTTGGCCTGGTTGCCGCCCTGCTGCTCAATCGCGACTTTCCCTGGCGCGGCCTGGCCCGCGCGCTGATCATCATCCCCTGGGCGCTGCCGAGCGTGGTCATCGCCCTGATGTGGCGCTGGATCTACGATCCCAACACCGGCGTGCTCAACGACATGCTGCTGAGCGTGCACCTGATCCAGAGCGCGGTGCCCTGGCTCGCCGACCCCAATGTCGCGCTCTATGCCGTGATCGCCACGCTCACCTGGCAGGGATTCCCTTTCTTCGCCGTGATGATCCTCGCCGGCCTGCAGGGCATTCCGCGCAGCCAGTACGAGGCCGCCTCCATCGACGGCGCCACGCCCTGGCGTCAGTTCGTCAACGTCACCCTGCCCGGCATTGCACCGGTCCTGGCCACGGCCGGGCTGCTCCGCGTGATCTGGGTCGCCAACTCGATGGACGTCATCTTCGTGATGACGGGCGGCGGTCCCGGCTACGCGACCCACACGCTCCCCCTCTACGCTTTCATCAAGGCGCGCCAGAACCTCGATTTCGGCTATGGCACGGCGATAGCGGTGACCTTCACCATCCTGCTCGGCGCCTTCGTCGCCATCTACATCATCCGCACCATGAAGGAGGTCGAGCGATGAACAAGCCGTCGACCCTCCGGCGCATTCTCACCACCGACCTGCCGGTGGCGGCGATCGTGCTCTTCGCGCTCGGGCCCTTCGCCTGGATGATCCTGACCTCGCTCACCCCGTCCGAGCGCATTGCGGCGAGCGGGGTTTCGCTCTCGCCCATCGGCTGGAGCTTCGACAACTACACCCGCCTGTTCGAGCAGACTTCCTTCCTCGGCAATATGGGCCATAGCCTGATCATCGCGCTCGGCACGGTCGTCGTCGGCCTTGGCGTCTCGGTCACCGCCGCGTACGCCTTCTCGCGCTTCCGCTTTCTCGGCCGGCGGGCAATCATGCTGCAATTCCTGCTGGTGAACATGTTCCCGGTGGTGCTGCTGATCCTGCCGCTTTTCGTGCTGATGCGCCGGCTCGGCCTGCTCGACACCCATCTCAGCCTGATCCTGGCCAATGCCACCGTCGCCATTCCCTTCGCGGTGTGGATGCTGACGAGCTATGTGGCGGCCATTCCCAGAAGCCTTGACGAGGCGGCGATGATCGACGGCTGCTCGCGCCTGGCGGCGCTGCGCCGGGTGATACTGCCGCTTGCCATGCCCGGCATCATCTCCACCGGCATCTATATCTTCATCACCGCCTGGAACGAGTATCTCTACGCGCTCACTTTGGGCGGCAAGAACGTCCGCACGGTGACCGTGGCGATCCAGACCCTGATCGGCGAATACCAGATCGAATGGGGGCTGCTCGCCGCCGGCGGCGTGGTCGGCGCCCTGCCCGCGACGCTGCTCTTTCTCATCGTGCAAAAACGCCTGGTCGGCGGCCTGACCCAGGGAGCGGTGAAGGGATGATGAAGCCAGCACCGCGCCTGCCCTCTGTAAACCGTGAAATGAGCCAATGAATTCTATCGGCCTGATATCGATGCAATATGCCCGGCCCTTTGCCGCCGAGCATTTTCCCCTTTTCGCCCGCATGAAGGAACTCGGCTACGACTTCGTCGAGCTGCTGGTGCCCGAGCCCGGGGAAATGGACCTCGCCGCGGCCCGCGCGGCCCTGGCCGATGCTGGCCTTGGGGTGGTGTTGGCAGCTCGCGTCAATTTGCAGCGCAACCTGTCCTCGGAAGATGCAGCCAGCCATCGCGCCGGCATCGACTATCTGAAATATGCGGCGGACTGCGCGGCCGCGCTTGGCGCGACAGTGGTGGGCGGCCCCCTGACGGGCAATCCACTCGTCTTTGCCGGCCGCGCACCCCAGCCGGTGTCAGAGACCGAGCGCCTCGCCCGCAAGCAGCGCTGTGTCGTCGGCCTGAGGGAAGCCGGCGACCATGCCGCAGGCCTTGGCGTCACTCTCGCCATCGAACCTCTGAACCGTTTCGAGAGCGACGTCCTGTGCACCACGCAGCAGGCGATGGAACTGCTCCAAGCCGTCGATCACCTCGCCGTGCGGCTGATGCTCGACACTTTCCACATGCATATGGAGGAAGCCTCCATCTCCGAGGCTATCCGCCTGGCCGGCTCTCTTCTCGTGCATTTCCAGGCCAATGAGAACCATCGCGGCTTTCCGGGGACCGGTTCCACGGATTGGGTCGATGTCTGCCGTGCCCTTCATGACATCGACTATCGCGGGCCCATCTCGCTTGAGCCCTTCAGGCGCAATGACGATCGCTTCGGCGTGCCTTTCGCACAATGGCGGCCCCCGCATGAGGACGAGAGCGAGCGCCTCGCCGCCTCCGCCGCCTTCATCCGCTCCCACATCTCGCTGACGGAATTTCGCAGATGACCTTGAATATCGGCTGGATCGGTTGTGGCGTGCATGCCACCCAGATGCTGCTGCCCCAGCTCATCCGCCACGACGTTAAAATCGCGGCCCTTTGCGATATCGACGGCAAACGCCTGGCGGATGCCGGCCGCCAGTTCGGCGTTTCGACGCTCCTCACTGATGCAAGCGCGTTGATCCGCACGCCCGGCATCGATGCCGTCGGCATGGCCGTCGGCCCCGACCAGCATCTGGCCTTCGGCAAGGCGGCGCTGGAGCATGGCCTGCCGGTCTTCATGGAGAAACCTCCTTCGGGGTCGGCCGAGGGCGCCCGCCTGTTGCGGCAGGCATCCGAGAAGGCCGGCAAGCCGTTGCTCCTCGGCTTCATGAAACGCTATTCGGTGGGCAACAAGATCGCGCACAACATCCTGAAATCCGGCCGTTTCGGCCCGGTGCTCGGGCTTACCGGCTACTATATGACGGCGCCCGGCTATTTCGCCGGCAATGTCGATTACACCGGATTTTTCCTGCACCATTGCGTGCATTACATGGATCTCGTCTCCCATCTCGTCTCACCCGTCACCGCCCTGACGGCGCGCAAGGTGGAGAAGACACCGGGCCGCGTGCTCTTCCACATCGCCCTGGACTTCGATTGCGGCGCCATCGGCACCATAGCGATGGGTACGATTCAATCCCGGGGCACGCCGGTCGAACGGATCGAATTGATGGGCGATCATCAACGCCTGGAGATCGAAGACGTGGTGGAGGTGCGCTGGCATCGCGATCCGCCCTTCAAGACGGCGGATGCGCAGGCGACCCTTATCGACGATCAGGACAGCCTGACCTGGAAACCCAATTTCACGGCCGCCGCCAATGAGGATTTCAAGGGCTACCACGCTCTCCTCGCCGACGTCGTTCCCGCCCTGAAAGGGGAACACACGCCCGCCCCGACCATTCAGGACGGCGTGGTGGCCATGGAAAGGCTCGAAACCCTGAGGAAGGCTCTGAGCCTGTAATACCAGATAACATCAGGACCTCCTGGCATCGCAAGCATCCTTGCCTGCTCTTCCGGCCCTCTCGCAGAGGGCAGGCAAGGACGCCCATCGGCGCTAAACATGGGGTTGGAAGCGCGGGTTCTTTACCCTCCCCTCGATGGGGAGGGTCGGCCTGAAGGGCCGGGGCTGGGTGGAGCTACGCAGGTCTCGACGACGAAAGCCGTAGATTCTTGCGGAGAAGTCACCCCTCCCCGACGCTTCGCGTCGACCCCAGGCCATTCAAGAGGTATGGCCGACCCCATCGAGGGGAGGGTATGGTCGCACTAAGATCGCCACGTCGCCGGTGGAGATACCGCATCGCGCGACTTGCCCCGCCATGAACGGATTACGGTTCGTCGCGCAGCCACACCCGCATCTCACCCGGCTGCCGGTTGTCCCAGGCGAAATAGGGGACGGCCCGCACCATGGTCTGCTCTCTGACGGGACGCGCGCTTCGGTAGAGAGTATCGCCCCAATCCGAGCTCCGATCGGCAACCGCCTGGCCCGATAAAGTCACCACCCCACCCAGCAGATCGGGCGCCTCGACGGCCTCGATCGACGTTGCCGACGGCAAAACAAGGCTGTGGAGCGGCTCGGGATTGTCGACTTCCTCGACGCAATAGACGATCGGCCCGCGGGCGAGCGCGACGCGGCCGGCATCCTGGCGAACCCTGGGATTGGCGTAGATACGCCGGGCCGGCATGTCGAGGTCGAGGCGGATCACGTCGGTGCCCTCCCATTCGCGATCGAGGGTGACGTATCCATCGGCCAGGGCATCCTCGACATCGACACCTTCGCCATTGACCGTCAACTGCGCCCGTGGACACCAGCCGGGAACGCGCAGATGCAGTTTGAAGCGCAGCGGCCGGTCCATGTCGAACTTGATCGAGACGGCGCCATCCCAGGGATAGCGGCTGCCCTGAGTCAAAACGACCTCACGCCCTTCCACCTCGAACCGGATGGAGCTGTCCCCGTAGAGATGGACGGCGACGGCACGCTCGCCCAGGCCATAAATATAGGTGCCGATCGAAGCGACCATGCGTCCGATATTGGGCGGGCAGCAAGGACACCGATGCCACTTCCAGCGATTGTGCCGTCCCCGGCTTTCGAGCGGGTTTTCGTAGAAGAAGCGGGAGCCGTCCAGCGACAGGCCCGAGATCGAGCCGTTGTAGAGCGCCTGCTCCATCACATCGGCATAGCGTCGGTTGGGGCCCACGCCCAACATCCTGCTTGCCCAGAACACCAGGGCAACCGAGGCACATGTCTCGGCATAGGCCGTTTCGTTGGGCAGGTCGTAATCGGAGGTAAACCCTTCATTGGCCGCCGATGGGCCGAGCCCGCCGGTAACATAAAGGTTCTTGCTCGTCAGGTCGTTCCAGAGGCGCTCCAGCGCGGTGCGGAGGCTGTCGTCAGCGAATTCCGCGGCGATATCGGCCATGCCGGCATAAAGATACATCGCCCTGACGGCGTGGCCGACGACCTTGTCCTGCTCCCGCACGGGCTTGTGGGACTGGTTATATTCATACGTCTTGAAATGGTAATCCTTCGGATCGGCGCCACGCGCCCTTGCTTCTTCATCGAAGTAGTGCGGCTGCTGGCCGCGCTGGTCGACGAAATAGCGCGCGAGCTCCAGATATTTGCGCTGCCCCGTCACCCGTCCGAGCTTGACCAAAGCAAGCTCGATCTCCTCATGCCCGCAATAGCCTTTCCGCTTGCCCGCCTCGGCCCCGAACATCTCGCCGATGTGATCGGCAAACCGGCACATGATATCGAGAAGCTTGCGCTTGCCGGTGGCCTGGAAATAGGCGACCGCCCCCTCGATGAGATGGCCGGCGCAGTAGAGTTCATGGCAATCGCGCAAATTCGTCCAGCGCAATCCCGGCTGGATGCGCTGATACCAACTCGACAGATAGCCATCCTCCTGCTGAAGCTTGCCGAACAGGTCGATGACCGCGTCGATCTTGCGCTCCAATTCGTCGTTCCGGCGGCGGTAGAGCGAATAGGCGGCGGTCTCGATCGTCTTGCCCCAGTCGGAATCCCAGAACATCTGGGTCGTCACCGTGGCGCCGGTGAACTCGTTGCCGGTCGGCGACATCGAGTGGAAGGGAATGACGACACCCGGCGACGGAACGTCGGGATCGATCTGCTCGAGCATGCGGGCCTCGACGCAGCGATCGTAGAGGATATCGGCCGTGCGCGAGGCAACGGCATCGACGCGGGCGCCCCAGAACCCGGCGACTTCGACTTGTGCCACCGAGGGTGGGCGAAAGGTGGTGTTGGCAGGCATGGTGCCGGGCGTGGCATTGAAAACAGACATGAAAGGATCTCCAGGTAATATCGGCTACTTCACCGCGCCGGCCGTGAGCCCGCGAATGTAGTAGCGCTGCAAGAGCAGGAAGAGGACGAGGCAGGGAATCATCATCACGGTGACGCCGGCCTGCACCGCGCCCCAATCGATGGCGCCGAAGCGGCCCGACTGCAGGGCCGTCATCATGACGGGCAGAGTGAACTTGCTCTGGTCCGTCATCAGCACCAAGGCAGCGAGGAATTCGTTCCAGGCACCGAGAAAGGCAAAGAGCGCGATCGTCACGATCCCGGGCCAGACCAGGGGCAGCATCACGCGGATCAGCAGGCTGACATCATTGGCCCCATCCATGCGGGCGGCCTCCTCGATCTCCCGTGGCACGGCATCGAAGGCATTGCGCATCATGAAGATGGAGAACGGTAGCTGCAGCGTCACATAGACCCCGACCAGGCCGGTCAGCGTGTTGTGCAGTCCCAGCTTCGTAAGGATCAGGAAAATCGGCGTCAGGATCGACTGGAACGGGATCATGATGGTCGACAGGATCATCATGAACAGCAGGTTCTTGAACGGAAACCGAAAGCGGGAAAACCCGTATCCGGCCAGCACGCTGATCAATACCGACAGCAGCACCGTCATGCCGGTGACATAGATGCTGTTGAGTGCCGGCTGGGCCAGGCCATTGCCGAAGCCGTTCAACGCCGAATAGTTCTCCAGCGACAGGCCGGTGCTCGGCCAGGGCGGCAAGGGAGGCTGGCGCGCCTCCATCGGCGATTTGAGGCTGGACAGGACCGTCCAGACGATCGGCGCGGCGAACACGGCCGCAATGAACACGCCGATCGCATGGTTCCCCGCAAAAGAGATCAGGGACCGTCTTTCCGTGGCAGCGACGAGCGTCTTCATTCCACGCCCTCCGGCTGACGCAGGACGCGCAGCTGGATCAGACTCAAGACGATCAGGACGACCAGCAGCACCATCGACAGGGCGGCGCCATAGCCAAGCTTGAAGGAAACGAAGGACTGGTTGAAGATCCAGTAGACGGCGGTAAGGGTCTGGTTGTTCGGACCGCCGCGCAGGATGATGTAGAACTGGTCGAAGGCCAGCACCGATCCTGATACCGACAGGATAAGAGCGAGCGCGAGCGTACGCCGCATCAGGGGCAGCGTGATCAGGCGAAAGCGGGCCAGGGCCCCCGCCCCGTCGATCTTGGCCGCCTCGTGCAGTTCGCCCGGGATGGACTGCAGGCCGGTCATCAGGATGACCATGGTGAAGCCGGCGACCTTCCACACCACCATGGCGATGATCGACCAGAACGCCGGCTGGAAACCGGCCAGGAGATTGATTTTCCTTTGCGTGAGGCCAAGCTCGAACAGAGCCGCGCTGAAGAGGCCGGAGTCGACGTTGAGCAGCCAGGACCACAGCAGGCTGGCGGAGGCGAAACCGACGACGACCGGCATGAAGAAGAAGGTGCGGTAGACGCCGACGCCCGGCCGCGGCCTTTCGATGAACAGGGCCAGCGGAAAGGCGACGGCGAAGATGGCCACCGTCACGATCACCGTGTAATGGGCGGTAAAGCCGAGCGCCGACCAGAAGCGCGTGTCACGGGCGATGGCCAGGTAGTTGGCGATGCCGATGAAACGCGGTACCCCCATCAACGGCCAGTTGTGCAACGACATCCAAGCCGTCATGCAGAGCGGCATGATGAAGAACACGCCCACAAAGGCAATCGCCGGCGCGATATAGACCAGCCCCATGAGATTGCCGGAGCTGCGGCGGCGCATTCGCGTCCGCGCGCGCGGCAAGGCTGCCGAGACACTCATCGTCCTCTCCTGTCGATGCGAGGCCATCGAGCCGCCTCTGGAGCAGAGTACGATTCTCTTGAATCGTATTTTCTCTCTAACTCTTTGTTTTAACGCATTTTCTTAATCGAAAAGCCGATCGGCTTATCTGGAAAACGCTTTCGCGAGGCGGCGGCAATTGCCGGGCGCTATTGCGGGGCGGTATCGATAATGGACTGCATGGTCTTCTGGGCGGTGGCGATGGCCGCTTCGACATCTTCGCCGTAAAGGGCCTCCCCGATCATCTGGTTCCACGGGCCATTGGCCGAGTTGATGATGTCGTTGAAAACCGTGCTGTAGGGCGTGCGGCCCTTGGCCATGGCCTCGGCGGCGATCTGGTAGCGCGGATCGAGATCCTTGAGGGCTTGCTTGGCAATATCGCCGCGCACCGGCAGGCTGCCATATTTGGCCAGCAGGGTCTGCCCCTCGATGGAATAGGCAAATTCGAGGAACTGCTTCACCACCGCGAGCTTGGCGGTTCCCTTGGTGACGACGAAATTGTCCCCGCCCGCGAAGGACGACCAGCCGCCATCCTTGCCGGGCAGGAAGGTGACGCCATAGTCGATGTCGGGATATTGCGTGTTCAAGGCCCCGATAGCGAAGGCGCCGGAGGGGCTGATACCGATATTGCCGGCGGCGAAGGCCGCGAAGAAATTGGCGCCGGTGTCGCTTTGGGCGCCGGCCGGAACCAGGTCCTTCTTGATCATGGAGCGATAGAAATCGATGGCGGCGCGCAGTTGCGGGCTCTCCAGCGTGGCCTTGGTGCCGTCCTCGGAGAGAATGTCGCCGCCGGAGGCCCATACCAGCGGGGTCAGGGTGAAAATGTTGCAGCCCGGGCAGTTGCCGGAAAAGTAATAGCCCTTGATGTTGCCGCCGAGGGCATTGATCTTCTCGGCGTCCGCCTCGATTTCAGCCCAGTTGGCAGGGCCTTTTTCGGGATCCAGCCCCGCCTTCTTGAACAGCTTCTTGTTCCAGATCAGTACCGAACTGTCGGCGGAGAACGGCAGACCATAGATCCGGTCGTGATAGGTGCCCGTCTTCACATGGGCCGGCGACAGGGCAGAGAAATAGGGCAGCGACTTGGCCCAATCGGTGATGTCTTCCAATTGGCCCGAAGCGGCAAAGGCCGGCGTATAGATCAAGTCGAGCGACAGGGCATCCGGTGCCGTACCGCCTGCCGCGGCAGCACCATATTTGGTGATGATCTCCGCATTGGGAATGATGTCGAGCTTGATCTGATTGTCATGGCTCTTGTTGAACGCGTCGACCACTTTCGGCATGAAGTTCGAAGCGTCGGCGCGGACCCAGATGGTCGCCGTCTCAGCGCTCCATGCCGGCAGCGCGATCACCGCTGTGGCGAGCCAGGTCGCCAGGCCTATCATCAACTTTCTCATTGTTTCCTCCCCTTTGGTATCACCGACCTAGCCACCCCTTGTTGACGGGGTCTCACCGTCGTGGCGCGGACTGCCGCAGGACTCCCGCACCACAAGCCGACAAGGCAATTTCCTGACGCCCGGCTCCACCGGGCGACCGTCGACCTGAGCCAGCAGCGCCAGCCCGGCCTGCCGCCCGAGCGCGGCCAGGTTCATGTCGATGGACGTCAACGGCGGCCGGCTCTGGGAGGCGATGATCTCCCAATTGTCGAAACCGATGACCCCCACATCTCCCGGCACGCTGAGGCCGCGCTCGCGCAGCGCGTCGATCACCCCCCGCGCGATCATGTCGTTGCCGCAGAAGATCGCATCGGGTTTGGCTCCCCGTCCCGCAAAGAGCCGCCCCACCGCTTCGTGCCCCCATGCCTCGGACCAAGCTCCCATCAGGGGAGGAAAGGGCGACAATCCAGCCTGAGCCTGCACATCGTGGCAGGCCTTGGCGCGAAGATTCACGACGGAGAAGCTTGCCGGGCCAGTAATATGAGCAATCCGGCGCCTGCCGAGGCCCAGGAAGTGTTCGGTCGCAAGGCGGGCCCCGGCTTCGTCGTCGGAGACGAACGCCGCCGCGCCCGGATCGGGTTCGGTAAAGGCGTAGACGGCCGGTATGCCGAGATTCGAGAGGTCGACCGGAAGCCGGCGGTCTATCCGCTTGCCCGTGGCGATAATGCCGTCGACCCGCTTGTCGAGCATGGCATTGACGTGGAGCTGCGCCAGGCGCGGATCGTCCTCGACATTGCACAGGAAGACGGAGACGCCCTTGTCGACCAGGGCGTCGGTAATCCCCGCCATCAGCGGGAGCGAAAAGCGGCCATAGGTATCGTTGGTCAGCAGCCCCACCGTAAAGCTGCGGCGGCGGAGCAGGCTCTGCGCCAGGGCATTGGGTCGAAATCCCAACCGTGCGGCAACCTCGCGCACCCGCTTGCGGGTTTCGGCCGTCATCCGTCCCTGACCATTGAGTGCTTTGGAAGCCGTGGCGAGGCTGACGCCGGCGGCAGCCGCGACGTCCCGCAGCGTGACGGGTTCGGACGCCCCCTCGCCTCCCTTCGACATCACAGCTCCTCACCTGAGAAAAGGTTTTCTCTTTCCCAAAATAGCGACGCCAAGCGTAAAAGGCGCGGCTTTATTGTGAGAAAAGGTTTTCTCACTTTTATAGCAGATCGAGGCCTCGGACAAGGCCTATTCATCGGACGATCGAAATCGGCTCCCCCGGCGAGATTGCCCTTCGACGATAGGCCGCGCGCGCACAATGAGTGAGAACCCACGCCCAGCCATCCTGCATTTGGGAGCCTCAGTAGCGGTTTACGGCCAATCTCCGCTCCAGGCCTCGATCATCCCACGTCCCCCTCTTACGCACGTCGAGCGTTCGCGGCGCTTGACAAAGTGTCGTTCTGGCCTCAGAATGAATTTAATATCACATATGAATAAATATTCGTATCGACATGGAGGACTGATGACGGCGCCCCCCCACGCTTTGAATCTCGTTGAAGCCGAGGCGTCCGGGCCTGCCTCGTACCCGGCACCGCTGGCGGCCGTCGCGCCTCCGAGCTTCGAGAAAACCGGCGATCCCGCCGCGCTGGCGGAGATCGCCCGTCAGGTGCGGATCAAGATCGTCAGGACCATTGCCTTGGCAGGCCTCGGCCATGTCGGCGGCGATCTCTCGGTGACCGACATCCTCACCACGCTCTATTTCGGCGTGCTCAATGTCGATCCCGCCGCCCCGGCCAAGCCGGACCGGGACCGCTTCATCCTCTCCAAGGGACATTGCGCCGCCGCCTTCTACAGCGTGCTGTCGCTGCGCGGCTTCTTCGATCCGGCCGCCGTCGATACCTTCATGAAGCCGCTGGCGGCCCTCAACGGCCATCCCAACCGCCGCAAGATCCCGGGCGTCGAAGCCAATACCGGCCCGCTCGGCCATGGCCTTCCGATCGGCGTCGGCACCGCCGTCGGGGCCGCGATCACCGGACAGGATTGGCGCACCTTCGTGGTGCTCGGCGATGGTGAGCTGCAGGAAGGCTCGAACTGGGAGGCAGCCATGGCTGCCGGCCATCGCAAGCTCGCCAACCTTACCATCATCGTGGATCGCAACCGCTTCCAGCAGGGCGCGGGTACGGAAGCCACCAACACCCTCGAACCGCTCGCCGACAAGTTCCGCGCCTTCGGATGGGAGGCCATCGACGTCGACGGCCATGACATGACAGCCTTGCTCCGCGTACTCGCCGCCCGCGGCACGGACCGCCCCCGGGCCGTCATCGCCAAGACCTATAAGGGCCGCGGCGTCTCCTTCATGGAAGATCGGGTGGAGTGGCATCACAAAGTGCCGAGCGCCGAGCAGGTCGAGATCGCATTGAAGGAATTGTCGCTATGAGCGCCCCCGAAGCTCCCCGCCCCGCCGGCGCCCCAGAGACGTTCGACTGCCGGGTCGCCTTTGCCGAGGAACTGATCGCCCTCGCCCGTGCCGACAGCCGCATCGTAGCCGTCTGCAACGACAGCGTCGGCTCGAGCAATCTGGGGGCCTTTCAAAAGGAGTTCCCGGACCGCCTGGTCAATGTCGGCATCGCCGAGCAGAACATGGTCGGCGTCGGCGCCGGCCTCGCCAATGCCGGCCTGATCCCCTTCGTCTGCGCCGCAGCTCCCTTCCTCACCGGCCGGGCGACCGAACAGATCAAGGCGGACTGCGCCTATTCGCAATATCCGGTGGTGCTGTGCGGCATGTCCCCCGGCATGGCTTATGGCGAATTGGGTCCCACCCATCATTCCATCGAGGATTTCGCCTGGATGCGGGCAATTTCCGAACTCACCGTGATGGCGCCGGCCGATCCGCAGGAAACCCGCCAGGCGGTTCGCTGGGCAGCGACTGCGGGCAAGCCCGTGTTCATGCGTGTCGGCCGCTTCAAGATCCCCGCTGTGAACAGGCCGGGCGACAGCTTCCTACCCGGCAAGATCGGTACGCTGCGCGAGGGCAGCGACGTGACGCTGGCCGCGATCGGGACCATGGTGTCGCGAGCCCTTGAAGCAGCGGACCTGCTTGCGGCACGAGGCGTCTCCGCCCGCGTCCTCAATGTCTCGACGCTGAAGCCGCTCGATGAAGAGACCATCCTGCGCGCAGCTCGCGAAACCGGCCGCATCGTCACCGTGGAAGAAGCGATCAATGTCGGAGGCCTCGGAGGCGCCGTCGCGGAGACGGTGGCCCAGCACCATCCCGTGCCGATGCGAATTCTCGGCGTTCCGGGCTTTGCACCGACGGGCGACACCCAGTTCCTGCTCGATCATTTCGGCCTGAACGCCAAGGGCATCGTCGAGGCGGCGCTCGCTCTCCTGGGCAAGGGAGCACATTGATGGCCGGCCCGCTCGTTCTCGCGATCGATCAGGGCACGAGCTCCACCAAGTGCCTGCTGGTGGACGGTTCCGGTGCCGTGGTCGCGCGCGGACAGGCGCCGCTGCGCGAAAGCCATCCCCAGCCCGGCTGGGTCGAGCAGGACGCCGAGGAGATCTGGCAGAGCATCAGGGCCGCCGTCGCGGCCTGCGTCACGCCCGAACAGGCCCGGGCAGTCGTCGCCGCCGGCATCAGCACGCAAAGGGAATCCTGCCTGCTGTGGGACCGCAAGACGGGTACTGCGCTTTCGCCCGTGCTGTCCTGGCAGGATCAGCGAACCTCGGCGCTGGCGCAGGCGATCGCCACGCCCGACACGCTTGTCCGGGTACGCCAGGTCAGCGGCTTGCCGCTCGACCCGATGTTCTCAGCCCTCAAGCTGCGCTGGCTGCTCGACCAGATCGATCCGGACCGCGCCAAGGCCCGTACCGGCGACATCCGCGTCGGCACCATCGACAGCTGGCTGCTGAGCCGTCTGTCCGGCGAGCATCTCACCGAGGTGGGCAACGCCTCCCGCACGCAGTTGCTCGACGTTGTCAAGGGCCGCTGGGATGAAGGCCTTCTGGAGCTGTTCGGCGTACCGGCCGAAGCACTGCCGCGCCTCACGGCCTCGAGCGGCCCCTTTCCGGTCCTTCGCGGTCTCGCGCCCCTGCCGGACGGAATCCCGCTCCTGGCGGTGATGGCCGATTCCCATTCGGCACTTTTCGCGCATGGCGCGATTCAGCCGGGCGAAGCCAAGGCCACGCAGGGAACAGGTTCGTCCGTGATGGGCCTGATCGCGGATGGCGCCGCCCTCGATCCAGGCCTCTGCCTTACCATCGCCTGGGCCATCGACGGTGTCGGGCCCGGGCAGCTCGCCCTCGCCGCCGAAGGCAATATCAGGGCGGCAGGTTCCACCTTGCGATGGGTGGCCGGCATTCTGGGCGTCGATACGGACGAATTGGCGAGGCTGGCGAGTACGGCCCCGAGCAGTATTACCCTGGTGCCCGGCTTCACCGGACTCGGCGCACCGTGGTGGGACGCCGAAGCCGTCGGCCTGTTGACGGGCATCACGCTCGGCACCGACAGGAATGCCATCGCCCGCGCGGCCATCGACAGCATCGCGCATCAGATCGCCGACGTCGTCGAGGCTCTCGAGCGCAGCGGCTCGCCGGCGCATCGGCTCCATGTCGATGGCGGCCCCACCCGGAACGACCAGCTCATGCAGATGGAGGCCGACATGATCGGCCGCCCCATCCTGCGAGGGCATACGGCTGAACTCTCGGCGCTGGGCGTTGCCCATCTGGCCGGTCTCAAGGCCGGATTCTGGGATGCCAGGAAACTCGCCGCGCTCGAACGTCCGCGGGATGTCTTCGAACCGGCGATGGGCGCAGCCGAACGCCAGGCCGAGCGCCGGCGCTGGCTCGATGCCGTGGCCCGTTCGCGCCTGCGACCGGGCACCTGATTCGGCGTCTACACCACACCAAAAGCCACGACAAGGGCGAAAGAACCAAAGCGGGAGGAAGGAAAATGTCAGCCCAAGTAGAGAATTCGGATCGAGCGGGGCCGCGCTTCAAGATCGACCTGACCGCAGGCGTCTGGGGCCCGTTGATCGGCCTGCTCGTGCTGATCGCCTTCTTTTCGATCCGGGCGCCTCATTTCTTCACGGTGCAGAACGCCATCATCATTTTCGACCAGGTTACGGTTTACGGCATCCTGGCCATCGGCATGACGCTGGTGATCATCACCGGCGGGATCGATCTGTCGGTCGGCTCGGTGCTGGCCTTCTCGGCCATGACCACGGGCTGGCTCTTCTCCACCGTCGGGCTGCCCTTCGTTCCGGCCTTGCTGCTCGGCATCCTGGCCGGGGCGGCCTGCGGGCTGGTCTCGGGCCTGTTGATCACGCAGGCGCGGCTGCCCCCTTTCATCGCGACCCTGGCCATGATGACGGTCGCCCGCGGCCTCGCCAACAAGTATACGGACGGAAACGTGGTTTCCGGCTGGCCCGACGCCTTCAACACGCTCAACACCTATCGCCATTTCGGGCTGATCACCGCCACCACCGCCTTCTTCCTTCTGCTTGTCGTGCTGACCTGGGCTTTCCTGAAATATCGCCCGGCGGGGCGCAATCTCTATGCGATCGGCGGCAATCCGGAGGTGGCACGCCTGGCCGGCATTTCGGTGAAAGTGCAGATCGTCATCGTCTACGCCGTCGCCGGGGCCTTGTCCGCCATCGCCGGCATGGCCAATGCCGCCCGCCTGCAGACCTCCCAGCCCTATGACGGGCTCGGCTACGAACTCACCGCCATCGCAGCCGTGGTGATTGGCGGGGCATCCCTCTCCGGCGGCGTCGGCAGTATCGGGGGCACGCTGATCGGCATTCTGATCATCGGCGTGCTCAATTCGGGCCTGAGCCAGATCGGGGCGCAGACCTACGACAAGGACGTGATCATCGGAATCATGATCGCGGCCGCCGTCGCCTTCGACACCCTCATCCGGCGACGCCGGTAACCCGATCGGGGCGGGCCACACCCTCCCGATGTCTCAACTAAGCCTGCAACAAGATCTCCAACCGAGGAAACTCCCCATGAGCAGAACCATCCGCGCTCTCGGCCTGACGCTCGCCTTCGCCGTTTCGCCCCTTGCCGTCTCCGGCGCCTGGGCCGCCGACAAGGTCAAGGTCGGCCTTGCCGTCGCCAATCTCCAGGCCGACTTCTTCAACCAGATCAAGCAGTCAGTCGAAAAGAACGCCGCGGCGATGGGAGCGGAGGTCGTCACCGTCGACGCCAAAGGCGATGGCGCCACCCAGGTCAGCCAGATCCAGGACCTGATCACGCAAAAGGTCCAGGCCCTCATCTACATTCCCGCCGGCGCGGCAGCCGCCAGCGTTCCGGTCAAGGCGGCCAAGGCCGCCGGCATTCCGGTCATCGCCGTCGACCGCAACCCTGCCGATGCGCCCGGCGATACCTTCATCGCCACCAACTCGGTGGCTGCGGCCAAGACGCTCGGCGAGCATGTCTGCAAGGTCACCGGCGGCAAGGGGGAACTCGCCATCATCCAGGGCCAGATCGGCACCACGCCGGAGCAGGACCGTGACAAGGGCTTCAAGGAAGCCATGGCCAATTGCGCCGGCATCAAGGAAGTCGGCCGCGAGGCCTCCAAGATGTGGATGAAGGACGAGGGCTTCAACATTGCCCAGAACATGCTGCAGCGCGATCCCACCATCAGCATCTTCTTCGGACGCGCGGACGCTCTCGCCCTCGGTGCCGCGCAGGCAGCCAAGGCCTCCGGTTCCGATCACAAGGTCTGGGTTTTCGGCTTCGATGGCGACCTTGCCGGCCTCAAGGCCGTCAAGGACGGCACCCTCGACGCCACCATGACGCAGCGTACCCAGTTCATGGGCAAGCTTGCCCTGCAATCGGCACTCGACCTCGTCGCCGGCAAGAAGGTGCCGGCCGAGCAGTTGCAGGACGCGGCGCTGACCACCAAGGACAATGTGGATCAATACATCGCCGAGCATCCCTGATGCCACGGCCCGTCTGCGGCGCGCATCGAGCGCCGCAGACATTCGAATGCTCCCCGCGAGCAAACCCGCTCTTCATGTGATTCCGGCCGCGCCACCGCGGCCTGAGCGCCCCTTTGTCGGAGGCCCGTCATGAATGAAATCCCAGAACCGGCCGCTGTCGGCCTGTCGGTGCGCGGCGCCTCCAAGCGCTATGGGCCCGTGACGGTGCTGGAGGGCGTCGACATCGATGTCCGCCCCGGTGAAGTCGTCGCCCTGCTCGGCGAGAACGGCGCCGGCAAGTCGACAATTTCCTCCATCATCGCCGGACTGATCCAGCCGAGCGCCGGCACGATGAGCTGGAACGGCGAGCCTTATGCGCCGGCCAGCCCCGCCGATGCGCTCGCGCGCGGCATCGGCCTGATCCATCAGGAGATGCGGCTCCTGCCCGATCTCACCATCGCGGAGAACGTCTTCGTGGGCCGCCAGCCCACGAAATCGGGCCGCATCGATCGCGCCTACATGGTAAAGCGCGCCGCCGAACAGCTCCATCGCCTTGGTCTCGACGTGCCCACCTCCACCCTGGTGCGCCATCTGCGCGTGGCCGCCCAGCAGCAGGTCGAGATCGCCAAGGCGCTCACCCTCGATGCCAAGCTCCTGATCCTCGACGAGCCGACCGCCGCCCTGGGCGGCGAGGAAACCGATCATCTCTTCGAGCAGATCGAGCGGCTGAAGAAGGAGGGCATGGGCTTCATCTATATCAGCCACCGCCTGGACGAGATCGCCCGTATCGCCGACCGCGTCGTCGTCCTTCGCGACGGGCGGCTGGTCGGTACCTACGCCACGGCACAGGTGCCGGTGAAGACCCTGGTCGAGGCCATGGTCGGCCGTTCGGTGGAACGCATGTTTCCCGCCATGACCACGCCGGCCGACCGTGAGGTCCTGCGCGTCGAAGGCTTGGGCGCCCCCGACAAGTCCTTTCAGGACATCAGTTTCAACGTGCATGCCGGCGAGGTCTTCGGCATCGCCGGCATCGTGGGTGCCGGGCGCACCGAGCTGGTGCGCGCCATTGCCGGCGCCGATCCCATTGCCGCCGGCACGATCACCATCGACGGCAAGCCGCTTTCCCCGCGCAGCCCGGCCGACAGCCTCACGGCCGGCATCGTGCTCGTGCCGGAGGATCGCAAGGACCAGGGCCTCATTCTGGAGCATACGATCGGCGACAACATCGCCCTGGGCAACTATCCGAGGATCGCCCCCTCCGGCTTCGTGACGCCGAGCGCCGTGCGCAGCTACGCCAACCAGAACATCAAGCGTTTCGGCGTGAAAGGCAGCGCCGGCCAGCCCGTCGGCCATCTTTCAGGGGGCAACCAGCAGAAGGTCGTCCTGGCCAAGTGCATCTCGCGCCGCCCCAAGGTCGTCATCCTCGACGAGCCGACCCGGGGCATCGATGTCGGCGCCCGTGCGCAGATCTACGAGGTGATCGCGGACCTTGCCCATCAGGGCCTCGCCGTCATCGTGGTCTCCTCGGACCTGGACGAGGTGCTCGGCCTGTCCAACCGCGTGATGGTGCTCAGCCGCGGCCTCAATCGCGGCATTCTCGACCGCAATCAAGCCAATCGCGTCTCCGTTATGGAACGCGCCACACTCTGACTCCAGGAGCGGATATGGAGATCTTCAGACTGGACGGCCAGGCCGCCTTCGTCACGGGCGCCGGCAGCGGCATCGGCCAACGGATCGCCATCGGCCTCGCGGAGGCGGGCGCCGACGTCGCCTGTTTCGACCTGCCCGGCTCGGCGACCATCGACCATACGGTGAACGCCATCGAAAAACTTGGGCGCAAGGTCATCGCCCTGGCAGGCAGTGTCACCCAGGCGGACGATCTCGCCCGCAGCATCCGGGAAGCCGAGAAGGCGGTGGGCCCGCTGTCCATTGCCATCAATGCCGCGGGCATCGCCAACGCCGCGCCGGCCGAGGACATGCCGCTCGAACAATGGCAGCGCATGCTGGACATCAACCTGACCGGCATCTTCCTGTCCTGCCAGGCGGAGGCCCGGGTCATGCTGCCGCGGGGGAGAGGCGCCATCGTGAACATCGCCTCGATGTCAGGATCGATCGTCAATCGCGGCATCCAGCAGATCCATTACAACACTTCCAAGGCCGGAGTGGTCCATCTGACCAAGAGCCTGGCGATGGAATGGGTCGATCGAGGCATCCGCGTCAATGCGATCAGCCCGGGCTATACCTCCACGCCCATGAATTTGCGCGCGGAAATCGCCGAACAGGTGAAGCGCTTCGAAGCCGAGACGCCGATGGGCCGCATGGCGACCGTCGACGAGATGGTCGGGCCGGCCGTTTTCCTCGCTTCGCGGGCTTCTTCCTTCGTCACGGGCGTCGACCTGCTGGTCGATGGCGGCTTCGAGTGCTGGTGAATGCCGCACAGGGCAACGTCACGGTGCACGAGTGAGATCCGTGCTTGTCGCTCTTCGACGATCCGGTCGAGAATGCGGTTTCGCCTCGCGAGGCAGCTTGCCCGCGAAAATCGCTCTCTCGCCGGATAACGACCGAAGCCATGTCCAGGGCCGACGAACTCCGCCTCATCACACGCGTTGCGCAGATGTATTACCTTGATGCCGTCAAGCAGTCGGATATCTCCGAGCGCCTCCACATTCCGCAGGCGCGGGTGTCGCGCCTTTTGAAGAAGGCGCTGGACGAGAACATCGTCCGCATCTCGATCACGCCGCCGCCGGGGGTCTTCGCCGAGCTGGAGGCGGGCCTGCGCGAGCGTTTCGGCATCGAGGAGGCCATCGTTGCCGAGGCGCTCAGCGAGCGGGACGAAACCGTTCTGGCCGCCATCGGCGATGCCGCCGCCCATTTCCTCGAATCGACGATCGCGGATGACGAAGTGATCGGGGTTTCCTCCTGGAGCCTGTCGCTGATGCGGACCGTGGATGCGATCACGCCGATCAAGCGCGTCCAGGCGAAAAAGGTGGTGCAGATCTTCGGCGGCATGGGCAATCCCACCATGCAGTCCCACGCCCAGCACATCGTCACCCGCCTCGCCCAGCTTACCAATGCAAAACCGCAATTCCTGCCGGCGCCGGGCGTCGCCGGCTCGCCGGAGAGCAAGAATGTCCTGATGGCGGACCCCTTCGTCGAGGAGACGGTACGCTGCTTTCAAGAGATCACTCTGATGCTGGTCGGCATCGGCTCGATGACGCCGTCCTACATGCTCGTCAATTCAGGCAATGCCTTCACCCGCGAGGAACTGGACGAACTGGCTGCCCACGGCGCCGTCGGCGACATGGGCCTGCGTTTCTTCGATGCAGAGGGCAAGCCCGTGATCACTCCCCTCAACGACAGGGTCATCTCGATACCTCTCGAGGAGATCAAGGCCGCCAAGCGCGTCGTCGCCGTCGCCGGCGGCAGCCGCAAGGTGCCGGCCATCCGGGCCGCCATGCTCGGCGGCCTCGTCGACGTCCTCATTACCGATCACTTCACCGCCGAGCAGTTGCTCGGCAGCGAACCCACCCGAAAGACCTGAAAGGACAAGCCATGACCACCGCTTCCCGTTTCTCCGGAAAAACCGTCGTGATCACAGGCGCCAGTCGAGGCATCGGGGCCGCCATTGCACGGCGCTTTGCCCGGGAAGGCGCGGCGGTCGTCGCGAGCGCCAACGAGGCGCGTGTCGAGGAGGTGGCCGCCGAGATCAAGGCGCAAGGCGGCAAGGCGGCGGCCTTCATCGCCGATGTCACGGACAAGGCCAGCGTAACCGCGCTCTACGATGCCGCCGAGCAGCAATTCGGCCGGGTCGACATCTCCATCCAGAATGCCGGCGTCATCACCATCGCCCGGATCGAGGACATGACCGAAGCGGAATGGGACAAGGTCATCGATGTCAACACCAAGGGTGTCTTCCTGTGCTGCCAGGAAGCGATCCGGCGTATCCGCAAGCACGGCCAGGGAGGCCGGCTGATCAACACCGCCTCAGGGCAGGCACGCCAGGGCTTCATTTTCACGCCGCATTATGCCGCCTCGAAATTCGGCGTCGTCGGCGTTACCCAGAGCCTGGCCAAGGAAGTGGCGAAGGAAGGCATCACCGTCAACGCGTTCTGCCCCGGTATCATCGAAACGGATATGTGGGCCTACAACGACACGGCCTGGGGCAAGCTGCTGGGCGATTACAAGCCCGGCGAACTCATGGCCGAATGGGTCCGCAACATTCCCATGGCCCGTGCCGGCAATGGCGAGGACGTCGCCGGCCTGGTCGCATTCCTGGCCAGCCAGGACGCCGCCTATATCACCGGCCAGACCATCAATGTCGATGGCGGCCTCATCATGTCCTGAGGCATGAGCGGCATCGCCCGGACGCACGGGGGCCGCCTTCATTCGGCAACTGACGTCCATTTCGAGGAATGGCGCAAGGAGCGGCAACAAAAAACGGCCCGGCGATGTCGGTCGTCCGGGCCAGTTCGTTGCCTGCGACACGTCATTGTGCCACGAGGTAAACTGTCGTTGTGCCGCGTGAAGCGAACGTGATAGAGCCGATGCCGAGCCGTCACACTTGGAAATCGGCCTGAGCTTGCCGACATCAGTCTTCGGGCTCTGGAGGGTGACAAGGCACCGCCTTGGCCGGAACCCGGTATGATTCGCTCGGATCTTCGTTTGCTGTTAGAGCAAGAGGGCCGGCTCGCGACACCTGATCCGATCTGACATCGTCCCTGTCCCGGAACATAGGGGCATAGGTGGGACGCCGGAACATTCGGAAGGAATGGATTGATGGCCCGAAATCCCCCGCCTCCCAGCAAATCGGAGAAGAGACAGGCCGAAACCGATAGTGCGGCATACGCGCTCATCGTGAGCGAGACGCAGACTCGTGACGAAAAGACCGCGCGTCTAAAAGCGTTGCGGGAAAAGCGAGATGCGAGCGGTGGCGAACCCAAGCCATCCGTTCAGCATGGGCCCGTGAAACGGCACCGCATTCGCCGTGCCGTGACCCAGAAGCGGCAATAGGCTCGACGCCGGTAAATCGAAGGGAACAAGGCCATGCCCGATAGCGTCGATCCGATTGAGCGCATCTGTCGCGCCTTGTGCCGATTCCATGGCAATCCCGAGAATATCCAATTCGACGGGAGCCCGATGTGGGAATCGTATCGGGACGAAGCAATGGCCATTTTGTGGGTGTTGAGAGAAGACGATTGGCTGCCGCACGGACTGGTGGTGAGAAAAGACGCCCGGCGGAGCGTGTGATTGCGGCGCCTGCGTCCTCCATTGCCCAGGGTGGATTAATGAATGACATTTGGAAGGTGATGTGTTAATTTAACATATGTCCAAATTAGATTTTCTCGTTCCTGCTGAGCTTTTTGTTAAATCAAAATCGGCCGGATGGGTTCGAAGCTCCATAAAATATCGACGTTTTGAGAGCCTTTCTTCTGCCGTAAACTTTGCGATGGACGAGTATGGAGCCAATCTTAACGGTATCTCCATACAAACAAACACCGACGAATATACCGGTTCCGCTATTCGGTCCCTTTATGAGAACGAGCAATATCCGTTAAGGGGCAGGCGAGCCGTCCAACAGCGCAGCCCAAAGGCCCCGAACTCGGCGAGTGGTCCGGCTGCCTCGGCCAGTCACAAGTTCAAGATCGGTGACGCAGTCAGATATTTGCGGCCGGGCCTGGTGGGACAGAGCGGATATTACGAGATCGTCAAAGTCCTTCCCGTCGAAAATGCCGGGCCGGCCTATCGCATCAAAAATAAAAGCGAGCAGCATGAGCACGCTGTCAAAGAGCACGAGATAGCGCCCGTCTAGAGCAAAGTGCGATTTCCCTAAATCGCACCTTCTCTCCAACCGTTTATTTTGACGCGTTTTCCTAATCGAAAAATCCGTCAACTTTTCTGAGAAACGCTCCAACGCTCTGTCTCGGTCGGTCGAATTCGTTCGACTGGATTCAAAAATCGACCTCTCGGAGCAGTGGGCCATGGCCGGATTGCTCCGATTTTTCACTCAACTGGAAAGGAAATAAATCATTGCAGGTATTGGTGCGGGACAACAATGTTGATCAGGCCTTGCGAGTGCTGAAAAAGAAAATGCAGCGCGAGGGCGTCATTCGTGAACTGAAGCTGCGCAAGGCTTACGAAAAACCATCGGAACGCAGGATACGCGAAAAAGCGGAGGCCATTCGCCGCGCCCGCAAGCTCGCCCGCAAACAGGCCCAGCGCGAAGGCCTTCTCCCACGTCCCAAGCCGCGCGATGCCTCCGTCAAGCGCGGCGGTTCAAAGCCACGCCCCGGTTCAGCGGCCTAAAGCGCTTTCCAGAAAAGTCGACAGGATTTTCGCCAAGAAAACGCCTGAAAGCAAAGAGTTAGGGAGAAGCACGCTGGACCAGGTCCGGCGGCTTCTTTTTCATGTACACCCCGCAAGGTGGCGGCAATAGGCTTTCCATGGTTTGTGAATCAAGACAGCTGCCAGCTCGCCGCGTGACGTTTCGTTCCGGATATTCTCAATTGGGAGCGTCCGGATTATCGACTTGGCATCCGATACCGTGGCAGCCCTGATAATTGCCCTGGGTATCGAAATTGGGATTGCCCTGCCTGTCGAACTGCGGCCTGGTATCGATGGTCTGATTGTTCGACTGCGACCAGCTGCTGTTGTTGTTCCAGCTGCTGTTGCTATTCCCGTTGTTGGCGGCTTTCTGCCGCCATGCGTCCCAATTGGCCTGGTCCCTCGCGGCCTGGGCCTGCTGCGCCGCTGCCTGTCTCGCCTTGTCGGCGGCCCGCGATTGGGCTGCCGTGTTCATGCACTCCGCCAGCGCCTGCGAGCCGGGCGCAAAACCTTGGGCCTGGCAGAGCCGGTTGTCGTTTCTCATGTCGATCGCGCGCTGCTGTTCGTCAGTCTTGCAGCCGGCGAGAAGGCTCAGCGCGCCGAGCACGATGAGGACACGTTTCATGTCGAACTCCATCAAGGATCGTGTGGATAAGGGGCAGGATCGTCAGTTGGCGGTGGGAACCGGGCAGCTGGTATCGCCCTCCCCGCAGCTCAGATAGGCCTCGAGCGAGCGAACCCTGGCTTGGGTGACCCTGTCCAGGCACATCGAATAGACCATGGGATAGATGCTTCCTCCCGAGGCACCGGAGGCGGAGAAGGTGCATTCGGCATCGCGGAAGGCCACCCAGGCCCGCTGCGCGGCAACAAGCCGTTTCTTGGTATCGGCATTGTCCTTCAATCGTTGCTCGATCTGCTGGTAGACGGCATTCAGATCGGCATCCGCTTTCTTGAAAGCCTTGTCGGCGCATTCGTTCATATCGGCCTGCGTGGCGGCGTTCGCGCAATTAGTCGCCCCGGCAGCCGCAGCTTGCCCCGCCGTTGCGACCTGGGCAGGCGCGCTTGCCGATCCCGAGCCGGAACCGGTGCTGGCTACGCTTTCCCGCTTCAGGGACAGGATGCCATTGTCGTACCAATAGAGTGAAACGACATCCGGCTGGACGGGCAGCACCACCGCGCCGGGCCCCCATCCCTGCGAGCCGCACAGGATATTGTAGCCGCCCTTCACCTTGTATCCGGCGTCCGGATCGTTGCGGTCGGCAGGCGTCAATTTCGGTGCTGCGTTGCAGTTGTCGGTGTTCGGATCGATCGGCTTGGCCTTGGTGCCCTGGACCCAGATGATCTTGCCTGCGTCGAATTCGACGACGGCCCCCATATATTGTGGATCGTTGTTGACCAGGGCTTGTACGCCATTCCCCGCAACTTTGACGCCCTGGACCTTCCATCGTCCAATAAGTGAACTGTAATGAAAGTCTGCTGCGTGACTTGGGAGTGTCGACACGACCAGCACGCCCGCCGCCAGAATTCCACCAAACGCCCGCATGCCCCTAATTCCCCTATGAGAATGCTGAATTAAATCCTGTATGGATCTTCGCATTTCCTTCAGGGAACAAACGAATAGATCGAAACAGACGGCAGTCAACCGCCGCTCGGTTTCTTTCTACCACCCAAAGCTCCTCGCACCGACGCCGAGCCGGCCGCCTGTTCCAGCAGACAGGGCGTTCCGAGGCAAAGGCCTGCCGTTAACGCTGGCGAAAGAAAGCCGATCGAAGGGGGCTGGATCGCCGATCGAGCCGCGATCCAGGCATGGTGGTCGGAAGGGTTTCAGGCAAAACCGGCCGTGCTCGAAATTCAGCTTTCCTCACCACGTGCTTTGCCTACCGGCCTCACTCGTTGCCGACCGTCATTTGCCTGAAGACCTCGTCCTGCCTGACGAGAAGATGGAACAGCGCCGCCGCGATGTGAACCAGAACCAGCGCAAAGAAAGCCATTGCGAGGTAGAAATGGGCGTTCCACAGCAGGGCGTGCATCTCGCGGCTGGCAGGAAGGATCGAGGGCAGGCGCAGACCGCCCGCCAGGACGATCGGGTAGCCTGCCGCAGACATCATGGCCCACCCGATCAACGGCATTCCGATCATCAGCAGATAGAACGCCAGATGTGAAAGATGCGCCGCCAGTTTCATCGGCGCCGGCAGATCGCCAGGCAAAGGAGGTGCGCCCCTTCTCAACCTGACCGCCAGCCTCAGGAGCGCCAGCACCAGGATGGCAACGCCGAGACTCTTGTGAAGCGAGATGAGGGACAGATAATCCGGTCCGATCGTCCTCACCATGGCCACACCGATGAACAGCATGGCGAGAATGCAAATCGCCATTACCCAATGCAGCAACCGCTGCAAAATCGAGAAGGAGCCGATCGCCGCTCTCATCGCGTTGCTCCCTGTTGCCTAGGGTAGCTGCCGGACTCGGCCGTCCGCCTGTCGAACGAGACGGCATAGGCCGCGGAACGAGCTGCAGGGAATGGGTCGTCGGAGGTGCGAATGCCGTCCGGCAGTACGGTCGGATCGAAGTTGATGTCGCGGCACGGGCCGTGATCCTCGGGGATGATCTGCGTCGCGGTAAGCGTTCCCACCTCCTCCGCCTTCCGATCGGTGGGCCAGGGCTTGCTCGGGTCTGCGGTGGGATCGCCCGGATTGGCCAGTGTAACCACCAGCTTCCAAGACACGGGCCCAGCCTTCACTCTTTCGACGATTTCCTGCTCGAGGAAGTCGGCATCGCGCTTGGCCAGATCGTCCGGTGCGATCGCGGTCGCCGCAATCGTGGGGACCAATGACCAGCGCACGGTATGTTCCGTGCCCGCCGCGTTGGTGAAGACGAAGCTATTCAGGCTGTTGAAGCGCTCCTGAGCGTAGCTGGCCGTCCAGGGCGCGCTCTTGGCCCATTCGCCGAACGCGGCAATCTCGGGATGGGCGCCGGCGAAACGCTTCATCGCCTCCGGATCCTTGCTCGCCGAGGCGGTCAGAAGCTCGTAAAACGCCTGCGGCGTGGACACCGGAAAGAAAGGCGGATCGATCATGGCGCTACGCCATTGTTGGCTGTCAGCACCGGTGATCTGAATCCCGATTCCCCTTACCCGGACAGCGGCATCGCGCGCGGTCGGATCCGGCGTGGCAAGGTTGAGGCGGCCGACGACCGGGTATTTGCCGGGGGCAAACATGCTTGCCTTCGACAAATTGACGCCAGAGCCATTTGCTTCGAACTCACCTGTGAAACAGATGCCTTTCGCGTGATTGCGCCGATGGCCGGGCGCAGGCCCCGATGCCGGGGCGAGAGCGTCCACAAGTTTCTGCGACGTGAGGGCGTGAGGTGAAAGCCAGCCCGCAGTGTAGGCAAAGGCAGCGCCTCCGCCTGCGACGACCACGCCAATGATTACAAAGGATAACCAGCTAGAATAGAAGGACGTCGAACCTGGTGACATCACAATTCCTTGAGCCAAGTTCCACGGCGGCCAAGTGAAAACGCAGTTTCATCCTCGCTCGCCGAAGCATTTTTCATTCTTCTCCCGGCGATAAAAGCAAGTCAAGGAGTACCGTTTCGTCGACGGAAATTCAGCCGAGCTGACTGTGTGCGCGTTCGATGAATCTCAGGCGCAATCGCACAATGGGATCGGCCGAAATCGAGGCCTCCCCTGAAATCTCGTTACGGGCGGGTCGAACCAATGGCGGGAATGACGCCATTTTCGCCGAAGCTGGAACGCTGGCCTGACTGAGACGCGCGTAGGGGCCGAATTGTCGCGCCCTCCCCTTGAGGAGCGCCTCGCTCCAACGCGCGTCGATGCCGCCGACGGTGCAGCGGTGCCAGGGGTCGTGGCTGTGGGGCGGGACCGTCGTTCGTGTTATCCCGCACATTGCCGGGCACGGTCCGCCAGCAAGGCGCCCTCCCATCTCGAGCCGTCAGGTCGGATCGGCTCCCATCACGAGGCCCTCGATATCGTGCTTCTGGCTGATCGGCACGAGTTCGTCCACGACCCTGCAGACGAGGTGTTTCTTCGCGATATCGGGCAAGGCATCATACCAGTCGCGCGTTACCATCATATCATGCAGTTCGGCATGCCCTGCCCCCGGCGCATCGACGCCAAGGACCATCACGGGCCGCGCGATCGGCGATTGATGCTCCGTTCCGCGATGGACCGTCAGCGCCGACCGACAGGAGATATCGCCCCGCTGCGGATATTTGCGGGTCGCACGCTCCTGGAAGCGGCCCCAGAGCGACTTGTCCGGAAACATCTCGTGCTTCCATTCACGGCCGTCGTCATATTGCGTTCCGGGGGCTATTTCGAAAGGACCCATGTCTTCGGTGACATCGACGCCGGTGAGGTTGAAAGCGAGCGAGGTGATTTTTCGATCGCGATAGGTGTCGGCAGGTGAAGGAAAGTCGCGGTGCCAGGGCTGGTATTTCGCACCCTGGAACGGCACGTCGAAGCCGATTTCCACGATCTGATAATCGGGCCCAAGCACATGCGTGCAGACATCCACGACCCAGGGATGGGTGATGAGGTCCACGAAACCGCGAAAGGCCTGCGGATGTATCTCGACATACCAACGGCGTGGACCACGGCCGACGGCGCCACCGGGCCGTTGAATCGCCGCCCAGAAAGCCGTCATCATGTCTTCACGCATCTCGTCGGCCCATTCCGGACTGAAAGCGCCTTTCAGCCCGATGATACCGTCTTCGGCGAGCTGCGCCGCCTGAGAGGCGATATCGTATTTAAACGAAGGTTGCGTCGTCATTCAGCCGTCTCCTCCTGATTTTCCGAGATACTAGCCAGCCGATAATTATTCGCATAGTCCGACGAGCCCTCGGGCGATCCGCACGCGCATTGCGGTTGGTGTCTTCGGCGACGGCGGCCCGGGGGTCGCCCATTTGGTCGTCTTGATCGAACGCACGATTGCTGGTCCGTTGTACCAAGCGGCGTCACGAACTTCCGACGAGTCCCCCATTTCGAGATGCGAGGAACCCAAATGGCAACGAAGCGCTGGATCCGACGGCCGGAAGGATCGACATGGGGCGATTGGGGCGAGGACGACGAGCGCGGGCGCGCCAACCTGTTGACACCGGAAGCCGTCCTGCGGGGCATTCGCGAGGTTCGTGAAGGGCGTACCTTCTGCCTGTCGCTTCCGCTGGACTATCCCGGCGGCAACGCGCTCAACCCGCGCCGGGGGCCACCCGTGTTGCGGCCGACCGAGCGCGACGGCAAGCCCTTCATGAACTATCCGCTGCGCTGCGACGATCCGACGGCAACAGATATGGCCAGCGACGATCAGGTCGTGCTGGCGCTGCAATATTCGACGCAATGGGACACCTTCGCCCATGTCGGACAGATGTTCGATGTCGACGGTGACGGCAAGCTGGAAGATGTCTATTACAACGGCTTTCGCGCCAACCAGGACGTTGTCGGCCCCGTCGTTTATGCCGAGGATGGCACCAGCACGCCGACGGCGGCGCATAGAGGTGCATTGCATCTCGGCGTCGAGAATATCGCCACCGCCTGCATGCAAGGCCGGGGCGTGATGGTGGATCTCTTCGCCCACTATGGCCGCAGTGGCCAGCTCATCGGTTATGATGAACTCATGAGGGTGATCGAGGCAGACGAGATCTCGATCCATCCAGGCGACTTCGTGCTGTTTCGCACCGAGTTCGGCCGCGCGCTCCTGGAGATGCACAAGCAGCCCGACACAGGCAAGCTTTTTTCCACCACGAGCGCGCTCGATGGCCGCGATCCCAAGCTCTTGCAATGGGTGACGGATTGCGGGGCGGTGGCCCTGGTGGCCGACAACTATGCCGTAGAGGCTCTGCCTGCCCGCCCCTGTACGAGCGATCATTGCGCCAGATTGCCTTTGCATGAGCATTGCCTGTTCAAGCTCGGCTGCTATCTCGGCGAGCTTTGGTATCTGAGCGAGCTTGCGGATTGGCTGCGCGAGAACAAGCGGACGAGCTTCCTTCTGACCGCTCCGCCGCTGCGTCTGCCTGGCGCGGTCGGAAGCCCGTTGACGCCCATCGCCACGGTATGATCGCCCAATGGCACGGCCGGGCATCGCCCGGCCGGCAAATCAGTACGGCGAGCCGATGATTTCGGTCAGACCCGCCTTGTCGGGTGGCCCGCCCTTATACTTGATGGAGGCGAACATGCCGCCATCGGACACGACATAAGGGCCCTTGCCTTTCTCGCCCCAGATCAGCGCAGTGCTGCCCCGGATGGCCGGGTCATGCGAGAATTCCACTGATTTGCCGTCGAGGATCACGTACAGGCTCTTCTGATGGGTGGTATAGAAGAGATTGCCTTTCGGCGAGAAGGCGATGTCGTCGGCCCTGGCATTCTCCTGATAGGCTTCGATGGGGCCAAGTTTCCCGGCCGGGTCGAGGCGCGCTCGATAGATCGTCTTGCGCGCCGTGTTGGAGATATAAAGATAACCGTCGTGGATCTTCAGCCCGTTGGCCGCCGGCGTGACAATCGTGGGGTCCGGCGTGTCGAGCAAGGGATCGGAGGCGAACTTCGTCAGGTCACCGCTTTTGGTATCAAGCTGCCAGATAGTCCCACCGATTGAATCGGCGATCAGAAGGCGCCCCGGCGCCAGTCGCACCCAACCATTCAGGAGCCTCGCATCCTTGGCTTCCTTGAAGAGTTCCGGTTTGCCCTCAGGGCGAATGCGGTAGATCGTGTTGGCGTCGGGGCCGTTCACCGGCGTCAGCGCGTTGCGGCCGATGGCACCGACATAGAGGGTCCCGTCTGTGTCGAAGATCAATCCGAGCGGATAGGCCGGCAGCTCTGCAAAGATTTTCAGTCCTTCCACATCGGCGTAGCGAAGGATGCGGCGATGGTTGTGATCGGAGACATAGAATGCTCCGTCCGGCCCGAGCGCGATATTCTCCCAAAGAGAGAGCTCACTGGCCTGGCCGACCACTTTCGATGTGACTGCCGCCAGGGCTTGCGCGGGACCTTGCGTGGCAGTTGCAGGTTCCGTCGCCCTGGCCGCAACGCTCCCCCCGGCCAACAGCGCCGTGGCCAGGAAAAGGCTGCTGCAAAATGCACTGATACCGGAACGGCTGACCACCCCAGCCCGGCCCGTGCCAACACATTCTGTAATTCTTGGCTGTTCGATCCGACGGTGAAACGCACTGGCCAGTTTCATTATCGCACACTCCCTAAAATGGTGCGCCCACGCTGCCGGGGCGGGTTGGGGAACGAGACGGAGAGATTGGTGCGCTTCTCACGCCAGGGCGGCTCAAGGTCGCATGGGCGGCGAGAGGCGAGCTTCCTTGCCAGGCCGGATCCATCCGGGCCTTGATATAAAGGCGCGCCGGATCGGCGCGCGGCGATTGCGGGAATGCCGGAACAAAGCCTGGAGGCTCTGTTGGCGGCGAGGACCTATTCCGTAACCTCGACCGACGGTACCCGGCTTGCCGTGTCCGAAAGCGGACTCGGGACGGGGCGCTCCATCATCCTGCCCGCTGCCGCCGAGATTACGGCACGGCATAGCGCCCACGCCCGACTCTCCTGGTACGCCGAAAGCGGTCATGCGCCCTTCTGGGAAGAACCTGAACGTTTCAATCGCGAGCTCGCGGCGTTTGCCGAGAGATGCTGAATCGTCAGCCGGCATGGCTTTTACGTCTTTAAGGCCATGGCCGGCGCATTTTCTGCGACCGGCGGGCTGCACGTTTCGCCCAGCACCAGATCGAAGCCGACGATGCGCGTCAGGCGCTCTGCTGCGGGCTCTTCCAAGCGGCGCAGGATCAGTTCGGTGGCGGCGCGTGCGACTTGATCGAGATTAAAACGCACGGCCGTCATAGGGGGGTGCATCAAGGCAAAGCCGCGCTCCGTGCCGATGCCGATCACCGAAAGATCGTCGGGAATGCGACGTCCCGCCTGCCGCGCCGTATTCATAGCCGCCGGCAATATCGGCGTACCCAGGCAGATCATCGCCGTCGGAGGCCGCTCCAAAGCCAGCATCGCTTCCATCTGGGCGACAGGCTGATCGGTGGCCGAACGCAGCATACAGATCAGATCCTCATCGAACGGCAAACCCGCCGACTTCAGGCCTTCTTTGTATCCCTCCAGCCTTTCACGGCCGCCGCGAATGGCCAGCGAGGGGCCAAACAGCGCGATACGCCGATGACCCAGGCTGACGAGATAGCGCGTCGCCTGACGCAGTGCGGCGCGATGATCCTGCAGCACGAAATCGGCCGGGAAATCGATGTCCCGGTCAAAAACCAGGAGCGGCAGCTTGCAGCGCGCATAAGGATTTTCATCCTCGCTGAAATTCTCGCGGCTCGGCGTGACCACGATGGCTTCGACCCGGCGCATTTCGAACATGGCCAAGAGCTCGGCTTCGCGCGCGGGGACATCATATGTACTGGCCACCAGCAGCGAATATCCGTTTGCGTAAAGATGAAACTCCAGCGCAGCAAACAGCTCGGCCAATAGTGGGTTGGCCATGTTGGATACCATCAAGCCAATGGTGCGGCTGCGCCCCGTGCGCAATTGACGCGCACTATAGTTGGGGATGTAGCCCGTCAACCTGACCGCCTCCTCGATCCGACGGCGAACTTCATCGCTGACATAGCCGCTGTCGTTGAGCGCGCGCGACACCGTGGCAATCGACACGCCTGCCGCTTCTGCAACGTCCCGGACGGAAATCTTTTGTTTCATGCTTTTCATGTGAAAAAATTACACCTGTTGCATATGGAAAGCAACACGTATATGTTACAGAAAATGTGGAAACGTTTTCAGAGACAGGCACCTGCGATGGTCGAGACGACCCCTGGAAATTTGGATGGTCGGAAGATCGTTGTCATCGGCGGCGGCCAGCTGGGCCGGCCCGAGCCGGCCAGCAACGGCAGGGCGATCTCTCTGACGCTGGCACGGCGCGGCGCTCATCTGATGGTGGCCGACCGCAGCGAGGAAGCGGCCCGGTTCTCGGTCGACGCGATACGGTCGGAAGGCGGCATCGCGGATATGGTGAAGCTCGACATCGCCGATCCAGACGCGGTGCGCCGGTGCTTCAATGAATTCGACGCCGAGGGACCGATCGATGGCCTGGTGCTGAATGTCGGCATCAGCGACAGGCGGCGGCTCGAAGACATCACGCCGCAGTCGTGGGATGCCATTCTGAACGTCAACCTCCGCGGCCACATGCTTTGTGCCCAGGTTGGCCTTGAAACGATGAAGCCAGGATCGGCCATCGTCTTCATCTCGTCCTTATGCGCGCACCTGCCTCTGGCACGAAATCCCGCCTATGAGGCCTCGAAAGCCGGCATCGGCGCCTTATGCCGCGCGGTCGCTATGAGTGGGCACGAGCGCGCCATCCGCGCCAATTGCGTGGTTGCCGGCTTTGTCGACACCCCGATGGGCCTGGCCGCGAGCACCGCCCGTCCCGAACGCGCAAGTAGGCCTCTTCCCTTCGGCCGGATGGCAAGCGCCTGGGAAATCGCCGAGGCCGTCGCCTTCCTGATCAGCAACCAATCCTCCTACGTCAACGCCACCGAACTCCTGGTCGACGGTGGCCTGGCGGCTGGAATCACACTCCCCGTTCAAGCAGAGGAAAACGATCATGCGCCCCATTGATTACGTTCTGCGCTCCGCTCAACGCTTCCCGGACAAAGTGGCCCTGGAAGGGCCCGAAGGCACGCTGACCTACGCCGAATTGATCTCGAAGTCAGAGGCCTGCGCGGCATTCATCCAGGATCTGGTGCCCGACGAGCGCGGCCGCGTCGGCATACTCGCAGCCAACAATTTCGCCCACGTCGTCACCCTGCTGGGCATCCTTCTGTCGGGCCGCATCTGGGTGCCGCTGAATACCCGCTCGGCCCAGGCCGAGATCGCGCGAGCGGTCCGTTTCGTGACACCTTCACTGATTGTGGCGGACGCTTCCTATGTCGGCCTGGTGCCTCCCACCGAGGGCCTCGAGATCGTACTGGGCGCACCGGGACAGGAACCCGATCCGAAGCTGCGGCGCCTGACCGACGAGCTCCAAGCCTACGCCGGGAAGAAGCCGAAGCCGATCTACCACCCGCTCGCCGAGACGCAGGCGATCAAGTTCACCGGCGGCACCACCGGCGCGCCGAAAGGCGTCATGCAGTCATATCGCGGCTGGAACGCTGGAATCGTTTCCTTCATTCACGCCATGCGTCTCCAGGAGGATGAACGCTTCCTGGCGACCGCCTCCATCTCGCATGGCACCTCCGCCTTCCTGTTCCCCATCCTCGCCCAAGGCGGCACCATCGTCCTGCCGGAAGCAAACCGGCCGCCCGATCTCGTGCGCATTCTCGAGCGGGACCGCATCACGGCGACATTCCTGCCCCCGACATTGATCTACAGCATCCTGGAAGAGCCGACGGTACGCGGTCGCGACTGGAGCGCCTTGCGTCATCTGATCTATGGTGCCGCCCCTATGCGGGAAGACAAGGTCGCCGAAGCCCAGCAGGTCTTCGGTCCGGTGCTTGAAACCGCCTACGGCCAGACCGAATCCCCCGCGATCATCGCCTTCCTGACGGCCGCCGAGGCCATGAAGCCGGAAAACCGCCCGACCGTCGGACGGCCCACCATCCTGACCAGCGTTGCCATCCTGGATTCCCAGGGAAACGAGGTTGCGCCCGGCGAATGGGGCGAGATCTGCGTCCGTGGCGATCTTGTCATGACCGGCTATTGGAACCAGCCGGAGAAGACGGCCGAAGCTTTCATCAAGGGCTGGCTGCGCACCGGCGATGGCGGCTATCTCGACGAGCGCGGCTATCTGCGCTTGGTCGACCGCATCCGCGATGTCATCATCACGGGCGGGTTCAACGTCTATCCCGCCGATGTCGAGACCGCGATCGGCCAACACCCCGACGTCATCGACTGTGCGGTCGTCGGCATTCCCGATTCCCACTGGGGCGAAGCAGTGCACGGGGCGGTGCAGCTGCGCGCCGGCTCCACGCTGAGCGAGCGCGAACTCATCGCCTTCGTCCGCGGCATACTCGATGGGGTGAAGACACCCAAGGGCGTGCATTTCTTCGACGAACTGCCTCGCACGGCCAATGCCAAGGTTTCCAAGGCCGAGGTGCGGCGCGAGATCGATCGCCGTCTCGGGGAGGTCGCCGCATGAGCACCGGAGCCAGACAGAAAGTCCTTGTGACCGGAGCCTCCTCCGGGATCGGGCTCGCCATCGCCAAGGACCTGGCGGCGCATGGTTGGGAGATCATCAATTTCGACCGAAACGCCCCGCCCGAACCCAATGGGCGTTTCATCCAGGTCGACATGTCCGATACCGACGCACTCGCCGACGCCTTGGCGTCCATCCAGGACGATGCTCCCCTCGGCCTCGTCAACAATGTCGGGCTGGTGAAGCCCGCTTCGCTCGATGCGACCACATTGTCCGACTTCGACTACCAGATGGCGGTCAATGCCCGTTCGGCCCTGCAATGCGCGCAGGCTTTGTTGCCGGCGATGCGCAAGGCCCACTATGGCCGCATCGTCAACATCTCGAGCCGGGCCGCTTTCGGCAAGGAATTGCGCTCGGCCTATTCGGCCAGCAAGGGCGCGGTCATCTCCATGACGCGGACGTGGGCGCTCGAACTCGCCGGCGACGGCATCACCGTCAACGCGGTGGCGCCGGGCCCGATCGCGACGGATGCCTTCAATGTCGCCAATCCACCCTTCAGCGAACACACCCGCAAGATCCTGGCGACGATTCCTGTCAAGCGGCTCGGCACCAGCGAGGACATCGCCAACGCCGTGAGCTTCCTGATGGACGAGCGCAGCGGCTTCATCACCGGCCAGACACTGATGGTCTGTGGTGGCATCACCGTCGGACTCGGGGGGTAATCGAAATGGACGGCGTCAAGACAGAAATCGGCTACACGACGGCAGATCAGATCGTCGTCCGCGGCGCAGACCTTTCCACCGAGATTCTCGGCAAGTTCGACTTCGTCGACATGATCTATTGGCTGAACTTCGCGCGTCGTCCCGAAGAGCGCGAGAGGGCGATGGTCAATGCCATTCTGGTGGCGGCCACCGACCATGGCCTCACCCCGAGCGCCATCGCCTCGCGCCTGACCCTGCTTGGCGCACCGGAGAGCGTGCAGGGCGCGGTCGCTGCCGGACTGCTCGGCGCCGGCGGCCGTTTCCTCGGGACCATTCAGAACGTCTCGGAACTCTTGACCTCCTCCGCGCGCGACCTGCCGCCCGAGGCGAGCGAGACGAATATAGCTGAAGCCGCGCGGCAATTGGTGCAGCGGCAAAGGCAGGCGCGATCCACCATTCCAGGCGTCGGCCATCCCATTCATGTCGGCGGCGATCCCAGGGTCGAAATCCTGAGACGGATTTCCCGTGACAACGGTTATTTCGGCAAGCACTGGCGGCTTGCGCTGGCAATCCCCAAGGCGTTGGAGGAAACTCTCGGCAAACGGCTGCCCTTGAACGCTGCCGGCGCCCTCGGAGCGATGATCAGCGACATGGGCTTCGACTCGGTCTTTGGCCGAGGCCTGATCCTGGTCGGGCGGGCGGCGGGCCTGATCGCGCATCTGCGCGAGGAAACGGAAACGCCCATTGCCGCGAATTTGTGGGAGCTGGTGCTGGAGCAGGACCCACGCAACGGGACCTGGGGCAAATGATGAGCATCTCGTCGGGATTCTACCGTCAGTTTGCCATGGAGCGGGTTCTGCATGGCTCACCCTTCGATACCCTGCTGGCCGCCGAACTCGAGGCTGGAGGCCATGAGAAAGTCCTGCTGCTGACAGCACCGCAGGCGGTCGGCACCCCCGATCTCGCGCGCCTGGAAACTGCGATCGGCAATCGCCTCGCCGGCAGCTTTTCCGGGCTCGCTCCACACACGCCGTTGGAGGGTGTTCTGAAGGCGGCGGATCTCGCCCGTAAGCTCGGAGCCGATCATCTCGTCGCCCTGGGCGGCGGTTCCGTGATCGATGCCGCCAAGCTTATCGCCCTATGCGTGCACGAAGGGATCGATGCGCCCGAAGGGCTGCTCGACAAATATCCGACCGCGGGTGTCGATCCGAGCCGCCGCCCGTCGAGCGCCGGGGGCTGGATCCGCATGACGGCCCTGCCGATGACGCTGTCGGCGGCGGAATTCACCTGGTTCGCCGGCGTGACCGACACGGCCAAGGGCCTGAAATATGTCGTGGGCCATCCCATGATGATGGCGCAGACCGTCATCATGGACCCTGCCCTGACGCTCGGCATGGGTGCCACGGATTTTCTGGCGAGCGGCATCCGCGCCGTCGACCATGCGGCTGAGCGCCTGGCCGCCCTGACCTCACATCCCTTCAACGACGCGGTGTGCCGGCAGGCGCTCCAAATGCTCAGCGCCTATCTGCCCAGGATTCACAAGGACCCGCGCGACCTCGAAGCGCGCCAGCAGTCCCAGATGGCCGGCTGGCTGTCACAGGCCGGCGCCGGCACGGGCGTAAGGGTTGGCGCCAGCCATGCGCTCGGCCATGTATTGGGTGCCCACGCCGGCATCCCGCATGGCCTGACCTCCTGTCTGCTGCTTCCCGCCGTGATGACCTGGAATGCCGGCGTCAACGCCGAGAGGCAGGCTCTCGTCAGCGCCGCGCTGGGAGCGGACGATATCCCGGCGGCGGAAGCGATAAGGCGCCTGGTCGCCGCCATCGAGCTGCCGACCCGGCTGCGCGACGTCGGCATCACCAGGGACGATCTCCCTCTCATCGCGGCCAAAAGCTTCCATGATCCGGGCCTTCGCAACAATCCGCGCCCGGTCGAGACCACCGCCGACGTGCAGGAAATCCTCGAACTGGCGTGGTGAGGCACGCACTGGCGCAGCGTTGCACCGCGCCCGCATCAGGAGGTTCGCTATGACCGACGAGACCCCAAACGTCCAATCCAACCACGCGGCCGCCCGACGTTTCGTCGGGACCTGGCGGCTCCTCTCGATCGACAACAGCCCGCTACAGCCCGATCGCGGCGACAAGCCGACCGGACTGCTGTTCTACGACGGCAAGGGCAACATGGCCGTGCAGATCGCACCGAGCCGGCCGCGCCGACCTTTCGTCGACCGGCATGTGCCGACAGCCGAGGAGGCCCATGACGCCATACTCGGTTACACCGCCTATTTCGGCACCTTCAGCGTCGACGCCGGCAAGGGGACCGTCACCCATCATCGCCACGGCAACATCAGCCCGGGCGCGACCGGCGATTTCGTGCGCCGTTTCAAATTCCTCGCCGAGGACCGCATGGCGCTGATGCCGATCGAGAACGATGTCAGCCTGACATGGGAACGCGTTGGCTAGAGACTCGAAGACTTCCAAGGAGGCGAACTATGACCGGCAGATACAATGACCGCATGATCGGCGATGTCCGTCTGACGCGGATCGAGGAGAGTTGCACTCCCCTCTTTCATCCCAAGAACTGGTATGCCGACTACAATGAGGAGGAACTGGCGCCAGTCCTGAAAGCGCTGCCGCCCGGCTGCCACGACCCGTCGACCGGCTTCCTGACCATCAGCATCCACAGCTGGGTCGTGCGCCAGAACGGGCGCACCATCCTGATCGACACCTGCGTCGGCAACCACAAGAACAGACCGAGCTGGGGTGTGTTCGATCAGCTGAACACTGACTATCTCGACCGACTTCGAGCCGCGGGTGTCGAGCCCGAGGAGGTCGACATGGTGATGTGCACCCATCTGCACGTGGACCATGTCGGCTGGAACACACGCCTGGAGAACGGGCGCTGGGTGCCCACCTTCCCGAACGCGAAATATGTGATGTCGCGTGCCGATCTCGCCTATTTCGAGAAGGCCGCGGCAACCGAGGACAAGGACGTGGCGGAAGTGAACCGCCAGGCCTGGTTCGACAGCGTGTTGCCGGTGATCGAGGCTGGCCAGGTGCTCACGGTGGAGGGCATCGAGGAACTCGGTCCTGGCCTGATGCTGCGGCCGGCGCCGGGCCACTCGCCGGGCCAGATGCGGCTCGACGTGAACTCCCGCGGCCAGCGTGCCTGCCTGTGCGGCGACGTGATGCATCATCCCCTGCAGGTACCACTCTGGCGTTGGCGCACCTTCGTCTGCGCGGATCCGGAGAAGGCGGTGGAAACGCGTCGGGAGATACTCGAGCACTGCGCCGAGCAGGACGTCATCGTGATGCCCGCCCACTTCGCCCCTCCCTATGGCGGCCACATCAAGGCCCGGGGCGACGAATTCAGCATTCTATTCGATCGAATGTGAGGATGCTTAGTCAAGACGCGCGCCACGACTTGGCTGGCGGTCTTTGAATAATTCTACAGATATAAACTGGAATGCAGAAGTAAAATGAAAATATAACTTCCAATATCAGGGAAACGTCTATGCCAAAATCTTCCATGCGCAAGATCGCCGCAGCGAGCTTCGCCGGCGCGGTAATGGAATGGTATGATTTCTATGTTTTCGGCACCGCCTCAGCCCTCGTGTTTGGCAGGCTCTTCTTTCCAAGCACCGACCCACTGACGGCGATGACCGCCTCCTTCGCGACCTTCGGCGTCGGCTTTCTGGCCCGGCCCCTCGGAGGAGTCGTCTTCGGCCATATCGGCGACAAGATCGGACGCAAGGCCAGCCTTCTCGCGACACTGATCATCGTCGGCCTGGGTACCTTCCTGATCGGCCTCCTACCGGTCTATGAGACGGCGGGCTTCTGGGCGCCGGTGATGCTGGTCGTGCTGCGTCTCCTGCAGGGATTCGGCGTGGGCGGTGAATATGGTGGCGCCGCCCTGATGACGATCGAGCATGCGCCGATGGAAAAGCGCGGCTTCTGGGGCAGCGTCCCACAGTCGGCGGCCTCCGGCGGCATCCTGCTGGCAACGGCCGTGTTCGCCCTTGTGACCCTGCTGCCGCAAGAGCAGCTCCTGAGCTGGGGCTGGCGTATCCCCTTCCTCATCAGCGCGATCATGCTGGTGATCGGCCTGTTCATCCGGCTCCAGATCGAGGAAACGCCTGAATTCAAGCGCAGCCAGGAGCGCGCGGACAGACCCAAGGTGCCGTTGTTCTCGCTTGTCCGGCAGCATCCGCGCAATCTCGTCCTCGCGATCGGCTCTCGTGTGGCTGAAAATGTTTCCGCCAACATCATCAATACCTTCGCCCTGGGATATCTGACTTCCAGCCTCATGGTCGATCGCTCGGTTCCACTAACGGGCATGATACTCGCCTCTGGTCTCGGTTTTATCGCCTGCCCGATATTCGGCTGGCTTTCCGATCGCGTTGGCCACCGGGTCCTCTATCTTTGCGGGGCCGGGTTCCTGATGCTGGCCGCCTTTCCGTTCTTCATGTTGTTGGAGACGAAATCAACCGCACTGATCATCCTTGCGATCGTGGTCGTCCTTACCTTCGGCGCAGTGCTGATGTTCTCGGTACAGGCGACATTCTTCAGCGAGTTGTTTGAACCTGGCGTGCGCTATACGGGCCTGTCGATGGCTGCGCAGCTCTCGGCGGTGGTCGGCGGGTTCACGCCGCTGATCGCTTCACGGCTTCTGGCAGCAGGCAATGGCACACCCTGGTACGTCGCCGCCTACATGGCCGCGATCGCCCTGCTGAGTTTGGTGTGCGCGGCCATGACCTCCGCCAGAGAGCACCAGCCGGACCCGGGACCGGCATCGATCGCGGCCGTAGGCGCTGGCAAAGCCACCGAATAGGTGGTGTTCCGCCGGGGCGGCGTCGACAGACATTTTCGGGAAACAGCTCCCACCTTCTGGAAGGTTATCTGCCATGTCTTCTCACGATTCTGCGTCTTCGGACGGGCGTCTTGTGGACTCCGACCTATCCGGGCGCACGGCGGTTGTGACCGGCGCCTCTTCCGGGCTGGGGCGGCATTTTGCGGCCGTTCTGGCTCGGGCCGGGGCCAAGATTATCATTGGCGCGCGCCGGCTTGAGAAATTGGAGGAGGTTCGGGAGGAAATTGCCGCTCTTGGCGCGGATGTGGGTGTGGTGCAGGTGGATGTCGCCGACCCTGCGTCTGTAGAGCAGGCTTTCCGCGACATATCGGCGGCAGGCGGCCTCGATATTCTCGTCAACAATGCCGGCGTGACGGTAACCAAGCCGGCATTGGACGTCACGGAACAGGAATGGGATCAGGTCCTCGATACCAATCTCAAAGGCGCTTTCCTGATGAGTCAGGCGGCCGCGCATGCGATGAAGGGACAGGGCCGCGCCGGCGCCATCGTCAACATCGCTTCCATTCTTGGGCAACGGGTCGCCGGCCAACTCGTCGCCTACACGGCCTCCAAGGCAGCGCTCATCCAGATGAGCAAGGCTCTGGCGCTCGAATTCGCCCGTTTCGGCATCCGCGTTAACGCACTTTGCCCCGGCTATATCGAGACCGATCTCAATCACGGCTTCTTTGCGAGCGAGGCCGGTCAGGCCCTGGTGCGCAGGATACCCCAACGCCGTCTCGGTCGGCTCGAGGAGCTTGACGGGCCCTTGCTTCTTCTGTGCTCGGACGCCGGCTCCTACATCACCGGCGCGGCACTGGCGGTCGACGGCGGCCATCTGGTTTCATCCCTGTAGGAGCGCGAGGTATGGATTTTCACATTTCGCCGATCGTCGAAGATTATCGTCGGCGCATCGATGCCTTCGTGGCACGCGAGCTGATCCCTCTGGAGGCCGATCCCGCCTCCTATGATCGCCATGAGAATATCGATCTCGGTCTGCTTGCAACCCTGCGTACCCGCGCCATGGCCGAAGGGTTGTGGTGTCTGCAGCTCAAGCCCGAGAACGGCGGCGCCGGTCTCAGCCGCGTCGGCATGGCGGTCTGTTATGAAGCTATGAACTACTCGATCTTCGGACCGGTCGTGTTCAACTCCGCCGCCCCAGATGACGGCAATATGATGGTGCTGGAGGCTGTCGGCACCCCGGCGCAGCGCGAAAAATGGCTAAAGCCGATCGTACGCGGCGAAGTGCGTTCCGCCTTCGCCATGACGGAACCACATCCCGGCGGCGGATCCGATCCGACCATGATCCGAACCAAGGCCGAAAGACGCGGCGATACCTATGTCGTACATGGGCATAAATGGTTCATCACCGGCGGTGAGGAAGCCAGCCATTTCATCTTGATGGCCCGCACTTCGGATGACGAGCGCCACGGGCTGACGGCCTTCATGTTTCATAGGGATCAGCCGGGCTGGAATATTGCGCGCCGTATCCCGATCATGGGGCCGGAGGAACATGGCGGCCACTGCGAGCTCACCTTCGAAGGGCTGGAGATTCCAGCCGAAAATGTCCTGCTTGGCGAAGGGCAAGGGCTGAAGGTCGCTCAGATCCGCCTCGGCGTGGCGCGCCTGACCCATTGCATGCGCTGGCTGGGGCTGGCGGAGCGATGTGTCGCAATCGCGCGCGAATACGCCGCCGAGCGGCAGGGTTTCGGCATCAGGCTGGCGGATCGCGAGAGCGTCCAGCTCATGCTGGGCGCTTTGGCGATGAACATTGAAATAGGGCGGCTCCTCGTCATGAAGGCAGCCTGGGAACTCGACCAAGGCGGCTTTGCCCGCAAAGAGGTTTCCATGGCGAAGGTTCAAGTCGCCAATGCGCTCCACCAGGCAGCCGATATCGCCATTCAGATCAACGGAGCGCGCGGCTATTCCAAGGACACCTTGCTCGAATGGATCTACCGCTATGCCAGGCAAGCGCGCTTGGTGGATGGAGCGGACGAAGTGCACCGCATGGTGCTCAACCGCTGGCTGGAGACGGAAGGGCGCAACTTTTGGCAATGGCCGGTGGCGGAGTTGGCGTCATGAGCGAACGTGACGGCGATTTCGATCCCGCCCGGTTGGATGCGTTTCTGCGAACGGCACTTCCGGATGCTTCCGGATCCATCAGAATAGAACGGATATCGGGCGGCCAATCCAATCCGACCTTCTTTGTAACCTATGACAACCAGCGGCTGGTGGTCAGAAAGCAGCCTTCCGGCGCGTTGCTGCCCTCCGCCCATGCCATTGATCGCGAATACCGGGTGATGCGCGCTTTGGCAAAAACATCCGTCCCCGTGCCGGACATGGTCTGTTACTGCGACGAGCGCGAGATAATCGGCACTCCCTTCTATGTAATGCGGCGCCTGGAGGGACAGGTATTCCACAATACGGCCCTCCCCCCCGTGGCACGCGAGCAGCGCCGTCCGATGTATCGCTCCCTCGCAGAGACGCTGGCCAAGTTGCACAACATCGATCCGGCTGCCGCCGGACTCGGCGATTACGGCAAAATCGGCAATTATTTCGTCCGCCAGATCGCGCGCTGGACCAAGCAATGGGAATTGTCGCAGACGCATGAGGACGACAACATCAAGCGCCTGATCGACTGGCTGCCCGATCATATCCCGGCCAGCGATACAACGGCCATCGCGCATGGCGACTATCGGATCGGCAATGTGCTGTTCCATCCCGACGAGCCGAGGATCGTCGGGGTACTGGATTGGGAATTGTCGACGCTCGGTCATCCCCTGGCCGATCTTGCCCATAGCTGCATCGCCTGGCATTCGGAGCCGGAAGAGTATGGCGGCATGCTCGGTCTCGATCTCGCGGCGGAAGGCCTGCCTGAACAGGCGGCATACGAAGCCGATTATTATGCTTCCGTCGGACATGGTCTGCGCATGACCAGCTTTCACATGGCCTTCGCCCTATTCCGTTTCGCCGTGATCTTCGAAGGCATCGCCGCTCGCGCCAAGGCCGGCAATGCGTCCGATGGGGACGCCGCGCGAACCGGCCAGCTCTCTGCCCGCTTCGCCCGGCGCGCAGTCGACGTGCTCGACCGAGGGTAGGACGGTAGTGCGATTTGGCCGAGCCCGAGAAACCGGATCCTGCCCCCGAGGCATGACGCATCCCGGCGGCGCGGCGCCGGACACGTCATACGCAATGTCCCCGCCCACGCCGACAGCAAGATAGGCGCGTCGTTGCCCCCTCGATCGCCCAGCCCCCCCGCTGGGCACAGACGCCGCCAAAGATCTGTCCGCCGCTTGGCCGGTGGCAGCCCAGTCCGTTGGGGGGCAAACGATAAAGGGAGCGTCCAACGGGCCCACTGCACGAGGCCGGAAACCATCGTTCTTTCGATCGATGATCCTCTCGCAAGCTGACGAAACATACCGGTTCGGGCCGCCAGGCCGCAAACTACACCGCGTCGTGGGACACGATCGTCACTGCCCGCTGCTTGGCGTTTCTTCGGTCCAGGACTGCAAGACCGGCCGGCGTCAAGGCCGCACTGCCGCCCCCGCGAATGACGCGTCTCGCAACCAGTCCCCTACGATGCAATGACGCCAGGAGGCGAGAAGGGTTAAGGCTCGCTTCCAGTTCCTGCGGCACCTGCCGCTCATTCTTGCGTCCGACTCGCGACCGGTATGACGTATTTCTCGTCATGCCGTCGTCGAGCGTCATTTCATGGCCGCGCGAGGGTCGATTTCCCGCCTCTTCCTCTCGACTGCGCGGTACTCGTTCGGACAAATCCGGCGCGAGCTTGTAAGCACGCCGAAGTATCGCCGATACGCAGAAATATCTGCCCGGATAGTGCCCCTGCTCCATCAGGGCGAGCGCCCTGAGAAACAGCAATTGCCTTGAGCCCAAGCCGACATCCATCGCATAACCCCAACGTTGTGGTATTTGCTCGCCAATTAAGATTATAAATACAATATAATATTACCGAGATTCAAGTATAAAATAAAAATTGTAATAGAAATGTCTCAGTATACATATATTATTTCATATATTGAATGACGATTTTCAATTCGGCATTTCGGATAATTTTTGTTTATGCATTTCTAAAAAATAAACATTTTGGCGAAGCAATGAGCTGCGCTCATGAACCCGTGCGGCGCCAGGATCCCATGTGATGATCGAAAGCGGAATGATATCCGGGCTCGAGACATTAGCGTCACGACCGCTCCATAGAAGATGTCCATTCCCGCCAGATAGCGAACAGGAGCGCCATTAGTACGGGCCCAAGGAATAACCCCAGGAATCCCATTGTTTTAATGCCCCCGACCAGGCCGAAGAACGTAGGGAGGAAAGGCAATTCTATCGGTCCTCCTACCAGCTTGGGACGAATGGTCTTGTCCACCACGAACAACTCGATAGACCCCCAAGACAAAAGAGCCACGCCGGCAACGGGTGAGCCACTCACCGTCAGGTAGATTGATACCAAGGTAAAACATAGAGGCGCGCCGCCTGGTATCAGGGCCATGATGCCGGTGATGACACCCAAAGTGGCAGGTGACGGCGCCCCCGCGAACCAATAAGCTACCCCCAGTACGATACCTTCGCCGAAGGCGATCAAGGTCATTCCTGTAACCGTTGATGCTATAGTTGCTGGAATAACGCGCGAGACCCTCTTCCATCGCTGAGGGAAAAGGTGATGACCAATTGTTTCGACCTTCGCTACCAGCCGATCTCCATCACGATAGAGGAATAGGAGCGCAATCATCATGAAGAGGATATTGAGGGCAAAGCCGAATATGCCAGCACCTGCCGCCAATACACCTCGATAAACATTGCCAATGTTGTCCCCGCTCAAAAGCTGAACAACCTCACCAATGCCGCCGGGATGGCCGAGATAGCGGTTCCATTGCTCTTCAATCCAAGCGCCGGCGAATGGAACGGTCCGCAGCTGGACAGGCGCTGCTGCGCCATCTCTGTTGATTTGCATCAACCAAGCATAACTGTCCCTGATTTCGTTCGACGCGTAACTCCCGGCCAAAACAATCGGCACGATCAGAAACGCCAGAATGAGGATTATCGCAAAAGCCGCGGAAAGTGTATCTCGCCCTCCCAGTGCAGCGCGTAGCTTGCGATAAATGGGCCAGCTTGCAAAGGCGATCACCAGAGCCGCGAGAACTGGAACCAAGAATCCGTGAAAAAAATAAATCGCGGCTGCCAGCACAAGAAAGAGCAGTCCGCGTGCCAGGATCGCCGGGGATATAAGAGGACGAGGAGATGCTGCAGCAAGCTCTTCCGAACTACACCTCGTCTGCGGTGATGCATGTTCTATTTCTTTGGAAACACTGTTCTTCGACACATCCATTCTCTGTTCATGGGAAGCGCATTTGCAATGGAAGCCATTCCACGCGTTAAAAAATCATCCTCGAGATTCATGGCAGATTGCATTGCCACCACGCGTTCTATGCGCCCGTCTGGGAGAACCGAGAGGAGTACTGTGCTGCAATTCGACAAAGGTTGTGGCGTGGCCTCGAAACCTCGCAAGCCGTCCACAAACCCCACGATTATCCTCTCTCGCTGATACTCGATGCTCGCCGCTTTATTTTCTGTGGCAAAGCAGTGATATTATTATCAATTCGATCAGCGACATTCTGAATTGTTAAATCAAAAAACTCTTTGATATAATATGAGCCGTTGACTTGCGTATCAGAGATCATCTTCTGGATAAATGCATCTCTCAATTTGGGGTTCGGTATGGATTGAACCTTCCAGAACTGATTCAGCTTGTCTTCGTCACCGGAGGAGACCAGTCCATCGAGTGCATAGTGGGCATTCCCGAGCACGAACACCGGGCAATTACGCTGAAGTGCCAATATCCCGGTGGTACTGTTGACCGTAATCAGCCCTCGAGCATGACGGACCAATAGGCCGGTTGACCCGTCGTCAATCAGGGAAACACGCGTTGCCACTCCTGCCAACCGCGCAAACTCGGCAACGAAATGATGATAGGATTTATGCCCACGATCGAGGGGATGCGCTTTGAAGGCGAGACAGGTGTCCGGCGGAGCATTCTCGGCAAAGGAGCGTATTGTGGCCTCAATCACCCGCTCCATCGTCCATCCCCTGCCATGGACACGCAACTGCAGATCGTCATGGACCTGCAGCGCGACCAGGAAGTAGCGTCGATCCATGTGCTCCACTAAATCAATAACGCGCCGCGCATTTTTCAGACGATACATATACTTAAAAATAGCATTCCGGCTCCACAACAACGCCTCCCTCGACAGTGAGCGATCTCTATGGTGCTCATACTGATTGAACACAAAACTGCCGATTGACATTGCTATGTAATATTTGAAGGCCCACCAGGCCATCGGCTTGAAGCCCTCAGGTGGAATGGCTGTATGGCTCGAAGGTACCGTTTCACCCGAGCTGTAGGCAGACAATTTTCGCGGCAGCTGCGAGGCGGCGTTATTTCCATAGGGTTCGACCGTCACATAGTCAGGCCGAATATATCCCTCTTCAAGGCACCAGACGGGTACATTTAACTCTCGGCACAACGCGACGGCAATCTGGTGATAAGGGCGCTGATCGCCAAATAAAATTACTCTGTCCGGCTTCTGCCCCACGAGAAATTGCAGAAACCAGGTCTTCCAGGTCGCTAGTCCGCCGGAGAATGTTATGGAGGGTATCGGCCGGGAATATATGCGATCCCCGAAATTGAAGTTGATCTTTATGACTCGTTCTCCGCGAGCCAGAAAAAATTGCCCCAATTCCGAAAAGAATGGGCCAACCGGTCCTTGTAGGAGCACGCTAAATGTCGAGCGATTCATCTGAAGACCGGCGAACGAACATCAAGGCATAAAAGCATATTTATTTCTAAATTTACAATATTACCTTTTGTAGAAAGTGGAATATTTCATGATCACTGCCTATAAATATAAACTAAACATATTTATAAAATAGGATACCTATATTACTCCTCAAAAGCTTCTTACAGCAATATTTCTTGGGTAATATATCGCAGCGGGTTAGTCTCCTTCAATCGATGCGGCAAGCTCATAACAGCTGCATCCGGGTCAGCGCCAGGCTCCTGCAATCAGAACTCATGAGCCCACTTTCGCATATCGGCTGAATCATCATCAAACCTTCGGTGCCGTATTCAATTATACATCATAGGATGAGAGCTTTGCATGCAGATGGATCTCCAGCTGCACGGGCGTAAGATCATCGATCGTCAACGGGAACAGCGGCACGTTGGCAACACCTTTTGACCAACGCCATTGCCGGTTGCCGTCGCGTTCACACGGATGGAAGCCACGGCCAAGCAAGGGATGATCAAGCGGCACCTCACGTATCATTCGAGCTGTGCGCACCACGATACGGCCGATCGCGATCCCAAAACGAGAAGCTCTTTTCCCCTTCTCGGATGCGACAAGCCCCGATCGAGATGTTATTTGCACCTCCTTGATCCGGGGCGGCACAACAAAGGTGTGAATGGTTCCTTCGACGGAAACAGGCTCGAGTTCCACGCCGTTACATCGTAAGCGGAGGGCAGGGTCGCCGACTGCGCGACGGAGCTTTCCTCTTTCTCGGCCTTCCGCTCTTCCCATGCCTGGAACTCCGGACGTCCCTGCATATAAACATGCGCCAGAATTGATTCACACAGCCCAAACAATAATAGAAATAATCTTAATTCAATATTACAAACAAGTAATAAAAAAAATAACGGGAGCTTTGCTCCCATTATTTCCTAAGATAATCCGAAGTCAGAACTTATAGTTCAGGCCGACACGAACCGCATGAAAATCAGGCGTTGCTTTCGTGCTCAAGTTGGCGTTACCAACCCTATATCCGCCGAAATCGACATACTGATATTCGAGGCGGCCACTCAGGTTATCGGTGAAGGCATATTCGACGCCAGCCCCTGCGGTCCAGCCAAGCTTGGTGCTGCTGTCCTTGATCGAGACTCCGTCGTAATTCAACTTATAGTCGATGTTGCCATAAGCCAAACCACCCGTAGCGTAGATCAGGAAGCGATCGAAGGCGTACCCGATACGCGGGCGGAGCGTGCCATACCACTTGACGTCAGACTGCCCCTTGCCTGGGATCCCCGCGACCGAGCCGGTAACGCTGTCCTTGATTTGGGATCCTTGGATGTCGGCCTCCAGGCCGATCACAATATTGTCGAGCTGATAGTTGTAGCCAGCCTGCAGACCTCCGAGGATGCCCTTGCCACTCGCCTTGCCGATATCCCCGATATAGTTGGGATAATGGACCCCGACACGATCGTCTCCACCGAAGGCATAGCCAATATTCGCACCGGCATAAAACCCGGTCCAAGAAAACGGCAAAGCGGCCGGCGGCACTGGTTCGACAGAGGACGGAGCCAAATCGGCACCGAAAGCAGCTGTCGATGTAAGTATAAAAGCGGTCACCGCCGCAGACATTCTCATCTTCATTACTCCGTTTTTCTTACTTTCATCCCGATGCATCGGCCGTTACGGGCTTAGAAGCACTTCAGACCAGGATGTAACGAAACACTGCAACACTAACCAAGAATCCCAATGCCCATCTTTTAAGGCAAAAGAACTGCGTATTGCTATCACCCACAGGCTGCCGGAACAATATGATAAAATAGGTAAAAAACACATTTTCTTATAAATATTGTTTATTACCTCGCATAAACATTTAGGTAAAATATGAACTTTCTCTGTCGAATGAGAGATTAAAATCGGATTGCTCTGTTTTTTATATGGTGTATATCTTGTCCAGAAGGCTACGCCCGATCCTATTCGCACCAGATTCTCGATCACACTCGATCACACTTGGGCCATGAAGGGCTGATCGGAAGAAAAGCGCTGCCGTTGAAAAGCGAGTGATGTCGAAGTGCTGCGTATTCCAATCATTCTCCTGATCACCGCCGGCCTTGCGGCTTG
>NZ_JAGIPY010000070.1:0-289 GCF_017813775.1 Labrys sp. LIt4
GGACGAATTAATATCGAAAGCTCCGTCAAGACTCTTTCACCTGGCGATGACTTGCTCAAGATGCTTTAGACGGTGTCGGTCTGCCCACGTTTGTGCGTCTTTATCTGGCTGTTTCCAAAAGTCGGTGCCAGTCTCGTGCCGATGTGGGGTGGCCCAGAGGTCTAGGCGGATGATTTTCGGATGATTGCAGGCAAGCTGTCTTTGGGTGGGACGGTGCGTAGAGCGGCAAGTGGTGTCTCTGCACTGTCCTTTTAGAGTGAAATACTACTGTCTACACAGTGCTAATCTC
>NZ_JAGIPY010000071.1:0-288 GCF_017813775.1 Labrys sp. LIt4
GGAATTTTAAATTTCTCTCCCGAGATATTGTTTGTTTCTGAAATGTATATTCGCCAAAGCCAGCGGGCAAGCTCATGTATTTCTGCAATTGGACCATGTCGGCTCCGAGATGGCCGAGATTTCGGATCCGGGTGCGTTTCAGTGTTACCAGAGTCCGTACTGCGCAATAGGAAGAGAAGAGAAGTTTTGCTGAATAACAATTTCCGCAAGAGAAAAAAGAACCCCCCCTCCTGCGTCAAGAAATCAATCTAGCTTACAAGTTAAAGACGTACGGGTCTCATGTGTTGC
>NZ_JAGIPY010000072.1:0-286 GCF_017813775.1 Labrys sp. LIt4
GAACAGGTTGTTCACGGTCGCAGTCGCCGACCACTGCCGGTTGAACTGGTAGCGGGCCATCAGGCCAACCGTGGCATAGTCCCCTTGCTTGATCTTCACAGGGTTACTGACCTGCCATGGCGTGGCGGTAAAGTGCATGCCGCTCTGCCAGTTCACACCACCGCCAAGGGTCAGCCGCTGCAGGTCACCGGTCAGTTGGTAAGTGGTCCACAGCTTGAACATGTCCATCGGGATGGTGGTCTTGACCCGCTCACCGTCGTTGTCCTTCACCCTGGAATGGGTATAG
>NZ_JAGIPY010000073.1:0-283 GCF_017813775.1 Labrys sp. LIt4
TGTTCTCGACCTTTGGCGTGCGCGAAGGCCTGTTCTACGAGATGCTTCCGCCGGACGAGCGCAGCGAAGACGGCCTGATCTGCGCCGCACAGAATCTCAACCGCCTGCTGTCGCGATCGGCGCGCCATGCCGACGAACTGGTCGCCTGGACCGACCGGCTGGTGCGGGTCATCCATCTTCGCGAGACCGCGGAAGACCGCCGGCTGCGCCACGCCGCCTGCCTGCTCTCGGACATCGGCTGGCGGGTGCATCCGGATCATCGCGGCGAGGAAACGCTCAGCCT
>NZ_JAGIPY010000074.1:0-283 GCF_017813775.1 Labrys sp. LIt4
GTGGTGGACTGGGTGCGCAGTTGAGCGACGACTCGCTGAGCCGTGGACAAAAGCAGCTGTTCAGCCTTGCCAGAGCCATTCTTCGACGGCGACTGAAGCGTCAACTGGGCTCTTCCTCGTCAAATGGCGGCGTGCTGTTGCTCGACGAGTTCAACACTGGCCTTGATAAAGATACAGAGAAGCTTATGTGGGAGGTGAATAAGACGGAGTTTGCAGGAGTTACAATTGTCTGCGTCGCTCATAGGCTCGGTGCAGCGGCAGACTTTGACAAGGTTGTGGTGCT
>NZ_JAGIPY010000075.1:0-281 GCF_017813775.1 Labrys sp. LIt4
CGACAAGGAAATCATCAACAACACGCAGCGCGATCGCCGCCGTACCAAGATGGCGATCGGCGTCGCCTATGAAACCGATCGCGACACGCTCGCGCGCCTGCCGCAGATCTTCCAGGAAGAGGTGGAGCGCAACGGCATGATCTTCGTCCGCGCCGGCTTTGTCGCGTTCGGCGGCTCGTCGATCGACTTCGAGCTACAGTTCGATTCGCCTTCGGCCGATTACGAGGCGTCCTACCATGCCCGCCACGCGGTCGGGCTCGCCATCCACCGTCGCTTCGATG
>NZ_JAGIPY010000076.1:0-281 GCF_017813775.1 Labrys sp. LIt4
GTCAGGCCTGTTTTTAACGAACCCAGTTACGCGGTGCAAACGCGTTGTAATTGCCGTCCTCCTTGGGTTCAGCATTTTTATACGTGTTCTTGCCGATTTTCTCCGCCGCTTTACCCCCCCACATCAGCGCCGAACCTGCGACTTTCGAGGAAACGCCACCTGAGCTTGCCATCTTCTTGCCGGCCACCTTCGCCATCCCGCCAACGAACGTCAACGCGGCCCCATAGGCTTTGTCTTTCGAACTGTCGGTGCTATGAAGTACTGAGGATGGCAAAACATGC
>NZ_JAGIPY010000077.1:0-281 GCF_017813775.1 Labrys sp. LIt4
GCCCGATGAGCGCCAATGATCCACATGATTATGTCAAAGCCGAAATCGACTGGCTGAAGGTGCCGCTGAAGGAAAACAAGCCCTTTCTCGGCATCTGTCTCGGCGCGCAGATGCTATCCAAACATCTGGGCGGCAAGGTCGAGGCAGACAGGGACGGCAAGGTGGAGATCGGCTGGTATCCGCTTCACGCCACCGAACACGGTCGGCTTCTGATGCCGCATTGGCCGAAGATGGTCTATCATTTCCACCGCGAAGGCTTCGAACTGCCGCGGGGAGCCGAG
>NZ_JAGIPY010000078.1:0-281 GCF_017813775.1 Labrys sp. LIt4
GGAAACGTAGTCCTTTTCAACCAGCGGTCAACATCGTCTAGCATCCTTTGGTTTTTTTCTGCAGGGAGTTCCTTTATAGCCGCCATTGCCCATACTTATTTCCCTCCCTTCCCACGCTCTCCCTCGTACAAAAACCGCCTGGACAAAAGTGTCACAAGGCGGTCACAGATGCCACACACATGACGTCTGACTACGGCAGTAAGCTGCAGCCTTAGAAGCCACAGGACCCCGCCCTTTTAGAACTATAGGTTTACGTCAGGTGCGCAATTCAGCAGCCGTTT
>NZ_JAGIPY010000079.1:0-280 GCF_017813775.1 Labrys sp. LIt4
CCCTTGTCCGACTTGGAAACGACATCTACGTTTTCCAGCGCGGCCCCGGATGACGCTGCTATGAAAGCTTATCAGGAAGGCAAGGTGCAACGGACGAGAGAAAATCAGCTACCTGGTAACCGGTGAGTCTAGCGTCCAACTTCCTTCAATCGCAAGCGTTTCTAAACCCAGACTGCAGCTACCAGTATCATCCTCCAAAATACTATCGCGGTCCTCTTCACCCTGTGCAAGCACCGCCTTCTTCCGACCCGACGGCCCGAGACTTCGTCCCTGGACCTTT
>NZ_JAGIPY010000007.1:0-323395 GCF_017813775.1 Labrys sp. LIt4
CAGCGCCGCCGCTCAATCCGCGGCAACGCCGTCCGTCGATGGCCGCTGTATAGAAGAGCCCAACCGCCGGTGTCAACAGCCAAAACATCACTTTTTTGCAGAACCGTCATGCAAGCTTTGCGGCCCCGTAAAGCTTGACTCGAATCGTGTTTCCAAGCTCGCGCGGGCACGGATATTCACTCCCGGAACGACCGCGCTTTGCCGATATCAGGTTCATCCAATTTCCAGGGCATCGCGGTGTTCGGCATAGGTCGCCAAGCCATTGGCCCCGGCGCCTCGGCATCGCATCGCCTTGATGCTGCGGATGCGGTTATCGGCCCATCCCATCCGCCTCCAGCCTTGTTCCGGAGCCGGCATCGATGCGGCCAGCGTCCGATCGAGCACGATCACGACATTCGGCGTCTGAGGGAACCGGTGGTAGCGACAATCGCAAGCACCCCACGCCGACAGGTCCGGCAGTTTGCTTCACGCGCGGCTCCGCGCGGTGGCCATGTGTTTTTCGCTGCAACGGATCAGCAGGGCTGGTGCAAGCCGGCGCGAGCCAAGAGGCCGCGTCCTAACGTTACCGTGCGCGCTGCTGAAGCGCCTGGCGCAGCATTACAGCGGCGGCCCCGAGCGTTTCTCCGGGGTGGGCCTTGCAATATTCGCTGATCCAGCGGCGAATCGAGGTGCCGTCCTCGTCGATCAGCCAGTCCTCCGCCCGCTCGGCCAGGTTCGCTCCGCTCAGGAAGCCGGCGACCCAGGCCGCATAGGCCGTGCCCTGAGTCGAATTGGCGCTCGCCGTCCACCTGTCGCAGGTCACGTCCATATAACCGACGGCCGAGCGCCTCACTTCCTGGGCCAGAGCCAGGCTGAAATGCGCGGTGCCGGCATGGACCGCGGCAGACAACAGGATCGCTCCGATGACACCCCGCATGCCGTCAGCCCGGGAGATTGGTGTTGGCGGACATGGTGCGATCCTTTTCCAGCCGGGCCTGGAGGAAGGCGGTCAAATGCTGGCGCCCGTCCGCCTGTCTTGCCACCGCGAACCGAGACTTTCGCAAAACGGCAAGTTTCATTCGCTGTTGTCGGCGAACAGCCCTCGCACTGTCAACCATCCGGAGCGGCCGCTCCCGTTCCTGATCTCGAGGGGGCTGGAAAGCACTCCCCTGCCGGCACATCCAACCGAAGGTCTGCCCGTCAAACCGAGACCGCACCTTGACGGACGGACTGTCCCCCTCCGCCGGGTTGCCATTCGCCTGCTCGCCTTGTGCACCGGGCGCCCATCCATCCTTCATCCACCACCTTACCCGCCCCACTTCACGAAGCGGCCCCTGTTCCTTCTGCAACGGATGCGTCGTCCCTCGGTCATGATCGGACCAACGCTTATCGACAATCGGATCTATGCGCTAAAGGGCCTTTTCGGCTTTCCGATGACCAAGCAAGTCTCGGGCCTGTACTGAGTTATGCTCTCGATCATCAGGAAATGCTCCGCAGGTTCCCGCCACGCTGCCGACCCATGATGTTAAGCCGGATTTAGGCAAAAACATGGGTTCGGCGGCCAGGCAGGCCGGGCAAGGCCGTCATCTTCGGTCTGTTCGGGGAGTGCCGAAGGCGCGAAATCGAACCGGCGGGACGTCGTTGGCACCGCCGAAATCCCTGCCCCGCGGCAGATCTCATCGCGTGAAGGAGCTCGCATGAGCCGGACCGGGTGGCGAGCCGGCCATGAGGCCGGCCGCTGTTCTTCGGATGGGAATGTCTATCCCGCTCGCAAGCTTTCTCAGTAATAGGCCGTGCAGACGCGGTTGCCGTAGGAATCGTAGCCGACCTGGGCGCATTGGCGCGGACCGCCACCATAGCCATCATAACCCGGCTCGGGTTCGCGGCTCGGCGTGGTGGCCGCACCGACGGCGGCACCGCCGGCCGCACCGATGGCACCGCCGATGAGGGCACCGCGTCCCTTGTTCTTCGAAACACCGGCACCAATGGCGGCGCCGGCCACGCCGCCGAGCACACCGCCACCGACCGCCCGGTCCCCGGGATTGTCCGACGCACACCCCGCTACCGACATAGCGACGGCGCCCGCTAAAACCGTGATCAGAATTTTTTTCATAGATCGGTCTCCGTTTGCCAGATTACCGCTAAGTAATGATTCGGTCACAATCGTGGCGAACGTATTTCATCGGTCTATTTTAACCATGCTCGGCGATTGTCATCGGCTTCTTTCAATCTGATTTGAGCCAATTCGGTTGAGACGAATTAGATGGACTATCCGATAACCCAGATCGACTTTTAAGGGCATCATCTATTTGATAGAAAGACATTATCCGAGCCGCTCCCCCATCTCGGGAAGGGCCAAGGTCGCCGCAAGATCGCGCGTGAATTGACGCGCCACTTCGGTCGGCTCGGGCTGCACGCGCAAGGCGATGTAAAATTGCGACCGCCACACCAGGCCGGGTCCGTCAAGGGTACGCATCTCGCCCCGCTCGACCCATTTGCTCGCGAAATGAACGGGCAGGAAACCAAGGAAACAACCGCTGCGGATCAGCACCGCCTGCGCTTCCATGTTCGAGACCGAGGCCGTGATCAGGGGATCCTGCAATGCGGCGAGTTCGGCGCGATGCAGATAGGGACGAACGGTCATGGGGTGGCGGGCGATCAGCGCCGGCGTGATCAGCGCCGGGTCGGCGTCAAAGAGCGGATGACTCCGCCCGCAATAGAGAGCATGTTCCTCCACATAGACAGGCGCATAGTCGATATTGGCTTGCCGGTTCGGAAACGGACCGATGGCGACGTGGATGTCTCCATTCTGCAACCCCTTGCCCAGCGCCTCGGGCGTGCCGACTTCCAGGCTGAGGCGAACCTGCTGTTCGCGCGCAAAGAAGCGCCGCACCGCCCGATGCACCGGCAAATCGGGATTGTCGGCCTCGCTGTCGACGATGCCCACCCGCAGATGACCGGTTAGGATTTTGCGCAGGACGCCGAGATTGGCCTCGCAGGTCTCGAGCGAGCCCAGCATGCGCTTGGCTTCATGATAGACCGCCTCGCCCTTGGGCGTCAGCGAGAAGCCCCCGCGTCCGCGCTGGCAAAGCGTGAAACCGAGGGCGAGTTCGAGATCCTTGAGATGGGTCGAGATCACGGACTGGCCCGCGCCCAGAACGGCCTGCGCTCCGCCAAAGCCGCCATGCTCCACTACCGCGCAGAAGGTGCGCAGGTTCCGCACCATGTAGTCGCTGATCCGCATGGCGGTCCCCGGGACAGAGAAGTTTCAACAGGCTCCCGTTACATCAAATTCCCCGATGCAAGAATTAAAAAGTTCCGAATTATGAATGCATCCATTTGCGGCATCGTTCCCAGCCAATCGCCCGGCTGCCCTTTGCCCATAGAAGGCACCATCACCATCCCGGCCGGACGACGCCTTGATGATCGCGCTTCATCCAAGAGGGGACGTTTCCATGAGTCATCCACACCCTGCGACCACGCCATCCCAACTTCGCGCCGGTGGCGATGCCGCGGCCACGAGCCCCGTCCTGCGCCGGGCTGCCTTCGCAAGCTTCATCGGCACCTTCGTCGAATGGTTCGACTATGCCGTCTACGGCTTTCTGGCGACGGTGATCGCCGTGGTGTTCTTTCCGGCCACTGACACACGCAGCGCCCTGATGGCCACCTATGGCGTCTTCGCCCTGTCCTTCATCGTCCGCCCGATCGGCGGCGTGATCTGGGGCCATTTCGGTGACAGGTTCGGCCGCAAATCGACCCTGACGCTGTCGATCTTCATCATGTCGTCAGCCACCTTCGTCATCGCCTTCCTGCCGTCCTACCAGACGGCGGGGCTGGCAGCGCCGGTGCTGCTCCTGCTGACCCGCCTCGTGCAGGGCTTTGCCGCCTCGGGCGAATATGCCGGGGCTGCCTCCTTCCTGTCCGAGCACGCGCCCGACCGCAAGCGTGGCATCTATACCTGCCTGGTGCCGGCCGGCGAAGCCGCGGGCCTGCTGGCCGCCTCGCTGTTCGTGGCCCTGCTGCATGCGCTGCTGACCACCGAACAGCTCCAGGCATGGGGGTGGCGCCTGCCTTTCCTGTTCGCGCTGCCCTTTGGCTATGTCGGCGTCTTCATTCGCCGCCGGCTCGAGGAGACCCGCCACTTCAAGTCCCTGGAGGCAGCGCATCACGTGCCGCCCGCACCGGTGCTCGAACTTCTCGGCAAGCACCGCCGCCAGGTGCTGATCGCCTTCGGCGGCACGCTGCTCAACGCGGTCGGCTTCTATCTCGTGCTCAGCTACATGCCCACCTATCTTGCCACCGAGCTTGGCATCAGTGAAACCGCCGCCTTTCTCGGCTCGACCATCACGCTCATGGTCTATCTCGCTTCGATCTTCGTGATGGGGGCGCTGTCGGATCGGCTTGGCCGCAAGGCGGTGCTGATCGCCTGTTCGCTGCTGTTCGCGATCCTCACCGTTCCGCTGTTCATCATGCTTTCGTCCGTCAGTTTCACCGGCCTCGGTTCCGGCGGCTTCCTGGCGATCCTGGGCATCTGGGCCTTGTTCGGCGCCCTCCTCGCCATGAATGGCGGCACGCTGCCGACGCTGCTGTGCGAATTGTTTCCCACGCGCGTGCGCTATTCGGGCTTTGCCCTCAGCTTCAACGCAGCGAACGCCCTGTTCGGCGGTACCGCGCCGCTGATCGCCACCTGGCTGATCGGCGCGAGCGGCAGCAAGCTCGCCCCGGCCTGGTTCCTGGTCGCCGCCGCCTTGGTCACCCTCGCCGCCATCGCCATGACGACGGCCGGCCGCGCCGGCTCCACCCTCGACGACGACTAGAGCAAAGTGCGTTCGAGTGTGAACGCCCATTTGCTCCAGCTCCTTGTTCCGATGCGTCTTTGCGATGCGCGGTGACCCCATCAAATCGCAAAACGCCATAGGGGCAAGACGGGGCAGCCACTCCACTTCCTGAAACTGCAAGGACCTATCGATGAACGAACACTCCTATGAAACCGGGCGGCTGAACCTGCCATTCGTCGGCATCTCCACCTTCGCAAAGCGCCCCTATGTCGCGGATTGGAAGCGCATCGATGCCGATGTCGCCATTCTCGGCGCCCCGTTCGATTTCGGTACCCAGTTCCGCGCCGGCGCGCGCTTCGGTCCCCGTGCGGTACGCGAGGCCTCCACCCTGTTCAGCTTTGGCCACGCCGGCGCCTATGACCATGAGGATGACCGTACCTATCTGCCGGCCTCGGTGAGGATGATCGACATCGGCGACGCCGACATCGTCCACACCGACACGCAAAAAAGCCACGCCAACATCAAGGCCGCCGTTTCAGCCATCCTCGACGCCGGCGCGCTGCCGGTGGTGATCGGCGGCGACCACTCCGTCAATATTCCCTGTATCGACGCCTTTGCGGGGCGAGGCGACATCCACATCCTCCAGATCGACGCCCATCTCGACTTCGTCGACGAGCGCCACGGCGTACGCTACGGCCATGGCAATCCGATGCGACGGGCCGCCGAGAAATCCTATGTCAGCGGTCTCACCCAGATCGGCATCCGCAACGTCTCCTCCACCGCCAAGGAGGGCTATGACGATGCCCGCCGGATGGGCTCGGACATCCTGTCGGTGCGGCAGATGCGTTCGCTCGGGGCCAAGAACGTGATCGAACGGATCCCGGCCGGCGCCCGTGTCTATGTCACCCTCGACATCGACGGATTCTGCCCCTCCATCGCCCCGGGAACCGGCACGCCCTCGCATGGCGGCTTCCTCTATTACGAGGTGCTGGAAATGCTGCAGGCGCTGGCGCGCCGCAACGAGGTGGTCGGGATGGACCTGGTCGAGGTGGCGCCCGATTACGACCAGACCGGAAGCACGGCGATCCTGGCGGCGCAGGTGCTGCTGAACTTCCTCGGTTTCGTGTTCGACGCCCGCTCGGCAAGGACAGCGGCCTGATCCGAAGGAATGGTCCCCAGCCGGTCCCGACGTAGAGCAGCTACAGCACGAAGCTCACCGGTCCCCCGCTCTGGGGATGGGGCATCACGCCCATCTCGATACCGTAGATCGATTTGAGGCAGGCGGGCGTCATGATCTCGGCGGGCGTGCCGCGGGCGATCAGGCGGCCGCCATGCAGGGCGACCAGTTCGTCGCAATAGCGGGCGGCCATGTTGACGTCGTGCAGCACCACGATGACGCCGATGCCGCGCTCGCGCGACAGGCGCTGGACCAGGGCCAGCACGTCGACCTGATGGGCGATGTCCAGCGCCGAGATCGGCTCGTCGAGCAGGAGGCAGCGCGTATCCTGCGCCATCAGCATGGAGAGCCAGACGCGCTGGCGTTCGCCACCCGACAGCGTATCGACTAAACGGTCGGCGAAGGGGCCGACATCGGCCAACGCCATGGCCTCGGCAACCTTCTCGGAATCGGTCTTGCTGAACCGGCCGAACGGGCCGTGCCAGGGATAGCGCCCGAGGGCGACGAGCTCCTTGGAAAGCAGGCTGGTCGCCGGCGGGATATGCTGGGGTAGATAGGCGACCTGGCGGGCAAAGGCCCGTTCGCCCCAGTCCCCGAGCAAGGTGCCGCCGAAGCGCACGGAGCCGGAGGTCGGCGCCTGCTGGCGCGCCAGGATCTTGACCAAAGTCGACTTGCCCGAGCCGTTATGGCCGACCAGCCCGATCACCCGCCCTGGCGCCAGCGACAGCGTTAGGGGCTGCAGCAGCACGCGCCCGGGGATGGCGAAGCTGACGTCCTCGAGCGCGAACAGCGGCGCGTCGGCAGGGGCCGATGCCAGTAAGGGTGCGTTCTCATGCAAAGCGGTCATATGCATCGGCATGCGTCACTCGAATGTGATGGGTAAGGTTGGAGTTTTCGCACCGCCCGGCGGCGGCGGCAGCGAGCCAAGTCGGCGAATAGCGCTGAGGCCGCCAGCATCGACACTTGGATTGCCGCTCGAGCTGACAACACGGGGAGAAGAAACCTGCCCGCTTGCGCTGACCGAGAAGGCTACGCGGACTTTACCTTTTCCGTTCACGGAGATGGAGTTGGCTGCCCGCTTCACTCGCGCATTCACAGCGCTCACCCAAGCCGCGAGCTCGTCGCCCGTCGCCGAACCTGACTGGCGCGGCGCTGCGGCCTGGGCCGCTTGCCGGCGGGGCGCGACGACGGTGGGCTTGGGCTGCACGACCTCGCGCTGCCGCTCCGGTTGTTTACGGGGCGCCGGCTTCTTCTCTTTCTTCGGCTTGGGCTGCGGCTTGGGCGCGGCCGGCAGGATCACCTCGGCCTTGTCCTTCGTCGGCAAGTCAGGCACCACCTCCGGAGGAGGCTCCGGCGGCGTGTCGGGCTCCACCGTTTCCGGCTGCACCGGTTCAGGCGGCGTCTGCTCCGGCACCTGCTGAGGCTCCACCGGCGTGGGCTCGACCTCCTGCGTCTGCGGCTGGACCGGCTCGGGTTCGACCGGCTGGACCGTATCGGTCGTGGTCTCCTGCGCCTGCTCGGGCTGGGCCTCGGCGACGGCCTCCTGGGGCGGGGCTTCAGGCAGGGTGGTGGGCGGGGCCAGATCGAACTCGATGGCCGGTTCGGGATTGCCGGCAGGCGGCGGGCCGATCGGGTGCCAGTCGCGGGCAGCCCAGATGCCGGCGCCATGCACGAGCAGCATCACGGCCGCCGCTGCGGTCCACAGGACGACGTTGGGCAAGGTCGAGGACTTGCCGGGCAGCCTGGACAAAGGCACCTGCTCACTCATTGCTGCGGCGCGGCGCCCGTGCTGGAGGCCTGTCCGGTATCTTCCAGGCCGACCAGGGCGATCTTGAGATAGCCCGCATTGCGCAGGAGATTCATCACGCCCATGATGTCGCGATAGGCCACGCCCCCATCGGCGCGCAGGAAGACGCGCTGTTCGCGGTCCGACCCCGTGAGCCTGTCGATGGCCGGCTGAAGCTGTTCGCGCGGGATGCCGTCGTCTCCGAGCGCCAGGGTCAGATCCTTCTTCACCGTCAGGAAGACCGGCTTGTCCGGGCGCGGCTGCACCTTGGCATTGGAGACGGGCAGGTCGACGGCGACGTCGACGGTGGAGAGCGGCGCCGCCACCATGAAGATGATCAGCAGCACCAGGATGACGTCGATGAAGGGCGTGACATTGATGTCGGAGACTTCCGACAGGTCGCCGTCCTGCGGATCCTTGAGGGAAACGCCCATGCCGTCAGCCCGCCGTCTGCGTACGCGCCGGTGCCAGCGTGCGGACGGGGGCGGCATTGCCGTTCCGCTCCAGATCACCGCGTTCCTGGCGCTCGAGATCGCGCGAGACATGCTGCAGCACCTCGCCCGAAGCATCCGACAGGAGAGCCCGGTAGCCGGCAATGGCGCGGGCGAAGACGTTGTAGATGATCACGGCCGGAATGGCCGCGACGAGGCCGATCGCGGTGGCGAGCAGGGCCTCGGCGATGCCGGGGGCCACCACCGCCAGATTGGTGGTGCGCGATTGCGAGATGCCGATGAAGGAATTCATGATGCCCCAGACCGTGCCGAACAGGCCGACGAAGGGGGCGGTGGCGCCGATGGTGGCGAGCAGGCCGGTGCCGCGCGTCATGGAGCGGCCGGCACGCGCCTCGATACGTGCAAGCGCGATCGCCAGGCGCTCCTTGATGCCCTCGGCCGGCAGGTCGTCCGAACGCCGCAATTCGCGGTTGGCCGCCGTCACGAGATCGGCGACGGCCCCCTTGCCGGACAGGCGCGCCGTGATGGACCGGGACGCAGCCTCCAGGCTCTCGGCACCTTCGAGCAGGCGCGCGGCCGCCTGCGCCCGCCGCTTGGCCGCGAGCAGTTCGACACCCTTGGCCAGCCAGATCGTCCAGGTCACCAGCGAGGCGAAGGCGAGCCCGATCATCACGCCTTTCACCACGATATCGGCCTGCATGAACATGCCCCAGGGGGACAGGTCATGCGGCAGGATGCTGGCGGCGGTGGCGACTGGATCGCCGGCGGGCGGAGGCGCCGGCTGTGCGTCCTGGGCGAAAGCCTGAACCGGCGCCATCAAGGCAAGCGAAATCACGGCCATCAATGGCCCGTTGCGGCGAAAATCTACCATGTGTAGCTGGCCTTCAGAGTTGCGACGCGGCCCGCGCCGTAGTTGCAGCCATAGATGCCTGAACAGCCCGCGACGTAACGCTTGTCGAAGACGTTGTTCACGTTCAGGGCAAGGTCCCATGCCTTGTATTTGTAGTGCATGCCGAGATCGACGAGGGTGACGGCCGGCACCTTGTAGAGGTTCTGGTTGTCGGCATAGGACGAGCCGATATAGCGAATGCCGCCCTGCAAGCCGAGATTCTGCAGTATCCCCTCCTGGAAGGTATAGTCGGCCCACAGCGAGGCGGTGGTTTCCGGCACCACGTTCGGCCGCTTCTCGACCACGGTGGGATCGGTGTCCTTCTCGATGCGAATCTGCGAGGCGGTGAAGGCAGCCGTCATCTTGAGGGCGTCGGTGACGTTGGCCTGCACTTCGAATTCGAAGCCGCGCGAGCGCACCTCGCCAAGCTGGTTGCTGAAGAAGGGGTGCGCAGTATCCGGCGTCACCACATTCTGCTTGGTGAGGTCGTAATAGGCGGCGGTGATCAGGCCGTCGAAGAAGGTCGGGCGATATTTCACGCCGGCTTCGTACTGCACGCCGGTCTCCGCCTTGAAGGGCTGGCCGGCAAAATTCGATCCGATCACCGGGTTGAAGCCGCGGGAAACCGAGACATAGGGCGTGATGCCGTTGGCGAAGGCGTAGGACAGGCCGGCACGGCCGCTGAAGGCGCCTTCGACGCCGTTGAAATTGGCATTGCCGACCGAGGCGGTGCTATCCGTCCAGACCCGGTCATAGCGCCCATTCAGGGTCAGCAGCCAATTGTCGGCGAAGCTGATCTGGTCCTGCAGATAGGCGCCGAGCTGGTGCATGGTGTATTTCTGGCGCAGATAGGGCGTGACCACCCCGCCCTGCGGCGCGCCATAGACCGGATCGGTGGGGCTGATGGGCGTGGCGTTGAATAACCCCTGCATCTGGTTGATGGCATAATATTTGTAGTCGAGGCCGAACAGCAGGTCATGCGCCAGCGGCCCGGTGTCGAACCGGCCTTCGAGCTGGTTGTCGGCCGAGAAGGTGTTGGCGGTGGTGTGGTGGGCAAAGCCAGTGCGGTAAAGCTCGTTGCCGGGGGTCAGCGGAAGCGGGTTTCCCCCACCATAGGCGGCATCCGGATTGTAATAGCCATAAGGGTAGGCGTAGCGCTCGCGCGTATCGAGATAGGCGTAGCGCACGTTCTGGCGGAAGGTCCAGGCATCGTTGAAATCGTGCTTGAACTGGTAGCCGATCATCGCCTGCGAGCGGCGATACATGTCGTCGGACGGCTCGGCGGAGTAGAAATCACGAGGGATGCGGCCGAACCGCGTCGGCCTCACCGTGCCGTAATAGGGCAGGAAGCCGCCGGTATGGTCGAGATCCATATTGGTGTAGTTGGCCAGCAGCGTCAGGCTGGTCGCATCATTGGGCTTGTAGGTCAAAGCGGGGGCGATGAAGCCCTGGAATCCCTTGGCCTTGTCGGTTTCGTAGCGCCCGCCCGCGATCCGGCCGGTCAGGCGATAGGTCCACACACCGGCTTCGTCGATTTTGCCGCCGAGGTCGAACCCCGTGCTGGCCTGGCCCCAGCTGTTGACGCCCGCCTCGATCCGGCGCAGCGGCTCGTCGCTCGGCCGCTTGGAGACGAGGTTGAGGATGCCGCCGAGATTGCCGCCGCCATAGAGCACCGAGGAGGGGCCGCGCAGCACCTCCACGCGCTCGAGGGCGTAGGGATCGACGTAGAAGCTGCCGAAGGCATATTGGTAGAGCGGCAGACCATCGAGGAAGATGCCGGTCTGGCTGGCGTCGAAGCCGCGGATGAACACCCAGTTGGTGCGCGGGTCGTGACCATAGGGCGCACCGGTCACGCCGGGCGTGTAGTAGAAGACCTCGTCGAGCTTCTGGGGCTGGCGCGCCTCCAGCTGGTCGCGGCCGATCACGGTCACCGATTGCGGAACCTTCTCGATCGGCGTGTCGGTCTTGGAGCCCGCCGTGGTCTTCTTGGCGACATAGCCCGTCACCGGGCTCGTGCCGGTCCCGCCGCTGACGACAACCGGGTCAAGCGCAATCGTTCCGCCATTGCCACCCTCCTGTGCCGCCGCGGCCGTCGCCGCAGCCAGCATCAACAGGCCCGATGCCGTTCCCGTGCACAGCTTGACGCAAACTCCAACCCGCCGGTCCATTACCTCTGCCATCCCAATGAGAGAAACAATATCGCGCAGCGTCACGAGCCTGCAGCGTCATTTGGCAGACGTTTAGACCAACAAGCTTTGCCATGTAAACAAACTTATAATAGAATTACTCGCAGACAAATACGATTATACTTGTTTTGGTTTGCACAATTTATAGGAATTCAAAACTGCACAAGAGCTGAGATATTCTCTGTTGCATATTATATATTTCAAGTGTCATAAGCCGACGCTCGGCTCTCCTGGCAGCGCGGCCAAGGATGCCTGCAATCCCAGCAAGACAAGCCCTCGATGGGTCGGTGACTTTGAGGCTCGGTATGAGATCTTTTCGGTGAAATGGCCCGCCCTGTGCCATGGGGTCATCGTCGTCGCCTGCCTGGCACTCGTCCCGGGCGCCGCACATGCCCAAGCGGCGACCGTGCCTGAGCGCATCGTCGTGCTCGACTGGACGGCGACGGCCATGGTGAGGTCGCTTGGTATCGATCCCGTCGGTGTTGGTGATGCCGACCTCTATCGCATCTGGGTGGGCGAGCCGGCCCTGTCGCAGGGTACGCCGGATGTCGGCCTCCGCGACACGCCCAGCCTGGAGGCCATAGCCCCGCTCAAACCGGACCTCATCATCGTCAGCCCGCTCGGTGCCGCGGCGCGCCCCGCGCTGCAGCGCATCGCGCCCACCCGGGAGGTGGCGGTCTATTCCGGCGCGGGCGATCCCCTGCGCCATGCCGAAACCGAGCTCCAGGCGCTGGCCAAGGCCACGGGACGCGAGGCGCGGGCGCAGGCCGTCGTGACACGGGCCGATGCCGAGTTTGCGAACTTGCGCCGGCACCTCGCAGGCACGGCCATGCCCCGCCTGCTGGTCATCCAGTTTCTCGACAAGCGCTTCGTGCGGGTCTACGGCCCTTCCAGCCTGTTCGGCGGTGCCCTGCAGCGGCTCGGCCTCGCCAATGCCTGGAACGCGCCGACCAATGGCTGGGGCTTTGCCCTGGTGGGCGTGGAGAAGCTTGCCCCCTTTGCCGACGCCGAGATCGTGGTGGTCGATCCGCTGCCCTCCGAGGTGACGCTTGCACCCGATACGAACAGCCTGTGGGGCAATCTGCCGGCGGTGAGGCAGGGCCGCGTGAAGCGGCTTGCCGCAACCTGGCCCTTCGGCGACCTCACGGCCGCCCAGCGCTTCGCCCGTCTCCTGGTCGAGGCCTTCAGTGGGACCCGCGCGGCGGATGGCGGCAATGCCCGGCTCTGACGCATACCGCCCCGTGCTTGCCTATGCGGTCCTCGGCCTGCTGGCCCTTATACTGACCGGCTGGTGCTGGACGACGCAATTGCCGGCCCCGCAATGGTGGGGCGCCCTGCTCCATCCCCGGCTCGATGACCCGCAGCAGCTCGTCTTCCACTTCGCGGCCCTGCCCCGCGCGCTCACCGCGCTTCTGGCCGGCGCGGGGCTCGGCCTGGCCGGCCTCCTGCTGCAGCAGACCCTGCGCAATCCGCTGGCTTCGCCCACCACGCTCGGCCTGGAGGCGGGCTCCCAGCTCGCCTTGACCGTGGTGCTCGTCGCGGCACCCGGCCTGCTCATGCTCGGACGTCCCGTGATCGCTCTGGCCGGCACGCTGCTGGCGCTGGGCTTCGTGATGGCCTGCGCGGCGCGCAATCGCTTCTCATCCGTCGCCCTGGTGCTGGCCGGCCTGGTGGCGGGATTGTTCTGCGGCGCCCTCACCATCGCGCTGCGCCTTCTCAACCAGGAATTCGTCGCCATCCTTTTCCTGTGGGGCGGCGGCTCGCTGGCGCAGCAGGACTGGTCGGCCCCGGCGGCGCTGGCGCCGTCCATCGGCGCGCTCTACCTCCTTGCCGCCCTGTTGGCCCGCCCCTTTGAGTTGCTCGCCCTGGATGAGGAAAATGCCCGCGCTTTGGGCGTGCCGCTCGGCCTGGTGCGCAGCGCCGGCCTCCTCCTTGCCGCCTTGCTCACGGCGGTGGTCACGGCCCATGTCGGGGTGATCGGCTTCGTCGGATTGGCAGCACCGCAAATCGCCCGCCTCGCCGGAGCCCGCCGTTTTGGCACCCGGCTGCTGCTGGCGCCTCTGACCGGCGCCCTGCTGGTGCTGGCGGTCGATGCCATCGTCGGGCTGCTGGAAGCCGCCGGCATCATCGACCTGCCCACGGGCGCGGCCACGGCCCTGCTGGGCGCCCCGCTCCTGCTCTGGCTTCTGCCGCGCTTGCGCCGCAGCGAGCCCCCCTCCCCGCAGCGCTCCCTGGCCACCGGTGCTCGTGACCGGACCCGGCTCCTGCCTGTACTCGCGGCGCTACTCGTCCTGGCTGTGGCCGGCGCCCTGCTGATCGGCCATGGCAGTTTGGGCTGGCGGCTGATCCCGCCGGCAGACTTCGCCCTGGTCGAGCCCTGGCGAGCCCCACGCGCCTCGATCGCCGCCCTTGCCGGTGCCATGCTCGCCACGGCAGGCCTGCTGCTGCAGCGGATATCCGGCAATCCGCTGGCCGCACCCGAGGTTCTCGGCATCGGCACCGGCGTTGCCTTCGGCATGGCCCTGGCGATGATCCTGGGCCAGACGACCGGCTTGGCTGCCCACACCGCCGCCGGTGCGGCCGGGGGTTTTCTTGCGCTCTTCCTGGTGATGATGGTCGGCCGCCGCAGCGGCTTTGCCCCAGACCAGGTCCTACTCACCGGCCTTGCCCTCTCGGCGCTGCTCGACGTCGTCATCGTCGCCTTCCTCGCATTGGGCGATCCGCGCGCGCCGCAGGTGCTCGCCTGGATGGCGGGATCGACCTATTACGCCGATTGGCCCAGAGTCCTGACGACGGCAGCGTTTGCGGCCCTGCTGCTGCCGGCCGCCCTTGCGCTGAGGCGATGGCTCGACATCGTGCCGATGGGCCCGGTCACGGCCAGGGCGCTCGGACTGCCGGTCCAGACCAGCCGGCTGGCGATCCTGGCCATGGCTTCGCTGCTGACGTCGGTCGCTGTGATGGCCACCGGCCCGCTCACCTTCGTCGGCCTTGCCGGCCCGCACATGGCGCGCCTCATCGGCTTGCGCCGGGCCTGGTCGCAAATCCTCGGCTCGGTTCTGATCGGCGCGCTGGTCATGGTTGTCGCCGATGTCCTGGCGCGTACGCTGATTGCCCCCCGCGAACTGCCGACCGGTATCGTGGCAGCCCTGATCGGATTGCCCTATCTGATCTGGCAGCTCGGGCGCAGGCCGCAGTGAGGGGGATGAAGACGATGAGGCCCCGAAGGGAGGCAATGGCCCCGCTCCGGCGCGCCGTGTATAGCTTGCGCCCGATACGTCCTACATTCCTGATTGCTCGACCACCATGGCCTTACTGAAACGCTTCGCCGCCTATTACCTGCCCCATCGCGGCCTGTTCCTGCTGGATTTTTCCTGCGCGATCGCCTCCGGCCTGCTCGAGCTCGGCTTTCCGGTCGCGATCAAGATCTTCATCGATACGCTGCTGCCGTCAGGCCAGTGGCATCTGATCACCCTGGCCTGTGTCGGCCTTCTCGCCGTCTACGTCATCAACACGGGATTGATGGCGATCGTGACCTATTGGGGCCACATGCTCGGCATCAACATCGAGACCGAGCTGCGGCGCAAGGCGTTCGACCATCTGCAGAAACTGTCCTTCGGCTTCTTCGACAACAACAAGACCGGGCATCTCGTCGCCCGGCTCACCAAGGACCTGGAGGAGATCGGCGAGATCGCCCATCACGGCCCCGAGGACCTCTTCATCGCGGTGATGACGCTGGCCGGCGCCTTCCTCCTGATGTTCTCGCTGCATGTCGAGCTCACCCTCATCACGGCCATTGTCGTGCCTGTGACGGCCTGGGTGACCCTGCGCTATGGCGGCCGCATGACCAAGAACTGGGGTGCGCTCTATGACAGCGTCGGCAGCTTCAACACCCGCATCGAAGAAAATGTCGGCGGCATCCGCGTGGTGCAGGCTTTCGCCAACGAGGACCATGAGCGGGCCCTGTTCTCGCGCGACAATTCCAATTATCGCCGCACCAAGCTGCAGGCCTACTGGCTGATGGCCGCCTCCAACTCGCTGAGCTATCTGAGCATGCGGCTCACCCAGCTCGCCGTCATGGTCGCCGGCAGCTATTTCGTCCTCACGGGCCAGCTCAGCCATGGCGGCTTCGTCGGCTTCCTGCTGATGATCGGGGTGTTCTTCCGTCCCATCGAGAAGATCAACGCCGTGATCGAGACCTATCCCAAGGGCATTGCCGGCTTCCGCCGCTATCTCGACTTTCTCGACACCCGGCCCGACATCACCGACCGCCCCGATGCCCGGCCTGCTCCGCCGCTCACCGGCGCCATCCGTTACGAGAAGGTCGGCTTCGGCTATACGCCCGACCGGCAGATCCTGGCCAATCTCGATCTGTCGATCGCGGCCGGCGAGACGGTGGCCTTTGTCGGCCCGTCGGGCGCCGGCAAGACCACGATCTGCTCGCTCCTTCCCCGCTTCTATGACGTCACCGAGGGTGCCATCACCATCGACGGCATCGACATCCGCGACCTGACGTTGCGCTCCCTGCGCAGCCAGATCGGCATCGTGCAGCAGGACGTCTTCCTGTTCGGCGGCACCATCCGCGAGAACATCGCCTATGGCCGCCTCGAAGCGAGCGAGGGCGAGATCCTCGAGGCGGCCCGCCGCGCCCGGCTCGATGGCGTGATCGCCTCGCTGCCCAACGGCCTCGACACCCTCATCGGCGAACGCGGCGTCAAATTGTCGGGCGGCCAGAAGCAGCGCCTGGCCATTGCCCGCATGTTCCTGAAGAACCCGCCGATCCTGATCCTCGACGAGGCGACCTCGGCGCTCGACACCGAAACCGAGCTCGCGATCCAGCAGGCCCTTGCCGAACTGTCCAAGGGGCGCACCACCCTGGTGATCGCGCATCGCCTGGCAACGATCAAGAATGCCGATCGCATTCTCGTCGTCGACGGCGGCGGCATCGTCGAACAGGGTCGCCACAGCGATCTCCTCGACAAGTCCGGAATCTATGGCCGGCTGCACCGGGCGCAGTTTGCCTGAGAACAGCCAGGGCGTCTTTGCCCTGTCCCCGACAAGGGTGGAATGACAGGGACGCGCCAGACAAGGGCGCTCGACAAATGAGTATTTCCGGCTGGATGGGTTTGGCGGCAGAACGGCGTGGCTGCACCATCCTTTAATGTAGAATTACAGCGTAACTTAATTTTTTCTTGATTAATACTAAAGATCATCGCAATAATATGCTAATAATCTGCACAATTTAGAATAAATATAAATCATTTTCGTTGAGCGGTGCTGCTTTTCTGGATAATGCTTGGTCACCTGCCCAGCATCGCCGCCCCGCTCACAGATTTCGCTCCATGAACAGCCGCAGCCACGACATCGAAACTCTCTATGCCGCGGAGCGGCCTCGCCTGGAGCGGACGCTGCGGCGCAAAGTCAGGAGTCGGGATGCAGCGCTCGACCTCATCCAGGACATGTTCCTGCGGATCTGGGAGCGCACCAGCGACACCACCGGCAACGCATCTGCGTTCCTGACCCGTTGCGCACGCAATGCCGCGATCGATCACCTGAGGTCGGAGGCGAGGCGCGAGCGCCTGCAGGAGGATACGCTGCCGAGCCAATATGCGGCCTCCCCGGCGACGCCGTTCGAAATCCTCTCGGCCCGCCAGAACCTGCAATTCCTTCAGGACACGATCGCGGCGCTGCCCCGGCAGACGCGGCATATCTTCCTGCTAAACCGCATTCACGGGCATAGTTTCATCGAGATCGCCGCGACGCTGGGCATATCGGAGCGCGCGGTGGCCAAGCACATGGCGCGGGCACTGGCTGCCTGCACCGCAACCGATGGTGCATCCGCGGACGGGGCCTGAAAGCCGCCGGCCGCCATCCTCCACCGACGCTCGTCCCTGACGATCGCGTCGGCAGGCATCACGCGACGGGCAAGCCGGGCGCAGTCGGGCTATAGTGCCGCAATTCTCTGGAGCAAAGCGTTTGGACGGAAACGCCGTTTTGCTCTAGCTCTTTGGTTCAGCGCGTCTTTGCGATTCGAGATGATTCCGTCTAATCGCAAAACGCTCTATCGCCCGGCGCCATAGACGAAAAAGCGGTTTCGAGGCCACAGATCATGGCATCCCCCCAATCCTCCAGAGCGGATGTCGAACAGGAGGCCAGAGACTGGTTCGTTCGCCGCCTCGGCGGGTTGTCGCGGACCGAGCAGGCCGCGTTCGAGCACTGGCTCGGATCCGATCCCGCCCATGCCGACGCCCTTCGCAGGACGGAGGAGGTCTGGAACGCTGCCGAGCAGCCTGCCCGCCGCCTTGCCACCCGTGAAAATGAAGCGCTCGCACCCTATCTCTATGCTGTCGACAGGGGCCGGCGCCAGCATCGCACCTTCCGGCGGCTGTCGACCGCCGCGCTGGCGCTGACCATTGGCCTCGGCGGTGTGCTCTGGCTGCAGAATCCCCATTTGCTGCAGAAATTGATGGCCGATCACAGCACCGGCCGCGGCGAACGGCGCACCGTTACGCTGTCCGATGGGTCCAAGGTGCTTCTCGATGCCGACAGCGCCCTCGACGAGACCTTCGACAAGAACGAAAGGCAGGTGAAGCTCCTGCGCGGCACCGCCTCCTTCGACGTCGCACCCGGCAAGGCTCCCTTCGTCGTGCGGGTGCCGGATGGCGCCATCAGGGACATCGGCACCCAGTTCGACGTCAATCTCGGCGAGGACGGCACTGTCGTCACGCTGGAGAGCGGCAAGGTCGCCGTCAAGGCCGAGCATATCGGCGAAGCGCTGCTGGACGAGCCGGGCCAGCGCCTTCGTTTCGACAGGCAGGGCCTCGGCGAGATCGAACAGGTCGATCTCAAGGATGCCCTGGCCTGGCGCCAGGGTCGCTATGTCTTCTACCGGGCCAGGCTCTCCGACGTCATCGAGGAGATCGCTCGCTATCGCCGGGGCAGGATCATCGTCACCGATGTGGGCCTCGGCGACCAGCTCGTCACCGGGAGCTTCAGCCTGGCCGATACGGATGCGGCATTGCAGTCTCTGCAGGCCAGCGTCGGCTTCCGCATGACCGCTTTGCCCGGCGGCCTCGTCGTGTTCATCCGGCCGTAAGGTGTCCGATTCCGCGATACGAAGAAAAATCTTCGCCAAGGGGTTCAGTGAAACGCCCCCTCGAACGTGAAGAGCATGGAGGCCGGTAACCACGGGTACCAAGACCGCGGTTTTGCCGGCGATCGATGATCGAGGGGATGGGTTCAATGAGTAGGCATGGCGTGAGGCGTGTGGCCGGCAGGATGGCGGCCGCCATGCTGATGGCTGGCACGACGGCAGGCGTGGGTGTATCGGCGGCCCGGGCCGAGCAGCCGGCGGAACAGCGTTTCGCCTTCAACATTCCGGCAAGGCCGATCCCCCAGGCGCTGAACGAGATCGGACGCGTCGCCGGTCTTTCCGTGGTTTTCCGCGAGAACAGCCCCATCAAGACGCTCGGCCGCCCGGTCCGCGGTTCGCTGACGGTGCAGCAGGCGCTTGCCAGGCTGCTGGCGGGCTCCGGCCTGAACTATCGCTTCAGCAATGCCACCACCGTCACGGTGCTTTCGTCCGACATCACCGCCAGCATTGGCGGCACCGGCAATCCGCAGGCCATCGAACTTGATCCCGTGACGGTCTACGGCCAATCGGCATGGGGACCTGTGCAGGGCTATGTCGCCCGCCAGAGCGCCTCTGGCACCAAGACCGATACGCCGATCATCGAGACCCCCCAGTCCATCACCGTTGTCACGAAGGACCAGATGGTGGACCAGAAGGTCGCCTCCCTGGCCGACGTCCTCACCTACACGCCAGGGGTCGGCATGCAGTCGCAGGGCTTCAGCCGCATGACCGACGACGTCATGCTGCGCGGCTTCGACGTCGCCACCGGCAATGGCGGCATGCTGCGCGACGGCATGAAGCTGCAATCCAACGTCTATGACAGCACCCAGGAGCCCTATGGGCTGGAGCGCGTCGAGGTGCTGCGCGGGGCTTCCTCCGTGCTCTACGGCCAGCTGGCGCCGGGGGGCGTGATCAACGCCATCTCCAAGCGTCCGACGCCGACGCCCCTGCACGAGATCAATCTCGAATATGGCAGCTATGACCGCAAGCAGGCCTCCTTCGACCTCTCCGATGCGCTGACGGCCGACGGCACCCTGCGCTACCGCCTGACCGGCCTGGTGCGGGACGCCGACAACTGGGTCAGGCACGTACCGGACGACAAGGTCTATATCGCGCCCGCCATCACCTGGCAGCCGAACGAGGCGACGTCGCTGACCCTCCTGGCGAGCTACCAGCACGTCAACACGCGCTTCATCACGCCGCTCTACTGGAACGATGTCGCGACCGGCCGCATCCCCCGCAAGCTGTTCCTGGGCGAGGAATCCTTCGATCGCTTCGTGGGCGACGCCTACACGATCGGCTATGCCTTCGAGCATCGGTTCGACGAGACGCTGAAGCTGCGCCAGAACGCCCGCTATTATTACTCCGACGTGAGCTGGGACTACATGCAGGCGGGCCTGCTGCCCGTCACCAACGGCCAGCTCGCGCGGCGGCCCAGCGTCCGCACCGAGCGCTCCTACGGCATCACCGCCGACACCTCGATCGAGAAGACCTTCGAAACCGGGCCGCTCAGCCACACGCTCCTGGCCGGCTTCGACTATTACCGCCGCAGCTACGACTCGCACCGCTATCGCGGCAACATCGTCCCGCTCGACATCGACAATCCGGTCTATTCCGGCTACCCGGTCATCAACTACGCCGTCGACCGCGGCAGCGACAATCTCAGCGACCAGTTCGGCATCTATCTCCAGGACCAGATTCGCCTGGGCAACCTGACCGTGCTGCTGGGCGGGCGCCATGACTGGAGCCGCGCAACGACCGTGAACTACCTGACCGGCGCCAGGTCGCGCCAGAACGACAGCGCCTTCACCGGCCGCGCCGGACTGGTATACCGCTTCGAAAACGGCATCGCCCCCTATGTCAGCGTCAGCCAGTCCTTCGCGCCGCAGCTCGGCCTGGACTCGGTCTCCGGCACGGCGCTCAAGCCCAATAAGGGCCTGCAATACGAAGCGGGCGTGCGCTACCAGCCCGAGGACACCAACCTGCTGCTCAGCGCCGCCGTCTACGAGCTCACCCAGCAGAATGTCAGCAGCATCGACGCTCTCGGCGATATCTATCAGATCGGCAAGGTCCGCTCGCGCGGCGTCGAGCTGGAGGCCCACTCCTCCTTCGGCAATCTCGACCTCGTCGCCAGCTACGCCTTCACCGACAGCAAGACCCTGCAGAGCGCCGTGGCTTCCACCATCGGCCGGCCGGTGGATCTGGTGCCCCGGCATTCCGCCGCGCTGTGGGCAAGCTACAAGTTCGACGATCTCGGCGTGCGGGGGCTGAAGATCGGCGGCGGGCTGCGCTATGTCGGGGAAACCTATATCGCCGACAGCATCGAAATACTGGGCAAGCCGACCCATGTGCCGGACTATCTGCTGGTCGATGCCATGGCGAGTTACGACCTCGGCGTGATCGACAAGAAGCTCGACGGCGCCAGCCTCACGGTCAATGCGCGCAATCTGTTCAACAAGAAATTCTACACTTGCGCCGGCTCGACGGGGTGCCGCTATGGCGAGCCGCTGACGGCAACAGCGACGCTGTCCTATAAATGGTAGCGCCGATTCCGGCTCCGAGGGCGACGCGGCGGGACTTGCTCCGCCTCATGCTCGCGGCTCCCCTGCTTGCCGGGATGAGTATCGAGGCCCGCGCGGCGACCCCGCTGCGCCTGGTCGCATTGGACCTGCTGGCGACAGAACTCCTCGTCTCGCTCGGCGTCAGCCCCGTCGCCGTGGCCAATGTCGCGCTCTATCGCAGGCTCGTCGCGCAGCCGGCGCTTGCCGATGACGTGATGGATCTCGGGCCGCTGCTGGAGCCCAATGCCGAGCTCCTGCAGGCAATCCAGCCCGACGCCATCGTCATGGCGGCCTGGCAGGCCGGCCCCCTGCGCCGCCTGCGCGAGATCGCGCCGCTGGTTCCCCTCGATGCGGCCTCGGCCGGCAAGTCCGGCGTCGCCCAGGCGACCGGGCTGCTCGTCCAGCTCGCGGAGCTGACCGGCAGGAAGGAGGCGGCGCAGGTCCTGGCTTCGCAGCTGGAGGCGACCTTCGCCGAGGCGCGCACCGCCCTCGCAGGGCGCACCAGCCGATCCCTCTATGTCGGCCGCTTCGCCCAGGATGGTCGCACCGTTGCCCTGTTTGGCGGAACGGGATTGATCGGCGACAGCCTGTCCCGGCTCGGCCTCGTCAATGCCTGGCGCGGGCGGGTGAACGGGTCCGGCGTGATCTCGGTCGGCATCGACCAGCTCGCCGGCGATCCCGAGGCCAGGATCGTGCATTTCGACCGGGGCGTGGAGACCCGCAATGCCCTGGCCCGGCTCGCCGACAATCCGCTCTGGCGGGCGCTTCCCGCCGTCAAGGCCGCCAGGCTGACGATGATGCCGGTGATCTACCCCAATGGCGGCGTCGCCTCGGCGATGCGTTTTGCCCGCCAGCTCGCTGAAAGCCTGCCGCACGATGCCTGAAGCCCGACTTGCAGCCAGCGGCCGTGACCGGATCATCGGCAGGATTTCCGGCTGGATCATCGTCAGCGCCGTCCTCCTCGGCCTGGCCGCGGCCCTGTTCCTGCTCAACCTTTCCCGCCAGGTCCCGCCTGCCGGCTGGCTGGCCCTGCTGGCCGGTGCCGACGACCTGCGCGCCATCATGGCCCGGGACGGACTGGCACCCCGCTTCTGCGCTGGCCTCCTCGGCGGCGGCGCGCTGGGGCTGGCCAGCGTGGTCCTGCAGCAGGTGCTGCGCAACCCGCTCGCCGAGCCGGGAACGCTGGGCATCTTTGCCGGCGCGAAATGCGCCATCGCCGCCTCGATCATCTGGGCTCCCGGCCTGCTGGCGTTGGGCTGGGATCTGCCGGCGCTCGCCGGCGGCATCGGCGTGGCCGCCATCGTCCTCCTGCTTTCGGCCCAGTCCGATTTTGCGCCAACCACCGTCACCCTGATAGGGCTGGTCGCTTCGCTCGCCTTCGGCGCGTTGGGCACCATGCTGGTGCTCACCCATTTCGACGCCCTCAGCGATCTCTATATCTGGGAGGCCGGTTCCCTCATCCAGAACGGATGGGACACCGTGCTGGCCCTGGCGCTGAAGCTCGGACTGGTGTCGCTCGCGATCCTCCTTCTCATGCGCCCGCTCTCGGCCATGCAGATCGAAGGCGCCGAGCAATTGGGCGTGCGGACGTCGCTGGTCAGGGGCGCGACCATCCTGGCCGCCGTCGGGCTGAGCGCCCTGGTCGCGAGCACCGTCGGCCTGATCAGCTTTCTCGGCCTAGCCGGTGCGGCCATCGCTCGCGGCGCGGGCGCGAGGCGGCTGCCGGCGCGCCTCGTCGCGGGCCCCCTGATCGCCGCCGGCCTGCTGGCGCTGACCGACCAGGCCCTGCTGGCACTGGCCGGCGGCATCGAGATTCCCGCCGGCATCACCGTGATGCTCCTCAGCGTTCCCCTGCTGCTCTGGATGCTCCAACACGCCCCGGCCGGAACGAGTGCTCTCGCCATGGCGGCCGAGCCGATGCGATTGCAGCTCGGCACAGCCTCGGCCTTTATCGGCCTTGGTGCGGCCCTCGTCGTGAGTTTCGCCCTCGCCGCCACATTTGGCCCCGGACCCGATGGCTGGCAATTCGCCCAAGGCGAGTTGTTTGCCGAATTGTCGATCTGGCGACTGCCCCGCATCACGGCCGCCTGTTGCGCCGGCGCCATGCTCGCCATGGCGGGATCGCTGCTGCAGCGCCTGACCCGCAACGAAATGGCCAGCCCAGAACTCCTCGGCATCTCCTCGGGAACCGCCCTGATGCTGCTGGTGGCGACCCTGTTCCTGCCGGGCCTCGACCGCTATGGCACGGCGGCGCTGTCCTGCCTGGCCTGCCTCGCCATCCTGGCCTGTGTGCTCTGGCTCGGCCGGCGCTCGGCCTTTGCGCCCGACCACCTCCTGCTGATCGGGGCAGGCCTCGGCGCGCTGCTGGCCTCGCTGCTGTCGATCCTGCTCGTCATCGGCGATCCCAGGATCCTGCGGGTGATCGGCTGGCTGTCGGGTTCGACCTATTCGGTCGATGCCGCCGAGGCACGCGCCATCGCCCTGGCGACGGCGTCAGCCTTGCTGCTGCCTTTGCCCCTGCTGCGCTGGATCGGGCTGATGCAGCTTGGCGAACCGGTCGGCCGTTCGCTGGGCGTGCCGATTGCCGGTGCGCGCCTCGCCGTCGTGCTGGTCGTCGCCGTGCTGACCGGCGTTGCAACCCTCTTCGTGGGGCCGTTGAGCTTTGTCGGCCTGATGGCGCCGCATCTGGCGCGGCTCCTTGGTATGAGGACGGCGCTGGCCGAGATCTATGGCTCGGCCCTGGTCGGCGCCGTGCTGATGATCCTGGCCGACTGGGTCGGCCGGACCATCGCCTTTCCCTGGCAGATCCCGGCCGGGCTGATCGCCACGGGCCTGGGCGGCGCCTATTTCATCGTGGCATCCTGGAAGCGATGACGGCCATGTTCGCCACCCTCTTCCAGGGTCCGCTCGCCTTTCTCGCCGACAATCTGGTGCTCGGGGCCGATGCCCGCCCCTTCATTCCCGCGACCGCCCTGGTCGAGGGCGAGGAACTCGCGCCGCTGCTGGCCCGCTTCGCCAGGAACTACCGGCGGCCGGAGGCGATCGCCGTGGCGACGCTCTGGTCGAAATGGCATTTTTCGATCCTGATTCCGCCCGTTTTGGCCGCGAACATCATCGCCGACTGGGGCCTGCCGGTCGGCATCGGGGAGATCGGCGTGATCCCCTCCGAAGACGGCCGCACCGCCGCCCTGCGCCTGCCGCATGCGGGGAGCCGTCTTGCCCCAGCCAATGTCCGCGAGCGTTTCGCAGCCCTGGTCGACGGCCATCTCGCCCCGGTGATCGCCGCGATCTCGCGCGCCAGCCCCCTACCCCCGAAGGTACTGTGGAGCAATGCCGGAACCATCGTCGAGCACAGCCTGGGCGAGTTGGAGGCATTCCTGGGAACGGGTCATCCAGGACTCTCCCAGGCCCGCGCCGTGCTGGCGACCCGGCGCTGGGACGACGGCACGAGCAACCCGCTGTTCGAGCCCGTCCGCTACAGCACCGAAAGAGGACGCAGGCGCAGGATCTGCTGCCTGCGCTATCGCATGGACAATCTCAAGCTTTGCAAGACCTGCCCACTCGACTGAGGGCAGGCCATAACCTGCCCAGGCGGCCGACCGGGCGCTCCCGCGGACCTCGATCGAGCGAGCCTACTCCCCATCATCCGGGATGTTCAGGACATGGCCGCAAGCTTTGCAGTGCACCGCGTCTGCCTCATGCCGGGAAAGCCCGCATTGGGGACAGCTGAAATTCACCTTGTGCGGCCGCACGATCGCCTGGGCCAGACGCACGAACAGGGACACGCCGATGATCATGGCGACGATGGAGGTGAGCTTGCCGAGATTGCCCGGCAGGGTGATGTCGCCGAAGCCCGTCGTGGTCACCGTGGCGACGGTGAAATAGAGGGCCTGGATATAGCCCTCGAAGCCATTCCCGTAGAACACGGTGTAGACGAAGCTGGAGACCAGGAACAGGAACACCGTGAGGTCGATCACGGCCCGTAGCGTGTCTTCCATCTGCCGATAGCCCGACTTGCGCAGCGCCAGCGTGAACAGATTGCTCTTGCTCAACGACCAGATGCGCAGCACGCGCAGGAACAGGTTGGAGAAGGCAGGCACCACGAAAGTGGCGAGAATGGCCAGGTCGATCCAGGTCATCGGCAGCAGCGCCCACTTTTTCAGACTGGGCGCGACGAGGGCGCTGGCCGCGAGTTCAAGCACGATGACCGCAGCGACGATGACATTGATGGCGGCATGCCAGGCCTCGTTCTTCATGCTCGGCCCGGCGATGAAGAAGGCGAGAATGCCGACATCGATGATGAAGCGCAGGATCTGGAAGCTGACGGCCTTCCGGCTCGAGCCAAGATAGAGCCCCCGGAGCGTATGGCGAATATCAGCGAGCGCGATCATGCCGCATTTCCTCTCAACCATGGGCTTTCCTGGCCGACCGATGCGTGTACGGTGCTCGGATCGGACCAAGCGCGTTTGGGCGAAAACGCCGCCCTACCCTAACGTCGCGCTTCGTCAAGTCCGTACGATTCTTGTGCCTTCGCACTGTTTACTCACAAGGTTGCGCAGCCTCGACATGTGCCGGGAGCGTCGCCCCTCACACAGCGGCAAATCCAGGGTGCGTTCAACAACAAGGTGCAGCTTCCCGGCCAGCCCTGTGGAGGCCGGGCGAGACGAACCAGCTTGACCGGATCCGGCATTGAGGGCATAACGATACACAAATAAGTTATAGATTACATAATAATGTAACATGGGGATACGATATGGGACGCCTGGCGCGATTGACTGCCGTGCTTGCACTGACACTGCTTCCGGCTACCGGACCGGCATGGGCTGATGCCGCCAAGGGCGGCGTCATCGATGTCGCCACCGTCGGCGAACCGCCCACGCTCGACCCGATGGCCTCGACCGCCGATCTCGTGGGCATCGTCTCGCAGCACATCTTCGAAACGCTTTTCACCTTCGACAAGGATTGGGGCGTCACTCCTCTGCTCGCCGCCGAGATGCCGAAGATCTCGGCCGACGGCCTGACCTACACCATCCCCCTGCGCACCGGCATCAAGTTCCATGACGGTTCGGTGATGAACTCCGCCGACGTCATCGCCTCACTGCAGCGCTGGACGAAGATCGCCACGCGCGGCAAGCAGACGGCGGAAATGATCGCCGCCATCGAGGCGACCGACGATCACACCGTCACCATCAAGCTCAAGAAGCCCTATGCGCCGCTGCTGGCCCTGCTCGCCTTCAACAATGCCGCGGCGATCATCATTCCGGCCAAGAATGCCGGGCAGGATCCCCTGACGAGCTTCATCGGCACCGGGCCCTACAAGCTCAAGGAGCGCAAGCCCGACCAGTTCATCCAGCTGGCGCGCTTTGACGACTACGCTTCCCGCCCGGGTGAGCCCAATGGCTATGGCGGCGCGCGCAAGCAATATCTCGACGAGATCCGCTTCGTGCCGGTGCCCGATCCCAATACCCGCGTCGAGGGCGCCGCCGCCGGCCAGTTCGCCTATGTCGACTCCCTGCCCGTCGAGGCTTTCGACAAGATTTCCAAGGGCAAGACCGCCCCGGTCCTGCTGAAGCCCTTCGGCTGGCCGGTCCTGTTCATGAACAACAAGGAGGGCCTCGCCTCCGACATCCGCATCCGCAAGGCGATCCAGGCGGCACTGGCGCCGCAGGACATGATGCTGGCCGCCTTCGGATCGGAGGAATTCTTCTCGGTCGACGGCGCCCTCTATCCCAAGGATTACAAGTGGCATACCGAGGAAGGAACGCAGCCCTACAAGCCGGAGGGCGACGTCGAGGCCGCCGCCGCCTTGCTGAAGGAGGCCGGCTATGACGGCTCCAAGCCGCTGCGCATCCTGACCAGCCGCCAATATGAGTTCCACTACAAGCTGGCGCAGGTCGCCGCCGAATATCTCAAGGCGGCCGGCTTCAAGGTTCAGCTCGACGTGGTGGAATGGGCGACGCTGACCAAGAACCGCACCGACCCCAAATTGTGGGACATCTACATCACCCACAGCCCCTTCCTGCCGGAGCCGTCCCTGACCGGCTTCATGTCGGACACCTCGCCCGGCTGGTGGGTCTCGGACAAGAAGCACGAGGCGCTCGGCGCCTTCAATGCCGAGTCCGATCCCGCCAAGCGGCTGGCCCTCTGGCCGGCCGTCCAGAAGGCTTTCTATGACGAGGCGCCCGCCTTCAAGGTCGGTAATTTCAATGCCCTCGCTGCCCAGGCCCCAAACTTGAAAGGCGTCACGCCGGCCCCCTGGCCCTATTTCTGGAATGCCTATCTGGAAGGAAAGTGAGATCTCCAGCGTGCCGAACTAGATCTGTCATTCCCGGCGAGGCCAACGGCCGAGGAAAAGAGATGACGGCTCAAACGTCATAGCTCCCTTCTCTCCCCAAGGGAGCTCGAGAGCAGGTACCGGCCGACATCCGACGCCGGTGCCCGCGATCTTCCGGCCTCGAACAACGCAAGGCTCCATCGATGCTGCGCACGATTCTCCACCGCCTCCTCGGCATGATCATCGTGATGGCCCTCGTCGTGACGATCGTGTTCATCATCGTCCGGGTCACGCCGGGCGACCCGGCCGCCATGATGCTCGGGCCCGACGCGTCCGAAGCCGATATCGCCGCCTTGCGCACCAAGCTCGGCCTGGACGGCCCGATCATCACCCAGTTCGCCTATTACGTCCTCGGCCTCGTGCAGGGTGATTTCGGCCAGTCGATCTTCCTCAACCAGCCGGTGACGCAGGCCCTCGCCGCCCGCGCCGAGCCGACCTTCTTCCTCACGCTGTTCTCGCTGCTGATCGCCAGCATCATCGCCCTGCCGGTTGGCATCCTCTCGGCCTATTGGCGCGGCTCGCTGTTCGACCAGGTGGCGACCACGCTTGCCATGTTCGCCGCCAGCGTGCCGAGTTTCTGGCTCGGCCTCGTCCTGATGCAGATCTTCGCGGTGAAGCTCGGCTGGTTCGACACCTCCGGCTATGGCGGCCCCGGCGCGTCCTTTGGCGAGCGCCTCAATCACCTGGTCCTACCGGCAGTGGCCCTGGGCGTGGTCTCCTCGGCCCTGATCACCCGTTTCACCCGCGCCTCGATGCTCGACGTGCTCTCGGACGACTATGTGCGTACCGCCCGCTCCAAGGGCATGAGCGAATGGCGGGTGGTGATCAGGCATGCCTTCAAAAATGCGCTGATCCCGATCCTCACCGTCATCGGCCTCACCGCCGCGCTGCTGATCTCCGGCGCCGTGGTGACCGAGACCGTGTTCGGCGTGCCGGGCATCGGCAACCTCGTGGTGTCCGCCGTGCTCCGGCGCGACTACCCCGTGATCCAGGGAGCCCTGCTGGTGATCGCCGGGCTCTATGTCCTCGTCAATTTCGGCATCGACATGCTCTACCTCCTCATCGATCCGAGGGTGCGCTACTGATGGCCGCCATCTCCTCCTCCTACCAGGCGGCGCCCGGCCTGCTGTCCCGCCTGATCAGACGGCCGACCTCCTTCATCGGTCTTGCCGTTCTCGCCGTCATCGCCCTGGCCGCGATCCTCGCGCCGCTGATCGCCCCCTATTCGCCGACCAAGCTCTCGGTCGCCAATCGCCTGAAAGGTCCGAGCCTCGCCCATCTGTTCGGCACCGACGATCTCGGGCGCGACATCTTCACCCGCATGCTCTATGCGGCCCAGACCTCCCTGTCCGTCGGCCTCGCCGTGGTGGTGCTGGCCTCGCTGATCGGCATCGCGCTCGGCCTCACCGCGGGCTTCTTCCGTGAGGCCGACACGCCCCTCTCGCGTCTGATCGATGCGATGATGGCCTTCCCCGACATCCTCCTGGCGATCGCGCTGGTGGCCGCTCTCGGCGCCTCGGCCATCAACGTCGTCATCGCGCTCGGCATCGTCTACGCCCCGCGCCTTGCCCGCGTGGTGCGCGCCTCCACCCTGGTCATCCGGGAACTGCCCTATGTCGAGGCCGCCCGCGCCCTCGGCGTGCCGACCTGGAAGATCCTGCTGCGCCATGTCCTGCGCAACGTCACCTCGCCCCTGCTGGTGCAGGGCACCTTCATCTTCGCCAATGCCATCCTCGCCGAAGCGGGCCTGTCCTTCCTCGGCGTCGGCATTTCGCCCGACACGCCGACCTGGGGCACCTTGATCAGCGTCGGGCGCCAATTCATGGACAAAGCGGGCTGGCTCATGTGGTTTCCCGGGGCCGCCATCGTCGTCACCGTGCTGTCGCTGCAACTGGTCGGCGACGGCCTGCGCGATCTCCTCGATCCGCGCTTGGCAAAGGATATCTGAGCCATGATCGGCAACCATTTCCCCCGCGCCGACCGGCCGCTGCTCATCAAGGGTGCGAGGACCATCGGCTTCGCGGCCCCGGCCGGCACGCCCCTCGACATCCTCGTCGACCGGGAGGGCCGCATCGCCGAGGTCGCGGCCTCGATCGCCACCGGTGACGATATCCGCGTCCTCGATGCCGGCGGGGGCTTACTGTCGCCGGGCTGGACCGATCTTCACGTCCATGTCTGGTATGGCGGCACCGACATCTCGCTCCGCCCCGAGCAATGCGGCGCCGCGCGCGGCGTAACCACCATGGTCGACGCCGGCTCGGCCGGGGAGGCCAATTTCCACGGCCTGCGCGAGTTCATCATCGAGCCGGCGCGCGAGAACGTCTACGCCTTCCTCAATCTCGGCTCGATCGGCCTGGTCGCCTGCAATCGCGTCAGCGAGCTGATGGACATCCGCTCCATCGATTTCGAGCGCATCATCTCGACTGTCGAGAAGAACCGCGACGTCATCGTCGGCCTGAAGGTGCGGGCCAGCCACGTGATCACCGGCGGCTGGGACCTGACGCCGGTGAAGCTCGCCAAGAAGCTCGGCCGCGTCCTTAAGCTGCCGCTGATGGTGCATGTCGGCGAGCCGCCGCCGCTCTATGACGACGTCCTCGGCCTGTTGACGGAGGGCGACATCGTCACCCACTGCTTCAACGGCAAGGCCGGCAGTTCGATCCTGGAGGACGAGGATCTCTATCGCCTCGCCGAGGACGCGGCGGCGCGCGGCATCGTGCTGGATGTCGGCCATGGCGGCGCCTCCTTTTCCTTCGACGTCGCCAAGGCGGCCCTGGCGCGCGGCTTGCCACCCCGGACCATCTCGACCGACCTGCACAACCGCTCGCTCGACGGGGCGGTGTGGGACATGGCGACGACCATGTCGAAGCTGCTCTCGCTCGGCATGAAGCTGGAAGAGGTGGTCGCCGCCGTGACCACGGCGCCGCGCCGGGCCATCGGCCTTCAGGCGGATGGGCTGCTGGACAAGGGCCGGCCCGCCGAGTTCACCCTGTTCGATGTCGTCGACGCCGACATCGCCGTCAAGGACTCGCAGGGTGCGCTCAGCCGGCTCACCCGGGTGTTCGAGCCGCGCCAAGCCATTCTGGGCGCCGAGGCGATCGCCGCGCAGCGCTATGTCCCGGCACAGGCGCCGACGGCCGGCAAGCACGCCTGCCCTCATTGCGGGTGGCAGTCATGACGGGTTCGATCGCACCCGACACCATCCTCTCCGTCCAGGACCTGCGCACCTGGTTCGTCACCAAGCGCTTCGCCGCCAAGGCGGTGGATGGCGTGACCTTCGACCTCAAGCGCGGGCAGACGCTTGCCGTGGTGGGCGAATCCGGGTCGGGCAAGTCCGTCACCAGCCTGTCGATCATGGGGCTGCTCTCCAGGCCCGGCACCATCGCCGGCGGCAAGATCCTGTTCCGCGACAGGGCCGGCGGCGTGCACGACCTCGCCGCCTTCACGCCCCGCCAGTTCCGCCGCATGCGCGGCAAGGAGATCGCCATGATCTTCCAGGAACCGATGACCAGCCTCAATCCGCTCTACACGGTGGGCGACCAGATCGGCGAGATGATCGCCCTGCACGAGCCGGTCAACCGCCAGGAGGCCAGGCGGCGAGCGCTCGCCATGCTCAAGCATGTCGAGATCCCCGACGCCGCCTCCCGCCTCGACGACTATCCCCACCAGATGTCCGGCGGCATGCGCCAGCGCGTGATGATCGCCATGGCGCTCGCCTGCAACCCGTCTTTGCTGATCGCCGATGAGCCGACCACCGCCCTCGACGTGACCATCCAGGCCCAGATCCTCGACCTGCTGCGCCGTCTCCAGGCCGAGTTCGGCATGTCCATCCTGTTCATCACCCATAATCTCGGCGTGGTCGCCGAGATCGCCCATGATGTGGTGGTGATGTATGGCGGCCGGGTGGTCGAGCAGGCTCCGGTCAACGACCTCTTCGCCCGTCAGCGCCACCCCTATACCAGAGGCCTGCTCGCCTGCACGCCGGACGCGGCGCGTGACATCGATGCCAATGGCGAGCGGCAGGCCCTGCATTCCATTCCGGGCACTGTGCCGCCGATCACCGCTTTGCCGCCCGGCTGTGCCTTCGGACCGCGCTGCTCCATGGCGCTCAACGCCTGCAGCGCCGCCATTCCCGAGCTGGTGCCGACGGGTACGGCCAGCTTCTCGCGTTGCATCCGGAGCGCCGAGCTATGACGACTGCCCCCTCGCCCCAGGCCATGGCGGACACGCCTCTGCTCAGCGTGCAGAATCTCACCAAGCATTTTCCCGCCCGCAACGGGCGCATCGTCCACGCCGTCGAGGATGTCAGCTTCGATGTCCGCCGCGGCGCCACGGTCGGGCTGGTCGGCGAATCCGGTTCGGGCAAGACCACCGCCGGCCGTTCCGTGCTGCGCCTGGTCGAGCCGACCTCCGGCAAGGCCATCTTCGACGGAGTGGACCTGTTCGGCCTCGGCGCTAGAGAGATGCTGGCTTATCGCCGCCGGCTGCAGATCGTGTTCCAGGACCCCTTCTCCAGCCTCAATCCGCGCATGCGCATCTCGGCCATCATCGGCGAGGCGCTCGATACCTGTGGCTATCCCCGCGGCAGAGCCCGGGCCGAACGCGTTGCCGAATTGCTCAGCCTGGTCGGCCTGTCGCCCGACTATGCCACGCGCTTTCCGCATGAATTCTCCGGCGGCCAGCGCCAGCGCGTCGGCATTGCCCGCGCCATCGCGGTCGAGCCCGAATTCATCGTCGCCGATGAGCCCGTCTCGGCCCTCGACGTCTCGGTGCAGGCCCAGGTTCTCAATCTGCTCGGCGATCTCAAGAAGAAGCTGGGCCTGACCATGCTGTTCATCGCCCACGACCTCTCCGTCGTCGAATATCTGTGCGACGAGGTGGTGGTGATGTATCTCGGCCGTGTCATGGAGCGGGGACCGAGCCGGCAGGTCTATGCCGCTCCCCGCCATCCCTATACCAAGGCCCTGCTCGCGACCGCGCCGGTGCCCGACCCCACCCGCCGGCGCACGCGCGTGCCGCTGCAGGGCGATATTCCGAGCCCCATCGCCCCACCGTCGGGCTGCGTGTTCCGCACCCGCTGCCCCTCCGCCGCGCCGGCCTGCTCGACCACCATCCCGCCGGTCGAGCCTGTCGGCGGCGGGCACTACGTCGCCTGCATCCGCCAAGCCGAGCTCTTCGCATGACGACTGCGCTGTTTGCATTATTGGAGTGTTTTCAATGACCATTTCCGGGACGGTTCCGCGCCCGCACGCCTCGCCCTATGAGCGGCTGGCAGCCCTCGGAATCAAACTTCCCGTCGCGCCCGCGCCCATTGCCAATTTCGTCACCCATGTGCAGGAGGGCAATTTGCTGTTCCTGTCCGGCCAGGGGCCGAACCATGCCGACGGCCGCTCGCATACCGGCAAGGTCGGCGCCGAAGTCTCGATCGAGGAAGCCTATCAGCATGCCCGCCTGACCGGCATCAACCTGATCGCCGTGATGCAGGACGCGCTCGGCGATCTCTCCAGGGTGCGGCGGGTGGTCAAGCTGTTCGGCATGGTGAATGCGGCGCCCGATTTCGCGCAGCATCCGGCCGTGATCAACGGCTGCTCGGACCTGCTCATCGAAGTCTTCGGCGACAGCGGCGTCCATGCCCGTTCGGCGGTCGGCCAGGGCTCGCTGCCCGGCCAGATTACCGTCGAGATCGAAGCCATCGTAGCGATCGACTGAACCACTTCCACTTTCGCCTTTCGGAGCGCAATTCCATGCCCGCCAACGATATCCGCAGCCGCCTCGGCCTGAGGCCCGTCATCAACGTATCCGGGACCATGACCTCGCTCGGCGCCTCCATCGTGGTGCCGCCGGCCGTGGAGGCGGTCTCGGCGATCCTGAGCGAGTTCGTCGAACTCGGCGACCTCCATCGCAAGGCGAGCGCGGTGATCGCCAACCTGACCGGCGCGGAGGCCGGCTTCATCACCGCCTCCTGCTCGGCCGCGATCAGTCTCGCCGTCGCCGCTGCTATGACCGGCGCCGATCTGGCCGCCATCGAACGCCTGCCCGACACCACCGGCCTCAAGAACGAGGTGATCATCCAGTCCGGCCACATGGTCAGCTATGGGGCGCCCGTCGAGCAGGCGATCCGCCTTGCAGGCGCGAAGGTTGTCGCTATCGGACAGGCCACCAGCGCCTCGGCCTACCATCTGGCCGGCGCCATCACCGATCGTACGGCCGCCGCCGTCTATGTAGTCTCCCACCACGTCGTCGACTATGCGCAGATCCCGCTCAGAATCTTCGCGAAGGTCGCCCATGAACGCGGCATTCCTGTTATCGTCGATGCCGCCTCCGAATATGATCTCCAGGGCTTCCTGGCCGACGGCGCCGACCTCGTGCTTTATTCCGGCCACAAGTTCCTGGGCGGCCCGACCTCCGGCATCGTGGCCGGTCCCAAGGAGCTGGTGCGCAATGTCTATCTGCAGAACCGGGGCATCGGCCGCGGCATGAAGGTGGGCAAGGAAGGCATCGTCGGCACGCTGGCTGCCCTGCAGGCCTGGAAGACGCGCGATCACGATGGCATCCGCGCCCGCGAGCGCAAGGCCCTCGACTGCTGGGTGACGGCCCTCGACGGCAAGGCGGGCGTGAAGGCGGTGATCGTGCCCGACCCGACCAATAATCCGCTCGACCGGCTCCAGGTCTTCGTCGATCCCCAGGAAGCCCGCATCACCGCCTGGGACCTTGCCGACCGCCTTGCCGCCGGCGACCGCCCGGTGATCGTGCGCGATCACGAGGTCGAGCACGGTTATTTCTTTCTCGATCCCTGCAACCTGCACCCGGATGAAGAAGACATCGTGGCGGCCCGCCTCACCGAAGAACTCGAACAGGCCCGCAAGTCCAACCTGCCGATTGCCACCCCCTTCGAGGATCGCCTGCTGGCCAAAGAGGCCGCCATTCTGCAATGGCCGGATTGAGCCCTGCTTGTTCAATGCCGGGAGCGCGGCATAGAATGATGTGTGATGGAAAGCCCTGAATCCCATGTCCACGACAGCCCTCGAGCGTGACGATGCCAACGAAGGCGGTGCCACCCGGCGCCGCTCGCGCACCAGCGGCATCGACCGCGCCTTGCAGATTCTCGACTATCTGCAGAAGGTCGAGCGCCCCGCTACCGCCTATGAGATCGCGCGCGATATCGGCGCTCCGCTGTCGACGATCTACGTCATCGTCGACGACCTGGTGGAAAAGGAGATGCTCGACCGCCAGGATGGCGGCCTGCTCTGGCTCGGGCCCCGCCTCTACCATTACGGCCTGACCTATGCGCGCACGCTCGACCTGCTGACCGTGGCGGAACAGGAGATGCATGAGCTCGCCCAGAGTTCGGGCGAGACCATCCAGATCTGCGGGCGGGACGGCGACCACATGGTCGTGCTGGCCATGGAAGAGGGCAAGGATCATTTCCAGGTGACCTCGCGCGTCGGTACGCGCAGCCCGCTGAACTGGACCGCATCCGGCCGCATATTGGTCGGCCATCTGCCGGAAGCCGAGCGCCGTGCGATCTTCGCGCGCTCGGCGGTCGCCTCGCCGACCGGCCGGGCAGAGACGGACCAGAATGTCCTGGCGAAGATATCGGCCGATGCCCTCGAGCAGGGCCTTTCGATCCAAGCCGGCGATTCCGACTTCGCGGTCGCCTGCATCGCTGCTCCGATCCGCGACAATCAGGGCGCCTGCCGCGCGACGATCTCGATCGTGGTACCTGACCGAAAACTGGAGCAGAAGGACCCGGACCTGATCGCCCTGGTCAAGGCAAGCGCCCGGCGCATCGAAAGCCGGCTGGGATGGCACGCCCGGCGCTGAGGCTCATCCCGAGCTCTCGATGACTCCAACAACGAGCGTATCGAGCGCGCCAAAGCGCATATCGAGGCACAGACCGCTGCCTTCCATGCTGCGCGCGCCGACGAAATGCCTGAGCATCCGGTGGCGAGAATACCGCCGCCGCCCTGCAGCACACGTTGGGAGCCGGTCAGCCGTCGATCATGATAGGCCCGAGTTGATCGGCTTACGTCAGCCAAGCGACGGGAACTCGTAGCCGGTAGAGCAAAGTGCGATTCAATGAATTGCACTTTCTCCCCAACTCTTTGTTGTGACGCGTTTTCCAGTCGAAATGCCTGCCGATTTTTCTTAAAAATGCTCCAGCCGCCTTCCCGCCGATACCCTCAACCGTCCAACGCAACCGACGAGACTTGAAAGAGAGCCTTATGCCGGAAAGCCTGCTGCACCATTTCGACTGGATCACCAGCCCCGTCGGCTGGGCCGCCCTTGCGACGCTGGTCGTGCTGGAAGTGGTTCTCGGCATCGACAATCTGATCTTCATTTCGATCCTCACCAATAAGCTTCCCAAGCACCAGCAGGCGCGGGCGCGGCGTCTGGGCATCTCGGCAGCCCTGATCATGCGGCTGCTGCTGCTGGCGACGATCTCCTTCATCGTCCAGCTCACGCAGCCCGTGTTCACGCTATTCGGCCATGCCTTTTCATGGCGCGACCTGATCCTGATCGCGGGCGGCCTGTTCCTCGTCTGGAAGGCAACGAAGGAGATCCATCATACCGTCGACGTGGACGACGATAAGAGCAACATGGTCGGGGAGACGTTGCAGCTGTCCATGGCCGCCGCCATCTTTCAGATCCTGCTGCTGGACATTGTCTTCTCGATCGATTCGATCATCACCGCCGTCGGCATGACCGATGAAATCGCGATCATGTATATCGCCGTCATCGCGGCGGTTTCGGTAATGATGGTGGCAGCCGCGCCTCTCGCCTCCTTCATCGAGAAGAACCCCACCATCGTCATGCTCGCGCTGGGATTCCTGCTGATGATTGGCATGACGCTCATAGCCGATGGCATGGGCTATCATGTGCCCAAGGGCTACATCTATGCCGCGATGGGCTTTTCGGCGCTTGTCGAGGGGCTGAACATGCTGACACGCAGGAAAAAGGCCAAACGCCAAAAACAAGGCAACGAGACCCGGTGACCAAGCCGCGAGGCTCCAGCGGCTGGTCTTCGTCTAACCGCAATGTCGGCGTCCGGGATCGCCGGGCAATTGCGGTTTCGGGCCGCATACATTGTGCGGTGCCGGTGACCGGCTTGACGTGGTGGCACGTAACACGCGCTCAAGCCAGAGAGTAACCAGGGATTTCCATGGTCGTGCCGGATCCTTGCGACGGCAACCATACGAGCTTTGACGGCCCGAGGAAGAAGCCGTTCATCGGGGGACTAAAGTCTGGGTCTTTCAGACCCCGGGCCTCTTTCCTCTGAGTCACAAGCAGCGCTTGCGACGCGCGCGCCTTTGTTTCTGGCACGAATTGTTGATCTGCCGTTACGGTTCCACACGCAGTGCACAGTGTGGAAACAGAAAACAATCAGGTTCATAAATATGCATCAAAAAATGAGGCCTACGGAGCATAAGGAGAGCCTATTTTCTTTATTGCCCCCATAAAGATTGCTATCGCTAACAAGCACTAACAACTCGACATCGGATCTCGGCTTTTTATCGGCAGCAACTGAATAAACAAATATATAGTATATATTAATTAAATTTATTGATAATATCAATTATTTTTGCTTCATGGTCAGCGAAGTTCCTTATTATACCAATTTTATATTTAAAAATACATAAAACCCTTCCGAGAAAAGAGGAGAGTTTCAGATCGAGATGCCTTAGACGATCGGAGGGATCGATGATTATGGGGCCTGTTCCGAATGTGAGGATGACGACCCTTGGAAGAGAGGGAATGATCCGCTCCGGGGGCGTGCGCGTATCACGGCGTTGGGGGTTTATTCCTTCACGTTGCCTTGTCGGACAGTCGGACACACAAGAGACATGAAAATAAGATTCGCCTCCAATAACAAGCTCATAAGAGATTGTATAATTTCGTCCCTGAGGGCAACGGATATATGTATTTCGGAAACCGCCGAAGACGATGAAGCAACTTCAGAGGATCTGGTCGACAACGACATATTATTTATTTTTGTTGCGATTGGATTAAAGGATTTATTGGAGCTAATTTCGTCTCGCGAGCAGGAAGTGATGAAAATCGCGAGCACGAACAAAGTCATCATCATAACCGATGTCGAAGAGGGAGAGTATATCCGAAAATCGATGTTGCTCGGCGTGAACGGCTATATAACGATGAACCTGGGGTTCGAGATCGTGATGCCTGTGATACGAATGATTTGCGCAGGAGGAAGCTTTATTCCTGCCCACTGCTTCCTGTCTGCAAAGCAGACTATATACAACAGCAAGCAAGTAATTACTCAAGATAAAAATCTTACGGACAGACAGATCGAAATCCTGTCATTTCTCAAACAAGGAAAAAAATCCAAGGATATCGCTTCCATGCTGTCTATTTCAGAAAGCACGGTTGGCGTTCATGTCATGAATATAATGCGAAAGCTCGGAATCAAGAAAAGGAATGAAATGATGTCAATGCATGGGATCACGAATAACATCCCTAAATTCAACGCACTCCATTTATAAGAGAGTGATAAATTAAGTATCGAAAAATCCAATAATATTACTTAGGCTCAAACCTCCCGCAATCTGCGGATTGCGACAATATCGCCCGGGCTCGGCGACGTTCCTCAGACGACGACAACAACCGAGCCTGCCGCATATGGCGGTTTTCGATCCGACCGGGACCGGAGGGACGCGTCCATCTTGTTGAAATCATGAACGATATCCGAACAGCCTGGCTATCGTTCTAGGCCGCCCGGTTTTTCGACGCCATCAGGAGTTCAGCCTCGAGCAGCGCGAATTCGACCATGAGATCACCAACCGAGAGTTCGGGGTGCTTGTCCATGAACTGCCGGGCGCGCACCAGCATGGCCTCTTTGCCGAGGATCATCGCGGCTTCTAGGGGTGAAATCGAAGCACCGTCATCCTTGGCTCCGGCAAGCTCCTCGACATCGCCATTGGCGATGTGCTCTTGCCACTGAGCCTCCGTCATCTGCCCCGAGAGATAGCAGGCCCGCAGCAATTCGGGGTCCAGCTTTGGCGGATTCCGCATCTTAAATGCCCAATATCCAATAATATTCTGGTTGTTCGCATCCTCGGCAGGGCGACGGCAGCACATGTTGGATAAGTCGCGCCTGTTCAACACTAAGACAACCCACCTTGTAGGGAATTTTCCTCCCGTAGCAAAGAAATTGCAGAAAGTCAGATTAACTCGCTTGCCGGGCAATGGCTGCGATCGGGGGCCGGATGAAGCCATGCGATCGGGCGCCGAGGGTGTCCGGGGCTCTCTGCGATCCGGCCGACAGCGCAGCGCGTGAAGGGGCGCCGACATAAGGGTTTAGGGACAGAACGTCTCAGGCCAGATAGCGCCTGAACCAGGCGACCGTGCGATCCCAGGCGAGCTTGGCCGCCGCCTCGTCGTAGCGAGGGGTGGAATCGTTGTGAAAGCCGTGGTTCACGCCGGGGTAGATATGGGCCTCATAGGTCTTGCCGCCGGCCTTGAGCGCAGCCTCATAGGCCGGCCAGCCTTCATTGATGCGGGTATCGAGTTCCGCATAGTGGATCAGCAACGGCGCCTTGATGCGCGGCACGTCCTCGGCCTTGGGCTGGCGCCCATAGAAGGGCACGGCGGCAGCAAGCTCGGGATAGGCCACGGCCGTGGCATTGGCGACGCCGCCGCCATAGCAAAAGCCGGTCATGCCGACCTTGCCGGTGCCGGACTTGTGCTTCATCAGGAACTCGGTCGCCGCGAAGAAATCGTTCATCAGCTTTTCGGGATCGACCTTGGCCTGCAGGTCCCGCCCCTTGTCGTCATTGCCCGGATAGCCGCCGACCGAACTCAGGCCATCGGGAGCCAGGGCAACGAACCCCGCCTTGGCGACGCGACGCGCCACATCCTCGATATAGGGGTTGAGGCCCCTGTTCTCGTGGACGACGACCACGCCGGGGACGGGACCGGCCGCCTTGGCTGGACGCACGAAATAGCCTCTGACATCGCCATGCCCCTTGGGCGAGGGATAGGTGATGTATTCGGCCACGATGTCGGGGTCGGTGAACTGCACCTGCTGCGCATAGGCGTAGTTCGGACTCAGCGAGGCCAGAATGGCCGTTGCCGTCAGGCCGCCCACGGCGAATTTACCGGCCCGATCGAGGAACTCGCGCTTGGAGATCTTGCCATGCGCATAATAGTCGTAGAGCTCCAGAAGCTCCTGAGGGAAATCCTTGGCCGTCATGCGGGTCATCGATCGTCCCTCCCCTTTCCAATCCGGCAGCAGCCTACATGATCTTCGGGCGGCGGGTCTTCACAATGGCGAGAAGTGAGGTCGCCGGGGTGCGAGATCGCGAAGCCCGTACATATGGGCCGCCTATCGCCGGTCGTGCCGGAATTTTGCTGGCCCACGCAGGAGCACCAGATTATCCAGTCGGCTTTCAAAACACCGCCTGGCCGGAGAGCCTCCGCCAAGATTGCAGGGATCAACGCCAGCGCCGGCCGCCTTCGAGCAACTTCACCGGGCACCTTACGCTCCTAGAGCAAAGCGCGTTCAAGTATGAACGCTTATTTGCTCTAACTCGTTGTTCTGACGCGTCTTTGCGATTCTAGGTGACTCCGTCAAATCGCAAAACGCTATAGAGCGTTTTCTAGAAAAGTTGATAGACTTTTCGATTAAGAAAACGCGTCAAAACAAGGAATTGGAGAGCCGCGGGACTTTCAGGGAACCTTTCTTATAAAGGCTTAGGATGACGCCGCGCGAAGCGCTCCGGATCTGCAGCGCCAAACCGCTCGAAATTGCATCGTGCCTGGCTCAGAGACAGGAGACCATTGGGGCCTCCACGGACCTGACTGGCATCATGATCGTTCTGGCCGTCGTCCTCCCAGTGGCAGACTGGACAAACCTCGTAGCCACCGCGCTCACTTAGTGTCCAGTAACGGCAACAGGGGCACCGGAAGGAATTCGGGCCAGAGAGTCCGACGATGTGCTGCGAAGTCATTTGAAAGTCCCACCCGAAGACCTATTTGCTCGCCAAACCACTTCGATCGTGAGTCATTGACGCATCCCACAGGTTCTAATCGATAATATTACACATTTACTTCGCCTATAGGCGGTCAGGGATTTGCCAATCGAGGGTTCAGCGGGCCGATGGAGAGCTTTGCCCCGTGTACCGACGTCAGGAAAAAGGGCGCTTTCTGGCTAATACGGTTCACTTAAGCAGGAACCGCTCCGAATTTGTCATAGCCGGCTTGACCCGGCTACCCAGAAGCCGCACGGATGAACCGTCGGAGAGCTGGATTGCCGGGTCAAGCCCGGCAATGACAAAGGTCGAGCACCCCGAAACGCTTAAGTGAACTGCATTAGCCTTTCTGGCGCCCTTTCTCATCACGGCGTCACATATTCCGCTGCGTTGCTGAGATGGATCATGCATCCATCAGGATCGTTGTCCCGCATCAGGGCCACCGCCATGCCCAATTCCTCGGCTGCCGCTTCGTGTCTCAGCGGATCCCGGATCCCGTCCACGCTGAGCTGCATCTGCTGGAGCCGTGAGATGCTGCATTGGTTTTCCCGCGTGACCACCCCATTTGGAGCGGCAAGAGCGCTGGTTGCGAGGCCCAATGCGAGGGCCGCCGCGGCACAGACTGACTTGATCACTGGCCTTCTCCCTTGAAGCATAGCGTTTTGCGAGGAGACGGCGTCACCAGGAATCGCAAAACACTCAAGCCAATCCTTCGATTGGCTTGGAAACAAAGAATTAGAGCAAACAAGCGTTCACGCGCGCCTTGCTCTGGTGAAGAGCACCCCAAAGCCGAGGGTGCCCTTCCAAACCTCTGGCGAAAGGCCGTGTTCCACTTCATCCCGTCGGCCACGATGGGCCCGCGCGGTTCAGAGCGTCGACCGGGATCCCTGTCACAGACGCTGCTGGATGCGGCGAGCGATGTCGAACAGCCGGCGTTCGAGCAGGACCGGCGTCTCGCAGACATAGGTCAGGGAACGGCCGCGCTCTTCGAAAATGCGCTTGTCCCATTTGAGCTGCGTTTCGAGATCCTCGGTTTCCTTGCTGCCCGTCGCGCCGGGGGAATCCTTGGCGGCGCTGATCTTGTCGCTCTCGTCCCGGATGCGGTCGGCAAGCTTGTTCTGGCCGCGGGCATAGCGGCCGATGCCGCCCAGGATCTTATCGCGCTCCTCATTGACCAGTTCGAGCACGCCTGCGAACAGGCGCGTCAGGCGGATGTCCTTGTCCGCGCCGGCCTGCTGCACGAAACCGTCGAGCAGGCCGTCGACCTCCTCGATCGGCGTGCGGCGCGAAGCGAGCTTCTGGGCCATCGCCGCCGTATCGAAATCCTTGGTCCAGTCGCCGGCCGTTGCGATGTCCGGCCCGCTCCACACCACGCCGGCGCTGAGCGTGCCGACCTTGCGCTGGACGCAGGGCCAGTCGGGATCGGGCTGGGGTTGCTGGGCTTGCACTGCATGGCCCCAATCCACGCCGGCCGCCAGGATTACCATGAGCACGGCCGGCCGAAGGGTCCGAACCATGGACCTGCCAGATAGTGCGGGTCTGCCAAATCTCATGACGCTTCTCCTTTGGGGCCGCCGCGGCGCACCATCAGGCCGCGGGACGGGTCATAGGCGATGAGCGCGGCGGCGAAGAACAGCACCGTGGTGCCCACCACCACCGCAAGCGCGACCGGCTCGAGCCGGCCATAGAGAGCAAAGCGCACCAGCTCGACCCCATGGGTGAACGGATTGGCCAGGCAGGCCAGATAAAGCCCCTCGCTTGCCTCCCGGATGCGCCACAGCGGATAGAGCGCCGAGGAGGCGAAGAACATCGGGAAGATCACGAAGTTCATCACGCTGGCGAAATTCTCCAGCTGGCGGATCAGCGAGGACAGGAAGAGGCCGATCGAACCGAGCATCAGGCCGGTCAGCACCAGCGCCGGCAAGGCCAGGACATAGCCCTGCACCGGCGCGTCGACATCCCACCAGGCCGCGATCGCCAGGAAGACATAGACCTGCAGCACCGAGACCAGCACGCTCGCCGTGAGCTTGGCGGCCAGCAGCGACCAGCGCGGGAACGGGCTGGTGAGCAGAACCCGCATCGAGCCGACCTCGCGGTCATAAACCATCGAAAGCGAGGACTGCATGCCGTAGAAGAGCTGGATCATCACGGCCAGCCCCGGCACGACATAGGTCTCGTAGAGTACATAGGTCTCGTAGGGCGGCTGGATCGAGACCCCCAGCACGTTGCGAAAGCCGGCGGCGAAGATGAACAGCCAGATCAGCGGGCGCACCAGTGCCGAGAGGAAACGCTCCTTCTGGTTGACGAAGCGCAGCATCTCCCGATGCGCGATGCCGCCGAGGCAGACGAGATAGCCCGAAAAGCTCAGCCGCGAGGAAAGCGCCGCATCCGACATCAGGCGGCCTCCCTGTCGGTCAGGCGCCGGAAGGTTTCCGCCAGGCTGGCGCCACTGCGGGCGGCGAGCATGGCCGCCTTACCCTCGGCGACGATCCGGCCCCGATGCAGCACATAGACGTCGTCATCATTGGCGATCTCCTCGAAGATATGGGTCGCCCACAAAACCGCGATGCCCTCCTCGGCCACCAGTCGCCGCACGGTAGCTACGATATCGGCCCGGGCCGCAAGGTCGAGACCAACTGTCGGCTCGTCCAGGAGCAGGAGGCGGGGGCGATGCACCAGAGCGCGCGCAATCTCCACGCGCCGGGCCTGACCTCCGGAAAGTGTGCGAACCTTCTCGTCGGCCCTCTCGCTGAGGCCCACGCGCTTGAGAAGTGCGAGAATATGCTCGCGTACCGCCCGTCCGCCGAGACCGTGCAGGGCGGCGTGATAGGCAAGATTCTGACGCACCGTCAGATCGGCATCGAGCGTGCGAGCCTGGAAGACGACGCCGAGCTCCGCAAGCGCCCGCGACGGAGTGAGGTTGAGGTCATGCCCGTAGACCTCGACACGGCCGGAGCGGTTCTGATAGAGCCGCGTCACGATCGAGAACAAGGTCGTCTTGCCGGCGCCGTTCGGTCCAAGCAGGGCGACGAAGCGCCCGGCCTGCACCTCAAGGGAGACATCGGCCAGCGCTTCGCGCTTGCCGAAGCGGTGGCCGACGGCCGAAACCGAGAGCGCCGGCTTGTCCGTGCGAACCGTCATGGTCGATCCTCGCGCCGAGAAGGCGGCAGGATACACCAGGAACGGGCAGTCCGAACAACCATCACTTGCCCTTGAGCTTGGCCTTGAGCTGAAGCAGACCGGCCAGATAGATATCCGCCACGGCCTTGCGCGCGGCGTCCCCAGACACGCCCTTGGGATCGAAGGTCGAGGACCAGGTGATGGCGATCTTGCCCGGCTCGTCGTCTTCTTCCACCTTCAGCGTGGAGACGTAATTCTCGATCGGCAGGGGACTTTCGAGGATGGCATAGGTGTAGGACGTGTCCTTGTCGTCCCATTTGACCAGCTTTTCGACGAATTTGGCACCGTCCTTGGTGGTGAGGGTGCGGATCTTGGCGCCATCCTTCTCCGAAAGCTCGCAGGAGGCGATGGCCGGGTGCCAGGTCTTGATGCCGCAGAAATCGCCGATCAGGGCCCAGGCCTTGGCCGGCGTCCCCTTGCCCTCGACGCGATTGGAGTTCTTTTCCGCGAGGGCCGGGCCGCAGGCAAGGCCCAGTACCGTCAGGGCGCCGACAAGAGTTGCGATACGCATGGTCTTCCTCCCCAAGTCTTTCGAATCATCTTGCTGTTGAAGCGTCTGGTCAGTTCGGCGAGACCACCACGCCCCAGGGTGCCTCGCCGACCGGAATGGTCTTGATCACCTTCTGGCTTGCGACATCGATCACCGATACGTCGTTGGAATTGCCGTTGGTGGCGTAGAGATATTTTTCGTCCGGCGTGAAGGCGAGCTGCCAGACGCGCTGGCCCACCAGCAGATATTTCTCGACTTCGAGCGTCTCGCCATTGATCACCGCCACGCGATTGGCCGGCCCGAGCGCCACGAAGGCGGTCTTGCCGTCCTTGGTGACGCGCACGCCGACGGGCTGGATCGTCTCGGCCGTGACGCCGGGGATCTGGAACTCGATCTTCTTGAGGATCTTGCGGGTACCCGGCTCGATCACGCTGACGGTGCCGCCGACCTCGGAACTCACCCAGACCTTGGAATTGTCCTTGTTGAATTCGGCAAAGCGCGGGCGCGAATCGACCAGCACGCTATCGATCACCTGGAAGCTGGTGGTGTCGATGAAATGGGCCATGTTGGTGGTTTCTGAGGTATTCACCAGCACCTTGCCGTCAGGGCTGATGCCCATGCCCTCCGGCTCGACGCCGACGGGCACGGTGGCGAGCACCTTGTTCTCACGCACGTCGAGCACCGTCACCTGGGCATCGTCCTCATTGGCGATATAGAGGGGATTGCCGGAAGGGTGCAGGATGAAGAGCTCGGGATCGGGGCCGGACTGCAAGGTGCGCGCCACCTTCATCGTCGCCGTGTCGATCACCTCGACGCCGTCATCGTCGCTGGCGCACAGATAGAGGGACTTGCCGTCGTTGGAGATGGTGATGCCCCGCGGGCGCCGGCCGGTCGGCACGGTCTGCTTGACGGTCTGGGTCTCGGAATCGATCACGGTGATCGAATTGCCCTTCTCGTTGGAGACATAGACCGTATAAGCGTGCGCGGTTCCGGCCAGGCAAGCGGCCGCCAGCCCCAAAAAAGCAGCCTTGGCGAAATGCGGCATGATCGGTTCCTCTCCAGGCGGGCATTCCCGCAGCGCGTTCACGGCAAATGGCATTGGCTTTCCGGCTGATCGGCGCCGAGCGTATCGAGCACGCTGCGCTGATGCAGGTAGCCCGGCTGCGGCGACACCGAGACGATCGCCATCGGCTGGGCGATCAGCACCGGCTGGCGCAGCTGGTGGTCCCAGCCGCGGAAGCTCACCGGCACCCCCTTGAAGGCAGCCAGCTGAAATTTCGGATCGACAAGGAAGGCGGAAATCGCTGCCGGATCTGCCGACTTGGTTCGCGTGACCGCCTCTCCGACGGCGCGCACCGCGACCCAGGCCTGATAGTCGATCGGCCGCATGGTCCGCTTGGCGCGCTTGAAGAAGCGGCTCTGCAGCTGCGCCGAGCCCCAGGCATCCTGGGCGCGGTGCCAGGAGGTGGCGATCAGGCCCTGCGTGCCGGCGATGACCTTGGGATCCCAGGTGCGATAGCCGAGATAATCGCCGAAATCGGCCTCCTCGTCGGCCACCACCATGATGTCGTAGTCGACGCCGCGGCTGAACACCAAGGCATCCGATTGGGTGATGCTGTCGCCGCGGGCACGGGCGAGCGGGCCGAATTCCCAGGCCTTCTCGGCGACGAGAGTGAGGCCGAATTTCTTGGCCGACTGCTTGAGCGCATCGGCATAAAGCTTGTCCGCCCCGGTCGGCCCAAAGGTGAGAAAGAGCTTCATCCAGCGCTTGGTCGCCAGATATTGCACCAGCGCATCGGTCAGCATGGCCCGGCTCGGCGGGATGTGAAACAGATTGGCGCGGCAATCGGCGCCGCGCAGCCTGTCATCCTGCGCAGCGGCATTGAACACCAGGACCGGACGCCCCTTGAGGGCGTCGGCGACAGCCAGGAGTTCGTCCGCCGTCAGAGCGACCACCAGGAATTTCGCTCCTGCATCGGCCAGCCTGACGGCCGCCTCCACCGGCGACTGGCCCTTGTCCAGCACGGTCTGGTCCAGGACATAGCGCTGGCCGGAAAAGCGCCCCGTGGTGTTGTTGTCGTCGATGGCAAGCCCCGCGCCGGCAACGGCCTCGTCTTCCGGGGTAGGATCGAGTTCGTAAAGCGCAGGGGGCGGAGCCTTGTGGGTCATGACCCCGATGCGGATTTCGAGCGGTTCGGCCGCCCTTGCCGCGCCGCAGGACAGCACAGCCACAAAGACGAACAGCAAGGCTGCCATCAGGCTGGACAGGCTTTTTGAACTCGCAGCCGGCAACACATTTCGCTCCCGAACGCGCAGGCCTCTGCGTGCCTGCACGTCGGCAAGCTTACGCATTGCAATTGAAGGACGTCAACTTAATATACCTAAGAAAATTATAAGCTGAATACAGTCTGTACTAGCTTTCGTGTTCATGGCAATTTTTACAGAACGTGAACTGATATGCTCTCATAGAATATTCTTATTTACAAAGGGACTACTGTGCTTGATTGGATGTCCCTGATTGTAGGAACGCGTCGGCGCAGCTTGCAGTATTGGAGCGGAAGACCTCGCGGCCAACTGCGGCAGACAGGCATGACGGCGCTTGTTCTGCTGGCAATGGCTGCCGCTCTGCCCTCGCACGGCCGGGCCGGTGAGGCCGGTAAGGCCCTGCTCGCCCTGCCCTTCGGCTATCTCGACACCTCCGGCGAAGCATCCGACCAGAAGGAGGCCCATGCCGACCGGTTGAAGGCGATGTCGACCCGCCTGACCGACCGGCTGCAGGCCGGCGGCTCCTATCGCATCGTTCCGGCCACGCCGGGAATCATCGCCTGCGCCAGCAACGACCAGGATTGCCTGCTGGGAGAAGCGCGCAAGGCCGGCGCGGATCTCATCCTGACCGGCGCCGTGCACAAGACCAGCACCCTGATCTCGGCGATCTGGGTCGGTGTTTTCGATGCCAAGGACGGCAAGCGCACGTTTTTCCGGCAGATCAGCTTCCGGGGCGACACCAACGAGGCCTGGCAGCACGCCACGGATTTCGTCGCCGGCCAGTTGCAGGAAGAAGCACGGCAGGCGCGTTGAAAATCGCATGGTTGCCGCCGGCCGCCCATGCGGGCATTGTTAGGAAACAAGAAGGGGAAGTTGCGCATCGTGACCCGTTTGCTCGTCAGTGTCGTCGACAGCGCCGAGGCGCGGCTCGCCCTTGCGCATGGGGCCGATCTCATCGACGCCAAGGATCCGGACGCCGGCGCCCTGGGCGCGCTGCCCCTTGCTTCCATCCGCAGCATTCATGCCAGCCTGCCCGAGGGCATCGTCACCAGCGCCGTTGCCGGGGACGACGATGATGTCGAGCGCCTGGCCCGCAGCGCCCTGTCGGTCGCCACCACCGGCGTCACCTTCGTCAAGCTCGGCCTCGGCCGTGCCATGGCCCGACCCGCCGGTGTCGCCGCGCTTGGCCGGCGGCTCGCCGGGCAGGGGCGCTTCATCGCGGTGCTGTTCGCCGACGAAAACCCGCCGCTGACTCTGGTGGCAGCGCTGCATGAAGCCGGTTTTGTCGGCGCCATGCTGGATACGAGCCAAAAAAGAGGCATCCGCCTGCCCGATCTGCTGACGATGGACCAGCTGGGTTCCTTCGTGGCGGACTGTCGCCAGCTCGGACTGATGTCGGGGCTTGCCGGTTCCCTGCGCATCGAGGACATCGACCGGCTCGCCGCCCTCAATCCCGATTACCTCGGTTTTCGGGGCGGGCTTTGCCTGGCCGGCGACCGGCGCGGCCAGCTCGATCCCCTGGCCATCGGCAGTGCGGCCTACCGTCTTCAGGCCATCCGGCAAAGCCGGCAGGTTGATGGCGAGCAGGCCGCATGAGCCTGACCGTGGTCAAGATCGGCGGCAGCCTGTGCGGCTCGGCCCGCCTAGAGCGGCTGCTCGCTCAGCTCGCCTGTGAAACCGGGGCGTCGCTGGTGCTGGTGGCCGGCGGCGGTCCCTTTGCCGATGCGGTGCGCCAGGTGCAGGCGGCCATGCCCTTCGACGACGGGCTCGCCCACCGCCTTGCCCTCGACGCCATGACGCATCTGGCCGAGATATTGGCCACCCGCCACCCGCGGCTGACGACGGCCGGAGACAGAGAGGCGGTCAAGGCGGCGCTCCGCCAAGGCAGGCTCCCGATCTGGCACCCCGCCGAGCTGCGCGCCGGGCATCCCGATATCACCGAAAGCTGGGCGGTGACCTCGGACAGCCTGGCGGCCTGGCTGGCCGCCGAACTCGGCGCCGACAGGCTGATCCTAGTCAAGTCCGTCGACGCTCCAGCCGCTTCGACACCCGCCGCCCTGGCGGCAGCCGATATCGTCGATGCCCATTTTCCCCGCTACGCGGCCCGGTTCGCGGGCTCCATCCTGGTGGCGGGGCCTTCTGCCGATGCCGGCTTTCCCGCCCTGCTCTCCGTCCCCTGCGAGGCTTCATGAGCCGGCGTTATCAACAGCCACGCCTTGCCTGGGCCCTCACCGGTTCCGGCCATTACTTCACAGAATGCCTGGAGCTGATCCGCGAGGTGGGCGAGTGCGATCTCTTCGTCACCCGCGCCGCGGCCGAGGTGATCCGCATGTATCGCAAGCAGTTCGACGCGCTCCCCGAGGGCACGCGGCTGATCAAGGACACCACGGCCAGCGCCGCCCCGGTCGGCGCCTTCTACCATGGCGACTACCATACGCTGGTGGTGGCGCCGGCGACCTCGAACACCGTGGCCAAATGCGTGTTCGGCATTTCCGACACGCTCGCCACCAATGTCTATGCGCAGGCCGGCAAATGCCGTATCCCCTCGATCGTGTTCGCCTGCGACACGGCACCGGAAATGGAGACGCAGGCCCCCTCCGGCATGGTCAAGGTCTATCCGAGGCGCATTGACCTCGATAATGTCGAGCGGCTCAAGGACTTCGAGGCGACGACGGTGGTCGAAACCTATGAGAGCCTGCGCCAGGCGCTGCTGGAAAGGCTGAAATGCGTGAACGCCTCGCCCTGATCACCGGCCATCTCAGCCGCGCCAGGCTCGAGCGCACGATGACGGCCCTGGGCCCGGTTTCCTTCGACTGGCTGATCCTTGACGCCGGCGTCAAGGTCGCCGCCCTGATGACGGAGGAGATCATCCGGCGGCGCATCGCCTTGCCCGAGGGCGTCACCCGCATATTGCTGCCCGGCCGCTGCCGGGCCGACCTCGAGGCCCTCTCCGGCCATTTCGGCATTCCGGTAGAGCGCGGCCCCGATGAGATCGCCGACCTGCCGGCCTTTCTCGGCCGGGGCGGCCGTCCTCCCGATCTCTCGCGCCACGACGTCACCATCTTTTCCGAGATCGTCGAAGCCTCCCAGCTTTCGCCCGAGCAATTGCTGGAGCGCGCCCGCGCCATGGCCGCCAAGGGTGCCGATGTCATCGATCTCGGCGCGCTGCCCGATACGCCCTTCCCGCATCTGGAAGACAGCATCCGCCTGCTCAAGCAGCATGGTTTCAGGGTCAGCGTCGACAGCGCCGCTCCCGCCGAACTCAGGCGAGGCGCCGAGGCCGGCGCCGATTTCCTGCTGAGCCTCAACGAACACACGCTCGATCTCGCCTTGGGGACGCAGGCCATCCCCGTGCTGGTGCCCGTCGAACCCAGCGATCTCGCCTCGCTGCTGCGGGCCGTCGAGCGCATGGAAGAGGCGGGCCGGCCCTTCATCGCCGACCCTGTGCTCGATCCCATCCATTTCGGCTTTGCCGCCTCGCTTGCACGCTATGTCGAGTTCCGGCGCCTGAAACCGCAGGCCGAAATATTGATGGGAACCGGCAACCTCACGGAGCTGACCGAAGCCGACAGTCTGGGCCTCACCGCCCTCCTGATGGGAATCTGCTCGGAACTCGCCATCCGTCATGTGCTGGTGGTGCAGGTCAGCGCCCATACCCGCCGCACGCTGCAGGAGCACGACGCGGCACGCCGGCTGATGTTCGCGGCCAAGGCGGACGGCTCCCTGCCCAAGGGCTATGGCTCGGCCCTGCTTGCCCTGCACGACAAACGGCCGGTGGTAAGTTCGCCCGAGCAGGTGGAGCAGAATGCCGCGGCCGTTCGCGACACCAATTTCCGCATCGAGGTCAGCGATGACGGCATCCACGCCTATAACCGCGCCATCCATGCCCGCGGCACGGATGCCCTGGCCTTCTATCCGCAGCTCGACGTCGCCAAGGACGCGGCTCATGCCTTCTATCTCGGCACGGAACTGGCCAAGGCCGAAACCGCCTGGAGGCTCGGCAAGCGCTATGCCCAGGACGAGCCGCTCGATTTCGGCTGCGCCGCGGACAAGCCGGACGAAGACGCCACCGGTTTCAAGGCGCCGGGCCACACGCTGGCCGGCCGCAAGGAACAATAAAGATGCCGCGCATTCTCGAAACCATCGTGACCACCCTCAATGCCGATGGCAGCGCGCATCTGGTGCCCTTCGGCCTGATCGAGGAAGGCGAGCATTATGTTGTCGCCCCCTTCCGCCCCTCGCCGACCATCGCCAATCTGGAGCGCCATCCCTTTCTTGCCGCCGCGGCGCCGCTCGATATCAGGGTGATCGCCGGCTGCGTCACCGGGCGGCGCGATTGGGCGACCTGCCCCTGCGAGCGGATCGAGGGGGTCAGGCTGGCCGAGGCCTTGGCCCATATGGAGCTCGCGGTCGAGGCTATCGTGCCCGACGAGGTCAGGCCCCGCTTTCGCTGCCGCGTCGTCCACCAGGGCCTACACCATCCGTTCCTCGGCTATAATCGCGCCCAGGCCGCGGTGCTGGAAGCGGCCATCCTGTCGACGAGGCTGCATATGCTCAGCCCCGACAAGATCCGCACCGAAATGGATTACCTCCGCATCGCCATCAGCAAGACGGCCGGCGAGGCCGAGCTGGAAGCCTGGCAGTGGATCGAGGAAAAGATCCTGGCCGGGCCGACACCAGCTGGTTCGTAGGGTCGAGACGCGATCCCCGAGCCGGGAACGGCTCTGTCATCCCCGGCGAGCCACATCGTGGCGAGGGAAGGGGATGACGGTCTGATCGGCCGCGAGCAGCGCGAGCGACGCTGCCGGTGCGCAGGAGGAGACCCAGTAACTCTTCGCCCCCTCGGCGCTCGGCACCAGGTCGGCGAGATCGTGATAAGCGAGGCCCATGCGGGCCGCGAGCGCCTGCACCACGAAGCGGCCGACGCCGCAGCCCACCAGGGGCGGGCGTACCGCACCTTTGCGGCGCGACAGGATGCGGGCCGCGGCATCGTGGAGGCGGCGCAGCTGCAGCTCGGCGAAATGAGCCGCCAGCTCATTCCAGACATGATTGGCGGCCTCGCCCGCATCCTGGCCGACGACGCGCGCCAGCCGGGTCCGCGTGGAGGCGAGGCTCTTGTCGCGGCCATCGGCCGTATCGTGCTGGTCGGCCTCCTCGGGCAAGGTACCGAGCAGGCGATGGACATCGGCGATGGTGGCGAAATGCTCGGCGACCAGCGTGACGTCCTGCCCCTGGAAGGGCAGTCTTTCGGCGAGCGACATCAAGGGCGTGCGCACGACGCCGGCATAGACCAGTTCGCCCGACGCCAGTCTCTCGGCATCGGTATAGCCGATACCCGTGATTTTCCCGTCCTCGATCGGGATGAGATCGGAGGTGGTGGATCCGATGTCGATCAGCAGGGCATTCGGCAGACGGGACGCGACGAAGGCTGCGGTCGCATGCCAATTGGCCGAGGCGACATCCACCGCATGGGCAGCCGCGCGATGGGGCGGCAGGAAGCCCGCCCGTCCGCCATAGATGACGATTTCGCCCTGGCAATGCCGGGTGGCCCAATCGGTCAGGGCCGTCACGCCGGCGGCACGATTGTCGAACAGGGCGCTGAGCTCGCCGGTCATGGTCACCGCATGACGGCGCGCCTGCCGCGCCCAGGCCGGCAAGGCGGCAAAGGCTTCGTCGAGCACTTTGAGCCCCTGCCTGATCTGGTAGGGTTCCTGCGTCACTGCCTGGAGCCGGCCCTGTGCCACGCCGGCGACCTTGACGTGCACGCCCCCGAGATCCCAGCCCAGCACCAGGTCGTTCGTGGCGATCCCCGGATCATCATGCGCAGTGGAATCCATACCTGTCACTTTCACGGCCTGTTGCTTTCCCCATTCAAGGCGCCGTGCCACAAAGGGGTAGCGCCGCTTTCGAGTCGTCATCATGCCCGCACCGGATCGACAGGACAAAAGCCGTGCCTCGGCGGACGGGAGCGCCGGCGTCGAGATCGTGCCGGTGATCGATCTCCGGCACGGATCGGTGGTGCGGGCCAAAGCGGGCGATCGTGCCCTGTATCGGCCGATCGTCACGCCGCTCAGCCCGACGGCCGATCCGGTCGATGTCGCCAACGGCCTGCTCAACGCCGCGCCGTCGCGCCAGCTCTATGTCGCCGACCTCGACGGCATAGAGGGACGCGGGCGCGATACCGCCAGCCTGCGGCGCCTCGCCGCCGCCTTTCCGACGGTGCGCTTGTGGATCGACGCCGGCATTGCCACGCGCTCGCAAGCGGAAGCCTTTCTCGATGAAGGCCTCGGCCTGCCGGTGCTCGGCTCCGAGAGCCAGAGCGACGACAGACTGGTGCGGGACCTGGCCGATCATGCCGTGCTGTCGCTGGATTTTCGCGGCGACGATTATGTCGGCCCGGACGCGATCCTCGCCACGCCGTCGATCTGGCCGGAGCGGGTGATCGTCATGACGCTGGGGCGCGTCGGCATGGGCAGCGGACCCGACCTTGAGCGTCTCTCCGCGCTTCGCGAGCAGGCACCGGCCCGCTGCAGGCTCTATGCCGCCGGTGGCCTCCGGGACCGGCGCGACCTTGCCGCTCTCGCCAGCATCGGCATATCCGGCATTCTCGTCGCCTCGGCTTTGCATGACGGGCGCCTGTAACATTAGCCAGTATAGAAGGCGCGCCCTCATTGCGAGCGCAGCGAAGCAATCCAGCCCTGACACTTGCCGGCTTCTGGATTGCTTCGTTGCGCTCGCAATGACGATCCAAGTCTTGCAACAATGATCCAAGTCTTCGCCGGAGGAAACAGCGTCCCTCCGGCGAAATTTCAGCGTCCGAGAAAGACGGCGGCCAGCCGCCGAAGCAGGCCTGCAGGCATGGGCGCAGCAGGCGGCTCCTGCCCAGGGCTGTCCCCTATCTATGCAGCGAAGGGGTGCTTGACCTGCTCGCGCTTGCTGGTGGCCTCGGCCGCACTCGGCCAGCCATTGACGGCGCGTTCGATCGCCTGCTTGGTCGCTTCGTAGTTGTATTTCTGGATCTTGGCGTCGTCGTCCGCCAGCCAGTGGATGAAGACACCCACGCTGATGAAGATGTCGTCGGCCTCATCGGCGGGAATGGTGCCGTCGGCGACGCTGTCCTGCACCGCACGCGCCACGGCGTGCTGGGCCGGCCCGAACATCTGCACGGCCTGCTTGGCGCCCTTGATGGTCACCTTGTTGAACAGCAAGGTGTTGGGCTTGCATTGCAGGTTCGGAGCGATCACCGCCAGAAGCGAGGTGAAGCCATCCTTGTTGTTGGTGAGGGCATTGCAGAACGCCGTCTCCGCGGCCGAGCCGCGAGGACCCATGATCAGGTCGATATGAGCGACTTCATTGCCGTCGCCGACAAGGGATTCGCCGATCAAAACCTTCGTGATCTTTGCCATATTCGATAGTCCTCCCTGCGAGAACAAAGGCCCCGATCCCTTGGAACGGCGGCCGAGCCATCTATCCTTGTTTTCAGCGTTCGGCACGGCGCCGAACCGGTTGGCCAGATAGCTTTATGAGCGTAACCGCGCATCCCGTCACCAGCAAGCATCCGTTCAGGTGCCGGCGGCCGGAAGGCGCATGATTGCGGCGGCAAACAATGTCGCCACGGTGAAATCGGCGGAAGTTCCGGGGTTGAGGTCTCCTTTCTTCAGTTCGGCATCGAATGCCAGCAAGGTTGCGAGCGAGGCAGGGCCTGGCGGACCCGCCTCGATGATTTCGGCAGCGCGCGCCCGCACCGCTTCGGCCTGCTCGCGGCCGCGGCGGCGCTCGATATGCGTATCGGCAAAACGCGACAGGAAGGCCATGTGCACTGAAGTGGCGCACCAGGGCTCGTCGAGCCCCGCCGCCCGTGCCTGCCGGAGCGCCGGCAGGCCCGTCTCGAAGACGTCCTCGAAATCGGTGAGATAAGCGCGGGCAATGCGGTCGCGCCCGGCAGCCTCGCCCATCGCTTCGCGCAGGGTCGCGGTCGGCGGCTCGCGAACGTCGTGCCGGTCGGCGCTTCCCAGCCCGCCGGGCGACGCCAGGCGGATCGCCTCGAAGGCGTCGGCCGCATCGTTCCTGTCGAGCCCGCGCAGGACCTCGGCAAGCGCCGCCCGCAAGGCTCCCTCTGCCTCCGCGGCCACGGCAAGCGGCGCGCAGAGCAGCACGATGCCGAGATTGGTGTTCCAGCCGATCGTTTCGTGTGTCGCCCGGATCGCGCCGAGAATACGCGCCCCGACGCTGGCACCCGGTTGCCCGATCGCGGATGCGGAGGCCCGGGCGCTCGCTTTGAAATCGGCGACCCTAGTTTCGCCGATATCGGCGAAGACATGCACATTGCCGGGCTTCAGGGCCTGGAGCTCGGCCAGGCAGGCGTCCCTGTAGGCGCCGGCAAGATCGAGGCTGGGGCGATGATAGTTCATGACACCGCCACCATGGCGGGACGGTGGGCGGCATAGACGGCCTTCAGGAAGGCGCGGACGACGGCCTCGCTGATATCGACGTCGACGATGCTCTGCAGGCCGGACCAGGACGGCATGCTGTTGACTTCAAGCACCAGGAAGCGGCCGCTGTCATCCTCGATGAGATCGACCCCGCAATAGGCGACATCCACGGCCTGGGCCGCCCGCAGGGCGAGGCTCTCCGCCTCCTCCGGCATCTGCCAGCGCGACGGGCGCCCTCCCTGGTGCACATTGGTGATCCAGCCATCGCCCTCGCGCGCCATCGCTGCAACCACGCGGCCGTCGCAGACGAAGACGCGATAGTCCCGCCATCCTTCCACGTTCCGGCGCACGAAACGCTGCAGATAATAGACCCGCGCCACCTCTTCGGCCTCCGGGAGGTCGTCAGGCGCACCGATCAGGCGCAGGCCCTTGCCCTGCGAGCCGAACAGCGGCTTGAGCACTAGCGGCGCGTCCGCCCGGGCCTCACGCCGCACGACCGCCGCCGCCGCCTCCCGGCTCGAGACCACGAAGGTGTCCGGCGTCGGCAGGCCGGCCCTGGCGATCAGCAGGCTCGTCATCGATTTGTCGACGCAGCGCTCGATGGCACGCGGATCGTTCCACACCACCACGCCCGCGGCAACCAGGGCATGCAGCACGCCGAGCCGCATGGTGGTCGCCTCGAAGGTACCGCCGGATATGGTCCGCAGCAGCACCCCGTCCGGCAATTCTCCTTCGAAGCCGGGTATGCGTAGCGGCTCGCTCCCGCCGGTGACCATGGCCACGTCAGCCAGGGAAAACAGCACCGGCTCGATGCCGCAGGCGCGCAGGGCGCCGAGCAGGCGGCCGCGATGCCATTCGCCATTGTCGGCCGCCAGACCGATGCGCAATCCGCGTCCCACAGGGTGTTCGACCGGGTTCAATTCGAGATGTCCTACCAAGAGTTCCTGCGAGATTTGTTCCTGCGAGGCCAGCGTTCGCTACGAGAAGGAGGCATCCACCAGATCCGGCATCAGATGGCCGCCGCGGAAGGTCTCGCCGTTCTCGAGCGCGGTGACGATGACCTCCGCCGGGCTGAACAGATGCGGGTCGATGGCATAGAAGTCTCCCTTGAAACGGCTGAAAATCTCGGCGAAGGGCTTGCCATGGTCGCGGGAGGTGGGGCTCGGCAGGGCTTCGGCCAGCGATTTGGCGGCCTGGGCCGTGCCGGTCACGAACAGGTGGACGCGGCCGCCATAGATGATGGCATCGTTGGTTCGGCCCATGGCGCGCACGAAATCCGGCGTGGGCGGCGCCAAAGGTGCCGTGCCCAGGCCGTCGACGATGTCGGCAAGCGGAAAGCCGAGGCTGTGCGCCTTGTGCAGCGCGACCTCGAGCACGCGGCTGACGACCTGGGTCGCCCCGGCCAGGCTCTGGGTCGGCGCATAGATGAAGGTGAGGGCTTCGGGCGCCAGCCGCGTCGCTTCGGCGACATTGCGCACCACAGCCTCCGGCGGCGGCGAGGCGGTTTCCAGGATCAGGACGGCACTGTCGGCATCGTCGCTGTAGCCCAGCTCCACGAAAAGAGGTTCCACCCGCGCGGCAGCGCGTCCCGGCCCCGAGCCGAGCGCGAAATAGGCCTCCTTGCCGCTGCCGGCGCGCAGGCTCCAGCCGGCATATTGGCAGCCGAGGCAAGCCAGGACGGGATTGGTGGTCTGCACATTGACGGAAAAGGGCCAGCGCTCCACCGGCCCCGTGGGCGCGATCGACACGCGCCCCAGTCCCGCCAGGCAAATCTCGGCAACCCGGCGCCCCGCCTCGATGGAGCCGGGAACACCGGCGCCGGCATCGATGAAGCGGCACCCGCCCGGTCCCGCGCTAACGGTCAGCCGCAGGCCCGCGGCATCGGCGACGAGGCTGTCGACCAACGGTCTGGCCAGGGCATTGACGCTTGGGGGCTGCAGGAAAATCGTCACGCGGGAACTCTCTCCTGTTGAACGAGACGGGTGATGTCGGCACCGCGCCGGTGGAGCAGGCGTCGAACCTCTCTGATGTCCGTGCCGGTGGCGGCGACGGTGCAGACCGGCGCGCCGGCCTCGATCGCGCCGCCGCGCTCCGGCCGGTCCGCCACGTAAGCGGGCCATGCAATCTCCGGCACCTTGGCGATACGGCGCGGGGCGTAGACGATCATGGTGCCGGCTGCCTCCCGGGGCGCAGCCTCGACCTCGCCCAGTTCGCCCCGGCTCGCACGGCAGTGGCGCTCGAACAGTGGCGTCTCGCGCCGATCGAGGCAATCGAGCGTGGCGCCTGGGCGTGGATTGATCTCCAGCAGCCACCAGCGGTCCGGCGCCACCATCAGGTCGGCGCTAGCGAGGCCCCGCAGCCGGGTTGCCGCCACGATCCGGCCGATCGCCACCTCGATCTCGGGGTCGATCGCCGGCGGCCCGCCCGGCTCGATGGCGCCGCCATAGCGCCAGGCGGCACTCCGGCCGGGCGAGACCCATTGATGCGTGCGGGCGACCATCTGCGCCCTGCGGCCGTCGGCGAGGAAAGCCACGGAAATCGGCTCGCCCTCGACCACCCGTTGCAGATAGCTTCCGGGCATCAGCCTGTCGGGACGGGCCTTGCGGATATGACCCCCACCCGAACCGCCGCGGCGCTTGGCAAGCCAGCCCGAGGACGAGGCGACCGGCCCCAGCCGGATCTGCGGGTGGGCGATGCCGAGCTCCGCCAGCATGCGGGCAAAGCCCGCGGGATCCTTCAGGCAGGCCACCGTATCGGCATTCGCACCGATCAGGCCGAAACGCTCGTCGATGGCCTGGATCAAAGCGGGGCTGGCTTCGAAACCGCTGCCGAGGACGACACCGAAAGGCGAATCGGCGCTGGCAAGAGCCAATTGGTCCAGCGCGTCCAGGATGGCGATCCCGGCGACACCCGTGCCGAATCGGCCCTTGACCTGACGGTAGTCCGCGGCCAGGGCTCTGGTATCGCTGTCGCCGAAAAGGTCCACGACCAGCGGCCTGTAGCCCGCGCGCCGGGCAGCAGCGGCGAGAGCGCGGCCGGACTGGGCAGCGATCAGGACGCAGGCGCCCTCACCCTGCGATCTCGAGGGCAAGCTTGTACGCATCGCGAAAATCCAGGCTGATCGGTTTTTCGGTCGCCAGGAGGCGACGGAACAGGCCGAGTTCGGTCTTGTATTTGACGTTTCCGATCGCGAGCGCACCGACCGCCTGCGCCTTGCCATTGCCGAAGGGCTCGCCATTGGCCATCACGCCGACGCCTTCCAGTCCTGCCGGCGGGACCGCGTTGACGTCGGCTGCGACCAGCAGTCCCGGCACGGAATCGAGATCGGCGGCGGAAAGGATGTTCACCCCGGCGGGCCCGCTGGACAGCACGATTTCGGCGCCGGCGACCGCCGCCCGGCGTGCCTCGGGCGTGCTGCCATCGGCATAGTCGACATCGACGCCGAAGCGCTGCTTGATCCCGGCGGCAATGTCGCTCACGCGCTTGGTGCCGTCATGGCCCGCCAGTATGGGCCGGCCGCCTTCGAGCGCCACCAGCACGCTGGCACAATAGGCGACGACGCCGGTCCCGCCGAAGATCACGATCTTGCGGCCCGCCAGTTCCCCGCCATGCTTGTCCCTGAGCACGGCCTTGACCTTGGCCACCATGGCCGCCCCGGTGGTGAAGGAGCCGGCCGGGTCAGTGAAAAGGTTGAGGGCGAAGGGCGGCACGAAGGCCTTCTTGGCGGCATCGAGCATGTCGAGCGCGAGGCCGCCATTCTTGCCGCCGATGAAGATCGAGGTGCGGCTGCCATCGCCCGGCGCCCGCGAGAAGATGGCGTCCTGCACGAGAGGCCGGATCTCCTCCAATGTCACGCCCGTATAGGGAATGACGACATCGAAACCGGCATCGACCGCCATATTGACGTCGAAGGGACTCATATGCTTGAGCGGCGACAGCATATGCAGGATCGAACGGGCCATCAGAACGCGAGCCTCCTCTGGTCACGGGCGATCCTCACCTGGGCACCCTGGTTGCGCCCGCGCACGATCTCCAGGCGGATGCCGGACGGCAGGCCGTCCGCCTCCAGTTCACCGACCAGCCGGCGTGCCTCGCGGTCGGAACCGATGATAACGAAACCGGTGGGGCCCCACGAACTTTGTCCGATGCCGCCAAAGCCCCGCTGCTCACAGGCGGTCAGCACCTTGGTGACGATAGGACTGGTGAAGCGGCCGCCCTGCGCCGATGCAAAATGATCCCCCACCACGCGCTGCAGCTCGGCCACGCCGGCACCGAAAGCCTCGACATCCCTGCCGGCCGCGGCCGGCAGGATGCGCATCAGGGCGAGCCGGCACAGATGAGCCGCGGAGGCCTCGGGAAAGGGCGGTAACTGGCGGAAGGCGCTGACTTCCGCCTCGCCATGCAGGCCATGGGAGGAGGTGTCGAAGACCAGCAGCACCCGCCAGTCCTCGGGAAAGGGCAGGCGCGCGAGAATCGGGGGGGCGCGATCGTCCTCACCGCGCCCGCCATCGAGAACGAGACCGCCCTTTTCGAATGCGGCCAGGCCGGCGGAAGAGCGATTGCCCCTGTCGAGCGCTTCCGCAGCATCGCGCGCCCGAAAGGGCCGCCCGCGCAGTCTGGCGAGACCGGCCGCGACCGCCAGGGCGATCTGCGTGCCCGAACCGAGGCCGGCATGGGGAATGATGCTGTGCCGCAGCCGAAAATGGCCGCGCGGCTCCACCTCAAGATGATGCGCCGCCGCTTCGGCGTAGCGCAGCACGCGTTCGGCTTCCTCGCCCTCGGCGATCAGCCGCTCGGCATCCGACACGACGAGGTCCACGGCAGGGCTGCTCACCGCCAGGCCCAGGCTGCCGAAACGGCGGCCGAGGCCGCCATGAAGATCGAGAAAACCAAGATGCAGGCGCGCACTCGCCCTCACCCGGATCGAAGCGGGGTTTGTCGGGGAAGCGGATTCAAATCCGGGTAAGGTCGTTCCCTTCTGCTGATACATCGGCGCGGCCTCCCCAATAGGAAAATATCATAACAAATAAACATCGTTGGCAACGCAGCGATTTCTTAGAAATGTTCCATATTATTCTTATAAATTTGCCAGAGAGCGCCGAGGTACTTGGCCGAACGCTGAGGTGGTTGTTAGCTATAGCAAAAATGCAAGGCAGGAGACGGCACACGGATGCGCGCCTGGATCGAAGGCCAGCCGGTTGATCAGCATGAGGCCATCGCCGCCGCGGCGCGGATGCTGGGCGGGGCGCGGACGCCCATCGTCGGCGGCCTGTCCGGCGACGTTGCAGCGGTGCGCGCAGCCTACCGGCTTGCCTTCCGCATCGGCGCCGCGATCGACTGCGAGGGCTCGGATGCGCTCTATGCCGATCTCGGCGCCCTCGCCGCCCGCGGCGCGATGACCACCACCTGGGCCGAGGCGCGTGCCCGCGCCGATCTGCTGCTCGTGGTCGGGCGCAGGGCCGGCGCCAACCCCCTGCTTGACGAGCTCGTAGCAGCCCCCGTCCCGCTGGCCGGCATCGCCGAGCGCGAGGTCCTCACCTTGGCGGCCGACCGGGACACGCTCGCCGGGCATCTGGCCGTGCTGCGCGCCCTCGCGTCCGGCCGGCTGCCGCCCAGGCCGGAAACGGCAGAGCTGAACGAGCTGGCCGGCAAGGTCAAGGCCGCCCGCTTCGGGGTCGCGGTGTATGATCCGCAGGAACTGGGCGAACCGGCTGTCGGCATGCTGCAGGGCCTGGTCAAGGATCTCAATGAGGAGACCCGCTTTTCCAGCCTGCCGCTCGGCGTCCCGGCCGCGGCGCGGCTGGCTCTGGCGGTCGGCAGCTGGACGACAGGCGATGCGCCGCGCGTCGGGCTGGGACGGGGCTATCCCGAGCACGATCCGTGGCGCTTCGATGCCCGCCGCCTGGTGGCGAGCAAGGAGGCCGACGCGGCATTGTGGCTCTGCGCCCAGGCCCATGGCGAGGTGCCGCCGGCCGGTATTCCCAGCGTCGTGCTCTCTGGACGCCCCGACGAGGGGCAGGCCGGCATCGTGATCGAGGTTGCCGTTCCGGGCGAGGCCGGCACGGCCGTCTGCTTCGACGAACGTCGCGGCACCCTCACAGCCATCGGGAGCGGCCCGTCCCCTCGAAACACCGGGGCCGCCGAGATCCTCGAGGCGATTCAAACCGCGATCGGCGAGAAAGGACCGGGATCATGCTGACGCGCATCGCGGGCGGACGCATCGTCGATCCGGTTTCCGGCCGGGACGGCAAGGCGGATCTATGGATTCAGGACGAGCGCATCGTCGAAAAACCGGTGCAGGCCGTCGCCGACAATGTGATCGATGCGCGCGGCTGCGTGGTGATGGCCGGCGGCATCGACGTCCATTCGCATATCGCCGGCGGCAACGTGACCCTGGCGCGCCTGCTGCTGCCCGAGCTCCATGTCAGCGAAACCGCCGGCGACCCGGCCCTGCCCTTTTCCACCGCCCGCTGGTCGGCCTTCGAGACCGGCCGCCTCTATGCGCGCATGGGCTACACGACGGTGATCGAGCCGGCATTGGCGCCCAGCGCCGCCTTGGCGACCCATCTCGAGCTCGACGACATCCCCCTGATCGACCGCGGCGCGCTCAGCGTGCTCGGCAATGACGACCAGCTGCTCTCGCTGCTCCGGCGCAAGGAGGGAGCCGAGGCAGTGCGCGATCTCACGGCCCTGACGCTCGCCACCTCGCGCGGGCTCGGCGTCAAGGTGATCAATGCCGGCGGAGCGGCGGCGTTCAAAGAGAATGTGCGCGCCTTCGGGCTCGACGACGAGGTGCCGAGCTATGGCCTGACCTCGCGCCAGATCCTCACGGCCCTGCTCGAAGCGACCACGGCCATCGGCGTGCCGCATCCCCTGCATGTCCATTGCAACAATCTCGGCCTGCCCGGCGCGGTCGATAGCCTGATCGCCACCATGAAGGCGGCGGAGGGGCGTCCGGTCCATTTCGCCCATGCCCAGTTCTACAGCTATGGCCGGCACGAGAGCAGCGGGATCGTCTCGGCCGCCGCCGAGGTCTGCGCGGCCCTGGCGGCGAACCCCAACGCGACCATCGATGTCGGCCAGGTGGTGTTCGGCCAGACCTGTACGATCTCGCTCGACATCCTCAGGCAGTTCTCCAGCCGCAAGGCCGGCCGGCCGCGCAAATGGATCCTGGTCGATGGGGATGCCGAGGGCGGTGGCATCGTGCCCTACCGCTATCGCCGCAATTCCGGCATCAACGCCCTGCAATTTGCCATCGGCCTCGAACTCTTCCTGCTCTCGTCGGATCCCTGGCGGGTGCTGCTCACCACCGACCACCCCAATGGCGGTCCCTTCACCGCCTATCCCCGTCTCATCCATCTGCTCATGGATAAGGCGGAACGGGACCGCACCCTGGCGAGCCTGCCCGACATCGTGCGCGAGCGCAGCGGCCTCGCCGCGATCGAGCGCGAATACACCCTGACCGAGGTGGCGATCATGACCCGCGCCGCGCCGGCCCGCCTGCTCGGGCTGGCCGATCGCGGCCATCTCAAGCCGGGCGCCCGCGCCGACGTGGCTATCTACCGCGAGGATGCCGACCGCACCGCCATGTTCGCCTCGGCCGATCTGGTGCTGAAGGACGGTGTGGTGGTGCTGCGCAAGGGCGAACCGCTGGGTTGGCGCGCCGGACGCACCCTGACGCTGGCGCCGGGCTTCGATCCGGCCATGACGCGCCATGCCGACCGCTATCTCGAGGACCGCTTCGGCGCCGGCCTGGAGAGCTTTGCCGTGCCCTTGGAGGCCTTCGGCGAAAGAGATGTTTTCGAGGTCGAGCCATGTCTGACTTAACCAGTTCCGACTTAAGCAGCTCTGACCTGACGCTCAACGGCATCGCCATCGACGATACCTTCGCCGAAGCCTTCGGCATGGCTGCGACGGCGATCGTGCTGACGGCCGACACGCCCCGCTGGGCCGAAATCGCGGCGGCGAGCCTCACGGGCTTTGCGACCTCGGTGATCGGCTGCGGCGTCGAAGCCGGGATCGACCGCCCCCTCTCGCCCGAAGAAACCCCGGATGGCAGGCCGGGCCTGCGCATCCTCCTGTTCGGCTTCGACGCGGCCGGCCTCGGCAAGCAGCTCGCACGCCGTGTAGGCCAATGCGTACTGACCAGCCCCGGCTCGGCCTGCTATGCCGGTTCCGACGGCACGCGGCGTCTCAAGCTGGGCGCCAATATCCGCTATTTCGGCGATGGCTACGAGACGGCCAAGGGCATCGGCGGCCATCGCTATTGGCGCGTGCCGGTGATGGACGGCGAATTCGTCTGCGAGCATGACACGGGCCTCGTCGAAGGCGCCGTCGGCGGCGGCAATCTGCTGTTTCTCGGCCGCGACCAGGCCGGCACCTTGGCGGTGGCCGAAGCCGCGGCCCGGGCCGCGGCAGCCATTCCCGATGCGATCCTGCCCTTTCCCGGCGGTATCGTGCGCTCCGGCTCCAAGGTCGGCGGGCGCACCAAGGGCATGATCGCCTCGACCAACGACGCCTATTGTCCGACACTGAAGGGCCGCGCCCGCTCTGCCCTGGCGCCCGAGGTCGGAGCGGTGCTCGAAATCGTCATCGACGGATTTTCAGCAGAGGCCGTGCGCGCCTCGATGAGAGCGGGTCTCCACGCGGCCGTCGAGGCGGGACCGCAGCACGGCCTGGTGCGCGTCACGGCCGGCAATTACGGCGGCAAGCTCGGCAAATACCACTTTCCTCTGCGCGAGTTGCTGACATGAGCGCCCTCACCTTCCGCCTGCGCGAAGCCCCGCCCGAACGCCTCGATCTCTCGGGCCTGGTGCCGCATCGCATCGGCGCCTTGTCGCTTTCGGACATTGAAAGGCTGCCGATCGGCACCTCGCGGATCGGTGTCGCCGTGGCCGATATCTTCACGGTCAGTGAGGGCGAACGCGGCGAAATCCGCTTCCAGGGCGGGTCATCCCGCTTCGATCTGCTGGGTGCCGGGCTCGAATCGGGCCAGCTGACGGTGGAGGGCGATGTCGGCCAGCGGCTCGGCCAGGCGATGCGGGGCGGCTCGATCGAGATCACCGGCAATGCAGGGCCGTTTGCGGCCAGCGCGGCGACGGGCGGGCTCGTGCGTATCGCCGGCCATGCGGACGAGCGTGCCGGCGGCGCCACCCATGGCGCGATGCATGGTCTCGACGGCGCCACCCTCGTGATCGAGGGCGACGCGGGCGACAGGCTGGGCGAGCGCATGCGGCGAGGGCTGATCCTCGTCGGCGGGCGAGCGGGCGACTATGTCGGTTCGAGCCTGATAGCCGGCACCATCATAGCTCCGGCGGTCGGCGACAATCCCGGCTATGGCATGCGGCGGGGCACCATCATCGCCGCCGAGCATGGCGTGCTGCTGCCGAGCCTGGTACCCACAGGCCGGCATCGTCTGGTGGTCGCCCAACTGCTGCGCCGCGCCGTGGCGCGAATCCGGCCCCAGTCGGCAGAGCTCGTCACCGAGCGGGCCGAGCGCCGGGCCGGCGACCTCGCCACGCTCGGCAAGGGCGAGTTCCTGATGCCCGCCTCATGAACGGGCGGGCAATCTTCCGGCGCAATCCGGCTACCGCCCGGCGGCTGGATCACAGGTGCAGCTTGATTGGAACTGTAAACCGGAACAGGCTGGCCTTGTCCGCCCACGCGAGAGGTATCCCAAAAGGCACACCGAGAGGCACCCCATGTGGATTCTCCTGACCGTCTGCCTGATCAGCGCGCCCGACAACTGCCGCGAGGAGCGCATAAGCTGGTCCATGGATACGCGAGACAGCATGGCCTGCCTGCTGCATGCACAGGAGACCATTGCACAGTGGCAATCCACACACCGGCAGTGGAAAATACGCAACTGGCGCTGCGTCACCAAGCGAGACCTGCCTACCGACATCTGAATTTTGCTGAAGCACCATCCCCCACACCTGTCCCCCGATGGGGAGGGTAAGGAAAGGCTGTCCTGCAATGTGACACCGTAAAATTCAGAGCCTGGCTGAAACGTCGGTAGAACTCGACTTTATCATTGCCGGGCTTCCTCCCGGCAATCCAGGGGCCGCACCCTCGACGAGTGGCGTCTGGGTGCCCCGGGCATGACAAAACTGGTGCTAAGTCCCGAAAATGCTGACTCATGCAGCGCCGATGCCACAAGCGGCATTTTGGTGGGCGGGTCCCCAGACCTGCCTGGAAACGCAGCACTTAAAGGCGGGTCCGGGGACCCGCTCAGCGGTCTTCGTGGCGTTTTGCGTGCTGCATCCGGCGGGAATTGCGAGCACGCATTCGCGGGAAGCCTGAACAAATGAGCGTTTGCGTCCGAATGCACCTTGCGCCTGATGTCCCAGCCTTGCGTCTGCGTCCCGGCTGGGCAAATGTGCAGCGGCAGCCGGCTGCAATGCCCGGAACAATGCTGGTTCATGGTGGTATGGGATCGATTCGAGGCTCTCTCTCCCTTCTGATCGCCGGCGCCGCCATGCTGACCCTGCTGGCGGCAGGCGGCCTGCTGTTTGCCGTGCGCACCTCCGATTTCGCGGTTGAGCGTCTTACCGTGTCGCAACGCCGGCTCGATCTGCTGGCCGAGGCCTCCGGACGCCTGACCGACTATGCCTTTGCCGCCATCGACAGTGCCCAGACCGCCACCTCAAGCCGCCTGCGGCTGACCGCTCTGAAGAATCAGATCGATACCGTGCTGACGGCGGCCGGGGCCGATCCCTGGCAGGGCGAAACCATCCCCGGCCGCGTCGAGACGCCGGAACGCATGCTGGCCCTGTTGCGCGCGGACATCGCCAGTCTGGATGCGTCCATCGCGGCGGGGCTCGAGCAGGCGGATACGGCAGCACGCGGCGATACCATCCGTGGAGCCCTGAACGGCTTCGGCCTCAGCGCCGGTCCACGCCTGTCTGCGCTGGTGGAAGCCGAGCGCCAGGCCGTCAAGCTGGCCCGCGAGGACATCGCCCGCACCTCGCAGCGCCTGACCGTCGCGGCCATCGCCGCGGCGGTCCTGGCCATTCTCATCGCCATCCTGCTGCACCAGCGCATCACCAGGCCGCTGCTGCGCCGCATCAGCGCCATCGACGATGCCGCCATCGCCATCGGCCGGGGCAAGCTCGACACCAGGCTGGCCGTCGGGGCGCGCGACGAGCTTGGTCTGCTGGTGGCCCGCTTCAACCGCATGGCGGCCTCGCTGGCCAGGCGCGAACAGAAATTGTCACAGGACAGGGCGGCGCTCGAGAGAATCGTGGCCGAACGCACGGCCGACCTCACCACCGCCAACGAAAGACTGGCCGGCATCGACCGCTCGCGCCGGCGCTTCTTTGCCGATGTCAGCCACGAGCTGCGCACGCCGCTGACCGTGGTGCTCGGCGAATGCGACATCGCCCTGCGAGCGCCTTCGATCACCCCCGAGGAGACCCGCACCACTTTCGCCACCATCCGCCAGCGTGCCTTCCGCCTGCATCGGCGGGTCGAGGACATGCTGCGCGTGGCGCGCTCGGAAAGCGGCGAGATCACCCTCGATTTCCGCCGCATCGACCTGGCGCGCCTGCTGGGGGATGCCGTGGAAAGCTATGCACCCGTGGCCCGGCGCCACCAGCTCGAAATCGCGCTCGCCCTCCCCGAATCGCCCGGCGACATCGTCGCCGACGGGGATTGGATCCGTCAGGTCGTGGAAGGGTTGATCGACAACGCCGTCCGCCACGCCAAGGGGGCCACGCGCATCGAGGTGCGGCTGGAGGACAGCCCGGACGCGGCCGCCATCTTCGTCAGCGACGATGGCTGCGGCATCCCCGCCCAGGCACGCGAGCAGGTGTTCGAGCGTTTCGTCAGCCGCGACGGCGCCACCTCTTCGGGCTTCGGCATCGGCCTGGCCCTCGCGCAGTGGGTTATCACGCGACATCACGGCAGCATCGTTATAGCATCGGATCCAAACACCGAGCGCGGCACGCGGGTGGTGATCACGCTGCCCCGCGCCGCCGAAGGGAATACGCACACAGGATTTGCATCATGAATGTATTGCTCGTCGAGGATGATGCCGACATCGGCTCGATGCTGAGCCGAGGCCTGAAGGTGGAGGGATTCGACGTCACCACGGTCGAACGGGCGGACCAGGCCCTCGACACCGCCCGGGACATCAATCCCTGCGCGGTGGTGCTGGACATGATCCTGCCCGACGGTTCGGGGCTGGATGTCTGCCGGGCCTTGCGCGAGACCGGCTATACCGGGCCGATCCTGTTCGTCAGCGCCAAGGACGAAGTGCAGGACCGGGTCGACGGCCTCACGGCCGGCGCGGACGACTACATCGTCAAGCCCTTCCAGTTCGATGAACTGGTGGCACGGCTGCGCACCCATCTGCTGCACCGTTCCGGCAGTTCGGATGAGCATGAACGCCTGATCGTGGGACGCCTCGTGCTCGACCATGAGACGCGGCAGGCGCATTACGGCACCGTACATGTGCGGCTGACGCAGCGGGAGGCCGAATTGCTCGCCCTGCTGATGCAGAGCGCCAACCATCCCGTCTCGCGCGGCGAGATCTTCGACCGCCTCTGGGCCACGCAGGGAGGCGTCTCGCTCAATGTCGTCGATGTCTATGTCGGCTATCTCAGAACCAAATTCGCCGACATCACCCGCGTCGGCGGGCCGCTGATCGGCACGGTTCGCGGCCGGGGCTTCATGCTCGACATGGCGGGCAACCGATCGGGGCGGTGAACGGCGGCTGCCGCCCTGCCGAACCCGGAGTCCCCCTGCCTGTCGGGATTCTTTTCGCGCCGCAAGCGGTGCGACACAAAACCCGATCGTTTTCACTTGCGGTATTGATCGAAGACGTGGATAGTGTTGTTGGTAATGATCTTGGCAAAAGCCAAGATTAATACTTATAAATTCCTTATGAAAAAGGTCACAGGCCAAGCAACGGAGGAATTGCAATGCGTTGGAGCAAACCGGAAATCATCGAATTCTGTGTCGGAATGGAAGTGACGGGCTATATGTCCGATGAGGATCTGCCGCCGGAATTCTAAGTTGAACCGGCGACAGCAACGGAATCGGGGTCGTGCAGGCAAGCTTGCATGCCGTCGTTCTCGGGGCGGCGGCCGGGGGTGGAGTTCCGCAATGGAACTGCGCTTGCCCGGTCTGCCGTTTGGCGTGGGCCGGCGATCCTAGGGTCCGGCCGCGCACCCAATCGAGTATCGCTGTTTCGGCGAACGGGGAGGATTGGCTCTTGCTCAATGCCTCGCCCGACATCCGCCAGCAACTCCAGGCTGTGCCCGCGCTCCAGCCAGGGAGTTCCTTGCGTCACAAGGAATCCGCGCGCCATTCACCGATTGCTGCCGTCCTCCTGACCAATGGCGACGTCGATCACGTCGCCGGCCTGCTTGGGCTGCGCGAGCGCCAGGCCTTCACGCTCTATGGCACGGCCGAGACACTGGACAGCCTTGCCGGCAACCGGATCTTCGATGTGCTGGCACGTGATCTCGTGCAGAGAGAGGCGGTGACGCCGGGCCAGAGCTTCCAGGCCCTGCCCGGACTGACCGTGACGCTGGTACCGGTCCCGGGGAAACTTCCGCTCTGGCGCGAGAACGAACCGATGCGGCTGGGTGAGGAAAGCGAGGCGACGGTGGGCGTGATCCTGACCGGCGGCGGCAAGCGGATCGCCTATATTCCGGGCTGCGCCGCAGTACCGCCCTGGCTGCGCGAAACCATTGCAGGTGCCGATCTGTTGTTGTTCGACGGCACGCTGTGGGAGGACGACGAGATGATCCGGCATGGCTTGGGCACCAAGACGGGGCGGCGCATGGGCCATATGCCGATTGCCGGCCCCGACGGGTCGATAGCGGCCCTTGCGGGCCTGCCCGTGGAACAACGGGTCTTCATCCACCTCAACAATACCAATCCGGTGCTGGTGGAGGATTCGCCTCAGAGGCAGGCGGTCGCAACGGCGGGTTGGCAGGTCGCCCATGACGGCATGGTGTTCTCCCTATGACGACGCTCCTCTCCCCCGCCGCCCTGGAAGCTGCGCTGCGCGATATCGGCCATCGGCGCTATCACAATCTCCACCCCTTCCATGCCGCCTTGCATGGCGGGCGCCTGAGCCGCGACCAGGTCAGGGCCTGGGCTCTCAACCGCTATTTCTACCAGGCCATGATCCCCGTGAAGGATGCCACCATCCTCGCGCGCATGCAGGACCCGGCGCTGCGGCGGATCTGGCGCCAGCGCATCGTCGATCATGACGGCACCGGCGACGGCGATGGTGGCCTGGAGCGCTGGCTCAAACTGACCGACAGCCTGGATTTCCCGCGCGACTATGTCGTCTCCACCCGCGGTCTTCTGCCGGTGACCCGCTACGCCGTGCAGGCCTATGTCGAGTTCGTGCGCGAGCGCTCGCTCCTGGAGGCGATCGCCTCGTCCCTGACCGAGATGTTCGCCCCCACCATCATTTCCGAACGTCTCGCCGGCATGCTGGCGAATTACGACTTCATTTCGCCTCAAGCTCTCGGCTATTTCGACAAGCGCCTGTCGCAGGCGCCGCGCGATGCCGATTTCGCGCTGGATTACGTCAAGCAGCACGCCACCAGCGTCGCCCTCCAGCAATCCGTCCTCGCCGCCCTCGCCTTCAAATGCGACGTGCTGTGGGCCCAGCTCGACGGCCTGCATCATGCCTATGTGACACCTGGCCTCCCGCCGCCCGGCGCCTGGATCCCGGGCATGGAGCTGGCATCATGAGCACGCTCTCCGCCGCGGACGTTCCCAGCCTGCCGCGCGGGGTCCGGCTCCGCTTCGACACTGTCCGCAACAAGCACATGCTGCTGGCGCCCGAGCGCGCCTTCGGCCTCGATGCCGTGGCCGCCAGCGTGGTGGAGCTGGTCGACGGGCAGCGCAGTGTCGGTGCGATCTGCGATCTGCTCGCCGAACGCTATGGCGAAAAGCGCGAAGTCATCGAGGGCGACGTCATCGCCATGCTCAACGACCTTCTCACCAAGCGGGTGATCGAACGATGACGAGCAGCGCCCGTATTCCCAATCCGATCGGCCTGCTGGCAGAGCTCACCCATCGCTGCCCGCTGCGCTGCCCCTATTGCTCCAACCCGCTCGAACTCGACAACCGCGCGCAGGAACTGGACACCGCGACCTGGAAGCGCGTGTTCTCCGAGGCAGCCGCCCTCGGCGTCCTGCACGTGCATCTGTCCGGAGGCGAGCCGACGGCCCGGCCCGATATCGTCGAGCTGACGGCCCATTGCGCCGAACTCGGCCTCTACACCAATCTGATCACGGCCGGTGTCGGCGCGGCCGATGCACGGCTCGAGGCCCTGGCCGATGCCGGCCTGGACCATGTGCAGCTGTCGATCCAGGCCGCGACGGCGCAAACGGCGGAACATATCGGCGGCCTTGCCGGAGCCCATGCCAGGAAACGCGACTTCGCCCGGCATGTGGTGGCGCTCGGCCTGCCGCTGACGGTGAATGCGGTGATCCACCGCGCCAATATCGGCGAGGTCGGCGACATCATCGATCTTGCCGTCGAGATGCAGGCCAAGCGCGTCGAAATCGCCCACACCCAATATTACGGCTGGGCGCAGCGCAACCGTGCCGCCCTGATGCCGACGCGGGCCGAGGCGGATGCCTCGATCGCCCTGGTGGAGGAGGCGCGCGAACGGCTGAAGGGCCGCATCGTCATCGACCTTGTCGTGCCGGACTATTATTCGGCCTATCCCAAGCCCTGCAACGGGGGCTGGGCGCGGCGGACCTTCAACGTCACGCCCTCGGGCAAGGTCCTGCCCTGCCACGCCGCCGAAACCATTCCTCATCTCGAATTCTGGTCGGTGCGCGAGCACACGCTGGCGGAGACCTGGCGCTCGTCACCGGCCTTCAACGCCTATCGCGGCACCGATTGGATGCCCGATCCCTGCCGCAGCTGCGACCGGCGCGAGCGGGACTGGGGCGGCTGCCGCTGCCAGGCCCTGGCCCTGACCGGCGATGCCGGCGTGACCGATCCGGCCTGCCACAAATCGCCCTGGCACGACCGCATGCAGGCCCTCGCGGCTGCCGAGTCGGCCGTTTCCTCGCCACCGGCCTATGACTACCGCGTCATGACGGCCGCTCCCCGACCGATGGAAGGACAGCCGGCATGAAAGACGATGCGGGTCGCAAGCCGAGGGCAGCATGGCTAGCCGTCCCGGCGCTTCTGGCCCTCGCCGGTGCGGCCCATGCCGCCGCCGCGACACCGGATGCCGCCACCTTGCTGTTCGAGGAACCGCAGCTCGACAAGACCGCCGTCAACCAGGTGCTGACCTACGCCTATCACCGCAAGAGCGCCGACGACAAACTCTACGGCGCTTCCTTCGAAGACACGATTCGCCTCACCCTCGACAAGGGCGAGACGGCACAGACCCGCACCGTGCAGGTCCAGCTCTTCAGCGGCGCCCATCGGCGCGCCGCCGGGCCGTTCGAGAATATGAGCGGCAATCCGGTGCTGAGCCTCTTTCTCGAACATCATATCGGCGTGCTCGCCGAGACCTATCAGGCCAATCCGCGCTATTTCAAGACGGCGATCCGCACGGCCCTGCGCGACAAGGCCGAGGTGAAGCCGGCCGATATTCCCTTTGAGGGCCGCACCCTTCCCGGCTGGCGCGTCTCGATCCAGCCTTTCAGCGACGATCCGAACAAGGCCCGGCTCAACGGGTTGGACACGCTGCGCTACGAATTCCTGGTGGCCAGGGACCTGCCGGGCGAGATCGCCCGCATCGAAGTCTCGGCGCCGGGAAAGAACAGCCCGCTGCTCGACGAAGGGATTTCCTATGAGGCCACGCCCGACTGACACGCTTCTGTCATTGCTGATGCTGGCAGCCGCAGCCGCCCCGGCTTTCGGCGCGGAGGTCGAGAACGACTATCCGACGCAGGCACGGGTCGACTATGTCATCGGCTGCATGGCTGCCAATGGCGAAACGCGCGAGGCCATGGAACGCTGCGCCTGCTCGATCGACGTGATCGCCTCCATCCTGCCCTATGACGGCTATGAGAGGGCCGAAACCATCCTGGCCATGCGCCAGGGCGTCGGCCAGCAGTCCGCCATCTTCCGCAGCACCAAGCAGTTCGACGACGTCGTCGCCAATCTCCGTCGCACCCAGGCCGAAGCCGAGATCCGCTGCTTCAAATAGGGTATCCGGGCGTTCGGCCGTTCAGGGTCGCATGGTCCCACAGGGGTTCCAGATCCCGCCGGGCCTGCGCGACGATCTCCCCATAATCGGGCTTGAAGGGCGCGGCCAATTGCTTTTCGAGACTGCCGAGCAGCCCGAGAAGGACGGCGCATTCGGCCGTGCTCTGGAAACAGCCGCTGGACGGCGTTGCCTGCGTCTTCGGATCGCACCAGCGCGAGAGGAGCTCGAACAGTACGACAGCCTCGCTGGCGTCGAGGCCGATTTCGACTATATCCGGCGTTTGAGAGCCATCGGTCATGGTTTGATTACATCGCGGCGTTGCAGTGGTGGTTTCCCGCACCACACGTTATGTCACCGATCCGAGGGGTCACGTCAAAGCATTCTTCGGCCGCGGCTCAACTGCCCCCGTCGGCGGGAAAGGCCCGCTTGAATTCGTTCCCGTCCGTGTCCCTGGCATCGACGGTGATCGGCTGGCCGTCCTTGTCGTAGCTGAAGCGGAAGGTCGGGTCCTCGCTGAGCGAGATGCCGCCCTCCATCGAGAAGATCGGCTTCTGCCCCTGGCTGACCGACAGGGTCTGCACGAACCAGGCCGGAGTGTAGAGCCGCGTCACCTGATCCATCTGCATGCCGGAATAATTGGGATGGCGGATCTGGAGCTGGGCTTCCTTGCTGCCCGTCCCGGAGAAATCGCGAAAGCGCATCTTGCCCAGATTGGCCTTGGCCTCAACCGGATCCTTGCCGGCCGGCGCCGAGCAGCCGCCGGCAGCTTTCACGAAGGCCTTGGCCATGTGCAGCCTGCCGTCGCTGGTCTCACCGACCGCCCGGACATAGGAATAGGAGTTGACGCGGATGCGGGTCGACAGGCTGAATTGCCTGCGCCCCTCCCCGAGCTTGAATGCGGCGACCAGCGGCGAGGGATTCTCGTCCACCACCAGGGTGATCGCCTTGATCGAGCGGCTGTCATTCGCCGGCAGGTCGACATGCACCTCGATCGGCACCAGCGCCGCATCCTCGGCCCTGGCCGGCGCGTTCAGACGCAGGACCGGCTCGACATCGATGGTCTTTTCGCCGAAAAGGTCCGGGCGGATCGCATCCCAGGTCGCCTCGCTCGGCGTGTCGCCGGCCTCGGCCCAACCGGGGACGGCGAAGAGCATGAGCGCGGCCAGCCCCGCCCCGCCCAGAAAGCGGCGGCGCGAAGGGCACAATCCAGCTTGTTTTTCAAGAAAGGTCATTGTCCAGCTCCCTTTCTGATGCCGGCGGCGTTAACCCCGGTCACGGCCGCGGCTTGATGGTCTCCAAGGCCAGGCCCGCGCCCTTCCAGCCATCGACGCCGTCGCCATACCAATAGACCTGGCTATAGCCATAGCCGAGCGCCCGCTTGGCGGCATTCCACGACATCCAGCAGTCCTTCTTGCAGAAGAACACCAGCGCCTGCTCGCGGCGGCCATGCGTCAGCTCGGCCAGGCTGCGTTTGAAATAATCCTCCGTCGCCGCCGCCAGCGCCCCCCGGCCGACTTCCGGCAGCCATACCGCCCCCGCAATGGTTTCGTGCGGCGGGTCGCGCCATAGCGTGCCGGCGGGAAGCTCGGCAGGCTTGGGCGGATGCGGCAGGACGTCGACGAAGATGGCGCCTCGCTGCTTCCAGAGGGCTTCGGCCCGCGCCGTGTCCAGGACGGTGGCGCCGGCAAGCGTCGCCGGCGTCGGTGCCCTGTAATCGTCGAGGCGGTAGCCGCTCGGTTCGGGCGGAGGACCGGCATGGGCCGGCAGCGCACCGAGGGGCAGGATCAGCAAAGCGGCCTTGAGTGCGGCAAGCCGGGCCATCGCCTCACTCCTGCATCTGTCCGGCGGCAAGATTGGGCCGCTCGGCCGGCAGACTGTCGATGGAGACCCGTGGCACGCCGTAATCGGCGAGCACCTGTTCGATCTCCTTTTGGCGCTTGCGGATGGCAGCGTTCAGCGTGTGTTTCCACTGTATCTCGTTCGCCCGGATACCGAAGGTGATGCGATAGGCCAGCAGAGGGCGCTCGCTTTCCTGTACGAGCGGAATGACCTTGAGCGGCTTGGCCGCCTTGCTGGCGTAATAGCCGGCAATCGGCCCCCACAGTAGCGCACCGTCGGTGTTTCCGGCCACGAGATCGTCGATGGCCTCCTTGCCCGCCGCATTGTCCTGCTGATCCAGCGTCAGCCCATAGCTCCTGGCATTAGCGACCAGGCCGAGACGCTGAAGATGGTCGACCGGCGGCGTGCCTGCGATGATACCGAACCGGCGGCCCTTGAGGGCGGGATCCTCCAGCTTGGTGACCCCGGCCAGTGGCCCGTCCGCCCTGACCACGAGGACATAGGTGGAGGCGTAATAGGGGTTGGTATGCTGGGTGAGATCGGAACCGGAGGCGGCCCCGATGATGACGTCGCACAGGCCCGTGCCCAGCGTGTTGCGCACGAAGCCCATGCCCTGCTGCAGCCAGTAATAGCGCACCGGCCGCTGCAGCTCCTTGGCGACGATCTCGGCGATGCGGTTCTCGAACCCTTCCTGGCGGCGGTTCGAGAACGGCATGTTGGCAGGATCCGAGCACACGCGCAGATTCGCCTTGTCGACGAGTTCGGGTACCTGCTGGGCATTGGCGGAATTCAAGCCGAGCACCATCCCGGCCAGGGCAAGGCCTGGCACGAGACACTGTCCGAACTCAGTTCGCCATGCAGGCCGTTTCGGCATCCTTGGCACTCTGCGGCTTGGGATCGTGTTTTTCGGGACGGACGCGCGCAAGTGCGCCATCGCTGCGCGCCCGCAGATAAACATAGATGTCATCAAGATAGCACATTACGTTCCGGTTCGTGCCGAAAGTCGGCATCACCTTCTGGCTCGACGTGCTCACATCCTTGCGACCCTGGACCACGACGGTGGTGAACTGCTCATAGTTCATCTTCTTCAGGGAATCGGTGAGAGCCGGCGCATAGGTCGAACCGGCGCCGTCGGGGCCGTGGCAGACCGTGCATTCGGAATGATAGCGACGATAGCCGGAGAAGGTGTACCAATCCACATTGCCATCTGGAGTAATGTTATAGGTCGGTGCACCCTCCGCATCGACATATTTGCCGTCTTCACTGCTGGCCGGCTTGGCCGGATCGGCGAAAGCCGACGTCGCTGCGAAGAAGCCCAGCGCCAGTGCCGTGAGGCCGAAGAGCGCATTGCGGCGAAAGGGGGCGGGGCGGTTCCCGGCTTGTGATTTCATTGGATTGGCCTGAACAAGCAATCGTTTGTCTCCCACTCAGGGCACAGACCACCATTTCGCGGGCCGAAGGGCACCGAAAGCTGGAAGTCTCTGTTTTTGTCTGGCGAGGGGGCAGGGAAAGAAGACATCTCCCCCAGCCCCGACGGGATGATCGGCCAAAGGGTTTTGCAATCTGCCGATATCGGCAAGCGGCGCAAAGACACCTTCAGACAGCAAGCCAGGGCAAACACGCATTCACGACCGAATGCGCCTTGCCCTGGCAGGGTCACGTGCTCACGGCAGCGCGAACACCGTCAGCTGTCCGCCGAGCGCCGTATAGTTGTTGAGGGCTGCATAGCCGCCAACGGCGCCCAGACCCGCATTCGGGTCGGTCAGGCCTGCCGCCAGGCCGATGCCGGCCCAGCCACCGACACCCGAGAGCACCGCGATATATTGCTTGCCCTTATGGGTGTAGGTCATCACGTTGCCGATGATGCCGGAGGGGGTCTTGAACTTGTAGAGTTCCTTGCCCGTCTTGGCGTCGATCGCCTTCAGATAGCCTTCCAGCGTGCCGTAGAACACGACGCCGCCGGCAGTCGCGAGCGGTCCGGACCACACCGAGAACTGCTCGGGCAGCGACCAGACGATCTTGCCCTTGGCAGCATCCCAGGCGATGAAGTTGCCCATGCCGCCATGGCTGTTGGGAGCCGGATACATCGACAGGGTGGCGCCGACATAGGGCTGGCCCGGGGTGTAGCTCACCTTGAACGGCTCGTAGTCCATGCAGACATGGTTGGTCGGCACGTAGAAGAGACCGGTCTTGGGCGAGTAAGCCATCGGCTGCTGGTCCTTGGAACCGAGAGCCGCGGGGCATACGCCCTTGGTATTGACGTCTTCGCCGTTCTGTTCGGTCGAATATTTGGCCACGACCAGCGGACGACCATAGGTCTTGCTGTTCTTGTCCATGTCGACCTTGGTGGCCCAGTTCACGACCGGGTCATACTTTTCGGCGACGAGCAGCTCGCCCGTCTCGCGGTCGAGGGTGTAGCCGAAGCCGTTGCGGTCCATATGGACCAGGGCCTTGCGTTCCTTGCCGTCGATCTTGAGATCGACCAGCGGGACTTCGTTGACGCCGTCATAGTCCCATTCGTCATGGGGCGTCATCTGATAGACCCACTTGGCAACGCCGGTGTCGGCGTCGCGGGCGAAGATGGTCATCGACCACTTGTTGTCGCCCGGGCGCTGCTTGGGATTCCAGGTGGAGGGGTTGCCCGTACCGTAATAGACCAGGTTCAGCTTGGGATCATAGGAATACCAGCCCCAGGTGCAGCCGCCGCCGGTTTTCCATTGGTCGCCTTGCCAGGTCTTGATGCTGGAATCCTTGCCGATCGGCTTGCCGAGCTCGGTGGTCTTTTCCGGATCGACCAGCATTTCCTCGTCCGGGCCCATGGAATAGGCGCGCCAGGCTTGCTTGCCGGTCTTCAGGTCATAGGCGGTGACGTGGCAGCGCACGCCGAATTCACCGCCGGAAATGCCGACAAGGACCTTATCCTTGACGGGCATCACGGTCGCGGTGTTGGTCTCGCCCTTCTTGGGGTCGCCGTTGACGACGGACCAGACCACCTTGCCGCTCTTGGCGTCGAGCGCCACGACGGTGGTGTCGGCCTGATGCAGGAACACCTTGCCGTCGGCATAGGCCAAGCCGCGATTGACCGTGTCGCAGCACATCACGGGAATGACGTTCGGATCCTGCTTGGGATCGTAACGCCAGAGGATCTTGCCTTCATTGTTGAGATCGAGGGCATAGACCGTGTTGGGAAACGGCGTGTGGACATACATGATGTCGCCGACGACCAGCGGGGCGCCTTCATGGCCGCGCAGGACGCCCGTCGAGAATGTCCAGGAGACCTGGAGCTTCTTGACGTTTTCCGCAGTAATCTGGTCAAGTTTCGAATATCGAGTATTCGCATAGTCGCCGGTCTGCAGCACCCACTGATTGGGATCCTGCGTCAGCTTCTGGACTTCGTCGTTGGCGTAGGCCTGCGCGCCGAAAAACAGCGAGCAGACCACGCCCAGCCACGCAATCAGTATTTTCATTGGGCTTCCTCCGAGTGGCCACACGCATGCCGTCCCGCCGGACCACATGCCGAACTTGATGTCGTTCTTCTAGCCTTGGGGATACCTCGTCTCTTCGACAGCGTGTCACAGCCGGCGGGTCCGCCTCGTAGCCATAGGCATAAGCCGCTGGCTTTCGAATCGACACTGCGATCCCCATCACGGTGCCGTTGGAAGTCGAAGATAGATTACCTTATGCAACGTGTTCAGATCACATGCAAGATTTCACTGATGCGGGGTTCGATTTATTTTTACCTTATTATGGTGCATCGCATCATTTGTTGGTGCACCGCAAAATCTTGGCGGTATTATACGGTTCCTCGTCTCGGCCTAGCGCTATTCCCATTCGAGTTCATGAAAGGCACTCGTGGCATTGCGCGGATTGAACTCGTCGAACAACTGCCAGTTGTCGCGCTCGGATTGGCCCGCACGTTCCGCTGCCTCGCGCAATGTCCGTCCCTCTGCAATCATGGCGCGCACGTCGTCGCGCAGACGCACGAGGTAGCGGTGTATCGGATCGGCTGCGGCCGGCCAGGGCATCGCCGCCGGACCATGGCCTGGCACGACGCGGGCGGCCGGACGCGAGCGCAAGGCGTCGATCACCGCGATCCAGCCCTTGAGGCTGCCGTCGAGGGCCGGGACATGGCCGGCGAAGAGCAGGTCTCCCAGGAACCAGGTGCCGGTTTTCTCGTCCAGCACGGTGAGATCGGTATTGGTATGGGCCGTCGGCCAGGCCTCCAGCAGCAGCGTGCGGCCGCCGAGATCGAGGGTGAGCCGGTCCTTGACCAGCAGGGTGGGCGCGATCGCTTCGGTGCCGGCAAAAGCGGCCTCCCCGATCAGCCGGCGCGTCGCCGAAAGATAGGTCCCGGCACGCGCCGACAGGGCCTCGGGCAGGTTGGCATGGCCGACGATCGTCACGCCGGGCAGGCGGAAGGCGGCGTTGCCGAGCAGATGGTCGGGATGGACATGCGTGTCGACGACATAGCGGATCGGCTTGTCGGTGCGGGCGCGAATGGCCGCCAGCAGGGCCAGACCCGCCTGCCGGGAACCGCCGGTATCGACGACCGCGACCGCCTCGCTGCCGATGACGAAGCCGGCATTGCCGATGGCATCGGCATTGCCCGGCGCGGCGAGTTCGTACGGGGCGGCAAAAACGAAGACCCCCTCGGCGACCTCCGTCATCGGCAAGGGCATCGGCAGCGTCTCAGCCGAAACGAAGCCGGGAAGCAGGATAAGGCAGGCCGTTATCCAAAGCCGGGCCAGCATCACGAGCCGTTGCATCCTGCGAGCTCCTTCCTCGACGTCCGGCCTTACAAGCCGAAGCGCTCGGCAAATTCCCGGTACCGCGTTTCGATCCAGGTCGAATGCCGGTCCTGGCGGGCTTCCACGATCGCGACTTCATGAAGGATGCGGGTGGGACGGGGGCCCAGGAACAGCAGCCGATCGGCCAGGCCGATCGCCTCGCGCACATTGTGGGTGACCATCAAAACCGTGATGCGATGATCGGCGACTTCAGCCAGCAGGCAGGCGCGCAGCTCCAGCGCGGCCTTGTCATCAAGCGATACGAAGGGTTCGTCCAGCACCAGCAATTGCGGCTCCAGCGCCAGGGCGCGGGCCAGGGCAACGCGCCGCTGCAGGCCGAGCGAGAGCGCATGCGGATAATGTCCGCGCCACTCCGAAAGGCCGAGCCGCCCGAACAGCCCATCGAGGTCTCGCCGGCGTTGCGACGGGGGCAGCGCGATGCGGACATTCTGCTCAACCGTCCGCCAGGGCAGCAAACGAGGCTCCTGGAAGGTGACCCCGACGGTCAGCGCGGCGATGTCGGGCTCGACGCGGCCCTCGAAGTCACGATCGAGCCCGAGCAGGATTTTCAGGGCGGTGGTCTTGCCGCAGCCGGAAGGGCCGATCAGGCAGGCAAATTCGCCGGCGGCCAGCGAGAGGCCGAGCCCCCTGACGGCCTCCACCGCCCCGCCGCGATCATCGCGATAGACCTTGCTGGCAATGCTGAGGTCAAGCAAGGGCGGGGCGCCAGCGTCGGGCATGCTTCTCAAGGGGCTGGAGCACGAGGAACTCGATGGCGAGCATGACCGAGGTGAAAGCGAGAGCATAGCCCAGCACCGCCGTGACATCCGAAAGCTGGAAATAAAGCGAAATCGCGTAGCCGACCCCGGACGAGCGGCCGAGCAGCTCGACCACCAGCACGATCTTCCAGACCAGCGCCAGGCCCGAACGCGCCGCCGCCGCGACATAGGGCGCCAATTGCGGCATCAGGACATGGCGCAGCCAGGTTCCGGCCGGAAAGCGATAGACATGGGCCATCTCCTCGAGATCGCGATCGAGGGCCCGCGTGCCCTCGCGCAGCACCACGATGACATTGGGGATCTTGTTGAGGGCGACCGCCGTCACCGCCGCCGCTTCCGTCAGGCCCAGCCAGATGTAGCACAGCACGGCGATGACCAGCGCCGGCATGTTGAGCAGGACCAGGAGCCAGACATCGAAAGCCGCGTTGGCGCGGCGCCAGCGGCCGAGGACGATGCCGATGGCGCTGCCGATCAGCATCGCCACTGCAAAAGCGCCGGCAACCCGCCACAAGGTAATGGCAATATTGGCGATCAGGTCGCCGCGCCGGGTTTCCGCGACGATGAAGGCAAGCACCGCCGCGGGCGAGGGCAACAGCGGACCGCTGGCCAGCCTGGCCGCGACCTCCCAGATCGCCAGCAAGGCAAGCAGCGAGACCATGCGGGCGGCGAGGCCGGCCAGACGGCCGCCGCTCCATTCTGTCAGTGTCCGGCCCAATAGAGCCCCTCCGGAAGGGTCGCCGTCTTGCCGACCAGCTTCTCGCCGCCGAGTTCCGCCAGCTTAGCGTAGAGCTTGGCGGCATCGGCCTGTTCATCGGCGATCGTCCGGCTGGGAATGCCGGCGAGAAAGGTACGCTTCAGCACATTGTAGGTTGCCTCGTCGTCGGCCTGCATCAGGGGCCGGAGCTGCGACCAGATCGCGTCCTGGCTTGCCAGGGCCTGCTTGGCCTGGCGGGAAGCGGCGGCAAAGGCGGCGATCTGTCTGTCATTCCGGCCGTCGTTCCGCTTGAAGACATAGCCGACGAAGGAAATCGGCCCCTCGACGCCGAAGGACCGCGCGACCTCGTCGGCGCCGACCAGTCGCTTGAAGCCCTTGGCTTCGAGACGCGCACAGAAATTCCAGTAGAGCAGCGCGGCGTCGAGCTCCCCCTGCTCGAGTTTCATGCTCAGCAAGGGAGGCGCCCCGAATACCGGCTCGGCCGCCTTGGCCAGATCGATGCCCGCCTGGTGCCGGGCATAGGCCTGCAGCAGGATCCAGCTCTTGTCGAGCGCTCCGCCAGCCACGCCGATACGCTTGCCGGCGAGATCGGCGACGGTGGCGATCGTCGAATCCGGCGCCCGCATCACCGCCCCCTCCGAGGCCGAGAAGGGCAGGAACACGATGTCACGCCCCTCGCCGCGCATGCGCGCCGCCCAGAGCAGATCCGAGACGATGCTGTCGACGGCGTCGCCCAGGAAGGCAATGCGCGCCGCGTCGTTGGAGGCGAGCTTGAGGGGCTCGATCTTCAGGCCCGCAGCCTCCTCCAGGCCGAGCGCACGGATGGCGGCAAGCTCCCACTCGACGGTGCCGAAGGACAGCACACCCAGGCGCAGCGGCGGCATCTGGGCCCAGGCCGGTCCGGCCGAGCCGAAAAGCCCCCCCAGCCCGGCGCCTGCAAGCGCGAGAAATTGTCGCCGTTCCATCATTGCGGCAATCCACCGTCGAAACGCGCCGCGGCGCGCCCAACCCCATCAAATTGTTTCTGAAAAGGCCGCCACTGCCGAACCGGGAGCGAACCGAAATCGCCGGCTACCAAGCGCCCACCCTCCCTGTGCAGATAATATCTATTCTTGACAAGGAGTGTGATCATCATTCTTCATGCTGTCCAGTCACTTTACGTTGCGCCTAGACTGATTCACAACACAACACGACATGTGAAGAACAAAATAAGCAGAAATTAAGCTTAATCTTCGATGACTTTGGACGAATGGCCGAAAGGGAGAGAAAATGCGACAGGTCGCCGTCGGAATTCTTGCCTCTATCCTGATATCGAGCGCCGCACTCGCACAAGATGCTGCGCTCGGAGAAAAAGTATTCATCAAGTGTAAAGTTTGTCACCAGGTTGGAGAGACAGCCAAGAATGCCGTCGGCCCCGAGTTGAACGGAATAATCGGCCGTAAATCCGGATCGGTGGAGACTTATACCTATTCGCCAGCAATGAAGAGCGCCGGCCTGACCTGGGCGGAGGACTCTCTTTCAGAATATCTTAAGAATCCAAAACAGAAGGTACCCGGGAACAAGATGGCCTTTGTCGGTCTGTCGAAGCCCGACGACATCGCCAATGTCATCGCCTATCTCAAGCAATTCGATGCCAGCGGCAAGAAGACGCCATGAGGTAAGCGGCCCCCCTGCATGCCTCCATTGAAGCCGTCGACAGGCGGGGGTGGGGCGCAGGCCCTGCCCGCCCGGCCGGCTCATCATTCGGCGGCCGCGAATTCCGTTTTTGAATCGTGCCCCAGGCTCAGGACCAGCAGGGCCGAGACGAGCGGCAGCAGCGACAGGGCCAGCAGGCCCATGGCCGTGCCGCCCGTCTGATCCTTGAACCAGCCGATCAGATAGGGCCCGCCGAAGCCGGCGAGATTGCCGATCGAATTGATCAGCGCGATGCCCGCGGCCGCCGACGCTCCGCTCAGGAAGGCCGTCGGCAGGGTCCAGAACAGCGAAAAGGTGCAGAACACGCCGATGGCCGCCACCGTCAGGGCGATCATGGTCAGTACGGGATCGCTCAGCGCGCTGGCCGCCGCCAGGGACAGCGCGATCAGGAACAGCGGCAGTGCGACATGCCAGACCCTTTCGCGGGTGCGGTCCGAATGCTGCGCCCACAGCACCATGGCGACCGAGCCGAACACATAGGGGATCGCGGTGACGAAGCCGGTCTGGATGTTGCTGAGGCCGAACGCCTTCACGATCTGCGGCAGCCAGAACTGCATGCCATAGAGCGCCCCGACGAAACCGAAATAGACCAGGCTGAGCACCAGGACCTTGGGCGAGGCCAATGCCTGGCGCAGGCTCATATGGTGCGCGGTCTTCCGGGCGGTCTCCTCCCGCTCCAGGCGGTCCGAGAGCCAGCGCTTCTGTTCGGGGCTGAGCCAGCCTGCCGAGGCCGGGCGGTCGGTCAGGTAGAACCAGGTCACGATGCCGAGCAGGGCTGCCGGCAGGCCTTCCAGAATGAACAGCCATTGCCAGCCCTTGAGGCCACCGATGCCGTCCATGCCGAGCAGATAGCCGGAAATCGGGGCGCCGATCATGGTCGACGCCGGCACCGCCACCGCAAAGGCGGCGAGGATGCGCGCGCGGTATTTCGCCGGATACCAGTAGGTCAGATAGAGGATGATGCCGGGAAAGAAGCCGGCCTCGGCCACGCCGAGCAGGAAACGCAGCACATAGAAGCTGACGGGACCGGCGACCAGCGCCATCAGCGCCGAGACGATGCCCCAGGTCACCATGATGCGGGCGATCCAGCGGCTGGCACCGACCCTGTGCAGGATGACGTTGCTGGGTACCTCGAAGAGGAAATAGCCGATGAAGAAGATGCCGGCGCCCCAGCTGTACACCAGGGGCGAGAATTTCAGCTCGTCATTCATGGTCAGGGCAGCAAAGCCGAGATTGACGCGGTCGAGATAGGCCAGGAGATAGGCCAGCATCAGGAACGGCAGCAGGCGCCAGGATACGGCTCGCACCGTCGACGCTTCCACTGCGCTCCCGTCCTGTCCCGCCATGACGCTCATCAGGCAATCCTTCCCTTTGCTGGCGTGTGCTTGCCGCCAGATTATCTTGCAGGTCTGGTGCGCCGCCTTTTCGACGGTTTATCCCAATGGCCGCGATGTTGCCCCCACGTCCTTGATGGGGCAGGCATCAAGACCGTTGGTATCGACCGGAGCAAAACACGTTCACGGCGGAACGCCTGACAAACGCCCTATCCCGACGCGACTCAGCGTTTCCCGCCGATTCCGTCAAATCACAAAATGCGCCGGAGGTGCCCCTCTGCCGGCGCCAGCGCGCCTTACCGGGCCTCTTCCCGGATGCGGTAGGCGCAGCGGCGGGCGCCGTGGACGATATGCTCGGTTCTCTCCACCGTGCAGCCCGGCCCGAGCATGTCGCGGAAAATGGCGAGTTCGGAGCGGCAGAAGCCCTGGCAGGCCGTGGCGGCCGCGCAGATCGGGCAGTGGTTCTCGATGAGGAGCCAGCCCTCGCCGTCCTCGGCCGCGCGCTGTTCGGCCATATAGCCCTCGCGCGTGCGGATCGTCGCCAGCGCCGCCACGCGGGCGGGCGTGCCCTCCAGCCGGCCGAGTTCGGCGCGGTAGGCGGCGCGCATCTCCTCCTCGCGCGCCGCAATCAGGCGCTCGAGCGCCTCGGGGCCGAGCAGGTCGCGAATGTGGCGCAGGAGGCCGACCGTCAGCTCGGCGTGGCTGTCGGGAAAGCGGCCATGCCCCTGCGCCGTCAGCCGCCAGAATTGAGCGGGCCGGCCGACCCCACGGGCCACGGATTCGGTCTCGACCAGCCCTTCGGCGGCGAGTTTCGTCAATTGCTGCCGGGCGTTCTCCCCGGTCGTGCCGATCGCCTTGCCGAGCTCGGCCGCCGTCTGCTGTCCCCTGGTCTTCAGGAGCAATAGCAGCCGGTCGGGTCCGGACCGTCCCTGTGGGCTGGCATTTTCGAGCTCGAGCGCCGACATGATCCTCTGCAGACTATATTCAAAGCATATACTTGCTTTATAGGGCCCCGGACAGCGGTATGCAATCGCGCGATGGCGCCGTGGTCGCCCTCTTGAATTCCGACACCCCGGCCGCCACTCTCGCAGCATGGCTCAGCATGATGAAGATGGAGCGACTGCCGCTTCGACCCCCGCCGATCCGGCAGCCGCGCCGGAGGTCCACCTCGCCTACAAGGTGGACATTGTCGTCATCGGCGCCGGCCAGGCCGGGCTCTCGAGCGCCTATCACCTGCACGAACTCGGATTGGCGCCCGGCCGCGGCTATCTGGTGCTCGACAAGGCGCCCGCACCGGGCGGCGCCTGGCAATATCGCTGGCCGTCTTTGACGCTGAGCACCGTCAACCGCGTGCATGATCTGCCCGGCATGGCCTTTGCCGACGTCATCGATCCCGGCCTCACCGAGGTGCCGGCCTCGCAGGCGGTGCCGCGCTATTACGAGGCCTATGAACGCAAGTTCGAGCTGCCCGTCTATCGGCCGGTGACGGTCAAGGTGGTGTGCGCGCGCGGCGAGCGCTTCCGGGTCGAGACGGACAAGGAGACCTTCTCGGCCCGCGGCCTCATCAACGCGACCGGCACCTGGGAGACGCCCTATATTCCCGATTATCCCGGCCGGGAGAGCTTCAGGGGGCGGCAGCTCCACACCCGCGACTACCGGACCGCCGAAGCCTTCGCCGGCCAGCGCGTCCTCGTGGTCGGGGGCGGCATCTCGGCCGTGCAGATCCTCGACGAGATCTCGCGCGTGACCGACACGATCTGGGTGACGCGCAGCGAGCCGAGGTTCCGCGACCGCCCCTTCACGCCGGAGGACGGACGGGCCGCCGTCGCCCTCGTCGAGGACCGGGTGCGGCGGGGCCTCATCCCCGGCTCCATCGTCTCGGTCACCGGCCTGCCCCTCACCCCGGCCTTGCGGGCCGCGCGCGAGCGGGGCGTGCTGGCGCGCCGGCCCATGTTCAGCGCGATCACGCCGGAGGGCGTGCGCTGGGCCGATGGCCAGGAGGAGAAGGTCGACGTCATCCTCTGGTGCACCGGCTTTCGCTCCTCGCTCGACCACCTGGCGCCGCTGCAGATCCGCGAGGACGATGGCGGCATCGTGATGACCGGCCGGCTGGCGACTGAGGTCGCCCGGGACCCGCGCATCCACCTGGTCGGCTACGGCCCCTCGGCCTCCACCATCGGCGCCAACCGCGCCGGCGCCGCGGCCGCCCGGGAGCTGACGGCGACGTTGGGGATCGGCGGTATAAGCGCCAATCCCTTACCCTCCCCTGGAGGGGGAGGGTCGGCCTGAAAGGCCGGGGTGGGGTGGAGAAACACGGATCGTAACCATAGAAACAGGTCCTTTTCCGAAGAAATCACCCCACCCCGAGGCTTCGCCTCGACCCTCCCCCTCCAGGGGAGGGTAAGCAGGTCGCAGTCTCACCCGGTCTTCAGCGCATCCGTGTCGATCGGCAGAGTGCGCACGCGCTTGCCGGTGGCGGCGAAGACCGCATTGGCGACGGCGGGACCGACGGCGACCGTCGCCGTCTCCCCGATGCCGCCGGGGGCCTCGGCGCTCTTGACCAGATGGGTCTCGATCACCGGCACCTCGTCGATGCGCATGGGCAGGTAGGTGTCGAAATTACCCTGCTCCACCCGGCCGTCCTTCAGGGTGATGGCGCCGTGCAGCGCCGCCGTGAGGCCGAAGATCGCGCCGCCCTCGACCTGCGCGGCGATGGTGTCCGGGTTGACCTGCAGGCCGCAATCGACGGCGCAGACGAGGCGATGCACCTTCAGCGTGCCGTCGGCGGCCGTCTCCACCTCGGCCACCATCGACATGAAGCTGCCGAAGGCGAACTGCACGGAGACGCCGCGCCCGCGCCCCTTGGGCAGAGGCTGGCCCCAGCCCGCCTTCTCGGCCGCCAGCGTCAGCACGCCGAGCGCCCGCGGATTATGGGCGAGCAGCTCCTTGCGATAGGCGACCGGGTCCGCCTTGGCGGCGGCGGCCAGTTCGTCCATGAAGCTCTCGACCACGAAGACGTTGTGGGTGGGCCCGACGCCGCGCCACCAGGAGGTCGGGATGCCCGGCGGCTCGACCCGGACATAGTCGACATGGATGTTGGGCAGGGCATAGGGCGGCTCGGCCGCCGCTTCCACCGCATCGGGATCGATGCCGTCCTTGAAGGCCGGCGGGTAATAGCGGGCCAGGATGGAGGAGCCGGCGATGCGATGGGTCCAGGCCACCGGCTTGCCCGACGCATCGAGCCCGGCCGACATCCGGTCGAAATAATAGGGCCGGTACATGTCGTGCTGGATGTCCTCCTCGCGGCTCCAGACCACCTTGACCGGCCCGTCGACCTGCTGGGCTACCTTGACGGCGCGCGCCACGCCATCGGCCTCCAGCCGGCGCCCGAAGCCGCCGCCGATCAGGTGGTTGTAGACCTTGACCTTCTCCTTGGGCAGGCCGGTGATTCCGGCCGCCACGGCCTGCGCGATTGTCGGCACCTGGGTGCCGAGCCAGATCTCGCAGCCATCCTTGCGCACATGCACGGTGCAGTTCATCGGCTCCATGGCGGCATGGGCGAGGAAGGGCACCTGGTAGATGGCTTCGAGCTTCTGGGCGGCGCCGGCGAGCGCCTTGGCGGTGTCGCCCACGTTGCGGGCCACCGCGCCCGGCTGCTTGGAGGCCTCGGTGAGCTGGCTGACGATCTGGGCGCTGTCGACCTTGGCGTTCGGCCCGTCGTCCCAGGTGATGTTGGCGGCGGCCAGGCCCTTCTTGGCCGCGCCCATGTGATCGGCGACCACGGCCACGGCATCGTCGGTCTTGACCACCTGGCGCACGCCCTTGACGGCCAGCACCGCCTTGTCGTCCACGGATTTGGGCTTGCCGCCGAACACCGGCGAGATGGCGATGGCGGCGACCTTCATGCCCGGCAGCTTGACGTCGATGCCGAACTCGGCCTTGCCGACCACCTTGTCCGGCGCATCCAGCCGCTTGGCCGGCGTGCCGAGCAGCTTGAAGTCCTTGGGGTCCTTGAGGGTGAGGCTCTCCGGCTTGGGGACCGGCATGGCCGCGGCCTCGTCGGCGAGCTCGCCATAGCTCAGCGTGGCATTGCCGGCCGGATTGAGCACGGCGCCGTCGCGGGCCGTCAGCTTGGCCGCATCGACGTTCCAGCGTTTGGCGGCGGCGGCGATCAGCATGGTGCGGGCCGCCGCGCCGGCCTGCCGCAAGGGCTGCCAGAAGGCGCGCACGGAGGTCGAGCCGCCCGTCATCTGGCTGCCGAGCAGGGCATTGCCGTAGAGCTTGTCGTCCGGCGGGGAATGTTCGAGCTTCACCTGGGCGAGGCCGACTTCCAGCTCTTCGGCCAGCAGCATGGCCTGGGCGGTGTAGATGCCCTGGCCCATCTCGGCCATCGGCATCACCAGGGTCACCAGGCCCTGGCGGTCGATGCGGATGAAGGCGTTGGGGGCGAAATCCTTGGCTTCGGCCGCGGCCGCAGGCGATGCGGCGAATGACGGCAAGGCGAAGGTGAGAACGAAGCCGCCGCCGATGAGGGCTCCCGCCTTCAGGAAGGCGCGGCGATCGAGATGTGTCTGGGAACCGTCGGGCATGATCCCTCCCCTCCTCAAGCGGCAGCGTGATGGATGGCGGCGCGGATGCGCTGATAGGTGCCGCAGCGGCAGACATTGCCGGACATGGCGGCATCGATGTCCTCGTCGCTCGGCTTGGGCGTGGCGGCGAGCAGGGCCGCGGCCGACATCAGCTGGCCGGACTGGCAATAGCCGCACTGCACCACTTCCAGCTCGAGCCAGGCCTTCTGCAGGGCCTTGCCCTGCGGGGTCTCACCGATCGCCTCGATGGTGGTGACGGCGCTCTCGCCGACGCTTTCCAGCGGCGTGATGCAGGAGCGCGTCGCCGCGCCGTCGACATGCACCGTGCAGGCGCCGCACAGGGCCGCCCCGCAGCCGAATTTGGTGCCCGTCATGCCCAATATGTCGCGCAGCACCCAGAGAAGGGGCGTGTCGCCATCGGCATCGATGGTGTGGGCGGTCCCGTTGACTTTGATCGTATACGCCATGGCAGTCTCCCGCGAGCCGGAAGGGCATATCCCCTCCTTGGAGTCGTTCCAGACAGCCAACCTAGCCGTGCCGGAGCAAGACCTCAATCGATCAAAAGCGGGTGTAACTTTTCCAGCTCGCGCATAGCGTGTGGACCGGCCCTGTCATCCCGCGCGCGGTGCGGCATGCAATGCTGCACCGCAGACGCGGGACCGCGGCGATGTTGTTCATACTCCTCTTGCGGTCCTCGGACCAAACCTCTGGTTTGGTCCGACTGCGCCGCGGCACTTCGCGCCGCCACTCACAAGCTAGGCTTGTGAGGAAACGTCCGGGATGACGAGCGGGAGAGCGCCCGCCTCACACGCTGCTCAGCAGCAGGCTCGTCTCGCTGTTGGAGACCCCGTCGATCAGCCGGACTTCGCGCAGCACCCGGTCGAATTCGGCCAGGCTCGCGGCGCGGATGTTGGCGACGAGGTCCCAATTGCCGTTGGTGGTGTGCAGCGTGTGCACCTCCGGCAGGCCGCGCAGCTTGCGGATGACCTGCGTGGTCGACTTGCCGACCACCTCGATCATCATCACCGCATGCACGGCGTTCATGTCGTAATCCTCGCGCACCCGGGCGGTGAAGCCGAGCAGCGTGCCGGTCTCGATCAGCCGGTCGAGCCGGTTCTGCACCGTGCCGCGCGCCACGCCCAGCGCATCGGCGAGCTTGGAGAGCGAGGCCCGGCCATCGCTGCGCAGATGCGCGATGATGCCGCGGTCGAGCGCATCGGGAATATATTTGACCGTCTCGGCGTCCCGTCCCGTCCCTGACATTTTTTACAATCCGGCCTGGCAATCTGTTCAATGGGCTGACGGTTCTAGCACAGGATTGCGATTTCGGTGAACATCCGGACGGCCTAGGCTAGGGCCAACAGTGACCGTTCAGGGATTTTTCGATGACCGCTCCCCTGCCCTCGCAGAAGGCGATGGTGCCTTTCGTCAGCGTCGAGAACATGATGCGCCTCGTCCACCATCTCGGCATCGAGCGGGTGCTGGCCGAACTGACCGACTTGATCGAGGAGGATTTCGGCCGCTGGGAGAGCTTCGACAAGACCCCGCGCGTCGCCAGCCATTCGCGTGACGGCGTGATCGAGCTGATGCCGACCTCTGACGGCACCATCTACGGCTTCAAATATGTCAACGGCCACCCCAAGAACACCGCCGAGGGCCTGCAGACCGTCACCGCCTTCGGCCTGCTCGCCGACGTCGCCACCGGCTATCCCGTGCTGCTCACCGAGATGACGCTGCTGACGGCGCTGCGCACCGCGGCGACCTCCGCCATGGCCGCCCGCCACCTCGCGCCCAAGGGTGGGAAGGTGATGGCGATGATCGGCAACGGCGCCCAGGCCGAGTTCCAGGCCCTCGCCATGAAGGCGGTGTGCGGCATCGACACCGTCAGGCTTTACGACATCGACCCCCGCGCCACCGAGAAGACCGCCCGCAACCTTGAGGGCAGCGGCCTCACCGTCATCCCCTGCACCTCCTCGCAGCAGGCGATCGAGGGCGCCGCCATCGTCACCACCTGCACCGCCGACAAGCAGTTCGCCACCATCCTCACCGACAACATGGTCGGCCCCGGCATCCACATCAACGCCATCGGCGGCGACTGCCCCGGCAAGACCGAGCTGCACAAGGACATCCTCCTGCGCGCCGACTGCTTCGTGGAATACCCGCCGCAGACCTGGATCGAGGGCGAGATCCAGCAGATGGACCGTTCCTATCCGATCACCGAACTCTGGCAGGTCGTCACCGGCCAGGTGCCGGGCCGGCGCGACGAGCGCCAGATCACCCTGTTCGACAGCGTGGGCTTCGCCATCGAGGACTTCTCGGCCCTGCGCTATCTGCGCAACCAGATCGTCGGCACCGATTTCTACCAGGAACTCGACATGATCGCCGATCCCGACGATCCGCGCGACCTCTTCGGCATGCTGCAGCGCGCCCGCTGAGGGGGGCGCGACCTTACCCTCCCCTGGAGGGGGAGGGTCGACGCGCAGCGTCGGGGTGGGGTGACCTTCTCCACAAAGGAGGAACGCTGTCGCCGCCGCCTGAGCATTTTTCACCCCACCCCGGCCCTTCGGGCCGACCCTCCCCCTCCAGGGGAGGGTGTAGACTCGACGCCCCCGGAGCCCCCCATGTCCAAGCGCCCTGCCTTCTCGGTCCAGGCCCCCTCCGCCGTGGTGATGGTTCGCCCGCACCACTTCACCGTCAACACGGAGACGGCCGCCGACAATCATTTCCAGGTCGCGGGCAATGGCGGGGAAGACCTCGCCCCGCTCGCTCATGCCGAGATCACCCGGGCGGCCGAGACGCTGTCAGCCCACGGCGTCACCGTGCATCTCTTCGAGGACGAGGGCCGGACAACCCCGGATTCGGTGTTTCCCAACAACTGGTTCTCCACCCATGCCGGCGGCCATGTCGCGATCTATCCGATGAAGGCGCCGAGCCGGCGGCGCGAGCGCCGGGCCGACGTCATCGAGATGCTGAAGACCGATTACCGCGTGCAGGAGGTCATCGACTATTCCGGCCTGGAGCCCGACGGCCTGTTCCTGGAAGGCACCGGCGCCATGGTGCTCGACCATATCGACCGCGTCGCCTATGCCGTGCGCTCCGACCGCACCGACCCGATCGCCCTCGAGCGCTTCTGCACCCATTTCAACTTCGAGCCGATGGCCTTCGACGCCCGCGACGCCAAGGGCGCCGCCATCTACCACACCAATGTGCTGATGTGCGTCGCCACCGATTTCGTGCTGATCGGCTTGGACATGATCGCCGACGCCGCCCGCAAGCGCGAGATCGTCGCCCGCCTCGAACGCTCCGGCCGCCAGGTGCTGGCCCTGAGCAACCGCCAGATCGAGAACTTTGCCGGCAACGCGATCGAGTTGCAGGGCAGAGACGGCCGCCTCCTCGCCCTCTCGACCACGGCCCTGGCAGCCCTGACGCCCGAGCAACGCGCCATCATCGAGCAGAGCGCGACTTGTGTTGCGCTCGACATCCCCACCATTGAGCGGGCGGGGGGATCGGTGCGGTGTACGCTGGCGGGGGTGCATCTGACGCCGAGGGGATGAGGGAGGCGGGTGCTTTCCGTGAACGCCCAGCAAGACAGCAGCTACGCGTTAATTACAGTCACCGATATGTGCTTAATCCGATGTCCCGATGGGGCTGGGAGCGGTTAATTAATTCATCAAAATGCGCCAGAAGAAGCGGCCGGTTAGCTTGTTACCTGCTTGAACGGTTCTAGTGATCGCTTGAAAATTCCAAAGCCGTATTCTGTTGACCTCGGATGATGTGGCTGGCGCGCCCTTTTCTCTTTGGCCTTAGTGATCCCCCATCGGCCGGGCCAGTCTCGTCGTGCGAGACTTCGCCGTATTAGAGATAGCTAGCCAGAGTGTGAACAGGGTTGCTTCCTTAGGTAAATGTTATTGCGTTTTCTTCATAGCCAATCGCCACAAATGCAGTAATGTGAGGAATCAAATAATCAAGCTTCTGAGGGTAGCATGGCGGACGAAAAGGAAGTTCCAACATCAGAAGTCGTCGAACCGACCGTGCAAAAGATCCGCCGCAGAACAAGGGACAGTATCGCGCAAGAGTCTACCGTTTCCGCGTCGATTACAGGAGCGAAGTCTGCCCCTGCGAACGCTGAATCGCCTCGAAGAAAAATTCCCGGAAACATTCCTTATACTTTTAGCCCCAATATCTTAAAGAGAGTTTTGGAAAGAATACCGGAAGCTGAGAAACCGCCAGTTTTTAGTCCCGATTTTCTGGCGACGGTTCTCGAAGCATCGGGCGGTGCCGCACGACCTATAATTCCAATCTTGAAGAGCACCCAGATGCTGAATCAGGGCGGAGTTCCTACGGAACTGTATTCTCAGTTTCAGACAGTTGGGGGAAGATCCGCAGCAGCCCTTCAAGCCTTAAAGAATGGTTTCCCGGAGATTTATCGTCGTAACAGCTACGCGCATAACGCTCCCGAGGGTACGGTTATTGACATTCTTGTGGCAATCACCGGGCTCACCAAGAATGATAGAATCTTGAAATCGATGCTTCAAACCTTCCAGTGCTTCCAGGATTACGCCAAGGGGGCCAAATCTGAAGTATCCCAGACAGAAATCGCTAGTGAGAAGCCTCATCTGAACAACGCCGAACCGCCGGCTTTCAACGCCGATCAATCGAAGCCTCTACAACTTATATATAATATCAATGTGGTGCTTCCTGAAACCACAAACATTGATGTCTTCAACGCAATATTCAAGAGCCTTAAAGGAAATCTCCTGAATTGAACAACCACACGATAGAGCTATTTCTCCTGAAGTGCGCGGTCATAGAGTCCGGACTTCGCGAGAGTCTGAAAGAGCACAATCCCAGTGCCAAGCGCCGCGGCAGTGCGTTCATTGACGAACGGATGGAGCCTTTCATCCGGCAGTTCGAGCTGGCCAACCGCAACAATGCAGCTAAAATGTCGATGTATTATGAAGTGTTTTATATGCTAGAAAATGACATTCGTAAATTTATCATCGACACTATGGAAGCTGCGCACGGACATGGATGGTGGAACACTCAGGTTCCCCAAAGCGTTCGCGACGAAGTCAAAAAGAATCGTGATCGAGAGGACCAAAATGCTTGGACCATGCGATCTGAGGCCTTGATCGATTACTCAACCTTCGGGCAACTTGGTGATATCATTCGTGCGAACTGGGTCGACTTCGCAGGTATGCTGCGTAGCGAGGGCTCTGTGAGTCGCGTGTTGACCGGCTTGAACATGCTGCGAGGTACTATTGCACACTGCGGTGTACTTGCGGACGATGAGGTAGATCGACTCCAAATGTCCATCCGAGATTGGTTTAGGGTACTCGAGGGACCGAAGGCATAACTTTAACTTGTACATCCTGGATGGCTGTTTGAGTAGCAACTTAACTAAGTCCGACTCTTATTACACATTCGCCTATTTATGCTCAATTACAGCGACAGTGCACCGAGTTGAAAGACGCGATCCAGCAGAAATTAATATATTGTCGCTGTATTTCTTAAAGTAGGTTATATGATATCTCTTAGAAAAAAAACGGGTTGAGGTAGAATTAGATGACGTTAAATGATTCCGAAATCGAGGCGGAGATCGCAGCAGGACGATTGATAGAAAATGCCACCATCGGTGGGTGTACCGGAGCTTGTTACGAATTACGCATGGGGACTGTCTACTATGACTTAACTGAGAATGGGAAACGATTTGAACTAAAACCCGGTGAAGCCGCTCTAATCAAACCGGGCCATCGCGTTGTACTTATCACATCCGAGATATTGAGGATTCCTGACAATATTCTTGTACGTGTAGTTAGCAAGGGGGCGCTGTTTAGTATTGGACTTAGTCCCGTGGCAACTTACGCGGACCCCGGTTTTCATGGAAATCTGGGTATCGTTACGCAGAATATCAGCGACAAATTTATCGAATTACCGCAAGGCGAATCTATTGCAAAGGCAGACTTTAGCCGACTCGCGCGCCCTGTTACACATCCTTATCATGGTCAACATGGCTTTCAGGTGGGCATATGGCCGATCAAGACCCACCTTCAGAAGACTTATTGTGACGTGGCGGAAGATCCTCGTGTACTATCGGAACAAGAAGAAGCATTTGCTCTTCTGCCTGTCGCAACCCGCACAATCATCCGGCGAATGGAAACGACTCAGATTTGGACGCTTGTGGCTGTGTTTTTCGCCTTGATAGTCAATGCGGCAGCGTTATTTTTAATCAGCACTGACTGGATCGATCAAGTGTGGGGAATTGTAGGAAATTTAGCGGCCAGTGGCCTTATCGCTATTGGTACGATTTTTGCGAATTTCGTTAGAAGGCAACCGTAATGCAGCTTTCCGAGATCATAAAGAAACAGATCGATGCCGATACGAAGAGAGGCTTCCTTACTTCGTTTGACAATGACCAGGAATTACAAGATCAGCTTATGCGTGATCTTGTCGGTCTCGTTGGTGAGGTTGGAGAATTCGCTGATCTTTTAAAGAAAGTAGGGCTAGCATTCTCCACTCCGGGGTACACTGGGCCAACCCTTGCTGAAGCTACACCTCAGTTGCGTTCCGAACTTGCGGACGTTGCTATCTATCTATTCAGACTCTCTACAATTCTTAATGGCGACCTGGAGAGTGACATTCTCCGAAAGATGAAGATTAATGACGAGAGATATCGATATCTTGAGCCATAGGCGGACCTTCTTTCTTGCGGTCAACACCGGCTTTGTAACGGATGGCATACCGGACCAACGCTTTCTCGATTTTTATGCGACTCGGAGCTCCCCGGAGCTTTACTGTTCCATTGTTGGAAATGTAGTGGTACCTGGAGGGTATAGAACTAATGCCGTCACGCCTGTCTTATCAGAAAACTTGATTTGGAAGCATATTGCAGACTCTATTGCTGCGAAGGGTTCCTTGCCAGGTATTCAGCTTGCTACCACGTGGGAAGGCTATATTGGCCAAAAGAAATTTCGAGCCTTGAATTCGGCCGCTTTTATCTCGGAAGCTTGTCGTTTCGTTGATAGTATGACGATAAGTGATGTTGAGTCCACATTGAATTCGTTTGAATTTGCAGCAGATATAGCCATTAAGCACGGCTTTCGGCATATCCAAATTCACGCTGCCCATGGGTACCTCCTAAGTCTCTTGATAGATTATCGCATCAATCGTAATTCTGCGACGGTACTTGGAACACTTGCTTCGCTCGCTGAGAGGTTGAAAGGCCGGGGAATCGAAACTTCGATAAGAATCTCTTGTAAAACCGGAGACGCCGATTTCGATAGTAATGGTGCAGAGCGTTTGCAGGATTCTGTAGCTAATCTACCATTTGACTACATAGATTTATCCTCGGGATTTTACAATATTGACAAGCGCCTTATCTATCCAGCAAGACCTGATGTCATCGACTCTCGCTTACATGAGAGTATATCGATCGGCCTGCGTCATCCAACACGCTCTTTTATTATCTCTGGGCGTACATTCAAACACGATTGGACGGATTTAGCTTCAAACTTTCATCCCGGTATCTGTAGAGATCTAATTGCTAACCCACGTTTCTTACAAGAACGACATAATGGATGCCAAAATCAAAATAGATGTCACTATTATTCGCGCGGTGAGGATCATCTTACATGTGGAAGATGGCTGTCGTCGTAATTCTCAATTACGGTGACAGTCTATATTACTTGAAGACGGAAGATCGCGAAGGGTCTGATGCCGTCGATGCCTCTCCCGGTGTCCATCCCACCCTTCTTAAACAACGTTGGACCTTCGCTTGATCAACGCCGGCAGCACCAGCCCGGCAACAATAAAGGCCGCGCCCCAGATGTCGTAGTCGTGCAGGCTTTCCCCGAGCAGGAGATAGGCGAGCAGGGCCACGAAGACGGTCTGCAGGTAAAGCAGCATGCTGGCCCGGCCGGCGCCGAGCGCCTCGACGCTGCGATTGTAGAGATAATACATCAGCGCGCCGCCCGGCCCGGCCAGATAGGCGAGCGCCAGCAGGCCGTTCGCGTTGAGGGCCGAGCCGCCACCCCCGCTCACCTCCCACAGATAGAAAGGCAGGGCGGCAAGGGCGCCGGCGCCGAGCAGGACCACCACCGTGGGCAGCAGGGGGATGCCGAATTTCGAGCGGCGCAGCAGCACGGTGTAGAGGCCCCAGCAGAAGGCGCTGCCGACGATCCACAATTCGCCGGCACTGAACTGCAGCCCCTTGAGCGCGCCGAAATCGCCATGGGCGACGATGACCAGCATGCCGGCCAAGGCGAGCAGCGCGCCGATGGCCTTCCACACGCCCAGCGCTTCGCCCAGCACGATGCGGGCAATCACCATGGTCATCACCGGCGACAGCGCCATGATGATGCCGGCCGTGGTCGCATTGGTGGAATGGAGGCCCGTATAGATCATGCCCTGGCACAGGGTCAGTCCAACAGCGCCGACGAGCAGGACCTCCGGCGCCCGCGAGCGGATCAAGGCGAGGATCGCGCCATAGTGGCGGTGCACGATCGGCAGCAGGATCGCGCAGGCCAGCAGCAGCCGCCAGAAGCAGAGGGCCCACGGGCCCATTTCCGGCGCCGCCCATTTGGCCGCGATGTAGACGCCGGCCGAAAGCAGCCAGCCCAGGACCGCGGTGGCGTAGGCGCTGGCAAGGGACAGGCCGGCGGCGGTCTTCGCTTCGTCGGGGTGGGCTATCGGCAGCATTTGCATCCCCCTCTCCTCCCAGCGCGCATGGGACTGGAACGATTGCAGCGCCGCGTCGCCGGGCGCCGCTCTCCGGCCCGGAGCCCACCGGCGCTGTTCAGTCCGCCCGGCCTGACGGGTAGCCATCCGATTTATTCAATCGGGATGGTTTCCCGGCAATACAACGACGCTCCGGCATTACACCAACGGCATAGATGCTCGACCGATCAAGCACCGTCATGGCGAGCGTAGCGAAGCAATCCAGGGCCGGAAGACGTGGTGGCCGTGGCTCCTGGATTGCTTCGCCATGCCAATCGTGCGGATCGGCAGAGCTCGCAATGACGCGTGGGTCAACGTCGCGGCCGCCGGTATTACTCCGTCTCGAAAGATTAGGGCGTTCGCCGCCGCAAAAATAAGACGTTTTTCACCTCAGCCTCACTGCCGTAGCGTAATTTACGACTGATTGCGGCTATCGGTTACCAAGCATAGTGTCACGATGCGCCAGTCTTTATCAAGGAGCATGCCGTGGCCAACCGCGAGCGCACCCTGACGGAAATCGCCGCCATCCGCGACTTGCTGGCCGCCAAGCCCCGGCCGGTCGGCTGGGGCGAGCGGCGCGCACGGCTCGACGAGGTCGGCACACACTGGCCCGTGGCCGAGGACATCCAATGCACGGATGTCCAGTGCGACGGTGTCCCCGGCGAATGGTCGATGGCGCCGGGAAGTGACGCGGACAAGGTGCTGCTCTACTTCCATGGCGGCGGCTATTGCTCGGGCTCGATCAGGAGCCATCGCCGGCTGGTGACGGAAGCCGGCCGCGCGGCGCGCATGCGGACCCTGGCGATCGACTATCGCCGCGCGCCCGAACACCCGTTTCCGGCCCAGCACCAGGACGCGCTCGCCGCATGGCGCTTCCTGCGGCGGCAGGGCATCGCGGCCGAAGACATCGTGGTCGGCGGCGACAGTGCGGGCGGCAATCTCACTTTGGCCCTGATCGGCCGCCTGCACGCCGCCGGCGAGCCCCTGCCCCGCTGTGCCTGGCTGATTTCGCCCTGGACCGATCTCACCCTGTCGGGCGCGACGCTCGCCGGCAAGGACGCAATCGATCCGATCATCCACAAGGCCTATCTGGAGGAGCTTGCCGGCGCCTATGTCCCTGCGGGGCAAGACCGCGGGGACCCGCTCATCTCGCCTTTGTTCGCCGACCTGCACGGCTTTCCGCCGCTGTTGATCCAGGTCGGTTCGGCCGAGGCATTGCTGGCGGACGCCACGCGGCTTGCCGAGGCCGCCGGGATCGCTGATGTGCCCGTGCGGCTGGAGATATGGCCGCACATGATTCACGCCTGGCCCGTCTGGAACGCCGGCCTGGAAGACGGCCGGCGCGCGCTTTGCGCTGCGGGTGCGTTCATGAGGAACGCCGGGCAGTAGACCCGCGCGCCAAGGGCGCGACCCGTCATCCCCGGCCGTATCCTCACAAGCTGTGCTTGTGAGCGACAGCGAGGGGAAGGGGATCCAGGGGATGACAGGTCAAGCAAATGAGACCTGGTATTGGTTCTACTGCGTCACGAGGAAAGCGCGGCATCTTTACCCTCCCCTGGAGGGGGAGGGTCGGCCTGAAAGGCCGGGATGGGGTGAAAACACCGCAGGTCGCGACGAGGGAAATTTCCATTCTTATGAAGAGCCACCCCACCCCGACGCTACGCGTCGACCCTCCCCCTCCAGGGGAGGGTAGAAACGAGCCATGTTACGCAGCAGAGTGAGTCGGTCGGCAATCGAGAACGGCCGCCGCCCTCTCGCCCCTTATGCCCGCTGCCGCGCGATCACGCCCAGCGCCGTGGTGATCGCCCGGGCGAAGGTGAGCGCGCCGATGCCGTCGACGTCGCGCTCGGGCATGAATTCCACGAAGTCCATCGCCTCGATGCGGCCGCGGCGGGCGGCGCCCTTGATGAGGTCGACGAGCTGATAGTAGCTCAAGCCCCCCGGGGCGCGGCCGATGACGCCGGGCACCAGCGCCGGGTCGAGGGCGTCGGCGTCGATGCAGATGACGATGCGGCTGCCTTCGGGGATGAGGTCGAGAACGGCCTCGACGCCCTGGCGGTGCAGGTCATGGGCCGGCACGAATTTGACGCCCCAGGCCAGCGCATCCTCATAGTCGCTGGTCGCGGCCGAGCCGATGCCGCGGGCGCCGACCTGGATGATGCGCTCGATATGGGGCATTTCCGACGCCCGGCGCATGGTGGAGGAGAGGCCGAGGCGCTCGTCCATATGCACCTCGCGCCAGTCGATATGGGCATCGATCTGCAGGATGGTGTAGCGGGCGCCCTCCTCCGCCCCCAGGGCTTCGAGCATGGGGATGGGGATGGAATCATCCCCGCCCAGCACGATCGGCACCGCCCCGCGGGCGCGGATCATCTTGACGGCGGCGGCGATGGCGGCACGGTTGGCGGCGCCGTCATTCTCGTCATAGGGCAGGTTGCCGCAATCGACGGCGCGCAGGCGCGGCTCCGGGAAGACCTTGCCGCCATTGTCGAAATCGTGGCGGTCGACATTGGCGGTGAAGGCGGCGGTGGCGCGGCGCAGGGCATCGGGCGCGTTGCGGCAATAGGCGCCGACGGAGCGATAGGGCGTGGCGCAGGGTGCGCCGATCAGGGCGATCGGGGCGGTGAGTTCAGCGAGGTCGCGGCATTCCTCCAGGCCGAGGAAGGTGAGCGTATCGGCCGCCGCGCCGAACAGCGCGCCGAGATCGGCTTTCTGGTTCATGACAAGGGTCCTTCATGCGGGCCGCCCGCGGGCGGCATCGGGTTGGAAAAACGGAGGAAATCGGCGGGCGGCGGGCCTCAGGACGGGCGCAAATCGAGGTAGCCGGCCCAGCGGCGCTCGACGAGGCGGAAGGCGCCGACCAGGACGAAGGTCAGGACGAGGTAGACGATCGCGGCCGCGACATAGGGCTCGAACTGGATGTAGTAGTTCAGCGTGATCATGCGGGCGACACCGGTGGTCTCCAGCAGAGTGACGGTGCTGGCGAGCGAGGTGGCGTGCAGCATCATGATGGTCTCGTTGCCATAGAGCGGCAGCGCCCGCGTCAGCATCGCCGGCACCAGGATGCGCCGCGCCCGCGTCCAGCCGGACATGCCATAGGCGGTGGCGGCCTCCACCTCGCCGGGCGGGATGTGGCGCAGCGCCCCGGCGAAGATCTCGGTGGTGTAGGCGGTGGTGTTGAGCACGAAGGCGATCAGCACGCAGACGAGCGGGCTGGAGAGCCAGGGCCAGAGCAGGCTCTGGCGCACCAGCTCGAACTGGGCGAGGCCGAAATAGATCAGGAAGAGCTGCACCAGAAGCGGCGTGCCGCGGAACACCAGCGTATAGGCGAAGATCAGGCTGCGGATCAGCCGGTTGGCGCTGTTGCGCGCGAAGGAGAGCGGAATGGCGAGGCAGAAGGAGATCGCTAGGGACGCGACGGTGAGGATCAGCGTCAGCTGCGCCCCTTCGGCATAGAGGCCGAGATTTTCGGCGATGACGTCCCAGTTCATGGCGCCAGCTTCCTTGTGCCGAGTTCGTAGCGCCGCGCCAGCCAGGCCAGCACCAGCATGGAGAGGATGGTGATGGCGAGATAGAAGCCGCCGGCGACGAGATAGAAGGTGAAGGGCTTGCCGGTGGCCTCGGCCGCCCCCTTGGCGCGGAACATCACGTCCTGCAGGCCGATGAGCGAGACCAAAGCCGTCGCCTTGACCAGCACCAGCCAGTTGTTGGTGAAGCCGGGCAGCGCCAGGCGGATCATCTGCGGCAGCACGATGCGGGTGAAGATGCGGGTGCGGCTGAGCCCATAGGCCTGCGCCGCCTCGATCTGGCCGCGGGGAATGTTGAGGAGGGCGCTCTTGAAGGTCTCGGTCATATAGGCGCCGAAGATCAGCCCGAGCGTGGCGATGCCGGCTCCGAGCGGGGAGAACTCGACATGGATGTCGAAGCCGAGCCCTTCGCCGATCTGGTCGATCAGGGAGGGCAGGCTGTAGAAGACCAGCAGCATCATCACGAGATCGGGGATGCCGCGCACCACGAAGGTGTAGATCCCCGCAAGGGCCGCCAGCGTCCTATGGCCCGAGACCTTGCACAGGGCCGCGCCAAGGCCGAGCAGGACGGCCACCGCCAGCGAGGCGAAGGCCAGCAGCAGGGTGATCGCCCCTGCCGCCAGGATCGTGCGGACGAAATCGAGGACCATCTCCGGTCATTCGCCGAAATATTTGGTGTCGAGCGCCTTGAGCTTGCCGTTCTCCCTGAGGATGGCGAGGCCCTTGTTGATCTCGGCCACCAAGGCGGTGTTCTTCTTGCCGACGGCGATGGCGACGCCCTCGCCGAACTCCTTGGCGTCCTTGCCGGTGAGCTGCGGGCCGACCAGCTCGTAATCCTTGCCGGCATCCGACTTCAGGAAGCTGGCGGTGATCTGGGCCTGGTAGCTGATGTGGAGCTCGGCGCGGCCGGCGGTCAGCTCCAGATAGGGAGCGCTGCCGGTGTCGTAGCGCTTGATGGTCGCCTTGGGGAAGTGGCTGGTGACATAGGCGTCCATCGGCGTGCCGGTCTGCACCGCGATGGTCTTGCCGGCCAGGCCCTCGGGCGTGAACTCGAAGGTCGAGCCCTTCCTGGCCACGAAGCGGAAGATCGGGTGGTTGTAGATGTCGGAGAAGGCGATCACCTTGCGGCGCTTCTCGGTGACGGTGAGTTGGGAGATCAGCGCATCATATTTGCCGTCGATCAGGCCGGGGATCATGCCGTCCCAGGCGGCGTTGAAGATGTCGCAGTCGAGCTTGGCGGCCTCGCAGATCGCCTGCATCAGCTCGACGTCGTAGCCGACCAGCTTGCCGTTGGCATCGATCGATTCGAAGGGCGGGAAGGTGGCGTCGGTGGCGATCTTGATCTTGTCTGCGGCCTGGGCTGAAAGGGCCTGGGCGCCGGAGGCGGCAAGGCCGAGCAGGAGGGCGGCGACGGCGTTTCTGATGCGAATGCTCATGATGGGTCTCTCGGGATGGGATCTGTCGTTGCGGGAGCCGGTTTCCACCGGCCTTGGTCGGAGCGGGTTACCCTCCCCTGGAGGTATCGGCACTTCCTTTTGGAAGTGCCTGGGGTCGAGGCGAAGCCTCGGGGTGGGGTGAAAATGGGCAGGACGTCATGATGGAAACCATTTTGTTCTTGCTGAAAACCACCCCACCCCGGCCTTTCAGGCCGACCCTCCCCCTCCAGGGGAGGGTGAAGAAATGGGCTTCTTTCCTCACATCATCGAATTAATGCTGCAGACGCCCGGCAAGGAATTGCCGCAGCCTGTCGCTGCGGGCCTCGGTGAAAACGGCTTCGGGCGGGCCCTCTTCCTCGATGGCGCCGTTGTGCAGGAAGACGACGCGGCTGGAGGCATGGCGGGCAAAGCCCATCTCATGCGTCACCACGATCATGGTGCGCCCCTCCTCGGCGAGGGACTGCATGACCCTGAGCACCTCGCTCACCAGTTCCGGATCGAGCGCCGAGGTCGGCTCGTCGAACAGCATCACGTCGGGGTTCATGCTGAGCGCCCGGGCGATCGCCACGCGCTGCTGCTGGCCGCCGGAGAGATGGGCGGGATAGCGCTGCAGCACCTCCTGGCCGAGGCCGACCTTGGCGAGATTGGTCCTGGCCCGCTCCGTCGCCTCCGCCTTGGAGACGCCGAGCACGCTGATCGGCGCCTCGATGACATTGTCGATGACGCTCATATGCGACCACAGGCAGAAATTCTGGAACACCATGGCGAGGCGGCTGCGCATGCGCTGGAGCTGCTTCTTGTCGGTGGCCCTGAGGAAGCCGTCGCCGTCCTTGACCGTCTTCAGCGCCTCGCCGTCGATGACGATGCTGCCGGAAGTGGGGCGCTCGAGGAAATTGATGCAGCGCAGGAAGGTGCTCTTGCCCGAGCCGCTGGCCCCGATGATGCTGATGACATCACCGGCCGCGGCCTGGAGCGACACGCCCTTGAGGACCTCGACCTTGCCATAGGATTTGCGGATACCGTCCACGGCCAGCTTGTGCATGCTTCTTTCCAATCCGGCCGCGTTCGTCCGCCACCAGGACCCCTCTCCTGCGCCGGACCTGTCCGTCCAATCGCGACGGTGCTCATAAAATCAGAAGGCCGGCCCGGGGCAATTGATATTTGATCATCAAATAGATGACGTCATTTCATGTATTGCGCATTACCAGGGCAAATTGCCTGAGAAGGAGGCATGGCCGAGCGGCCTATCCGGCCAACTCCTGAACGGATCTCAACTGTACACCATCAGGTCAACCGATCTCCCAGGCCGCGGCATCCTTGCCGAAGCGCGCGAGGAGCCAGCGCAGGAAGAGCCGCACGCCCGAGCGCTGCAGGCCGGCATGGGTGGAGACGACATACCAGCCGCCGAAGGCGTCGATGGCGGTGGAAAAGGGCCGCAGCAGCGTGCCGTTCCTGACATCGGCCCCCGAGAGCGTATCGCTGGCCAGGGCGACGCCGGTGCCGTTGATGGCAAGGTCGATCGCCATGCCGAGATCGCTGCAATAGAGATGGCGGCTATAGGGGCTAAAGTCGCGCTCGCCGGCCTCGGAGAGCCAGCGCCGCCATTCGGAGCCGTCGTCCCAATGCAGCAGGATGGCGCTGCGCAGTTCTACCGGGCTGGTGATGCGCCGGCCGATACGCTGGAACAGGGTCGGGCTGCAGACGGGCATGATGCTGACATGGGCGAGCTGCGCCGACCATTTGTCGTCCCAGCCGCCGGCGCCGAAGACGATGCCGATATCGGCATCCACCAGCTCATGGATGCGGTGATTCTCGGTGAGCTTGATATGGCATTCGACGGCGAGGTGGTCCTGGCAGAAATCGGCGAGGTTCTTGGCGAGCCAGCCGCTGGCGAACATCGGCGGGCAGGCGATGCCGATGCGCCCGCCATCCTGGTCCGCCTCGGACAGGCGTAGCGCCGTGTTGGTGATGTCCTGCAGCGCGGCCGAGACCGTCTTGGCGAACACCCTTCCGGCATCGGTGAGCACCACGCCGCGGCCGGCCTTGTGGAAGAGCGGATAACCCAGCACCTCCTCGAGCCGCCGCAGCTGGTGGCTGACCGCGCTGTCCGTCAGGGCGAGCTCTCCGGCGGCCTTGGTCAGGCTCTCATGGCGCGCCGCCGCCTCGAAGGTGCGCAGCACGCCGAGCGGCAGGTTACGCATCGCCGCGTCCCGTCATGACACCATCGCGCATCCAGGCTCCCCTATCATCAACCGATCATTCAACCGTCATTGCGAGCGTAGCGAAGCAATCCAGGAGCTGGGAGACAGATATTTGCGGCTCCCGGATTGCTTCGCCATGCCAATCTTGCGGATTGGCAGAGCCCACAATGAGGGTCGAAACCACCACGAAGGAAAATCACAACGGGAGTGCTAGGATGGCGCCATGTCCTCCCCCGATGCGATTCGTATTGCAGCCGCCGTCATCGTCCGTCCCGACGGTATGACACTCCTGGTCAGAAAACGAGGGACATCGGCCTTCATGCAGCCCGGCGGCAAGATCGAGCCCGGCGAACAGCCCAGGCAGGCCCTGTGCCGCGAGCTCGCCGAGGAAATCGGCCTTGCGGTCGAGCCGGGCAGGCCCGTCTATCTCGGCCGGTTCCGGGCCCCGGCGGCGCATGAGGATGGCCGGACGGTCGAGGCCGAGATCTTCCGCCTCGACATCGCCGAGCCGGTCGCCGCCACTGCCGAGATCGAAGAGATCGCCTGGATCGACCCCAGGGCGCCGGGGCCGCTGCCGCTCGCCGCCCTGACGCGCGACCACGTGCTCGCCCTCGCGGCGGCGCCGGGTGCGTTTTTCGGGGCGCCGAACTCGGGTTAACCACGAGGAAGGCGATTCTCGGGCGCGCGCCGAGCACTCCAAGCTCCTCTGCCGCTGGCATGCCGAGCCGTGGCCGCGCAGGGCGCGCCAAGACGCCTCACCCCATTCGGTGCAGCGATACGCTCGTCTTCGGGCCGTGCCTGATGGTCTGGAACACCACGCAATAGCGCTCGGTCAGCTTCAGCAACTGGTCGAGCCGCTCCTGCGGCGCCTCGCTGTCGACGTCGAAGCGAAGCCGGATTTCGGCAAAACCGACCGGCGCCTCCCTGTCGACACCGAGCGTGCCGCGAAAATCGAGGTCCCCCTCGGCGCTGACCTGGCCGGCCTTCAAGGGCAGGTCGATCGCCGTCGCCACCGATTTCAGCGTCACGCCGGCACAGGCGACCAGGGCTTCCAGCAGCATGTCGCCTGAGCACAGCTCCAGCCCGGAGCCGCCGGTCGCCGGATGCAGGCCGGCGATGGCCAGCGCCCGCCCGGTTTCCACCTTGCAGGCGATGCCCTCGCCATCGATCGAGCCCTTGGCTTTCAGGGTGATCAGGGCCGTCTTCGGGTCGGCGCGATAGCGCTCCTTGATCGGCGCCTGCATGGCGCGCAGCTGTGTCGAATCCATCTGTTCCTCCCCGATCGTCATGATGCGGCGTCGGCCCGGACTATAGATCCCGGACGCTGCAGGGCAAACTCGTGACAGCGATTGGCAGGGTTCCGAATCGGCCGAGGACCTTGCGATCCGTATGGTTTTGTCTGATGAAAATAGGACGATCTTCACCCGGCCGTTTGCAGAACAGCCGGCGTTCGCATGTCGCCGTTGGCGAGAGGAGCATCATGTCGCGCCCGATTTTCGATCTCACCGGCCGCCGCGCCATCGTCACCGGCGCCAGCCGCGGCATCGGTCAGACCATCGCCCTGGCCCTGGCCGAGGCGGGTGCCGATGTCGCGGTGACCGCGCGCAGCCTGGAGAATCTCGAAGACACCCGCCGGCTGGTCGAAAAGGCCGGGCGTCGCTGCATCGCCCTGGCGCAGGATGTCGCCGACGTCGAGGATTGCCATGCCGTGATCAGCCAGGCCGCCGAGGCCCTCGGCGGCCTCGACATCCTGGTCAACAATGCCGGCGTCGAGAATGTCAGGCCATCCCTCGACGTCGACGAGGCCCTGTGGGATGCGATCGTCTCAACCAACCTCAAGGGCGCCTTTTTCTGCTCGCAGGCGGCCGGCCGGATCATGACGAGGGCCCAAGACGAGGCCCGAGGCGGAGCTATCGTCAATCTGTGCTCCCTCACCTCCTTCGTCGGCATCCCCACCGCGGTGCCCTATGGCGCCTCCAAATCCGGCCTGCTCGGCGTCACCCGAGCCCTCGCGGCCGAATGGGCGGGTCACGGCATTCGCGTGAATGCCATCGCACCCGGCTATTTCCGCACGGCCATGACCGAGGTTTTCTATAAGGACGAGGCGTGGCAGGGGCAGATGCTGGCCAAGATCCCGCAGCGGCGTTTCGGCGAACTGGCGGATATCGCGGGCGTCGCGGTGTTCCTGTGCTCGGATGCCTCGGCCTATGTCACCGGCCATTGCATTCCGGTCGACGGCGGCTATCTCGCCTCCATCTGACCCGGGCGGCGGTGAGCCTCGACGGACCGACCGTCATTGCGAGCGTAGCGAAGCAATCCAGAACCTCGGACGTGTACCATTCGGCCCCTGGATTGCTTCGCTACGCTCGCAATGACAATTTCCCTTCAATGTTCGTTGGTTTGAACCAACCCCCACACTGTGCGCTGCACAACAATTAATCACCGTACCGATACGAGCAAGAATTGCGCATGCGTCGTTGACCATAGTTGTATGTAGCTGTATAGACAGGTGCGTGCCGCCGTGCTTTCAGCCTGCAAAGACAGCGCATGAACGACCGGCATGGCGGCCTGGGAAGACTGGGGAACGAAATGGAATCTGCGCCCCTCGGCAGCCGCCCGTCCGGCGGAGCGAGTCCCTTTGCCGTGTCCGTCAGGGATGTCGCCATGATCTTCGGCGACGTCCATGCGGTCAAAAGCGCATCCTTCGACCTGCCCAAGGGCAAGTTTCTCACCATTCTCGGCCCGTCCGGCTCGGGCAAGACCACGCTGCTGCGCATGGTGGCCGGCTTCGATGCGCCGAGCCGGGGCGAGATCTTCATCAACGGCCAGCCCGTCAGCGCCGTGCCGCCGCACAAGCGGGCCATCGGCATGGTGTTCCAGAAACTGGCGCTGTTCCCGCACATGACGGCGGCGGAGAACGTCGCCTTCCCCCTCAAGATGCGCCGGCACGACGCCCGCGGCATCGCCGCCAAGGTGGAGCGCTATCTCGAACTCGTGCGCCTGGGCGGCTATGGCTCGCGCCGCATCAACGAATTGTCGGGCGGCCAGCAGCAGCGCGTGGCGATCGCCCGCGCCCTGGTGTTCGAGCCCGACCTCCTGCTGCTCGACGAGCCGCTGGCCGCGCTCGACCGCAAGCTGCGCGAGGAGATGCAGCTGGAGTTCCGCCGCATCCAGAAGGAGCTCGGGGTTACAACCATCAACGTCACCCACGACCAGCGCGAGGCCCTCGTGGTCTCGGACGAGATCATCGTGATGGACGGCGGGCAGATCCAGCAGAAGGCCCGCCCGGTCGACGCCTACAGGACGCCGGCCAACGCCTTCGTCGCCAATTTCATCGGCGTGACCAATTTCATCGAGGGCGTGTCCGGCGCCGCGACCGCCTCCGCCCTGGCCTTTACCAGCGCGGGCCGCGCCCTGGTCGGCGTATCGGCCAACCCCGCCGAACCGCCGGCGCCCGGTGAGGCCTGCCAGGGCGCCGTCCGGGCCGAGCAGATCCGGATCGCCCCGAGCGCGGACAGGCTGCAGGGCCTCGATACCGTCGTCGACGGCGTGGTGGTCGATTCCATCTTCGAGGGAGAGCGCATCGTCTACGAAATACGGGTCCCGGCCCTCGACGACGCGCTGCTGCGGGTCTTCGATCACGATCCCGTCGCGCATCAGCAATTCACCCCTGGCGAGGCCGTCAGCCTGGGGTGGAATGCCAAGGATATGCACGTCTTCAAGAAATGACCCCGAGAAGGTCCATCCAGAGGAGAACCAAAGATGTCACACGATCAGTTCCTGTCAGCGCAAATCCGCCGGCGTACCCTGCTCGCCTCCCTGCTGGCGGCGGGCGCCTCGGCCACATTGGGCACCGGCCGCGCCATGGCCGCCGAACCCGAAAAGCCCTCCGAGATCATCGTGCGCGCCTGGGGCGGCAGCTGGGTCGACGCCCTGAAGGCGGGCGTCTCCGACAGCTTCACCAAGAAGACCGGCATCGCCGTGCGCCATGACCTCACCGAGGACAACGAGATCCAGCCCAAGCTATGGGCGGCCGTGGCCCAGAAGCGCACGCCGCCGATCCATGTGAACTGGGACACTACCACCAACGCCACCAAGTCGGCGCTGCGCGGCGTGACCGAGGATCTGTCCGACCTGCCCAACCTCAAGAACACCACCGAGCTGGCCAAGCCGGTCGGCCTCGATGGCTATCCGATCGTCAATACCTATGGCTATGTCTATGTCCTGGCCTATCGGCCGTCGGCCTTCCCGAACGGCGCGCCCAAATCCTGGAAGGACCTGCTCGATCCCAAGCTGAAGCGCCGCATCGCGCTCTACAACGACGGCATCGGCTTCCACTTCCCCGCCCAGGTCGCCGGCGGCGGCAAGCTGGAGGACATCCCGGCCAACATGCAGCCGGCCTGGGACTTCATCGCCAAGGTCAAGGAGCAACAGCCCCTCCTGGGCGAGGATCCCGATTTCACCACCTGGTTCCAGAAGGGCGAGATCGACGCCGCCTGCACCATTTCCACCAATGCGCGCGAGGCCAGGAAGAACGGCATCGACCTCGCCTGGGTGGTGCCGGAGGAAGGCGCCAAGTTCGACACGGACGGGCTGTGGATCCCCAAGGGCCTGCCGGAGAACGAGCTCTACTGGGCCAAGCAATATATCGACCATGCCTTGACCAAGGAAGCCCAGCAGATCTGGCTCGACGGCCTTGGCCTGCCCGGCGTGGTGCCCGGCCTCACCCCGCCGGCCGATCTCGTCAACAATCCCGCCTATCCGACCAAGGAGGAGGACTTCAAGCACCTCATCCGCATCTCGTCGCGCACGCAGGTGGAGAACGAGAGCAAGTGGTTCGCCAAGTTCAAGGAAATCATGCAGGGCTGAGGCATGCCTAGCCTTCTCCCTTTGCGGGAGAAGGTGCCCCGAAGGGGCGGATGAGGGGTGAAACGCAGCCTTGCAAGGCAACGGCCAACACCCCTCATCCCCCTGCCGGGACCTTCTCCCGCAAGGGGAGAAGGCAAATCCCACAAGGACCGACAGGATGCGCTCTTCGCGTGCCGCCTATCCCCTGACCTGGCGTATCATGGATGCGCTCGAGCACCTGGCCGCCCTTGCGTGGCCCTCTAGCTTCCGGGCGGGCCTGCCCTATCTGATGCTGCTGCCCGCGCTGGTGCTGGTCGGCCTGCTCGTGCTCGGCCTCATTCAGATGGGCGATGCCAGCCTGCGCGTCCTCGACACCAACACCTTCCTGATGTCGGAGACCTACACGCTTGCCAATTACCAGCGCGTGGTGAGCGAAAGCTTCTTCACCGCCGTGGCCGGCCGCAGCCTGATGGGCGCCGTCATCGTGACGCTGGCGACCCTGATCCTGGCCTTTCCCTATGCCTATCTGATGGTGCGCACGCGCTCCTCGGGCCTGCGCAAGTTCCTGCTGGTCGCGCTGTTCCTGCCCTTCTTCATCGGCCAGGTGGTGCGCGCCTATGGCTGGCTGATCATCCTGGGCAATCAGGGCATGGTCAACGAGGCGCTCGGCCTGGTCGGCGTGGCGCCCATGCGCCTGCTCTACAACTATCCCGCCGTGCTCTTCGGCCTCGTCCAGTACATGCTGCCCTTTGCCGTGCTGATGCTGGCGCCGGCCCTGACGGCGATACCGGCGGAACTGGAAGCCGCCGCCGCCTCGCTCGGCGCGGGCTGGGTACGGACCTTCCGGCACATCGTCCTCCCCCTCGCCCGTCCGGGCCTGGTGGGCGCCGGCCTCGTGGTCGTCACCCTCTCGCTCACCGATTTCGCGGTGCCCGCCATCCTGGGCGGCGGCACCCAGGATTTCATCGCCAACGCCATCTACGACCAGTTCTTCCGCACCTCCGACCAGGGCCTGGGCGCCACGCTCTCGCTGATGCTGGTGGCGGTCGGCTCCATCCTCGTCGGCGTGGTGTTCATGCTGTTCGGAGCCGGGACCCTGGCCATGAACGGCAAGAAGAACTGAGCGGAGAACGCAAATGACCGGCAGCACCAGCAAGTCCCTGGTGATCTGGGGCTTCGTGATCGCGGCGCTGGTGATGCTGTCGGCGCCGACCATCGTGGTGCTCGGCGCCTCCTTCACCGCCGGCAACATCATCACCTTCCCGCCCGAAGGCCTTTCCCTGCGCTGGTACGGCGCCATCGCCCAGGCGAGCGATCTGCGCCAGGCCTTCCTGCGCTCCTTGATCGTGGCGACGATCTGCACGCTGATCGCCGTGCCCGTGGGCACGCTGGCCGGCATCGCGCTCGCCAAATACAAGGTCCGCTTCGAGCGCTCGATCCAGGTCTACCTGCTGCTGCCCTTCACCATCCCGCTGATCGGCTCGGGCATCGGCATGATGCTGGTCTTCGGCAATCTCGGCGTGCTCGGCCGGCTCTGGCCCGTCGGCATCGCCTGCTGCGTGATCAACCTGCCCTTCATGATCTGGGCCGTCACGGCCAGCGCCAGCAATCTCAGCCCGGACCTGGAGCTCGCCGCGGCCAATTGCGGCGCACCGCCCTTGCAGCGCTTCCTCTACATCACCCTGCCCGCGGTGCTGCCGGGGGTGATCACCGGCTCGCTCCTGATGTTCATTCTCGCCCTCAACGAGTTCCTGGTCAGCCTGCTCCTGGTGGATGCCCGCTCCGTCACGCTGCCGGTGCAGATCTACAATTCCATCCGCTCCATCATCACACCGGACCTCGCCGCCATTTCCGTCGTCTTCATCGCCTGCGCCGGTATTGCCATCGCCTTGCTCGACCGGCTCGTCGGCCTCGACATCTTCCTCAAATCCAAATGACCTTCCCGGCCCCGCGAGGCCGCGCATCCAGGATAGAACGATGACCTCAGCCCGCTTCTACGACTATGCCAGCCTCAGCGCGGAGGAGAAGGCCGCCCTGCTGCGCCGTTCGGAAACGGACATTTCCAAATTCATCGAGAAGGTCGCGCCCATCCTGGAAGCGGTCAGGACCGAGGGCGATGCCGCGCTGGCCCGCTTCGGCCGGGAGCTGGACAGAGCCGAAGTGACCGAGGCGAACCTCAAGGTCACGCCGGCCGAGTTCGACGCCGCCTTCAGGCAGGTCGACAGCGACGTCATCGAGGCGATCACCTTCGGCATCGACAATATCCGCCGCTTCCACGAGGAGCAGAAGCCCGAGGCGATGTGGCTGAAGGAGATCCGGCCCGGCGCCTATGCCGGCGATCGCTTCACCCCGATCCAGTCGGTCGCCCTCTACGTGCCGCGCGGCAAGGGCTCCTTCCCCTCCGTGACCATGATGACCTCGGTTCCGGCGGTGGTCGCCGGCGTGCCCAACCTTGCCATCGTCACCCCGCCGGCGCCCGACGGCGCGGTCGACGCGGCCACGCTGGTCGCCGCCAGGCTGGCGGGCGTGGAGACGGTCTACAAGGTCGGCGGCGCGCAGGCGGTCGCAGCCGTCGCCTACGGCACTGAGACCGTCAAGCCGGCCCTCAAGATCGTCGGTCCCGGCAGCCCATGGGTGGTCGCCGCCAAGCGCCTGCTCTCCGGTGTCATCGATACCGGCCTGCCGGCCGGCCCCTCCGAGGTGATGATCCTGGCCGACGACAGCGTGCATGGCGGCCTCGCCGCGCTCGATCTGCTGATCGAGGCCGAGCATGGTCCGGATTCCTCGGCCTATCTCGTCACCCATAGCCGCCGGGTCGCCGAGGAGGCGCTCGCCGCCCTGCCCGAGCATTGGGCCCGCATGACCGAGCAGCGCGTCGCCTTCTCCAAGGCCGTGCTGACCGGCACCACTGGCGGCGTCGTGCTGACATCCTCGATCGAGGAGAGCTACGCATTCGTCAACGCCTATGCCCCCGAGCACCTGGAAATCCTGTCCGAGGAGCCTTTCATCCATCTCGGTCACATCACCGAGGCTTCCGAGATCCTGATGGGAACGCACACACCGGTGAGCATCGCCAATTTCTCGCTGGGGCCGAATGCCGTGCTGCCGACCAGCCGCTGGGCCCGCACCTTCGGCCCGCTTTCGGTGAACGATTTCGTCAAGCGTTCTTCGATCGGCTATGTCACTCCGCCGGCCTATGCCGAATTCGCCCGCCATTCCCACAAGCTGGCGCTCTATGAGGGCTTTTCCTCCCATGCCAATGCCGTCTCGCCGATCCGCGAGGCCTATCTGAAGAAGGGCGGCTGAGCGATGAAGGCTGTCCGGCTGCATGATGTCAGGGACCTGCGGGTGGAGGAGGTGGCTGCCCCCTCTTCGCCGCCGCCCGGCCATGTGAATCTCGCGGTCAGGGCCGCCGGCATCTGCGGCTCGGACCTGCACAATTACCGGACCGGCCAGTGGATCACGCGCCGTCCCTCGGTGGCGGGCCACGAGTTCTGCGGCCGCGTGACGGCGATCGGCGAGGGAGTGAGCGGGTTTGCGGTCGGCGATGTCGTCGTCGCCGATTCCAGATTCTGGTGCGGCAATTGCCCCGCCTGTGCCGGAGGACGGCACAATGTCTGCGAGAATCTCGGCTTTGTCGGCGAGGCTTGCGACGGAGGTTTTGCCGATGCCGTGCAATTGCCGGCCCGGCTGCTGGTGCCGCATGCGCCTTCGCTGCCGCCGCGGATCGCCGCCATGGCCGAGCCGCTGGCGGTGGCGCTGCATGCGGTACGGCGTCTCGCTGCGCCGCGCGGAGAGCCGGTGCTCGTGGTCGGCTGCGGCACGATCGGAGGCCTATGCGCCCTGCTGCTCGCCCATCTCCATGACGGCCCCATCCTGCTCAGCGACCCCAATAGCGCGCGCGCCGACCTGGTGTCGGTGCTGAGTGGCGGCAGGCGTGTCGGCCTCGTCGCCGAGGACATCGCCGCAGCGCTTGGAGGGCGGCGCCTGCGCCATGCCATCGATGCGACGGGCCATGTCGGAGCCATCGCGACGACGCTCGGCCTCCTCGCCGGGGCGGGTGCGCTCTGCCTGGTCGGCATCGGCCATGGCAAGCTCGACCTCGACCCCACCGAGCTGGTCGAACGCGAGATCGCCTTGATCGGCTGCCATGCTTTCGCCGACGACGACCTCGTGCAGGCCGCTTCTCTGCTGGTGGAGCTGCAAGGTGCCCTCGAACAGCTCTGCGAGGTCCTGCCCGGCCTGGACGAGGTGCCGGCCGCCTATGAGCGCCTGCTGGCCGGCCAGAGCACGAAGCTGAAAACCATTGTCCAGCTCACCGATGAGCCAGCCGCCCTCTTCCCGATTGCATGATTGAACCGGACTTTCCCGATATCAGGCCTTCTCGACAACGCCCCGCAGGAGACAGGACCATGGACGTTCTTTCCGACGCCGCCTCTCCCCTCTACGAGAAGGTCAAGGACTTCGTGCTCGGCAACATCGCCAGCGGTAAATGGGGGCGCCAGGGGCGCCTGCCTTCCGAGCACGATCTCGTCGCCGCGCTCGGTGTCTCGCGCATGACCGTGCACCGGGCCTTGCGCGAACTGACGGCACAGGGGCATCTGCGCCGCATTCCGGGCGTCGGCACCTTCGTCGCTCCGCCCAAGCCGCAATCGACGCTCATCGAGATCAGCAACATCGCCACCGAGATCAAGGCCCGCGGCAGCCGGCACCGGGCCGAGGTGGTCCTGCTCGAACGCGTGCATCATCCCACGCCGGAATTGATGATCGCCTTCGAATTCGAGGCGATCAAGCCAGTCGACCATTCCATCGTCATCCATTTCGAAAACGACGTGCCGGTGCAGCTCGAGGAGCGCTACGTCAACATCGACCTGGTCAGTGGCTATCTCGACCAGGACTATACCAATGCGGCGACCTATGACTATCTGCAGCAATCCACGCCCCTGACCGAGGTCGAACAGCTGATCAGCGCCTTGCCGGCGGGAGAGGAAACCGCGCGCCTGCTCCACATCCGCCCCGGCGACAGCTGCCTCGTCCTGCACCGCAAGACCTTCACGGGGCCTGTTGTCGCGACGGTGAACACCTTCACCTATGTCGGCAGCCGCTATTCGCTGGGCAGCCGCTACCTTCACACGGCGCGTTGATGACTGAACGCCCGCGTGCTCCGCACCCAACAACATCGACCTGTCATTCCCGGCCGAGCGAAGCGAGGGGAAGGGAATCCAGGGGCCAGGAGCGCATCTCGCTGCCCCTGGATTCCCTTCCCGCCGCCTTCGGCGGCGCCGGGAATGACGGGCTAAAATTTTCGAAAGCCGGCATACTTCCATGCAATTGGTGAACGTACACGACTATCGCGAGGCGGCCCGCCGTCGCCTGCCGAAGATCTTCTTCGACTATATCGATGGCGGATCCTTCGAGGAGGAAACCCTGCGGGCCAATCGCAGCGACTACGCCCGGCTGACCTTGCGCCAGAACGTGCTGGTGGAGCCCCGAGAGCAGGACCTCGGCACGCATTATCTCGGCACGCGCCATCCCCTGCCCTTCATGCTGGGCCCCGTCGGCTTTCTCGGGCTCTATGCCGGCAAGGGCGAGGAAAAGGCCGCGCGAGCCGCGCATGCCGCGGGAATCGCGCTCTGCCTTTCCAACTTCTCCATCGCTTCGCTCGCCGATGTGCGGCAGGCGACCAAGGGCCCGCTCCACTTCCAGCTCTATGTGCTCGACGATCGCTCGCTTTGCGACGAGTTCCTGGAAGGCGCCCGCCTGGCCGGCGCGGATACGCTCTTCGTCACCGTCGACACCGCGATCACCGGCATCCGTGAACGCGACGTCCGCAACGGCTTCCGCTCGCTGACACGGGTGACGCCTGGCCTGTTCCTCGGCCTTGCCCGCAAGCCGGGATGGCTTCTCGACGTGGCGGCGCGCGGCATGCCCAGCGTAAGGGCGATCGAACACCGGCGCGACTTCGGGCGCGGCGCGCTCGAACAGGCCGCCAATCTCTCGCGCCATATCGACAAGACCGTGTCGTGGAAGGACATGGCCTGGCTGCGCGAACGCTGGCAGGGCCGGTTGGTGGTCAAGGGGGTGCTTGCCCCCGAGGATGCACTGAAGGCCAAGTCGATCGGTATGGACGGCGTGGTGATCTCCAACCATGGCGGACGGCAGCTCGACGGCGCGTCGAGTACCATCGCAGCCCTGCCTGCCATCCGCCGGGCGGTCGGGCCCGATTTCTGCGTAATGCTCGACGGCGGCATCCGCCGGGGCACCGACATCGTCAAAGCCATCGGCCGCGGCGCCGACGGCGTCATGCTCGGCCGCGCCTATACCTATGGTCTCGCCGCCGCGGGCGAGGCCGGGGTTGCCGGCGTGATCGACATCCTCACCCGCGAGATCTCGATCACCCTGGCGCTGATGGGCGTGGCCTCGATCGACGAGCTGAAGTCGCTGGGCACCAAGGCCGTCATCGCAGCCGATCGAGGCTGAAGCGCCCTGCGACTTGCCGGCGTTTCGGTGTGCCGATCTCCAGATCGGCAATCTTGGAAACGATACGCCTTATCAGGAGCAATGCCGATCTGGAGATCGGCACACCATGCGCGGTAGCATGGCCGACGCCTGCCTCCTGTCTGCCCTCAGGACTCTGCCCCCTCCACCCGGCGTGCCAGGAGCTTGTCGATGCGGCGATCATCCATGTCGACGATCTCGAACACCCAGCCGCCATAGTCGAACTGCTCGCCGACATCGGGCAGGTGGCCGAGCTGCGACAGGGCGAAGCCGGCGATGGTGTGGAAGTCGCGATCCTGCGGCCTTGTCTGCAGTTGCAGCCGGTCGAAGGCGGCATAGGCCGGCATCATGCCGTCGATCAGCAGCGAACCGTCCTGGCGTTCGACGATATCGGGCTCTTCCCCCTCGACCTCGGGCAGGTCGCCGGCCATGGCTTCGAGCAGGTCCGTCTGGGTGACGATGCCTTCGAGGCCGCCATATTCGTCGATGATGAGGGCCAGTCTGATCGGGGTCCGCTTGAACTGGTCGAGCACCCGAAAGATCGGCATGGCCTCATGCACGATGAGGGGCTGGCGCATGACGGCGAGCGGATCGAGCCTCTCCCCGTCCAGCACCCGGTCGAGCAGATCCTGCTTGACGATCATGCCGAGCGGCTCGTCGATATTGCCGCGTCCGACCAGGATGTGGTCGTGCCGGCATTCGCGGATGATGCGCAGCGTCTCCTTGGGATCGTCATCGATATCGACCCAGTCGATCTCTCGCCGGGGCGTCATGATATCGCTGATGCGCCGCCCGCCGATGCTGAGCACACGCACCATCACCTCTTCCTGCGCATCCTGCAGGATGCCGGCGTCCTGGCTGGCCCGGACCAGCAATTTGAGTTCCTCGGGCGAATGCAGCGATTCCTCCCCGGAACCCGGCCGCAGGCCGCAGGCCCGCAGCACCAAATTGCCGAGGCCGTTCAGCATCAGGATGGCCGGGCGCAGCAGGAACAGGAACAGGCCCAGCGGCCGGACGATCCACAGCGCCGTGCCCTCGCTGCGCTGCAGGGCCAGGCTCTTGGGCGCCAACTCGCCCAGCACGATATGCAGGGCCGTGATGATCACGAAGGCGAGGGCGACGGCGATGGCATGCGAGCCGACGGTGGCGATCCCCGCCGGCAGCCAGCCGAGCAGCGGCTCGATCAGATGGGCGAGCGCCGGCTCGCCGATCCAGCCAAGCGCCAGGGACGAGATGGTGATGCCGAGCTGGGTCGCCGCCAGATTGGCGTCGAGATTGTCGATGGCGCGCAAGAGCGGGCGGGCGTTCATCCGCCCCGCGGCGGCAAGCTCGGCCACCCTGCTGCGGCGGACGGCAACGAGCGAGAACTCGGCGGCCACGAAAAAGCCGTTGGCGGCCACGAGAGCAAAGACGGCTAGTACCCTCAACAAGTCCATGACGAGAGCACCGTCGTCGGAACCGGACATCATCTCCCCTTCCGCGCTGGGCGCGGTCCTTTCACAAAACGAACCCTCCTAGCATCGCCGCTCTGAAGCCGGGAGGCAAACCGCTCCTCGCCAAGGCTGTGCGAAACCTCCCCCAAAGGGGGGCCACCGCTGCCATGCGCCCGAAAACCCGTCTCGCCGCCGGGTACCGACAGATCGTGCCTGCTCGAGGCAGCTTCGTTGTTGACTTAAACAATCTCCATGATAGCTTTTGGAATGTTATGAAAATATATGAAAGAAAAATACCGACACCCGGAGGAAATGGCCTGATCCGCTAGCAATCGCTGCCAAAGCTCACTTGCCTTGCCCGAATTTGGATGAAGCTTGCGCATTTCTTCAATGCCGCGGCGCGGGGGCGTTTGTCTTCGAGCGACAGCCGGCTCGGCCATCGACTTTGCAGTGCATCGAGATGTCGAACACGACACCATAAGGAGGAGGAAACCATGCGAGCTCTCAAAACACTGTGTCTCGGCGCAGCGGCGGCGTTCATCGCCGGCCTGCCCGCACAGGCCGAAACCAAACTCACCATCGCCACCGTCAACAACAACGACATGGTGGTGATGCAGAAGCTGTCGAAGGATTTCGAGGCCAAGAACCCCGACATCAAGCTGAACTGGGTGGTGCTCGAGGAAAATACGCTGCGCCAGCGCCTGACCACCGACATCGCCACCAAGGGCGGCCAGTACGACATCATGACCATCGGCCTGTTCGAGGCACCGATGTGGGGCGAGCGCAACTGGCTGACGGCGTTCGACAACGTGCCGGCCGACTACAAGCTCGACGACGTGCTCAAATCGGTACGGGATGGACTTTCCTATAATGGCAAGCTCTATGCCCTGCCCTTCTATGCCGAAAGCCAGATGACCTTCTATCGCAAGGACCTGTTCGACAAGGCCGGCCTGACCATGCCCGAACAGCCGACCTGGAAGGACATCGACGGCTTCGCTGCCAAGATCCACGATCCCGACCATGGGGTCTACGGCATCTGCCTGCGCGGCAAGCCCGGCTGGGGCGAGAATATCGGCCAGATCACGCCGGTCGCCAATTCCTATGGCGCGCGCTGGTTCGACATGGAATGGAAGCCGCAATTCGACACGCCGGCCTGGAAGGAAGGCCTGACTGTTTATGTCGACCTCCTGAAGAAATACGGCCCGCCCGGCGCCGCTTCCAACGGCTACAATGAGAATCTCGCTCTGTTCGCCAGCGGCAAATGCGGCATGTGGGTCGATGCCACCGTCTCGGCCGGCTTCCTCAACGATCCCAAGCAGAGCAGCGTCGTCGGCAAGCTGGGTTATGCCCATCCGCCCTATGGCAAGTTCAACAAGGGCAACCACTATCTGTGGTCCTGGGCCCTGGCGGTGCCGGCTTCCTCCAAGGCACCGGATGCGGCCAAGAAGTTCATCTACTGGGCCACGTCGCCCGACTATATCAAGCTGGTCGCCGATTATTCGGGTATCGTCACCGTGCCGCCGGGCACCCGCCAGTCGACCTATGACAATGCCGACTACATCAAGGCCGCGCCCTTCGCCAAGCTGACGCTGGATACCATCCAGACCGCCAACATGACGGACGCCACCCAGGAGAAGGTGCCCTATCGCGGCATCTCCTTCGTCGGCATTCCCGAGTTCCAGAGCATCGGCACCGCCGTCGGTCAGGAATTCGCCGCCGTGATCGCCGGCAAGAAGACGGTCGACCAGGGCTTGGCGGCCGCCCAGTCGCTGACCCAGCGCGCCATGCGCCAGGCCGGCTATCCGAAGAAATAGCGCGACCGCAAGACGCCGATGCGGTTCACTTAAGTATCTTCAAGGTTGCACGACGATTGTCATGGCCGGGCTTGACCCGGCAATCCAGTCCGGATCCCCGTCGCGCGGGCGGCTTTTGGATAGCCGGGTCAAGCCCGGCTATGACAACCCGGAGTGTTTCCTCCTTAAGTGAACCGCATTGGCGCAAGACACAGGTTTGCCGGGGCGATCCCGCCCCGCTCCGTGCCAAGATGCGTTTTCTCTCCCGGAACGCATCTTCGGCGGCGCGACCCCGATCCTGCCTAGACCGGGATCGCGCCGCCTACTCCCGGAAAGCGGCATGTGCGAGCCGAAACACTTGCCCGCTCTCCCCTGTTTCGACGCGTCCTTGCGCTGCCGCCGATGCCGGCAGATCGCAGAACGCCCTGGGATCGATCCGAAAGGAGCTCCATGGCCGTCGCCTTGTTCGCCCGCCATCGCGGCGTCGGAGTTGACACGCGTCCCCTGCTGGCGCCGTCCGTTCTGTTGCTGTTCGTCTGGATGATCGTGCCGCTGGCACTCACGATCTACCTGTCGTTCCAGCGCTACAATCTGAACTATCTCGACCAGACCGGCTTTGCCGGCCTCGACAATTACCGCTACCTGCTCGAAGATCCGGGGCTGACCAACGCCATCCTCAACACCGTCATCCTGGTGGTGAGCGTACTGGCGATCACGATCGTGGTCGGCATCCTCGGTTCCATCCTGCTCGACCAGCCGGTGTTCGGCCGCGGACTGGCGCGCCTTTTATGCATCGCGCCCTTCTTCATCATGCCCACGGTCAGCGCGCTGGTGTGGAAGAACCTCCTGATGCATCCGGTGAACGGGCTGTTCGCCTGGATCTCACGTTCCCTGGGCCTGCCTGTCATCGACTGGTTCTCCGACTATCCGCTCGCATCGGTGATCATCATCGTGGCCTGGCAATGGATCCCCTTCGCGCTCCTGATCCTGCTGACCTCGCTGCAATCGCTCGACCGCGAGCAGATCGAGGCCGCCCGCATGGACGGCGCCAACGGCCTGCGGCTCTTCGCACATATCATGCTGCCGCACCTCTACAGGGCCATCACCATCGTGGTGATGATCGAGACGATCTTCCTGCTCTCGATCTTCGCCGAGATCCTGGTCACCACCGCCGGCGGCCCGGGCGACGCCTCCACCACCCTGCCCTACCTCATCTACAAGACCGCCCTTCTCGATTCCGACATCGGCGGCGCCTCCGCCGGCGGCATGCTCGCCGTGGTTCTCGCCAATATCGTCGCCGTCTTCCTCATGCGCACGATTTCGCGCACGCTGGAGGATTGATCGATGGCCGTCTCCCTCACCCGCCGCATCGTCGTCAGCATCTTGTGCTGGCTGTTCACCCTGGTGCTGTTCTTTCCCATCCTGTGGATGGGAATCACGGCCTTCAAGACCGAGCAGCAGGCGATTGCCACGCCCCCAATCCTGTTCTTCCAGCCCAGCCTGCACAATTTCGAGGAGATCCTGGAGAGCGCCGACTATCTCCACTTCTTCGCCAACAGCGTGATCATCTCGGTGGGCTCGACCATACTGGGTATCCTCGTCGGCCTGCCGGCCGCCTATGCACTCGCCTTCTTTCCCGGGTCGCGTGCCAAGGACCTGATGATGTGGATGCTCTCGACCAAGATGATGCCGGCCGTGGGCGTGCTCGTGCCGATCTATCTGCTGTTCCAATGGGCGGGGCTGCTGGATTCGCTCCTGGGCCTGACCGGCCTCTACATGCTGATCAATCTGCCGATCATCGTGTGGATGCTCTTCACCTTCTTTCGCGACGTGCCCAAGGAGATCCTGGAAGCGGCGCGCATGGACGGCGCCGGGCCCCTCAAGCAGTTCGTGTGGATGCTCTTGCCGATGACCATGCCCGGCATCGCCTCGACGGCACTGCTCGCCATCATCCTGTCCTGGAACGAGGCGTTCTGGAGCATCAACCTCACGGTGACGCAAGCGACGCCGCTGACCGCCTTCATCGCCCGTTTCTCGAGCCCCGAAGGCCTGTTCTGGGCCAAGCTCTCCGCCGCATCGCTGATGGCGATCGGCCCCATCCTGATCTTCGGCTGGCTGACGCAGCGCCAGCTCGTCCGAGGTCTCACCTTCGGCGCCGTCAAGTGACGACGCTATCGTTCGCGCGGAGGATATTGCAGCGATGTATTTGAAGAAATTTGACCTTTCCGGCCAGACGGCCTTCATCACCGGCGGCGGCCGCGGCATCGGCCTCGCCAGCGCCGAGGCCTTGCTGGAGGCCGGCGCCAAGGTGGTGATCTCCGATCTCGACCCGGCCGTGCTCACCAGCGGCCGGCAGGCCCTGGCCGACAAGGGCTGGACCGTCGATGCCGTCGAGCTCGATGTCACCGATGCCGATGCCGTCGGCCGGGCTGCGCGCGAGGCCAATGAACGCCATGGCGGCATCGACATCCTGATCGCCAATGCCGGCATCGCCTGGCCCGACACTGGCGGCGAGGACATGAGCGACGAGGTCTGGCGCAAGGTGATCGATGTCGACCTCAATGGCTGCTACTGGAGCTGCCGCGAATTCGGCCGGGCCATGCTGCAGCGTGGCAAGGGCTCGATCGTCACGCTGGGCTCGATGTCCGGGCTCATTTCCAACAAGCCCCAGCGCCAGGTCCATTACAATGCCGCCAAGGCCGGCGTGCATCACATGACCAAGTCGCTGGCCGGCGAATGGGCACCCCATGGCGTGCGCGTCAATGCGGTGGCGCCGACCTATGTCGACACGCCGATGTCGCGCGGCGGCTTCGACAAGCCGGAGCTGTTCCCGGTCTGGATGGAGATGACGCCGATGAAGCGCGTGGCACGCGCCGACGAGATCGCCTCGGCCATCCTGTTCCTGGCCAGCGATGCCGCGAGCGCCATGACGGGGGCGGTCGTCGTCGTCGATTGCGGCTACACCATCTGGTAGCCCGATCCCGCGTCCATCGGGAGCTTCGTTCCCCCGACCCAGGATAGAGCGCGGCAATCCTTCCCCGACTTCGGGGAAGGTGGCGCTGCGCAGCAGCGACGGATGGGGGCGAGTGGCGCAAGCCGGTCAGATAAAGGCGAGATCGCGCCACTCACCCCCACCCGAACCGGCTTCGCCGGTCCACCCTCCCCGAAGTCGGGGAGGGATTCTCGCGTACCACAGGGTTCTGCAGAGATGTGCGGACGAGGCAGACAGCCCCGCTCCGCCGTCAGGCCTTGCCCGCGACCAGCTTTACGCCGATGCGGTCGGCCAGCAGGGTCAACTCGGTGAGCGCCTCGGCCGAACCCAGGACGCCACGCGGCTCGCCCGCCGGAGCCAGGACATCGCCGGGAAGGCGGTCGCCGAACAGGACGAGAGCGAGCGCCCGATCGTCCTGCCGGGATATCCAGCACAGGCCCTGCACCTCGGGAAGCGCCTTGTGCCAGGCTTCGGCCCAGGCGCGCGTGCCGGGATACCGGTCCTTTTCCGTATCGATGAGCTGCGTCCGGCGCAGGCCGAGGCGGCGCAAGGCCGTGGCGCTGAGATCGACGAGCAGAAGGTCCTGCCGGGGCTCGAGCCGGGAATGCACCTGGCCGACGAGCCTGGCCTTGTCGAGGGTCTTCAGGCGCGCGGTGAAGGGAACGTCGTGAAAGACGGTTTCCATGGCAGCGCATTCGAAGGAGGTCCCGCCATAGAGGGTCGGGATCGGCGCGCCCTCCTCGTTCTTGATCGGACTGAAGCGGGCATTGCCGGCAAGGCCCGGATTGAACTGGGCCGGTCCGTATCTGTCGAGGTGGATCCGGTGGATGACCTGGCCCTTGGGCCAAGTCATCATGGCTGTCTTGGCGGCGAGTTGCGACGGCGGAACGGGCGTCGGCGGGCGTGCCTTGGCAAGCCTCGGCACCGCCCTGACCTTAGCCATGCAGCACGCCCTCCATTTCGTCGCGGGCCGCGGCGATGACCCGGTCAGGCTCGCGCAGCAAAAGGTCGAGCGGGCGCTCCCCGCCCAGATAGCTGTTGTCGGAGGCGAACCAATAAGCCGCGCCCCAGCCATCCCTAGCCGGGCCGAAGATCTTCAGGACCTCGCCCAGCGGCTTGGCCGGCCGATACCCCGTCGCAGGATCCAGACCATAGCCGGGGAAATAGTCGACACCCTGATGGCGGATGGCGAAGATCTGCCCGTCCTTCTTCCACTTGTTGGGCTGGGCGCTGGGATTGGTCGCGCTGAAACCCGCCACCTCGGCGACCTGGGCCGCGGTGAGCCATTCGCCTTCCTCCAGCACGGCCTTGCGTGCCTCGGCTGTCATCCTCGCTTCGGCCAGCATATGCTGGGGCAGCGGCACCTGGGGCACCAGGGCCTCGATGATCGACTGGAGCGCGGCCTTCTCGCGCCGGGCCATGATCGCGCCGACCAGAGGAGCAATCGCCTCGAAGGTATGGGCGAGCACCTTCGCCGCTGGAGAGCTGACCTGGTCCAGCGTCACGGCGATGACCTGCGTCCCCTTGGCGCCGAGATGGCCGAGGCCGTCGCGCACCTCCTCCGGGGTCCCGGTGATGGTGGTGACCCCCGACAATGCCTTGAGAGCCTGGGCGGTCGTCATGTCATCAGCTCCAATCTTGAAATGATCATGGTTATCTATATAGCATGATAACCCATCTCATCAAGACTATCGAACCCGAATGACCGGTCATGCCGGGCAGACGGCACGCCACGGTTTTCCCAAAGCAGCGTTTCGGAAAATGCGAATTCCCGTGGCGGCGGTGGACCGCTAGCCTTCGAACGTCGAAGCAGAACCGCTTCCGGGGATTTGCCCAATGGCATGGACACAGCCTATCCAGCATGAGCAATGGCAGCCCGCCGGCCAGGGCGGCTTGCGCCATGTCGCCGATGGCCTGCCGGCGGGCGACCCCGATCGCGGCGCCGTCCTGCTGCTGGGCAATTTCGACGGCTTCCATCGCGGCCACCAAGCCCTGCTCGATGCCGCCGAGCGCATTGCAGGCGGGGACCTGCCTTTGGCCGTGATGTCCTGCGAGCCACACCCGCGCAGCTTCTTCTGCACGTCGGATTCTCCCTTTCGCCTGACCACCTCGGCGACCAAGGCCCGTCGCTTCGCCGCCCTGGGGTTCGACTACGTGTTCTCCCCGACCTTCGATGCGGGTTTTGCCTCGCTGACACCGGCGGAGTTTGCCCACGGACTCCTCAAGCAGGCCCTCGGCATCAGTCATGTCGTCACCGGCGACGACTTCCGCTTCGGCCGATCGCGGGCCGGCGACGCAGACCTGCTGGCGCATCTCGGCAGGTCTCTCGGCTTCGGCGTGACCTGCGTTCCGGAAGTCTCGGCCAATGCCCGGCGCTGCTCCTCCAGCCAGGTCCGCGCTTTCCTGCGGGCCGGCGACATCAGGGCGGCCAACGCCTTGCTCGGTTCTGCCTGGATGGCGGAAACCGTCGCTTCCGGCGGCCAACTCGCCCTTTCACCGATGCTCTGCCGCCCGCCCGCCGGCCGCTATCTGTGCTGGACAGACGGCGGCACCCGGCACTTCCACCTCGGCGCCGACGGCGTGATCACCACGGATCGGGGCACAACGCCTGCCCCCGGCTTCCTTCGCTTTCTCGACCGGCTGGCCTGACCGGCCCAGCGGCAAGACCCGCGCATCATCACAACCCGGACTGTCATGGCTATCGAACATCTTGCCCGCGCCACCTATGCCACGCTGCCCTGGAAGAACGGGCGCGGGGAAACCGACGAGATCTATCTTTTGCCGCAAGGCGGCTCGCGCGAGGATTTCGAGGTGAGGATCAGCAGCGCCCCGATCATCGAGGACGGCGCCTTCTCCAGCTTTCCCGGCGCGGAACGGGTGATCACCCTGATCGAGGGAGAGGAACTCGACCTCGACTTCGGGGATTCCAGGCACCGCCTCCTGCCCTTCGCGCCGTTCCGCTTCGATACCGGCCTGGCTCCAACAGGCCGGCCGGTCAAGGGGGCGGTGCGGGTCTTCAACGTCATGGCCAGCCGCCAGTGCTGGCATCATGCCGCGCAGCGGGTGCTGGCTGGCCCCGGCAGCCACGAAATCCCACCCGACGACCTCGTCGTCGTCTTCTCCGTCAGCGGCAGCTGGAGCCTTGACACCACCACCCGGGGCGCCCTTCGCCTGGCGGAGCGCGACACGGTGATACTGAGGGAAGAGGCGGCAGCGCTCCGCGCATCGGATGGTGGCAGAAAGGCGCGCGCCCTCGTCCTGCGCCTGCGATCGGCCGTGGCCTTGCAAGGCCTGTGATACCGACGGCATCGTTGTTTGATCCGCGCGTCATTGCGAGCGCAACGAAGCAATCCAGGCCTGGAAAACGCGGTGGCCATGGCTCCTGGATTGCTTCGCTGCGCTCGCAATGACGATGTTTGACCGATCAATCATCAAGGCCGTTGGTATAATCTCAGCCGATCGCCATCGCCCGCTTGTGCTCGGCGACTTCACCGAACAACCAGTCCTGGAACAGGCTGGCGCCCTGCTTGTTGCCGACGCTGCGGCGCTGGTAGAGATAGATGCCGGCGGGATAGGTATGGCGGGCGCTGAAGGGAGCGATCAGTCTCCCCTGCTCCAGCAGGTCCTGTGCCATCATGGTATCGGCGAGCGCGATGCCGACGCCATTGATGGTTTCCCGCATGATCGCCGTGCAATCATCCATGATGCTGCCCGACTTCGACGGGCTGTCCGCAATGCCTTCCTGCTCGAGCCAGCGCTTCCACCGCGTGGTCTCGCATTCATGGATCAGGTGATGCTGGAGAAGGTCGGCCGGCGAGCGCAGCGGCAGGGGACCGTTCAAAAGCGCGGGCGTGCAGACCGGCGTCAGCACCAGCGGGATCAGCAGCGTCAGGGCGGGGCCGGCCTTGTAGTCGAACTCGTCGACGATGGCCAAATCGAAATTGGCGCGCTTGCCCGAGGTCATCACCTCCAGGTCGACGGAGGGATGCTGGCGGCGAAAGGCCGGCAGCCGGTCGGCCAACCACAGATTGAGCACCGCCGGCACGCACAGCACCCGGACACGATGCGCCTTGCCCTGCCGCGGGCCGTCGTGAAAGCTGACGTCGTCGGTGGCACGCCAGATCGCCTCGAAGGCCTCCGACAGGCTGCGCGCATAATAGGAGCCGCGCGTCGTCAGGGTGATCTGGCGAAAGCCGCGCTCGAACAGTTCCTGGCCGAGCGTGGTCTCCAGCGTACGGATATGGCGACTGACGGCAGAAGCCGTCAGATGCAGCTCTTCCGCCGCTTCCTTGATGCTGCCCAGGCGCGCGGCGGCCTCGAAAGCGCGCATGCCATTGAGTGAGGGGAGTGCCATGCGCCGATGATGAATTGTCGGATGAGTTTTTGTCAATCGACGTGGACGAAATTGGCGTTTGATCGCCCGCCAGCTTCGGGGATACCGAAGAAGGACCAAGTCGTCATGACAAAGCGACCATAGGGGACATCGGCACCGCACCGCTGCAAGAAGCGGTCGCGGCTCTGCGCATGCGCCAGAACTCCAGATCGAACGGCAACGGCTGGGCGCTGGAACGGTGATATGCGCCGGATGGCTACCCGCGCGTCGCGCTGCAATGAAGGAGCCTTCCGTCCGATGCCGCAATCTCCAGTACCCGTGTTCGAGCCGGCAGACGGGGTCCCCTCCACAGCCACCACCATCGTGGTCCTGAAAGCTGCCGGGCAGGAACTCGGCCCCCGGGCTGCGGCCCTGGACGTCGAAATGGGCGGCCTTCTGTCCCAGGTCTGCGCCGCCCCTGCCACACCCGCCGCATCCGGCACCTGCACCGACATCTTCGCACCACCGGCGGCATCGGTCCGGCGGGTGATCGTGCTGGCGCTGGGCAAGGCCGAGACGCTCGACGCCTTGTCGCTGGCGCGTGCGGGCGGCGCGCTCGCCGCGCATCTGGAAAGCAAGGACATCGGCGAGGCGACGCTCGTCCTCGATCCCATCGCCGGCGCCGATCTGTCCGGGGCTGAGATCCTGGCACGCGTCGCGCTCGGCATCCGTTTGCGCCGCTACCGCTTCGACCTGCGCAACAAGCGTCCGGTGGCTGAGGCGGATCAGGCCTGGCGGCTGGCGCTGGTTGGCGCCGGTAAAGCCGAACTCGCCGCAGCGCTGGCGCGGACCAATGCCATCGCCGAGGGCGTCGACTATGCCCGCACACTGGTCAATTTGCCCCCGAACCATCTTCATCCCGACAGTTTCCCCGATCACCTCGACGCCTTGCGCGGTGCCGGGATCGAGGTCGAGATTCTCGACGCGGCGCGGCTGAAGGAACTCGGCATGAATGCGCTGCTCGCCGTCGGTTCCGGCTCGGCCCGCGCCCCACGCGTCGCCGTGCTGCGTTATCGCGGCACGGGCTCGGGCGAGCAGCCGCTCGCCTTCGTCGGCAAGGGCGTATGCTTCGATTCAGGCGGCCTGTGCATCAAGGGCGGCGCCCAGATGTTCGACATGAAGGCCGACATGGGCGGTGCGGCCGCAGTGGTCGGCCTCCTGCTGGCGCTCGCCCGGCAGGGCAGCCCGGTCCACGCCGTGGGCGTGCTCGGCATCGCCGAGAACCTGCCCTCGGGTACCGCACTCAAGCCGCGCGAGATCATCACCACCGCCTCGGGCCAGACCGTGGAGATCTTCGACACGGACGCAGAGGGACGCTTGCTCCTGGCCGACTGCCTCCATTACGCCGCCTCGCGCTTCGAACCCTCGGTGATCGTCGATCTCGCCACCCTGACCTATTCGGTGATGCGGGGCCTCGGATCGGTCTTCGCCGGCCTGTTCAGCACGGACAATGCCATCGCCGCGCAGATGATCGCAGCCGGCGAAACGGTCGGCGAACGCTTCTGGCAATTGCCGCTCGACCGTGCCTATGACGAGGGCCTCTACTCGCCCTTCGCCGATCTCCGGCACCACGCCAAGGACATGGAAGACGGCGATGCGCCCTATGCCGCCGCCTTCCTGCGCCACTTCACGCAAGGCCGCCCCTGGGTCCATCTCGACATCGCCGGCAAGGAACTGGCCGACCGCGACCGCCCCCTCGGCCGGCAGGGCGCCACGGCCTTCGGCGTGCAGATGCTGGAAGAATGGGTCCATAACCGCAATGGAAAGCACAATGTCGCTTGAGATCATCAGCCGGGAAGGCCGGGCTGCCTTCCGGGACTACGAGACCTGGTACCGCATCAGCGGTGAGCCGGGCGGCGACAAGGCGCCGGTGGTGATCCTGCATGGCGGCCCCGGCGTCGCCCATAACTATGTCGACGCCTACAAGCTGCTCGCCCGCGACGGACGTGCCGTGATCCATTACGACCAGCTCGGCTGCGGCAACTCCACTTTGCTGCCGGAGAAGGGCGCCGATTTCTGGACACCCGCTCTCTTCATCGAAGAGCTCGAGAACCTCGTCGACCATCTCGGCATCCGCGCCGGCTTCCATGTGCTCGGCCAGAGCTGGGGCGGCATGCTGGGCGCCGAATATGCCGTGACCAGGCCCGATGGCCTGAAGTCGCTGACCATCGCCAACTCCCCTGCCTCGATGAAATTGTGGGTGGAGGAAGCCAATCGCCTGCGGGCCGACCTGCCGGCCGACATCCAGGACACGCTGACCCGGCACGAACAGGCCGGCACCACGGACGATGCCGAGTATCACGAGGCGACCATGGTGTTCTATGAGCGCCATGTCTGCCGGATCGTGCCCTTCCCGCCCGAGGTGGCGGCGAGCTTTGCCCAGGTGGCGCGCAATCCCACCGTCTACAATGTGATGAACGGCCCCAACGAGTTCCACGTCATCGGCACGCTGAGGAGCTGGAGCGTCATCGACCGCCTGTCAGCCGTCGAGGTGCCGACGCTGATCCTTTCCGGGCGCCACGACGAAGCCACCCCCGCGACCGTGCAGCCCTACAAGGACGGCATCAAGGGCTCGCGCTGGGAGATATTCGAACATTCCAGCCACATGCCGCATGTGGAAGAACAAGAAAAATGCATGCGGGTGGTCGGGGACTTCCTCAACCAGCACGACCGGTAAACACTTCACAAGAGGGGATCGACGATGAAGAAACTGCTTTTGGCCGCCATGGCCTCGGCCCTGCTGGCCGGCTCCTGGCTTGCACCGGCCCACGCCGAATATCTCAAGGAGCATCGCGGCGGCACCATCCGCCTGCTGGCGCGCTCGGCGGCGGGAACGCTCGATCCGCACATCAACTACACCGACCAGGGCTGGCAGATGTACCAGCCGGTCTATGACGGGCTGGTGATCTTCCGCAAGGCGGAAGGCAAGGACGGCTTTTCCGTCGTGCCCGATCTCGCCGAGGCGCTGCCCACCGTCAGCAATGACGGCAAGACCTTCACCTTCAAGCTGCGCAAGGGCATCAAGTTCTCGAACGGACAGGATCTCGGCGTGAAGGACGTCGTCGCCTCCTTCCAGCGCATCTTCAAGATTTCCGGCCCGACCTCCGGCACCTTCTATGCCGGCATCGTCGGGGCCGACAAATGCCTGGCCGACACCAAGAGCTGCACGCTGGAAGGCGGCGTCGTCGCCGACGAGGCGGCCGGCACCATCACCCTCAACCTGACCAAGCCGGATGCCGAGCTCCTCTATAAGCTCGCTCTGCCGCATGCGGTCATTCTGCCCGCCGATACGCCGGCCGAGGACATGGGCTCCCGCCCCATTCCCAGCACCGGCCCCTACATGATCTCGGCCTTCGATCCCAACAAGGGCATGACGCTTTCGCGCAACCCCAATTTCAAGCAGTGGAGCGAAGAGGCCCAGCCCGACGGCTATCCCGACGTGGTCCAGTATGATTTCGGCCTGTCCGAGGAAGCGGCCGTGACCGCGATCCAGAACGGCGAGGCCGACTGGATGTTCGACCCGCTGCCGAGCGATCGCCTCGCCGAGCTCGGCACCAAGTTCAAGGACCAGCTCCACATCTCGCCGCTGTCGGCATGGTGGTATGCTCCGCTGAACACGCGCCTCGCCCCCTTCGACAACGAGAAGGCCCGTCAGGCCGTCGCCTTTGCCATCGACCGCAACACGCTGGTCAAGCTGTTCGGCGGCAAGGTGCTGGCCTCGCCGGTCTGCCAGGTGCTGCCGCCCGACTTCCCCGGCCATGAGGACTATTGCCCCTTCACCAAGAATCCGGGCGCCAAATGGTCGGCTCCCGATCTCGACAAGGCCAAGCAGCTCGTGGAGGAATCCGGCACCAAGGGCCAGAAGGTCACGATCATCGTCGAGGACACCGCCGTCTCGCGCTCCATCGGCGTCTATCTGCAGAGCGTGCTGACCAGCATCGGCTATGTCGCCGACGTCAAGCCGATCTCGACCAACATCCAGTTCACCTACATCCAGAACACCAACAACAAGGTGCAGATGTCGGTCAGCCAGTGGTACAAGGACTATCCGGCGGCTTCGGACTTCCTGAACATCCTGTTCGGTTGCGCTTCCTTCCGTGAGGGCTCGGACGCCTCGATCAACATCTCCGGTTTCTGCGACAAGGAGATCGACGCCAAGATGCAGAAGGCGCTGGACCTCGGCGTCACCGACCAGAAGGCCGCCGACAAGATGTGGGCCGAGATCGACAGGCAGATCACCGACAAGGCGCCGGCCGTCGGCCTGTTCACGCCCAAGCGCCTGGATTTCGTCAGCAAGCGCATCGGCAACTTCAAGTTCAACCCGCAGTTCAACTGGATGGTCACCCAGGCCTGGGTCCAGTGACGCGCTGCGAGGGCACGCCCATGGCGAACGAAGCCGTTGCCATACCGTACAAGACGCGAGGGCCCTGGGCCCTCGCTTTCGTGAAACTCAGGCGCAACCGGGGCGCGATGGCCTCCCTCGCGCTCTTCCTCCTGATCGTGGCCTCCTGCCTCAGCGCACCGCTCTATGCGCGCTGGGCGGGCGTGGATCCATTCGCCTCGACGCTCGACGCCGTCATCCAGATCGACGGCGCCGAGGTCCCGGTGATGGAACAGTCGACGGAAGGGCTCGGGCTCGGCTACACGCCGATCGGCCCGACCTGGCGGCTCGGCACTTATTTCCTCGGCGCCGACAGCCAGGGCCGCGACGTGATGGCCCGCCTTCTCTATGGCGGCCTCAACTCGCTGATGATCGCGGGCGCCGCCACCATCTTCACGCTGATCTTCGGCACGGCGGCGGGCCTGATCGCCGGCTATTTCGGCGGCCTCGTCGATACAGTGCTGTCGCGTTTCCTCGACGTGTTGTGGGCCTTCCCGATCTATCTGCTGGCGATATCGCTTTCCATCGTCACCATCGCGCAGGGCATTTCGATCGGGCCGATCGTGATCGAATCCGGGAGCCTGTGGCTGCCGATCATCATCATCGGCATCGTCTACGTGCCCTATGTGGCGCGTCCCATCCGCGGGCAGGTGCTGTCGCTGCGCAGATCCGAATTCGTGCTCGCCGCCATCAATCTGGGCGTGCCGGGGCGGCGCATCCTCTGGCGCGACATCCTGCCCAACATCACCACCACCCTGATCGTCTTCGTGCCGCTGATGATGGCGCTGAACATGCTGACGGAATCGGCGCTCTCCTTCCTGTCGATCGGCGTGCAGCCGCCGGCGGCGAGCTGGGGCACCATCATCCAGGACGGGCAGGCGCTGCTCTATACGCGCCCTGCGGTCGCCCTGGCGCCGGGCATCGTCATCGCCCTTTCGGTGATGGCGCTCAACGTCTTCGGCGACGGCCTGCGTGACGCGCTCGACCCGCGTTCCAAGGTTCAATTGGGGCGCGACTGATGATCTATGCCATCCTGCGCCGCTTTGGCCAGATGCTGTTCGTGATGTTCGGCATCTCGGTGATCGTCTTCCTGATCTTCTTCGCCACGCCCGGCGCCGATCCGGCGGCGCGCATCGCCGGCCGCAACGCTTCCCCCGAGGTACTGGCGGCGGTGCGTCACAATTTCGGCTTCGACCAGCCGCTCTATGTCCAGTACGGCCTGATGATGCAGAAGATCTTCATCACCGGCGACCTGACCTCCTTCGTCAATCGCGGCTGGAAGGTGGTGCCGGCCGTGCTGGATTCCATTCCCGTCACGCTCTCGCTGGTGTTCGGTGCAGCCGTGCTGTGGGTCGTGGTCTCCGTGATCATCGGCATGGTCGCCGCCGCCACCCGCGACAGCTGGATCGACAGGCTCTTGATGGCGGCAGGGCTGATCGGCATTTCCATGCCGGTCTACTGGCTGGGCGAGGTGATGAACCTGATCACCCAGAGCCGCTATCACGATACCTGGCTGTTCGGCTGGGTGCCGCCGCTCGGCTACAAGAACCTCCTCGACGATCCCAAGGGCTGGTTCCTCACTCTGGTCATCCCCTGGGTCACGCTCGCCGTGCTCTATATCGGCATTTATGGGCGCGTGCTGCGGGCGGCGATCATCGAATCCCTGCAGGAGGACTATATCCGCACCGCCCGTGCCAAGGGCCTCTCGGAAACGCGCATCTTGCTGCGCCATGCCCTCCGGACCTCGCTGATTGCCTTCGTCACCTTGTTCGGCCTCGATTTCGGCGCGCTGGTGGGCGGTTCCGCCCTGCTGACTGAGGTGGTGTTCGGCCTCCACGGCATCGGCAAGCTCACCTATGACGCGCTGCAGAACCTCGATCTGCCGATGATCATGGCAACCGTGATGTATGCCTCCATGTTCGTGGTCCTCGCCAATGCCGTCGTCGATTTCATCTATATTCTCCTCGATCCGCGCGTGAGGACGTCATGATGCTGTCCGTCCGCGACTTGCGGGTCTCCTTCCGCACCGATGACGGCCTGGTGCGCGCCATCGACGGCGTCTCCTTCGATCTCGCCGAGGGCGAGATCCTCGGTGTCGTCGGCGAATCCGGCTCCGGCAAGACCGTGTCGCTGCTCGCGGTGATGGGCCTGATCACCGACCCGAATGCGAAAATCGAAGGCTCGATCCGCTACAAGGGTCGGGAACTGGTCGGCCTGCCCGCCCGGGAGCTGCGGCGCCTGCGCGGCAACGAGATCGCCATGATCTTCCAGGATCCGATGACGGCCCTGACGCCGGTCTACACCATCGGCTGGCAGATCGCCGAGCAGATCCAGGCCCATCGCAAGATCGGCAAGGCCAAGGCTCTGGAACGGGTGGAGGAATTGCTGGCGGAGGTGAACTTCCCCAATCCGCGCGAGGCGATGTCGCGCTATCCCCACCAGCTCTCCGGCGGCATGCGCCAGCGCGCCGTGATCGCCATGGCCCTGTCCTGCGACCCGGCCTTGCTGGTGGCGGACGAACCCACCACGGCGCTCGACGTCACCGTGCAGGCTGGCATCCTCGACCTCGTGCGCAAGCTGCGTTCGACCCATAATTCGGCTGTCGTCTTTATCACCCACGACATGGGGGTGGTGTCCGAGCTCGCCGACCGGGTCATGGTGATGTATGCGGGCCGCGTGGTGGAGCGCGGCAGCCGGGCGGAGCTGTTCTCCGATCCCAGGCACCCCTATACGCGGGCCCTGCTGGGCTCGATCCCGCCCTTGACCGGCGAGAAGCCGCGCCGCCTGCCGGCCATTCCCGGCTCGCCGCCTTCGCTGCTGCGGCTGCCGCAAGGCTGCGCCTTCGGCCCGCGCTGTCCGGTGCGCTACGAGCCCTGCCAGGCGGACAAGCCCAGCCTCGGCAGCGGCACGCATGCCGCCGCCTGCTTCCGGGTGGCGCAAGCATGAGCGGTGAGATGACAGACAGGAACCAGCCGATCCTCGAAACGCGCGCGCTCGGCAAGCGCTTCTCGATCGGCACCCGCTTTTCCGCCGAGGGCAGGCGCACCGTCCATGCGGTCGACAACGTCTCCCTCACGGTGCGGCGTGGCGAGACCGTCGGGCTGGTCGGGGAATCGGGCTGCGGCAAGTCCACTTTGGCCCGTTGCCTGGTCCGGCTCTACGACATTTCCGACGGCCAGCTCATCTTCGAGGGCGACGACATCACCGGCAAGTCGCTGGCCGAGCTCCGCCCGCTGCGTCGCCGGCTGCAGATGGTGTTCCAGGACCCGTCGGCCTCGCTCAACCCGCGCCGGCGCGTCGGAGACCTGGTGGCGGAGCCGCTGCGCATCCACACCAAACTGTCATCGGCCGAGATCGCCAGGCGGGTGGCGGAATTGTTCGATCTCGTCGGGCTGCTGCCGGATCACGTCATGCGCTATCCGCACGAATTCTCCGGCGGCCAGCGCCAGCGCGTCGGCATCGCCCGCGCCATCGCGCTCAATCCGGATCTGGTGGTTCTGGACGAACCGGTTTCGGCGCTCGACGTCTCGGTGCAGGCCCAGATCGTCAACCTTCTGGCCGATCTCCAGGAGAAGCTGAACCTCACCTATGTCTTCATCGCCCATGACCTCTCGGTCGTGCGCCAGGTCTCGACCCGGATCGCGGTGATGTATCTCGGCTCGATCGTCGAGGAAGGCCCGGCCGAAGAGGTGTTCGCCACGCCGGCCCATCCCTACAGCCAGGCCCTGATCTCGGCGGTTCCCATCGTGGAGACCACGCCGGGCGGCATGCGCAAGCGCATCATTCTCACCGGCGACGTGCCGAGCCCGCTCAAGCCACCGCCCGGCTGCCGCTTCCACCCCCGCTGCCCGGTCGCCCAGGATCGCTGCCGCACGGAGCGCCCGCAGGTGCGGGATTTCAGGCCCGGTCGCAAGGTCGCCTGCCACTTCCCGGTTTCTTCATAGGGCAGGCGAAGCGGCGCAGGCGGCGCTGCCCCCTCACCCGAAACGGGCGAGGGCGAAGTCGACGAAGGAGCGCAGCTTCGGGGTGATGCGGCGATCGGGCGCATAGAGGATATGCATGACCCGCGGCGGCGGCTCGTAGTCCGGCAGCAGCCGGACCAGGCGCCCGGCCTCGATCTCGCTCAGCACCAGCGACGACGGCTGGAGCATGATGCCGAGGCCGGCCAGGGCCGCCGTGAGCAGGGCCTGGCCGTTATTGGCAAGGAAGCGATAGGAGAGCTCGACCGTTTCCAGGCCGTCGGGGCCGGCAAAGCGCCACTGGTCGCGCGTGTTGCCATGCATGAAGCCGAGGCTTTCGTGATTCTGGAGGTCGGCCGGCCTTGCGGGATGGCCGTGCACCGCAAGATAGGCCGGCGCGGCGCAGACGGTGAACGTCATGGGCCGCAGCGGGCGGGCGATCAGGCTGGAATCGGCCAGCGGGCCGACGCGGAAGACGGCGTCATAGCCTTCGTCGACGAGGTCGACGACGCGATCGGACAGGCTGAGCTCGACATCGACCTCGGGGTGGGCGGCCAGATAGTCCGGCAGGACATTGGCCAGTTCATGCGCCCCGAAGGTCACCGGGGCATTGATCCTGATCCGGCCGCGCGGGGTCGCCCGGGTCTCGGCAGCCAGCACCTCGGCCGCCTCTACCTCGGCCAGGATGGTGCGGACCCGCTCGTAATAGCTTCGCCCGATCTCGGTGACGCTCTGGCGCCGGGTCGTGCGGTTGATCAGCTGCACGCCGAGGTGATCCTCCAGCAGGCGCACATGCTTGCCCACCATCTGCGAGGACATCGAAAGCGCGTTGCCGGCCGCCGAAAAGGAGCCTGCCTCTACGGCCTTGGCGAATACAGCCATGCTGGTGAAGCGGTCCATTAATTTGAAATCACCTGTTTCAAGTGTAGCGATCAACACTCCATTTATCACGAAATGCCCTAAGATCATAACAGACGACGACACCGCAATACGGTCCACTCAGGAGATACCGTTCATGTCCGTCCAACGCAGAGTCGTCGTCGCCGAGTATGGCGCCCCCGCCGTGATGAAGCTCGAGACGCGGGACCTCCCCGCGCCGGGTGCCGGCGAAGTCCAGGTCAGGCACACGGCGATCGGGTTCAATTTCATCGACGTCTACCAGCGCAAGGGTTTCTATCCGCTGCAATTGCCGAGCGGGCTCGGCTTCGAGGCCGCCGGCGTGGTCGAAGCGGTCGGCCCCGGAGTCGGCGACCTGAAGGTCGGGGACAGGGTGGCCACTATCAATGCGGGCCTGGGCGCCTATGCTGACAGGCGCAATGTCCCGGCCGACAAGCTTGCCGTCCTCCCCGCCTCCGTCAGCGACGAGGCCGCCGCAACCTTGTTCTTCAAGGGCATGACGGCGCAATATCTGCTGCGCAAGACCCATGCCGTCCAGCCGGGCGATCTCCTGCTGGTCCACTCGGCGGCCGGAGGCGTCGGCCAGATCCTCACCCGCTGGGCCACCGCTCTCGGCGCCACCGTGATCGGCACCACGGGCTCGCCGCAGAAGCGCGATGCCGCCCTCGCCGCCGGCTGCAAAGCCGTGATCGATCTCAACGATCCCGCCTGGCCGGAAGCCTTCCTGGCGGCAACCGGCGGCCGCAAGGCCCGCGTGGTCTATGACGCCATCGGCAAGGATACGCTGATCAAGTCGCTCGACTGCGCCGCCCCTTTCGGGCTGGTGGTCTCCTATGGCGCGGCCTCCGGCCCGGCGCCCGCCATCGACCTCGACCTGCTCAACAAGAAGGGCGGCCTGTTCATCACGCGCCCCTCGGTGTTCGCCCACAATGCCGACAGCGCCAGCTTCCGCGCCAATGCCGCCGATTTCTTCGACGCGGTCGCCAAGGGGCATGTGAGCGTCGACATCGGGCAGCACTTCTCGCTCGACGAGATCGCCAGGGCGCATGAGGCCGCCGAGGCCCGCCAGGTCGTCGGCGCCATCCTGATCACGCCTTAGGGAGATGCTGCCGCGGCGCTAGCTCTCACCTCTGGCACTTGCCAAAAAGGCGCTAACCTCTCCCCATACGGGCCGGGATGCACATATTCTCAGACCGCGCCGAACGAAACGCGACGCCCTTCCGCGCCGTCGTGCTTTCCCGTACTAGACCACCTCATCGCCTTGCAAAGCGCTTGGCGCACAGATCGGCGAAATGCCGGGCCGCGGGCGAGAGTTCGCGCCCAGCGCGATGGGCCAGCACGATGCGGTTCTCTCGATGCCTGCCGGTCAGCGGACGGGTTGCCAGGTTGAGGCCGTCATAGCTCATGTCCGAGGCCGGCTTGGTCGCCAAAATCGAATAGCCGAGGCCATGGGCCACCATGCCGCGCACCATCTCGAAGGAGATCGAGCGATAGGCGATCAAGGGCTTGATGCCGGCATCCTCGAGAATGCCGGTGAAGTAGTCGCGGCTGGGCGGGGCATCGAGCAGGATCATCGGCTCGGCGGCGAGGTCCTCGGGCGCCACCTCGCTCTGATGGCAGAGCGGATGGTCGGCGGCGAGCAGGACATAAGGCGTCAGCTCGCCCAGGGAGAGTTTTTCGAACTCCTCGCCGAGGTCGAAATCATAGAGAAGCGCCAACTCGCTTTCGCCCGCCAGCAGGCTTTCGCGCAGACGGCGATGATCGCCCTCGATCAGTTTGACGCCGATGCCGCCCATCTCGCGGATGAGCGAGGGCATGAGATAGGGGCCGAAGGTGTGGAAGCAGCCGATCACCAGCCTGGCGGTCTCGCCCGCCAGGGCCGCGCGCAGCGAACTCGCTCCCTCGATCCGGTTCGACGAGCCATAGGACCGATTGGCATAGATCAGCGGCGAACCATGGCGGGAGAGGTGGATGTCGCGCACCTCGCACAGGAAGATATGATGCGTGCCGACCTTTTCGCTCGACAGCAGTCTGCAGTCGAACGCCACCAGGGGGTCGGCGATGCGCGGCGCGCCGGTCGATGCCGTCACCCATTCGGTGCATTCGAACTTGTCGCCGATCTCGTCGCGGAAACGCCCGGCGAAGACATCCGAGATGTAGGACTGGTCGTCGCGCAGGACATTGACGCAAAGCACGCCGTTCTCGACGATCTTGGCCGCGGCCGGGCTGAGATGGTGGACGCAGACCAGCATGGTCGGCAGCTCCGTATCGGCCGAAACCGAGGCCATGGCGGAGACGGTCACCCCTGCCCGGCCGGCCGGCCCGTCGGTGGAGACCACGTTCACGGTGCAGGCGGCCTGGCTCATGCCGCCGAGAAACTTCTCCCGCACCTTCGGATCGATCCCCGCGCCCATCCGCTCTCTCCCACTGGTCTCAAGAATCTGATTCAAAATTCACAACGAGGACGAGATAGGCTCCACTTTTGTCATGCCCGGGCTTGACCCGGGCATCCAGACACCGCACCCCGTTGCGATTGCGGCCAGCTGGATCACCGGGACAAGCCCGGTGATGACAAGAAGTCCTGGTTTCCGTAACTTTTCGGCCGGCGTCTTAACGCTGTCACCCCGGGCCGTTCAGGCCAACGATCCTTCCGGAAATCGTCGGCACTGGAAAATATGGATTTCCGCTGCACGGGTTCAGAAAAGCCGCAGCCCATCCGACATCCGCGGGGGCCGCCTCAGAGATAGAGGTGGTGCACCGTGTCGTTGGCGAGCAGGTCCTTGCTGGTGCCGCCCGCCGCGATCTGGCCGCGCACCAAGAGATAGCCGCGATCGGCGATCGAAAGCGCCGTTTCGGCGTTCTGCTCGATCAGGAGCACGGTCTTGCCCTCGTCGCGGATGCGCCCGACGATGTCGAAATATTCGTCGATCAGCTTGGGGGAGAGGCCGAGCGAGGGCTCATCCATCACCACAAGCTGCGGATCGCCGATCAGGGCGCGAGCCAAGGCAACCATGGCCTGCTCGCCGCCCGACATCGTCCCCGCGCCCTGCGACAGCCTCTCGCGAATGCGCGGAAACAGGCTGGCCATTGCCTCCAGCCTGTCCTCGAACGGCACCCGGCATCGGGAGGCATCGAAGGCGAGCTTGAGATTCTCCCGCACATTCAGGGTCGGAAAGAGCCGGCGCCCCTCGGGGACGAAGCCGACGCCGAGGGCGGACAGGCGTTCGGTTCCCACCACCGCCACATCCTTGCCCGCTATGCCGATCGAACCGGCGTCGAGCCTGATCAGGCCGCAAATGGCGTTGAAGGTCGTGCTCTTGCCGGCCCCGTTCGGCCCGAGCAGGCAGACGAGCTCGCCCTTGTTCACGGCAAGCGAGACATTGCGCAGCATGGGCACCGGCCCATAGCTGGTCGAGACGGATTTGAGTTCAAGCATGGCCGGCCTTGTGTCCGAGATAAGCCTGCTGGACGCGCGGCAGCTGCCGCACCTCCTGGAAATCGCCGTCGGCGATCTTCCGGCCGTAATCGATGACGGCAACTCGGTCCGGCAGGGCCCTGACCAGGCGCATGTCGTGCTCGATGATCAGGAAGGACAGGCCGGCGCGCCGGGCCATGACGGAGCGGATGCTCGCCATCAGGGCGTCGGTGTCGCGGTCGTCCATGCCCGAGGACGGTTCGTCGAGCAGGATCACCTTCGGATCGGAAGCCAGCGCCCGGGCGATCTCCAGGCGGCGCCGGTCGGCCTGGGGCAGCGTGCCGGCCAGCGTATGGCGCCGCTCATAGAGGTCGGGCGAAATGGAGCGGATCAGGTCGCCCGCCCGCTCCGCCGCCTCGTCGAGCTCGGCCCGTGCCTTGCCCGGGCGCAGCAGCGCCGTGAGCACCCCGGTGCGGGTCCGGCAATGCATGCCGATCACCACATTGTCGACCAGCGTCAGATCGTTGAACAGCCGGCTCGATTGGAAGGTGCGGGTGATGCCGGCGGCAGCGATGCGGTGGGCGGGGCTGCCGGTGATGTCCCGCCCCTCCAGCGCCACCGTGCCCTTGGAAGGACGGTAAATGCCGGTGATGACATTGAACAGCGTGGATTTCCCCGCCCCGTTCGGCCCGATGATGCACAGGATCTCCGAGCGAGCGAGCCGGAGATCGACGCCGTCGACCGCCGTCAGCCCGCCGAAGCGGATGGTCAGGTCGCGCGTCTCCAGAAGCGCCTCGCTCATGCCCTGCTCCCTCATGGCTGGCCCCTATAGTTGCGCGGGCGCTGCGGGAAGAGCCCCTGAGGCCGCAGGATCAGGAAGGCGATCACGATGATGCTGACGAAGAGCAGGCGGTAGTCGGAGAACACCCGGAGCTTTTCCGGCAGCAGCGTCAGCAGGAAGGCCCCGATGATGACGCCGAGCGTGTTGTCCATGCCGCCCACGATCACCATGGTCATGATGGTGACCGACACCACGAAGGTGAAATTGTCGGGCGAGATGTAGCTGACATAGAAGGCGTAGATGGTGCCGGCGAAGGCGGCGAGGAAGGCATCCACGCCGAAGGCCAGGATCTTGTACCAGACCACGTTGATGCCCTGGCAGCGTGCCGCCAGTGCATCGGCCCTCAGCGCATTCCAGGCCAGGCCCACCCGGCTGTGGTGCAGGCGTCCGGCCGAGAGGATGGCAAGGCCGACCAGCGCCGCCGAAAGATAGTAGAAATTGGCCTGGCTCGGCAGCTTGTAGCCGAAGACGTAGAGCGGTTTGATGAAGGAATGCCCGAAGAAGGTCGGTGCGGGAATGCCGACCAGGCCGTTGGGCCCGCCCGTCCAGGACAGGTTGTTGAGCAATTGCTGGATGACGATGCCGAAGGCGATCGTCACCAGGGCAAGATAGCTCTCCTTGGTGCGCATGGACGGAAAACCGAGCGCGAAGCCGAACAGGGTCGCCACCACCGCCGAGATCGGCAGGGTCAGCCAGAAGGAAATGCCGAAATTGATCGCCAGCAGCGCCGAGGTATAGGCGCCGATGCCATAGGAGGCGCCCGTCGCGAAATTGGGAATATTGGCGCTGCCGAGCTGGAAATTGAGGGCGAGCGCCAGCACCGAATAGAGCTGGGCCACGATGAGCAGATGCAGCGCATAGCTGCTGCCCTGCATGAAGAAGGGAAACGCCAGGACGATGGCGATACCCAGGATGATGGCAACGCCGCGGTGCTGGCGGAAGGCGGCGACGATCAGCTCCTCGAGCTGGGGGCGGAGCTGCAGGGCGGCAAAGCCCGCCCCGAGCAGGGCCAGCAACGCGACGATGATCAGGGTCCGTTCGGCCAGGAGCAGGGTGCCGAGCAGCACCGCTCCGACGAGCTCGACGCCGAGCACGGTGGCGAGGGCGCCGAGCGAGGCTCCGGCCCGCGCCTGCGACAGATTATGCGTGGTGGCGGCCATGGCTCACACCTTCTCGAAGACAGGCTTGCCGAGCAGGCCCGAGGGTTTGAAGACCAGGACGCAGATCACCAGCACGAAGATGCAGACCAGGCGATAGGAGGCACCGTCCGCCAACAAAGCCTGGGCCAGCATCTCGATGCCGGCGATCAGGAGGCTGCCGAGGATGGCCCCCTGCATCGAACCGAGGCCCCCGATCACGGCGGCCGAAAAGCCGATCAGGCCGAGCTGGATGCCGAAATCGAAGCGCACCACGCCGGCATGGCTGGCATAGAACAGGCCGCCGATGGCACCGACCGCCGAGGCGAGCAGGAAGGTGGCGGCGAACATCCGGCTGGGATTGATCGCCATCAGCCGCGCCGTGTTGCGGTCTTCGGCGACGGCCCGGATGCGCATGCCGAGCGGCGTATGCCGCATCAGGGCAAACAGGGCTGCCACCATCGCGATGCACAGGACGATCACCGTTAGGCTGAAGCCCGGCACGATCAGGCCGAACAGGGAGACCTCGCCGGTCACCAGGGCCGGGAAGGGCTTGGGATTGCTGCCCTGCGGATAAAAGCTGCGGATCAGCTCGCGCACCACGGTGCCCAGCGCCACGGTGGCGACCAGGGCCATCATGGCCGGGGCATTGCGGAAGCGGCGGATCACCAGCCAGTCGAGCAGCACGCCGAGCAGGCCGACAAAGGCGATGGCGATGAGGCAGGCGATCACGACGGCCGGCACGGTATCGAAGCCCAGCACGCCGCCGGTCAGGATCTGGATCATCGCCAGGGCGACGAAGGGCGCCGTAACCGAGACGTCGCCATGCGAGAAATGGATGACATTGAGAACGCCGAATAGCAGGCTGAACCCCAACGCCACCAAGGCATAGATGCTGGCCAGCACCAGCCAGTTGAGCAGATATTGCGCGAGTAGCGCATCCATAGAATTCCCCTCCCGCCTCGTTTGCCGAGTGTCCGGTCTTCTTTTCTAGGCATAGGCGGGGCAGCGATGAAAGCCGGCGCTGCTTAGGCATTTCTGAGGCAGTGCTTCAAAAATTGCGACTTCTCGCCTCCACAAAAACTTCGCACCCTTGCTCTCGTCTTCGGACAAGCCGACCGGCCACGGGCTCCCAAACAAGAAGACAAGTCCAGACATCCTGCCGTGGTCCGGCGCACCATCGAGCAAGGGAATAGACATGACCATCTTCAACGCACGCCGGCGCCGCCTCCTCGGCAGTGTGCTGCTGGCGACCGCCATGGCCTCGCTGCCGACCCTGGCCTTCGCCAAGGACACCATCAAGCTCGGCTTCCTCGGCCCGCTCAGCGGCGGCAACGCCCCCCAGGGCCTGGGCGCCCGCAACGGCTTCCTGCTCGCGATCAAGCAGGCCAATGAGGGCAATTATCCCTATACGGTCGAAGGCGTGGCGCTCGATGACGCCTCCGACCCTCAGACCGGCGTCTCCGCGGCCATGAAGCTGGCTAATGATCCCGCCGTGGTGGCGGCGACCGGCCATTGGAACAGCCCCGTGGCGCTCGCCACCATTCCCGTCTTTCATCGCTTCGAGATGCCGATGATCGTCTGGGGCGCCATCGGCCCGAAGATCACCGAGCAGAACCTGCCCGAGATCACCCGCGTCACGCCGACCCTGGTAGCCGAGAACCAGCCTCTGGCCGGCTGGGCCTTCAAGACGCTGGGCGCCAAGAAGATCGCCATCGTCGCCGACACCTCGGACTACGGCGTCTCCAACGCCGACGTCTTCAAGAAATTCTTCGGCGAGGCCGGCGGCCAGACCTCCTCGACCGACCTGCTCCCCGTGGGCACCACCGATTTTCGCACCATCCTGACCCGCATCAAGGGCGAAGCGCCCGACGCGATCTATTTCGGCGGCGTCATCACCGAGGCCGGCATCCTGCGCAAGCAGATGGCTGAGCTCGGCCTGACCATGCCGATGATCGGCATCTCCGGCTTCTACGATCCGGAATTCATCTCGGTGGCGGGCAAGGCCGCCGAGGGCACCATGGTGAGCTATCCGGCCTCCCAGTCCAACCCGGCTCTGACCAAGATGGAGGCCGACTACAAGGCCCAGAACTATGCCGAGGCGCCCAGCCCCTACACCAAATATGCCTATGAGGCGACGCAGATCCTTTTGAAGGTGATCGCCGACAACGGCATCGAGGACAAGGCCAAGCTCGCCCAGGCCATCCGCTCGATCAAGCATGATGGCGTGCTGGGTACGACGACCTTCGACGATCACGGCCAGACCCAGATCCCGGTCGAGATCGAGATCAAGGTCGTCAAGGACGGTGCCTGGACCACCAAGACGAACTGACCGAATGACGACGAATAAGTGAATCACTCCGAGGCTGTCATCCCCGGCGAGCGCAGCGAGGGAAGGGGATCCAGGGCCAAAGATTGAGGCCTTAACTTCTGGATCCCCAGTCACAAGCAAAGCTTGTGACGATGCCTTCGCCCTCTCCCGCTTCGCTCAAGAGCGGCTCAGCCGGGGATGACAACAGCGCTTATTTGCCAACGGTTTGCGCCTTCAACCAGGCGCCCGAGATCTAGCGCACACACAAAGCGGGCCTCACCCGCCGCACAGCTCGCGACATGCCTTCATGTCGCTGAAAACTTCGAAGGAAAGACGATGCTCAGAACGGGGCAGCAATACAGGGATTCGATCCGGGACGGCCGGCGCATCTGGATCAATGGCGAGCGCGTCAAGGACGTCACCGTCCACCCCCAATTCAAGCCGCTGGTCGACATCCGCGCGCGCATCTACGACCTCGCCCATGAGGACGCCACCCGCGACATCCTCAGCTATGAGGAAAATGGCGAGCGCTATTCCGTCGGACTCAAGCTGCCCCACAGCCGGGACGACTGGCACGCCAAGCGCCTGGCCACCGACACCATCCTGGAGGATGTCGGCGGCGTCGTTACCCGCGTTGGCGACGAGACGGCCGGCGAGATGTGGTCGCTTTATGACGGGCAGGACATCCTCAACGAGGTCGACCCACGCTTCTCCGTCAACATCCGCAACCACATCCAGCGTGTCGTCGACCGCGATCCCTTCCATGTTTCGGCCAACACCGACCCGAAGGGCGATCGCTCCAAGCGGCCGCAGGACCAGGATCCCGACATGCTCTTGCACGTCGTCAAGGAGACCGATGCCGGCATCGTGGTGCGCGGGGCCAAATACGAGACCGCCGCGGCCTATGCCAACCAGGCCTTCACCAAGCCGACCATCGCCAATTGGGGCAATTCGGAACTGTCCGACTATGCCGTCGGCTTCGTGTGCGACTTCTCCTCGCCGAATCTGCGCTTCATCGCCCGCACCGGCTTTGCCGGCCGCGCCCCGGCCGAGGACTATCCGCTCGCCAATCGCTTCGACGAAGTCGACTGCCTGGTCATCTATGACGACGTGCTGATCCCCTGGGAGAACGTGCTGTTCTACCAGCACACCAAGGCCGCCGCCTTCATCCGTGCCACGCTGCACCGCTATTCGGCCTTCGCCTTCGTGCAGCGCAATCTCAAGCTCGCCGACATGCTGATCGGCGCGGCGCTATGGAATGTGCGCCAGACGGGCCTGGAAAACCAGCAGGCCGTGCAGGAGAAACTGGCGACGCTCGCCTGCTACCGCGAGGGCATCAATGCGCATCTGACCGCCTCGATCACCAATGCCGAGAAGAGCCCGGGCGGCCTCCTGATGCCCAACCAGTCCCTGCTGATGACGGGGCGCGTGCATGCCTGCTCACAGCTCCATCACATGATGCATATCGCCCGCGAACTCTGCGGCGGCCAGATCTGCGTCACGCCCGATGCCGCCAGCTTCGCCGACGAGGAAGCAGGCATCTGGCTGAAGAAATACTACACGCTCAACGAGAACTGGGACAGCAACGACCGGCGCAAGCTGCTCGCCTTCGCCCGCGACCTGCTCAACTCCGACTATGCCGGCCACCGGCTGACCTTCCAGCTCTTCGCCCAGTCGCCGCCCTTCGCCCATCTCGGCGCCGTCTACCGCAATTTCGACTGGAACGACGCCCTGCGCTTCACCAAGAAATCCGCCGGCCTGTCGGACCGCATCCTCACCGCCCAGCGCTAATTCGGCACCCGGAGTACCAATCATGATCCACAAGCGTCTTCGCCCCTTCAATACCAAGGACACCTATCCCGAGCAGAAACTCAACACCGATCTCAGCCAGGGCGTGGTCGCCCGCGGCACCATGGTGTTCCTGCGCGGCCAGGTCTCCCAGGACCTCGACACCCGCGAGAGCCTGCATGTCGGCGATGCCCGGGCCCAGGCCCGCAAGGCCCTGGAGAACATCAAGATGCTGCTGGAGGAAGCCGGCAGCGAAATGGCCCATATCTGCCGCATCGTGGTGTATCTGACCGATATCCGCTACCGCGAGGCGGTCTATCTGGAGATGGGCGAGTGGTTCAAGGGCGTCCATCCCTGCTCTACCGGCCTGGTGGTGCCGGCCCTGGCCCGGCCCGAATGGGTGGTCGAGATCGAGGTGACGGCCGTCATCCCAGACGCCGCCTGAGGACGCGCCGATGACCTTCTCGATCTCGGCGCGCTGCGCCCGGACCGGCATGTTCGGCATCGCCGTGTCCTCGTCCTCGCCCTGCGTGGCCGCCCGCTGCGCCCATGCGCGGGCCGGTGTCGGCGTCGTCGCCACGCAGAATATCACCGATCCCCGGCTCGGGCCGAAGGGCCTCGATCTGATGGCGGGGGGACTGTCGGCGCCGGAGGCCCTCGAACGGCTCAAGGCCGAGGCGCCGCATCTCGAATTCCGCCAGCTCGCCCTGGTCGACAGTGAAGGCCGCACCGCCTCCTTCTCGGGCAGCCGGACGCTCGGCACCCATCGGGTGGTCGAGGGTGCCGGCGTGGTCGCGGCCGGCAACCTCCTGTCGTCGCCGGAGGTCCCGGTCGCCATGGTCGCGGCCTTCGAGGCAGCGTCGGCGCAGTCGCTGGGCGATCGCCTGATCGGCGCCATGCGCGCCGCGGTGAAGGCCGGAGGCGAGGAAGGTCCCGTCCATTCCATCGGCATGCTGCTGGTGCGGGACGTCGCCTGGCCGGTCGCGGACCTCAGGGTCGACTGGAGCGAAAGCGATCCGATCGAGGACCTCGACCGGCTCTGGCAGCGCTGGAAGGGCGAGATGGAAGCCTATGTCTCGCGAGCCCTCGACCCGAGCAAGGCGCCGAGCTATGGCGTACCGGGCGATCTCTGATCGGTCATGACAATCGGGGCTCGGTCCAAAGGATCGGGCCCTTCATGTGGCGATGACAGCATGGCAGCCGAACCGACGACACTGGACATTCTCGAGCACCTGATCGGTTTTGCGACCATCAGCCGGCAATCGAACCGCGAGCTGATCGGCTATGTCACCAGCCTGCTCGACGGCGCCGGCATCGGCTGGGATCTGGCCGAGAGCCCGGATGGCACGCGCGCCAATCTGTTCGCGACCGTCGGGCCCGCCACGGATGGCGGCGTCGTGCTTTCCGGCCATACCGATGTCGTTCCGGTCGAGGGGCAGGCCTGGAGCACGAATCCGTTCAGTCTGCATGAACAGGATGGCCGCTATTATGGGCGCGGCACCACCGACATGAAGGGTTTCTTGGCATCGGCCCTGGCGACGGCCTTGCGGGCGGCAAGGCAGGAGCTGAAGACCCCGCTTCATCTCGCCTTGTCCTATGACGAGGAAATCGGCTGCGTCGGCGTGCGCAGCCTGATTGATCGGTTGGCAACCGGCAGTATCCGCCCTGCCTTGTGCATCGTCGGCGAGCCGACCGGCATGCGGATCGCCACCGGGCACAAGGGCAAGGTGGCGCTGCGGGCCTGCTGTACGGGCCGTGCCGGCCATTCCGCGCTGGCGCCGCTCGCGCTCAACGCTCTGCATCTGGGGGCGGATTTCCTCGGCAGGCTGCGCGAGCGCCAGCGCCTCCTCGCCGAAACCGGCCGGCGCGACGACCAATACGAGATCCCCTATACCACCCTCCATGCCGGGCGGATGAGCGGCGGCCAGGCCCTCAACATCGTGCCGGAATGCTGCGAGATCGAATTCGAAATCCGCAACATCGTCGGCGATGATCCCGAGGCCATCGTCGCCGGCCTGAAGGAGGATGCCGAGGCGATCGTCGCGCCTCTGCGTCCGGACTTTCCGGAGGCGGCCATCGCGATCGATGAGGTCAATGCCTATCCGGGCCTGGAAACGCCTGCCGATTCGCCGGTGGTGGCGCTGCTGCGCCTGATCACCGAAAGCCGGGACCCGACGTTCAAGGTGGCCTTCGGCACCGAGGGCGGCCTGTTTCAGGACAGGCTCGGCCTGGCGACGGCGGTCTGCGGTCCCGGCTTCATGGCGCAGGGCCACAAGCCCGACGAATATATCGGCGCCGGCCAGCTCGGACGTTGCGACGCCATGCTTGCCGCGCTGGTCGACCGCCTTGCCATCGGGCTCTGACGGCTTCCCGCCGAGCGGCCAGTTGCCGCTTTGACGTACCGCATCGAACAGGGAATTTTGTCCGACGGTAACATCCGCCATCCAGGGCCGCAGCGTTGAACCCACAATCCGTGCCCGGCCGCGTGAGGAGCAACCCATGCGTTTTACCTTGCGACAATTGAGCTATTTCGTCGCCGCCGGCGAGACCGGCAGCGTCACCCGAGCGGCCGAGCTCGTGAACATCTCCCAGCCTTCGGTCTCAGCGGCGATCTCGCATCTGGAAACCGAGCTGGGCGTGCAGATTTTCGTGCGCCAGCACGCCCAGGGCCTGTCGCTGACCACGGCGGGCAAGCGCCTGCTGAGGGCTGCCAAGGAATCCCTGCGCGCCGCCTATGAACTCTATGATGTCGCCAATGCCGCTGGCTCCATCGTCTCGGGTCCGATCAATGTCGGCTCGTTCACGACCTTCTCCTCCGTGATCATGCCGGAGCTCTGGCGCGGTTTCGTCTCCAAATATCCTGACGCCCAGATGGTGGTGACCGAAGGCAGCGAAGCCGAACTCCTGGAAGGCCTGCGCTCGGCGCGGATCGACATCGCCCTGACCTATCAGCTCAATCTCACGCCGGACATGAGCTTCCAGCCGCTGGTGGAGATGCCGTCCTATGTGCTGCTGGCGGCGAGCCATCCTTTTGCCGCCAGATCGAGCGTCCGCCTGGAGGAACTGGCGGACGAACCCTTCATCCTGCTCGACCTGCCGCTCAGCCGCCAATATTTCCTGTCCATGTTCGAGCAGCGCAGCATCACGCCGCGAATCGTCGCCGAAACGGCCAGTCCCTCGACCCTGCGTTCCTATGTCGGTGCGGGCCTCGGCTTTTCCATGCTGACAGTGAGGCCGGTGAATATGATAGCGGAAAACGGCCGCCCCCTTGCCTATGTCGAACTCGAAGGCAATCTCTCCCCGATGGTGATGGGGCTGGCCTGCCTGAAGGACATACGACGCCCCCGCATCGTCGACGCCTTCGAGGCTCATTGCCGCGAGGTCATCACGATCGATCATATTCCGGGCATGCGGGGAACTGATTCAAGTCCCCGTCATGTTATAGCCGATGAGGTGTGATCGATTCTGATTCTCCACCCGGATGCCACTTGTGCATGGGAGGCGGCATGAACGAGCCAAGACTTATTCTTTACGAACTCGCCGGATCCGACCCGCAGCTTCGCTTCAGCCCGCATTGCTGGAAGATCCGGATGGCTCTGGCCCACAAGGGGCTTCAGGCCGACCGGAGGCCATGGCGTTTCACCGACAAGGAGGCCATCGCCTTCTCGGGCCAGGGACTGGTGCCCGTCCTCATCGACGGAGCCCACGTCGTTTCCGATTCCTGGCGCATCGCGCTTCACCTGGAAGAACGCTTTGCCGACCGCCCTCCCCTCTTCGGCGCGCCGCAAGCCGCAGCCGTGGCGCGTTTCGTCAACAGCTGGGCCGATACGACCCTGCTGCCCGCCATTGCCCGCCTGATCCTGCTCGACATCCACAATATCCTCGACGAGAAGGATCGGGACTATTTCCGCGCGACCCGCGAACAGCGCTATGGCAACACGTTGGAACAGGTCGTGCAGGACCAGCAGGTCCATCTCGACAGGCTGCGTCACACGCTCACGCCGCTGCGCCATCTGCTGGGCGGGCAGGCCTTCCTCGGGGGCCAGCAGCCCAATTACGCCGATTACTGCGTCTTCGGCATGTTCATGTGGGCCCGCTGTACCAGCAATGTCGCGCTCCTGGCGACCGACGATACCGTCCATGCCTGGCGCGAGCGCCTGCTCGACCTCTTCGACGGCCTTGCGCGCCAGGCTCCCCACCACAAGGCCGTTCCGGAGTTGCCCGATGCCTGACCTGCCCGTGCCGGCGGACTACGAATTCGTGACCACCGACAAGCTGCGCTATGGCGATACGGACCGGCAAGGCCATGTGAACAATGCGGTCTTTGCGACTTTCCTGGAGACCGGCCGGGTCGAGCTCCTCCACGATCTCGCCTCCCCCATCGCGGAGGCCGGCAGCTCCTTCGTGCTTGCGCGTGTCGTCATCGATTTTCGCGCCGAGGTGCTTTGGCCCGGAACGGTGGAGATCGGCACGAGGGTCAACGCCTTCGGCCGCAGTTCGATCACGCTCGATCAGGCCGTGTTCCAGAATGGGGCCTGTGTTGCGCAGGGACAGAGTGTCGTGGTGCTCGTCGACAACAGCACGCGCCGCTCCCGTGCCCTTTCCGAAAGGGCCGTCAAACGCCTGCAGGAGCTGAGCGCCCGCCGCCCTCAACCGGTGTAAGGACGGCCGACGTCACCTGTCCGCTCAGATGATCGCCCAGGCCCGGTAGCGGCCCCGCCCGGTAATCTCCCTCACCCCCAGTTCCGTTACGAGATCCTGTGCCGCCCGCGGTGTGATGTCGAGCCGCTTGGCGATGAGCTGAGCCGAGGCGAGAGGGGTCGTCAGCATCAGCTCGATCAAGGCCGGCAATTTGGAGGTGGAGCGGCGGCCGGCCAAATGGCGTTCGAGCTGGTGCCGAGCCAGGATCCAGCGGTCGTGATCTTTCAGGCCCTGTTCCGCGGCGGCCGCGATAGCCTGGATGAAGGCCAGCAGCCGGGGTCCGTCACCACGGGCAAATCGTGTCTCCCGCGGCAAAGCTCGCAGGCCCACGCATAGACAGGGCAGATGAAAGCGTGCCTTGTCGCGTGCCCGCAGGACGGCCGCTCCCAGTACGCGCCCAAGCCAGGCGGCATATTGAAGGGGCTCGATGGTTTCCCAGGCCAGGATCGCCGCCGCCGCAGCCAGCACCGGCGGCAAGCCGTCCAGACGCTTGACGTCTTCGCGCCATTCCTCGAGCCGTGCCTCCTCGTCCCAGTCGGCATCATAAATGTCCGGCTTGCGATTGGGCGAAGAGGCGACCTCTCCGGCCAGCACGGCGGATGAGCGCGAGACGACGGCATCGATTGCGGCGAGTTCGGCGGCCCAGGCTTGGTCGTCCTCCGTCTCATCGCGTTGGGCGGACGCCCTGTCCTTTCCGTGGTTTTTGAAGTCATCGGCTTCCCGGGAGATAGGAAGCGATCCGCTCTGCACGGGAGGTTCCCTGCCGAGCAGTCCCGCCAATCCGTCCTGGGAGAGAGCCCAATCCGGCGGAGCAGCGGCGATGCGTCGCCGCGCTCGCAGGACGGCATGGGCGCGGGTGAGCTCGTGGGTCGGTGTGCGTGCATCCATGGCTGCATCGTGGAGCACGAGATCCTCCAGATGAACCAGTTCGCCGTCGAGCCAGAGGCTGCCAGCGGCATCGTAGAAATGGGTGCGCGCGATCCAGCCTTCCCGGATCGGGCTCGTACGCAATCTCTCGTCGAGCCGCGCAAGTCCATCTTCCGCGGTAGCGAGTGGGACCGCGATTTCGCTCCAGGGCAGCTTTTCGAGCTCCAAACCGGCTATTTTCAAAGGCCTGATAACCCTAATGAAAAATCAAATAACGGAACCTAACATAGATTTAGCTTCCGCCACATCGAGAAGGGCACTTTTCGGCATCAGTCTCTCGCAAATGGGCTGCCAGTTCGAACCTTGCCGATATTTAACGCCGCACGACCTTGAACCGGAAGCTGTCTCTCGCCATATCCCTCTCGTCGGGAGCACGTCCCCATTCTTCCCCGGTGGGTCGATGGGTTCCCGGGGTTTCCTCCCAAGAGAAACTTCTTGGATGCCTATCCAAGCAGCGGCCGGTTTTCCGGCCGTTTTTTTTTGCAAAAGACATCATCATCGTTTCGTCCTGGCCATGGCGGCCGTCAGTTTCGTGAGAGTTGAGGCTCGCGGGCATGGATTTGCGCCATCAAAATGGGGCCGAGCGACAATTGCCCTGCCTCGGCCTTGCGGGTGAGGCTGCGCAGATAACCGCCGGCGGAATTGATGTTGGCGGCTCTCTGCACGATGCAGGCGACAGCCACGGCGGCCTGTGTTTCGCCCATCACGGTCTGCGCCTCCTCCCAGGCGCTCGGACTGATACGCAGGATGGAGCGGGCAAGGCTCGTGGCGCCGAGGAAATCACGCCAATTGCCGATGCCGTTGCGGGTATAATCGAGAATATCGGGGCAGGCCCGCAGGACCATCCCGAGCGTGTAGCTGCCCTGGATTAGAGCTGTTCGGCTTGCCGGTGCTGGTTTTGCCGCATGCTCAGCCTGGGTTACCGGTTCAGAATCAAGAAGGGATTCTGGATCTGATTTCTGTATGTGGCGCTCATTGCTGGACTCAATGGTGCTCAGTTTTGCGGTTTTGACCTGTAATTCCAATCGGTTGAGAATGTCGTCGGCGAGCGTCGAGAGCTGGTCCGCCAAGGTCTCGAGCTGTTCGAGGGTGCCGCGGCGTGGCATGGTTTCGATGAGATTGCGATAGAGGGTGTGCAGGTCGAGCCAGATCTGGCCTTCGTCGGGACTTTCGCCCATCAGTTCGCGTTGCGCGGCGGCAATCATCTTGGAAATGTCGCGCCGGCAGATGGTAATGCGCTCGCGGGCGAGTTTGAGCGAGCGGGCGGCCTCCTCGACTTCGGCGGCGAGACGCAGAAACTCGTCGGCGCGGGCAAGCAATGGTGCCAGATCGAACCCATAGGCGAGTTCGATGCCGCCGCCACGGCCGCGGCGGGCATAGCGCTTGCCGTTGGGGCTGTCGCGCCGGATGATCAGGCCCGCGTCGACAAGTACGGCCAGATGGCGCCGCAGCGTGGAGGCTGGCATGCCGTGGGCGCGGCGGCTGAGCTGCTCGTTGGACGGAAAGACGATGATGGCTTCGCCCGACAGCGTGGTCTCGGGATGGAAGGTCAGCAGCGCATTGAGTACGGCCAAGGCGCGCTCGGAAATACCGAGCCGCATCCGTGCCGTGCATAGAGCCTGATAGATCTCCCATTTCGGAAGCGCGCGCGTGGTTGGGCGCGTCTTGGCGATCGCCTGGCTTGCTATCTGGGCAAGCGTCAGCGTTCGCCGCCCAAAGGGCGACGTTGCATGATGAATTTGCACTCTCTTTCACCTTATCCAGGCAAAAGAAATCCGCTCGTCGAAATACGACGCCTGAAACGCTTGACAGTGATTCGCGGAAATGAGATTCTCTGTTTGCTTACGACAGAAAAGGCTTCCGCGCGGCGACGCTCGGGGGCTTTTTTCTTTTGCGGGGTTAATCTCCTGTTTGGTTGCGTTGTTTCGCTTCCCTGAAGGCTTCGTAAAGTGCCTCCAGGTTGGACGAAAGGTAGTGGCCGAATTCGCCCGCATCCTTCGATTTGAGCGACAGGCTGAAGGACTTTCCGGTGTTCCGGTAGCTGGCGGCCACGCGCTTGTCCTGCGCAGCCCAGTTGCCGGCCGATTGCGGCGCCGAGGCCGTTCGGACCGGCTTGCGCGCGCGCTGGAGATGCGTCAGCAACTGGTTGAAGCGGGCTGGCGTGTCGAGACGGCGAAAGTCTTCCGTGGCGAGAAGCTCCTCCGCCTGGCTGGCTGCGCCGGGCCGTAGAAGGAGTTTTTTGAGTTCCTCCCAGCGGTCGCGGCCAATCGTCTTGGCGGCACCGATCGCCTCGATGACCGAGGCGGGCACAATTTCGACGACCGACAGCATGCGCGACAGCAGCGTGTCATCGACCGTGAGGGCCGATTTGATCGTCTCTTTGCTCTGTCCCATCGCGAGCAGTTTGGCGGCAAACAGCGATTTCTCGATGAAGGACAGATCCGCCCTGCGGGTGTTTTCCTGGCCCTGCGCGATGATATGGGCGATTTCCTCGACATTCTTCACCACGGCACGCACCCGGATGCCGAGCTCACGGGCCGCGCGCGCCCGCCGATGACCGAAGACGATCATATAGCGCCCGTTACCTTCCGGATGAGGGCGGACGAGAATGGGCTGAAGCTGCCCGTCTTTCTCGATCCCCTGGCGGAACAGGGCAAATTCCTCCTCATCGTCCTCGATGCGGTCGGAGACGAAGGAGGCGTCGAGAAGCTCCGGATCGAGCGCGACAATGGTCTCGCCCTCGGTGAGGCGCTTGGCGCTCTCGGCCAATTCCTCGATCGACAGCATCATCGAGCGCGATGCACCACGCGTGGCATAGTCCGAGCGCGTTTCATGCATCGTCCGGTCCGCAGCGGGGCCAGTAATGCTCGCTAGAAGATTCTTGCGTGCCAAAGCGCCCTCCCCTGCTCTCGTTCAACATATTGAAAGAATGCGTTTTTTTGCCGATCTGCACGGCTGTCAAAAATCGGTCTCATCGCCGCCCCCACGCCTTGTGGACCAAACCGGTGATCTCCTCGTTCACGGCGTTGAGGGCCTCGATCGCACGGTCATAGGTCGATCGGATGAACTGGGAGCGATCGACTTCGTACAGGGTCTGGTTGGTGATGCCGGCGTCCGAAATCGCAGTGGATTTCAGCATCGGATTTTTGAGCATCTGGTGAGGGAACAGCGCCTGCATGAAGCCGACCATCTGGGTCTGGGGCCCGTCGATCGGTTCGAAGCGGGTAACCAGATATCGGAACCATTGCAGGCGCACTTCCGCCCCGGCCTTGCTGATCGAGCGCAGAACACCGCCCAGCATGAGCAGGAACTGGCTCATCGACATGACGTCGAGCATCTGGGGGTGAATGGTGATCAGGACCGAGGTCGACGCCGTCAGCGCGGTCAGGGTGAGATAGCCGAGCTGCGGGGGACAATCGATCACCACGACGTCATAACGATCCTCGACCTCCCTCAGCGCGTTGGTGATGCGCGTGAAGAACAGCCGCCCGTCCGGCGAAGCCCGGTTGGAGGCAGCCAGCGGCGTGTCGTACTCGTATTCCTGCAATTCCAGATTGGCCGGCACGATGTCGAGGCCGGGAAAATTGGTCGGCCGGATCACCTCACTGATCGGCTTCCTCTGGTCGTCATAGCGCAGGGCTTCATAGAGCGAGAGGTTCTTGTCGAGCTCGGGCTGGATGCCGTGCAATGCCGAAAGCGAGGCCTGTGGATCGAGATCGATGGCCAGCACCCGGTGGCCGGTGAGGGCGAGGTGCTGGGCAAGATGGGCGGCGGTCGTGGTCTTGCCGCTGCCGCCCTTGAAGTTCACCACCGAGAGAATCTGGAGCTTTTCGCCCGCGCGGCGATGCGGAACATATTTCTTGAAGTCCGCGCGGCCGTGCCGGTCGAGATATTGCCGAAGTTCCAGCATCTGCTCGGCCGTATAGCTGCGCCGCCCCGAACTGGAGGTCGTCGGGATCGGGCCCTTGCCTTCCAGATGGAGTTTCTTGACGTTGGATTGGGTGACGCCGAGGAAATAGGCGACTTCCGCCAGCGAGAAAGAGCGCAGGCTCTTCATCGCGTTCGGCGGATAATGTTCGACCCTGAGCATGTTGAGCTTGTCCGAGATCAATTCCCCCTGCTGGAGGATGGTCTCGTGAAAGCTGAATGCCTCCAGGTCCTGGTTGGAGATCGACATGTTCATCGACGACGATTCTCGGAATAACGCTTTTTCGCATGAAACAACATTTCAAGCGGGAATTATGCCCGATTCTCGCGGAGCGGCAATGAATTTTAGGTTAATGAAAGGTTAACGCCGAAATAGTGTCTCGAATCACTTTCAGGGCGGCCCGTTTCGATTCTATCTTTTTGTATTATCGCCCGTTTTTCGCGGTTTGCACGGCTGTCAAAACGGTAGCGAAAGCAGGGAAGAAAAATAAAAGATTTGCGTCGTTGTCTATTGACGGGAATCGAAGTCTGATTCCCGCAGATTCTATCCTCGCCGAGGCAGTATCTCGAAACCAGGGGATCGCGCAGTGCTTGCGGTGACCGAAGACGTTTCGGACACCGGCTGGCGATGGCGGGAAGGGTGATCCGGCCTCTCTCGCAGCCGGCGCGAATGACAAACCGACTGGGAGTGGTCGGCGGCGGTCACTATACCGGCAAGCGGTTCTTTCCAAGGCGCCAAGAGCGGCGCGGGCCGGCCGCTGCAACGCGACCCCTCGGGGCAGGGGAGAGACGGAGTGTCGACCTCCGGTCGACATCTTTCTTTCTCGCCGGCAAAGGCCTTTCTGCAGCATTGCCATCCGCAGTCGACACGCCAAATCCACCCCAAGGCGAATCGCTGCTGTCATGGTGGGATGTCTGCCGGCCCCACCAGGAGGGCCTAGGTCAAAGCGCCGGACTCGCATTCCGACCACCCGGGATTCTGGATGGGTGCGCAGGGGAGGGGACCGGCGGGTGAACGGAATGGCGTCGAGGACTGATGCCTCTCCTGACGGGGGCTCCTGCTGTCGTCAGGTGTTCCCGCAGGAGCGGCAGGCTTCGCCTGGTTGCGAACCCTGCACGATCACGAGGGCCCGCTCGGCTCAGGCAGGGTCGTCCAGGACGGCGGCGACGATGGCCTCCGGTGCGTCCTCCTGAACCAAGTGGCCAGCCCGGGGCACGCGGATGAGGGCGCCATCGGTGAGGCGGTCGGCGAGCTTGCGGCCCTGCGCGATGGGGATCCAGGCGTCGTCCTCTCCCCAGACGATGCGCGTGGGAAAGTCCGGGCGCCGATAGCGAGCCTCGACTTCCTCGATATAGCGCTGGCTCATCTGCGCGATCTGGCGATAGAAGGCCCTCTGGCCGATGTCGCCCAGCCAGGGATCCCGATAGATCGACAGCGCCTCTTCGCTGAGAGGCTGCGCGGCGGCGTTGCCGATATAGGCCGAGACGAGGGCGCGGTGGGCATAGGCTGGCAGTTCCGCAAAGGCGGCTTCATGATGGCCGACATGCCTGACAAAGGGAGATCCCTGCGGAGCGATCGCGACGGGATCGACCAGGGTCAGACGGGAAAAGGCGACATCGTCGAGGAAATGAGCCCGCAAGGCGGTCGCGCCGCCAAAATCATGAGCGAGGATTTGCGGTCGCTCGAGGCCCCATTCGCGCAGCATGGCCCCGAGAAGCCGGTTCTGCATGCCGAGCGAAACATCGCTGTCCGGCATGTCGGATTGGCCATAACCGAGCAGATCGTAGAAAAACACCCGCCGCCTGCGGGCAAGCCAGGGCGCGATGCGGCGCCAGACCTGTGACGAGAAGGGGGTGCCATGCACCAGCACCAGGGCAGGGCCGTCGCCCAGCACGCCCCATGCGATCCGGCTGCCTTCAAAGGTGAAACGGTTGGTGAGTTCCAACATGGCGCTTCTCCCGGGATAACCCCTTTATTGAAATTATAGGTTAGTCTGGATTTTTGAGCGTGCAACCTCTAAATTCAAATTAATGGTTATTTCCGAGTCTCTGAGCCGATTTGCCGAAGGGTGGAGCGAGGCCGATTATGTCGGTGGCCATCCCGTGCTTGATTTCGTCAACACCGTTGCGGACACCGGCAAGACCCGCCTGGACGACAAGATCGGCAGCTGGGATGCGATGCGCGGATGGGCTCGCGGTGCGGGCCTGCTGACGGGCCATGAGCTCGCTTCGTTTCTTCAGGATACTGCGCTCGACGATGATGGCGAGCTGGCGAGGCTGCACGGGTTCAGGGAACAGGTTTATGAGGCAATCCTCGGCCTTGCAGGCCAGGCCGATCGCGCTTCCCCAACCATGGCGGGCTTGGAGCGCTCGATCCGCGATGCCATGGGGCGGGGATCCTTTGCGGGGGAGGGAGGACGTTTTCGCTGGCGGCCGGATGCCCGCAGCCCTCGGCGCTGGCTGGACGCGCTCGCTTTGGCCTTGGAGGAGCTCCTGCGCAGCCAAGATGCCTCCCGTCTGAGGCAATGCAGCCGCTGCACCTGGTTCTTCATCGATCGCGGGCGGGGCGCGGGCCGGCGCTGGTGCGACATGCGCACCTGCGGCAATCGTGCCAAGGCCGAGGCTTTTCGGTGCCGCTAGACGCTACTGGTAGCCGGCTATTAATATCGTGTCATCAAGATAAGGAATGACATTCCGGCGCTTCCCATCGCCGGCCCGCGTCGTCATGATTCTGCGATTGCCCCGACGGATGAGCCAATTAAAAGGGCTCGGCGCAAGCCGAGCCCTCATGGTTTGATGCTGTACTGAGAGACTTAGAATACACGCCGTATGCGAATGCCGGCCTGCCAGATATTGGGCGTAGCCTTGGTGTTGGTGACCGTGGTGGTGGTTTCGCCGTCGGCCGTGGTGGTGCTGCTCGAACCCAGGTTGAAGTCTGCCCGGGTGTAAGCGACTTCGGCGCCGATGGTGAGGCCCTTCACGATCGTGTAGGTGAGGTTGGCGGCGACCGTGAATTCCTTGTCGAACGACTTCTTGCCGGCGAAGCCGAGCAGGTCATCGTAGCGAACGTCGATATAGCTGGCGACGAGGTTGGCGTTCAGGACGGGCGTGATATTGCCGCCGAGTTCGCCGACGACCGACCAGCCCTTGCCGGCGCGGAAGGTGCTGTTCGAGCCGAAATAATAGTCGCTGTAATTGTTGAAGATGCTGTTGCCGGCGCCGAGATAGTCGAGGGCGCCGTCAGCATATTGGCCTTCAACGATGAAATGTCCGCCGTCGATGAAGGGCAGTTTCAACAGGCCCGTGCCACCCACGGCCCAGCCATATTTCTGCTTGTGGGGGATGTAGTCGGGATCGGTGGCCAGGAGCGGAACGCCATTGGCGTCGACGGCCTCGGCCGAGCGGAACTGGTGGCCTGCAGCCTGGATGGCGACCGAGCCCCAGCTCTGATCCCAGCGCAGCTGGCCGACCACGTCAGGGACCTGCTGGCCGCCCTGTTTCACCGCGACGTCGGAACGATGATCGCGGCCGTCTTCCACCGACAGGGTGGCGCTCAAGCCACCGCCGAACTGGGCGGTATAAGCCAGCAGGTTGACGGTGTTGCTCTCGGCGTAATAGGGCGCCCAGATCGTGTCGCCATATTCATTGTCGTAGAAGCCGAAGAAGGAATGGGCATAACCCGCCGTCAGGCCGCCGAACTGGATGAAAGCCTTGTCGATGGTAAAGGTGTTGCCGTTATAGACGCCGCCGCGGCCCTGATGGCTGATCGGATGCGAGTCGGCATTGATCTGGAAGTAGGAGCGCAGCAGGCCCCAGTCGGTCTGGGTGCGGGCATCGAACCAGATGCGGGCCTGGGTGTTGAAGGCCGTGCGATCGTTGTTGCGGCTCCACTTGAAGTTCGAGCGCGTGACCGTCGGCGTTCCTCCGTTGACGGTCGTCTCGACGCGGCCGCTGCCGCTGCCGCCGAAGCCGCGATAATCGGCGCGGATTTCACCGCCGATCTTCAGGCAGGTATCGGTGCCGGGGATGTAGAAGAAGCCCGGACCGAAGGCCGAGCAGACCTTCACATATTCAACGGCCTCGCCCTTGGTCATGGGCAGATCGGCGGCCTGGGCGACGCCGACGACAGCGATGCCGGCAATGGTTCCTAGAAGCAGAGATTTGGTCGCCATGCGACTCCCCCTTTGAGGTTGTTACCGGGGGCGAGATTGCGACACTTCCCGAGTCATCGCAAAAAGAATCCGATCTATGTCTCAGGATATATGGTCTTTTTGGGCATCTGTGTAACCAAAAGGCCACAATTTCAATAGTTATCGTGAATGTAAGCAAAAATACGAGCTCAAAAATACAACCGATTATTCGGAATAATATTACTGGAATCGCGCTATAGTTGCATTGTAATCAAAGATAATTACACGTGATATCTATTCGACCGGCCGTCAATGCAACCTCGCGCTTGTGGTGCGAAGGCAGCTGATGCCCTATCATCACACTGGGTTCGCGAGACCCTGAGCAATTGGAGCCCGGCCAGGAATTGACCTCCCTGGTCGGGTTTCGCTTTGGGTCGGAGGCGCGATCGGTTCGCAGAGAGCGGTATGGCTCGAGGACTGGGCACGGGGACTGCGGAAACCGCGTGAAGCGAGCCGAGCGCCTCATGGCGCCATGGCGCATGCCAAGTGGCCCCGTTCATCCATGGGGCGAAGGGAGCGGATCGTGTCGGGCCGATTTTCTTGATGTCCGCCGCCACTCTTCCCTCGGCGGTGCCGCTGCTTTCTCGCGCTATCGCGGAGCAGGCGGCCATTGCCGCCCTATGGCCGCCAGCCCTGAGATCAGAGCGTCGAGGTTCTTGCCTCCGGCGGCGATTTTCTGGTTGGATTTGTAACAGGCATATTCGACCCGTTCGTCCTCGAAGATGTCGATCTCCAGCCGGTTTTCCTCCACCGTGACCGTCAGGGTGACGGAATCCGAACCCAGGCGATCCATCATGAACCAGAGGTGATGCCGCTCCAGTGTTCGCAGCAGGGCATAGAGCTTGTGGGGCATGGGCGGTTCCGGTCCGCACGGTGGCGGTCGATCGTGAGGGCTGGCTGCGCAAGCTGACGGAGTTTTCGATTGAGAAAACGCGTCAACAAAGAATTGGAGAGAAGTGCGATCCGGTGAAAGCGCGCACTTTGCTCTAGCCAGCTTGATGGACGGCCCCGGAGGCTTCCCGCGTCTCGCGCGACCGAGCGGGCAGAAGTTGCAGGGCGTTCGTTCTCGCCACGACTTCCGTGCGGCTGCGAGCTTTCAGCCTGCGCAGGATGTTGCGGATGTGCACTCTCACGGTGAACTCGCTCATCCCGAGTTCGCGGGCAATGTCCTTGTTAGAAGAGCCCTTGCGCAATTCGAGGACGATTTCGAGCTGCCTGGGCGTCAGCAGAGCCTGCAGGGGCTGCTTGTGCTCCCTGGGATCGGGCGTGTCGGTTTTCCCTGGGCCCGCCGCCAGCAGAGGCGTGAACAGTCCACCCCGGCGGACGAGGCGGGCCGCAAAGATGACGTTGTCGATCGTCGATTCCAAGGGGACGACACCCCTTGCGCCCTGCTTGAGAAGCGCGATCAGCATGGGCTGGGTGGTGATGTCGGCGAGCACGAGAATGCGGGCTGCAGGTGCTGCCTCGCATATCGCGCCTATGTCCCGGCCGATCGTTGCGATGCTGGGGGAATGGTCCGAAGCGATGAGCAGAACGTCGGTGGCACGAAAGGAAGCGGCCGCCCAAGCCTCGACATCCCTGAAGCCTTCCACCGCAAGCGCCGTCTCCGAGGCCATGAGGCAGCGCATCAAGGCCGTGCGGTGGAGGCCGCAGCCGCCGACCAGATCGATGGCGGCCGGAGGTATGTTGGTGCGCCTTCCAGCGCTGCCGCGTTCGGTGAGACCATAGGTGCTGAAGGTCCGTTCAGCCTGCAGGGCATGCAGGCAACGGCCTTCGTCCACGCGAATCCCGGTGAGGATTTCTGTCGGCGATAAAGTCATGCGGGCCTTGAAACCATTCTGGTGCTTCCTTCGGCAGATCGGTCCGAAAGTCGGGCTCGCCCCCAAGCCCTCTATCTCGATCGAGGATTGTTTCCTCTTTATCGTGCCATCAAATCTATATCGGCTTTTTTTACTGATTGTTTCTGCCGGTATTATACGTTGGTATTATAGCGCCGTGTGGAACCTGAGATTGCCTGCAGTCGCAGCCAACTGCGCCGTCTCCATCATGGCAGTTTTCAGATGGCCTCGGCACCAGAGACGAATTCAACTGGTTTGCTCGGCGCACTTGCCGACGGCTCTCTATGGCGGCAGAAGTATCGGTAACATAATGCCAACTGAAGATGAGACGAGGCCCGGCGGATATCTCGCGACACTTGTAATTCGCCGTGTTTCGACATCCGACGCTGGCCTTGTCGCTATCGATACAAGTCAGCGAAGCAGAGCGCGATGAACAGGAATGGCACCGCAGATCGGTTCGGCGATCTCTCGCAATGGCGATCGGGATATTTTCCGGGCGAGGCTTCGGGCGGCAAGCTCCTCTCTGGAGCAGAGCGGGTAGGGTCTCACCCATCCGATGGGGCGCAGCAGGCTCTTAAAGTGTAGGGGGCGTCCAACGCCCTCAGGCTCGTGAATCTATCCCGACAGGTGTTGTGGGCGGAAGGCCCCTCGACCGATCATCAGCCTCGAAAGCAACCGGCAGGCTCAGGACCCGCCGCACATTCGGGAGGATTTAGATGGCCGGCTTCACCCAGCTTTTCGTTCCAGGACCGACCAATGTTCCGGAGGTCGTCCGCCAGGTGATGAACATGCCGATGGAGGACATGCGCGCGCCTGACTATCCGACCTTCACGCGCGGCCTGTTCGCCGACCTGATGAAAGTGTTCCGCAACGAGACCGGCCGCGTCTTCATCTTCCCCTCTTCGGGCACGGGTGCCTGGGAATCGGCGATCACCAATACGCTCAGCCCCGGCGACCGCGTGCTGATGGCGCGCTTTGGCCAGTTTTCGCATCTGTGGGTCGACATGGCCGAACGCCTCGGCCTCGACGTCGACGTGGTCGATGTCGAATGGGGCACGGGCTGCCCGGTCGAGATCTATGCCGAACGGCTTCTCCAGGACAAGGAGCACCGCATCAAGGCCGTCTTCGTCACGCATAACGAAACGGCCACCGGCGTGACCAGCGATGTCGCCGGCGTGCGCGCCGCTCTCGACGCGGCCAGGCATCCGGCCCTGCTCTTCGCCGACGGCGTCTCCTCGATCGGCTCGATCGATTTCCGCCAGGAGGATTGGGGCGTCGATTGCGCCGTCTCCGGCTCGCAGAAGGGCTTCATGCTGCCGCCTGGCCTCGGCTTCCTGTCGGTCAGCCAGAAGGCTCTCGCAGCCGCCAAGGCGGCCGGGCACAAGCGCTGCTACTTCTCCTTCGAGGACCAGATCCGCGCCAACGACACCGGCTATTTTCCCTATACGCCGGCCGTACAGCTCCTGCGCGGGCTTCGGGTTGCCCTCGATCTCCTGTTTGAGGAAGGCCTCGAGGCTGTCTTCGAGCGTCATAACCGCCTGGCCACAGGCGTGCGCAAGGCGGTGGAGGCCTGGGGGCTGAAGCTCTGCGCCAAGGAGGCCAAATGGAACTCCGACACGGTCAGCGCGGTCCTGGTGCCGGAAGGCATCGATAGCGCCGAAATCGTGCGCCGGGCCCATTACGGCTACCAGACCTCCCTCGGTGTCGGTCTCAACAAGGTCGCCGGCAAAGTGTTTCGCATCGGCCATCTCGGCTGGGTCAACGATGTGATGATGTGCGGCGCGATCTCGGCGGCCGAAATGGCGCTGCGCGATTGCGGCGTGAAGATCCAGCCCGGCTCCGGCGTCGGCGCGGCCCTCGAGCATTACCGCCTGTCGGCCCAGCCGAGCCTGGCCAAGGCCGCCTGAGGCGCAACCTTACCCCCCATCGATGGGGAGGGGTTGTTCCTCGTGTCAGGGACTGAGTTCGTCCACCCCGCCCCCTTTTAGGTCGACCCTCTCCATCGAGGGGAGGGCAAAGAGGTCGCCGCCATCTCAAGGGACTCTAGAATGAGCCATACCATCCATCATCTGCGGAAACTGCGCCTGCAGCGCAGCGAACTCGCCGTACCGGGCTCCAATCCGGACATGATCAGCAAGGCCGCCGACGGCGCGGCCGACTATATCTTCCTGGATATCGAGGATGCCGTGGCGCCGCCCGACAAGGAGCGGGCTCGCAAGAACATCATCGAGGCCCTCAACCAGATCGACTGGCGTGCCCGCGGCAAGACCATTTCGGTACGCATCAACGGCCTCGACACGCACTACATGTACCGTGACGTCGTCGACGTGATGGAGCAGGCAGGCGACCGGCTCGACACCATCCTGGTGCCCAAGGTCGGCGTGCCCGCGGATCTCTATATGGTCGAGGCCATGGTCAACCAGATCGAGACCGCCAAGGGCTTCAAGACTCGCGTCGGCCTGGAGGGGCTGATCGAGACCGCGCTCGGCATGGCCAATGTCGAGGCGATCGCCGCCTATGGCGGCCGGCTCGAGGCGCTGCATTTCGGGGTCGCCGACTATGCGGCGAGCTGCAAGGCACGCACCGTCTCGATCGGTGGCCTCAACCCCGATTATCCCGGCGACCAATGGCATGCGGCCCTGTCGCGCATGACGGTGGCCTGCCGGGCCTATGGGCTGCGCGCCATCGACGGTCCCTTCGGCGATTTCTCGGATCCCGAGGCCTATATCGCGGCAGCCAGGCGTGCCGCCGCACTGGGCATCGAAGGCAAATGGGCGATCCACCCCACGCAGATCGCGCTCGCCAATGAGGTGTTCTCGCCGCCTGAAAAGGAAGTGAACCGCGCCCGCCGCATCATCGAGATGCTCCGGGAAGCCGAGGAGCAGGGCAAGGGTGCCGCAGCCCTCGACGGCAAGATGATCGATGCCGCGTCCGAACGCATGGCCCGCAACGTCCTGGTCATGCATGAGGCCATCCAACAGTCGACCCAGCCGCGCCCCGGCCTGCCCAACTGACGAGGTTACAGACATGGATATCCATGAATACCAGGCCAAGGAACTGCTCTCGCGCTATTCGGTGCAGATTCCGCGCGGCGGACTTGCCTACAGCCCCGAGCAGGCGACCTATCGCGCCAGCGAGATCGGCGGCGACAAATGGGTGGTCAAGGCCCAGATCCATTCGGGTGCCCGCGGCAAGGCCGGCGGCATCCGCATCTGCAAGTCCGACAGCGAGGTGTCGGAGGCGGCGGAGGCCATGCTCGGGCGCAAGCTGGTGACGCACCAGACCGGGCCCAAGGGCAAGCTGGTTTCGCGCCTCTATGTCGAGGAAACCGTCGACATCCGCCAGGAACTCTATCTCGGCATTGTGCTCGATCGCAAATCCGAGCGCGTGATGATCGTGGCGTCGGCCTCCGGCGGCATGGAGATCGAGGAAATCGCCGAAAAGCAGCCCGATTCCATCATTCGCGCCATCGTCGATCCCGGCGCGGGCATGCAGCAGTTCCAGGCCCGCGAGATCGCCTTCGGCCTGGGGCTCGAAAACAATCTGATCGGCAAGGCGGTCGACACGCTGCTCGGCTGCTACCGCGTCTTCCGCGACTACGACGCCTCGATGCTGGAAATCAACCCGCTGGTCGTCACCCGCGACGGCAACCTGATCGCCCTCGACGCCAAAATGTCCTTCGACGAGAATGCGCTGTTCCGCCGCGCCGAGATTTCGGAACTGCGCGACAAGTCGCAGGAAGACCCGCGCGAGACCTTCGCCTCCGATCGCGGTCTGTCCTATGTCGGGCTCGACGGCAATATCGGCTGCATCATCAACGGTGCGGGCCTGGCCATGGCAACGATGGACATGATCAAGATCGCCGGCGGTGAGCCGGCGAACTTTCTCGACATCGGCGGCGGTGCCTCGCCCGAGCGTGTCGCCAAGGCGTTCCGCGCCGTGCTCGCCGACAAGAATGTCGAGACCATCCTGGTCAACATCTTCGCCGGTATCAATCGCTGCGACTGGGTGGCCGAGGGCGTGGTCAAGGCGATGCGCGAGGTCGGCGTGAACGTGCCCCTGGTGGTGCGCCTGGCCGGCACCAATGTCGAAGAGGGGCGGCGTATCCTCGCCGAATCCGGCGAGAAGGTGATCGTAGCCGACACGCTGGCCGAAGCGGCCGAAAAATCGGTCGAGGCGATGCGCGCCTTTTCCAAATCCAAGAAGCATTGAGGGGGGAAGCGAAATGGCAGTTCTGTTGAACCGCAAGACGCGCGTCATCGTCCAGGGCCTGACCGGCAAGATCGGCTCCTTCCACGCCCAGGACATGAAGCGCTACGGCACCAATGTCGTCGGCGGCGTCACCCCCGGCAAGGGCGGGCAGGAGCATAATGGCATCCCGGTCTTCAACACGGTGAAGGGTGCCGTCAGGGAGACGGGCGCCGAAGCCTCGATCGTGTTCGTGCCGCCGCCCTTTGCGGCCGATTCCATCATGGAAGCCGCCGATGCCGGCCTCAAATTCTGTGTCTGCATTACCGATGGCATTCCCTCCCAGGACATGATGCGGGTGAAGCGCTATATGCGGCGCTTCCGCTATGAGGAACGCATGCGCCTGATCGGCCCCAACTGCGCCGGCGTGATCACGCCCGGCCAGGCGCTGATGGGCATCATGCCCGGCAACATCTATCTGCCGGGCCGGGTCGGCATCGTCGGCCGCTCGGGTACGCTCGGCTATGAGGCGGCCTCGCAGATGAAGGCCCTCGGCATCGGCGTCTCCACCAGCGTCGGCATCGGCGGCGACCCGATCAACGGCTCGTCCTTCAAGGATATCCTCAAACTGTTCGAGGAAGATCCGGATACCGATGCCGTGGTGATGATCGGCGAGATCGGCGGACCGCAGGAAGCCGAAGCCGCCGAATGGGCCAAGCATCACATGCGCAAGCCGCTGATCGCCTACATCGCCGGCCTGTCGGCGCCAAAGGGTAAGCGCATGGGCCATGCCGGCGCCATCATCTCCGCCTTCGGTGAGTCGGCGCAGGAAAAGGTCGAGATCCTGCGCGATGCCGGCGTGACCATCGTGCCGACGCCGGCAGCCTTCGGGCCGACGGTCGCCGGCGTGCTGGAGAGCAGGAAGGCGGCCTGAGCGGGCCGCCAGGGAGCGCGACCATCGCCGGCTCGGCCATGTGCGCGCCTCCTGCGGGACATCGTTCGATGGCAGCCTTCGGGCCATGGCGGGTGGGCGAAGCCGGTCTTCGACCATTGCTTTTGCCGGCTCAATAACGAGTGCGATCCGGTCCGCCGCGTCGGATTTCAGCAGCCCTGATGGGGGAAGTGCGATGACACCTCGGATACTGGTAACGCGGCGGTGGCCCGCCTCGGTCGAGCGGGTCCTGGCCGACAGGTTCGATACGACGTTCAACCAGGATGATACGCCGCTGGCCCCGTCACAGTTGAGCGACGCGTTCCGGCAATTCGATGCCGTGCTGCCGACGGTCAGCGATAAGCTGCCTGCCTCGGTTTTTCCCGACAAGGATGTGCGAACCAGGCTCCTGGCCAATTTCGGCGTCGGCTTCAGCCATATCGACATCGATGCGGCACGCGCCCGCGGCATGACCGTGACCAATACGCCGGGTGTGCTCACCGACTGTACTGCCGATATTGCCCTCGCACTGCTGCTCGCGGCGGCGCGGCGGGCAGGGGAGGGAGAGCGTCAATTGCGCGCCGGCGCTTGGAGGGGCTGGTGCCCTACCCATATGATCGGCTCCAAGGTGAGCGGCAAGACCATCGGTATCATCGGCATGGGCCGGATCGGCAAGGCAACGGCCAAGCGCGCTCATTTCGGCTTCGATATGAAGGTCGTCTTCTACAACCGCTCGAAAGTCGACGACGAGACGGTCAGAGCCATGGAAGCACGGCAGCTGGCAAGCGTCGAAGAGGTGCTGGCCGAGGCGGATTTCGTCTCCCTGCATTGTCCGGGCGGCGCGGAGAACCGGCACCTGATCAATGCGGCCCGGCTGCGGGCGATGAAACCGGGTGCCTTCCTGATCAACACCGCGCGTGGTGACGTGGTCGACCAGGAAGCGCTGATCGCCGCGCTCGAGAGCGGGCAGATCGCAGGCGCCGGCCTCGATGTTTATGATGGGGAACCGGCTGTGCCTGCCGCGCTCCTGCGTCTGGAGAATGTGGTCCTGCTGCCGCATCTCGGCAGCGCCACAGAAGAAACCCGCGTGGCCATGGGCATGCGGGCTGTCGACAACCTCACTGCCTTCTTCGAGGGGCGAGCAGTGCCCGACAAGGTGGCATGAAGCGACGGACTGCCGGATCGCCAACTGCGATGCGGCTGACAACGTCCGAGAGTGATCGCCCAGCCGACTGAGCGCCGGGCGTTCTCATGCCGGCGACCACGGCAAGGCGCGGCCGGCAACCAGATCAATGTCTGCGGTTCCCCCGCTTCATATGTCATTTAATGCCCGCTCGGCCGTCCAGGTCCGCATCCGATCACCGGCCCCCAAATATCCGTGCTTTGGCCCGGGCAGGGCCGTTCCTGTGCAGCGGAGGTTCGGAGCGGGGTTTCGTCGCCTAAGGACAAACTATGTTGCGATTTGCGGACAAAGATTGATTCACTGCGCAGGGGAGAAATGAAACGTGCTTGTCAGCGACATATAAGCACTGGAATGAAAAAATGTTTCACGATATGAATATTGCGTGAGGCAGGCACTGAATTGCCGTCGCGGCTTGGAACGCCCGAAACACAGAAGGCCCAAAACAGAAGACGTCGGATCAGGGGTGGCGCGCGTCGCAAATCGGGGGACATATGAACGCCGAGGGGAAAAGCCAGCGTCAGGGCATCGAGGTCGATAGGATGCGGGGAGCTCCGGAAGGCCGGTTCAGGGTGCTGATCGCCGAGCGCAACCCGCTGGTGGTGGCGGCCCTCGGCGAGATGATCAAGAATGACGCCCGCTTCGAGCTGGTCGCCAGTGTGCAGTCCGGCGAGGCTTTCCTGACGGCGGTAGCCGAGCCGAACTTCGACCTGGCCGTTCTGGGCTGGAAACTCTCCGACATGAACGGCGCCGAAGTGTTGGAGGAACTGCGCCAGCGCAGCCTGCACGCACGCATCGTCATCTTCTCGAACGATCATGACATTGCCATTCTCAAGCAATGCGTGCGCCTGGGCGTTCAAGGCTATTGCTATCAGTTCGACGATCCCGCCATCCTGTTCGACACGCTGGTGGCGGTCGCCCATGGCCGGATCTGCATCCCCTATCTGGACGTGTCCAAGATCAACGACACGCCGCTGTCACGCCTCACCACCCGCGAGCGTGAATTGCTTGCCGTGCTCGCGGATGGCTGGACCAATCTGCAGATCGCCGCCCGCACCGGAATCTCGGAAAACACGGTCAAATATCACCTCAAGAATCTCTACGACAAGCTGGAGGTGCGCAACCGGGCGATGGCGGTTGCCCTCTACGCCACCGAAAAAAGCCGGGGCCCTCAGGCCAATTCTTGACACGGGGCGGAAGTTTTGGGCCCACAGGCGCGCCTGCGATTGCCAGGTCTGCAGTCATCGGCCTGTCATGAGGAGAGGGCAGAAGGCCGCGCGTGTGAGGAGAGTGACGCGATGACCATCGAACTTTGGCCCTTTCTGGTTCTACCCCTTGCCGGGCTCGTGGCGGGGGCGGGCATCGTTCGCTTCGTCATCGGACCGGACTGGATGGAATGCCTGCGCCAGTGTCGCGAGCTTCAACGCCGCTAAAGCGGTTTTCAGAAGGGCTGAGAGGCTTTCGTTTAGAAAACGCCTCGACTGCGGGCGCCAAACGGCTACACGGAGCGATCATCGAAAGCCCTTCCGGCGTCGCCTTTACCTGCTGAAGGCGCTTTGGGAGCGGTGCATTCGGGCAAAGCCCCGATGCAGGACCGGCAAGCGTCAGTTGCCGGCGGGATCCACCACCGATGGCGGTCCGAAGGCGGCTTCGATGACCGCGCCTGCCGCAAGGCACAGGTCTTCGCGAAAGCGCGGCGCAAGCAATTGAACCCCAGTCGGGCTTCGCCCGGTCAATCCGGTAAAGACCGAGAGCCCGGGCAAACCGAGGAACGGCACCCCGATCTGCGGGATCTGAGCCTCCCAGACCCGTTCGAATGCCGCCTGACCCTTGAGGTCCAGATCGTCCTCGAACGGCAGATCGGCCGACACCGGCAGCAATACCACCGGATAGGTCTCCATGAAGAGCTGCCATTGCCGGATCAGGGTGGCACGCCGGGTCAACGCCTGCGAATAGCAGGCGGGGGTGGTGGAGCGGCCAAGCGCCTGGTGGCCCCGTAAAACGGCGAACGCGCCCGGATCGCCTTCCTTCTCGGCGGCGGCAAGCTTGGCCTCGTAGCCCTCGCCGATCCAGAGCCGGGTCTGCAGTTCGGCCGCTTCGCGTAGCGGCGGCAGATCCCCGACCTCTTCGACGATCCAGCCGGCGGCCTCCAGATGCCGGGCGGCATCGCGCAATTTGGCGCGGATCGGCTCGCAGGTGCCGATCTTGCCCGGATCGAGGCAAAGAGCGGCGCGCCTTGCAACTTCCGGCCCCGTCAGCGGCGCCGGCGTCCACCACGGATCGCGCGCGTCCCGGCGCGACAGCGCCTTTAGCGCGACCCTGAGATCGTCGATCGAGCGGGCCAAGGGCCCGGATACCGCCGTGATCTGGCCGACAATATCCCGCTCGGGAGACGAGGCGTTATAGGCCGCCACCCGCCCGGGGGAGGGGCGCAGTCCGTGGATGCCGCAGGCATAGGCGGGATAGCGGATCGAGCCGGCGATATCCGTGCCATGCGCGAGAGAACCGATGCCGCTCGCGACCGCCGCGGCCGCGCCGCCTGACGATCCGCCCGGCGTCAGCGTGGGGTCATGGGGGTTCTTCGTATGGCCGTGCAGGCGATTGTTGGTGAACCAGCGATAGGAAAAAGCAGGCGTGTTGGTCCGGCCCAGCAGCATCGCCCCGGCCTCGAGCAAGCTGTCGACGACGGGGCTATTGTCCGCCGCCAGCAGATCCTTCTGCAATGTCGCGCCGTTGGTGGTGGCATATCCCCTCTGGTCCACATTGACCTTGACGGTAACGGGGACCCCGGCGAGCGCTCCGGCTTCTTCCCCGTGGGCAATGGCCGCGTCGATCCGGCCCGCCTGCGCCAGGACGTCCTCAGGCCGTATGTCGACCACGGCATTGATCGATGGATTCACGGCAGATAGCCTCTCGAGTGCGGCTGTTGCCACATCATGTGCAGATACCTGCCTGGATTTGACGAGAGCGGCGATTTTCGTCGCGTCCAAGCGCCAGAGTTCGTTCATCGCGGTTTTCCGATTCCCTCGATCATGGCATGAAAGTACAAATAGTGTCGGCTCGATGCCCTTGGAGCAAGAAGGATCACGGCATCTCGCTTCGATGGAGGGCGAATTCGCTTTCACGATCGTGGAATAGGCCGCAGCATAATTCGGATGATCGGTTTCAATCACCAATGAGGATCTTGGGTTGAACATGTCGCGTATCGGATTGAATCAGGCCATGGCGTGGCTGTTGCCTTTGCTGTTTGTGAGCCTGATCCTGGCAGCGCAGACGAGCTCTTTTGCCGCAGGGATTACTCCCTTGGCGGAAAAGGTCAGCCATCGTCTGTCCTACATGAAGGATGTCGCGGGGTATAAGGCGCAGAATCACCTGCCGATAGAAGATCCGGTTCAGGAAGCCAAGGTTCTGGACAGCGCCAAGTCAGAGGCCGAGAAACTGGGGCTGGACCCCGCCACGGTGGAGCCCTTCATCATCGCCCAGATCAAGGCTGCGAAGGCCGTCGAATATCGCTATCTCGCCGATTGGCTTGCGCAGCCGGAGACAGGGTGGCAGCCGCGCCCGCTCGACAAGGTGAGGCAGGACATCGCGCGGTTGAGCAAGGAGATTCTGGAGCAACTCGCGCGGGATCTCAAGAGCGAACGGTTCACCTCGGATGAGCGCTCCAGCTTCTTCAAGGTGGTTCACGAGCCCAATCTGAAGGAATCGGACAAGCAGCAATTGTTCAGTGCCTTGCTGGCGATAAGGCTGGCGAAGTAGGGCCTAAGGGGCTGCGCGTAGCGGGTCCTCGGATCATGGCAGGATGGGTTGCACCGGCCGAGAGGAGGTGTTGCTACCTTCGTCATAGCGCGGAGCTGGCGGCTCGCCCGGCTTCCCGTCCAGTCGCGATCAGCCGCGCGGCGAGGGCCGTGGCTTCCTCGGAAGAGGCGGCGATTTCCATGGCGATCCCGAAGGCCTTGGTGGCCATCGCTGTCTGGGCTCGAAGCGCTACGCGCTTCAGGCGATCGGGCTCGATGGCGATCAGGGACAGGCAGAGCCTGCCGAGAACCTGCTTGTTCGCCTTGAGCCAGATACCCCTGCGCTTGCGATCCTCATGGGTTTCTTCCGCATGGCCGGCGGGAAAGACCACGACGAAGGGCTGGTCTTGCGCAAGGAGTGCCTCCATCTCGCGCATCCAGCGCCCGGCATAGCCCGGGACGATTGCCTCGGGCCGGGACTGAATGAGCGGAAAGCCGGAAACGTCGTGGACGATGAAGGCTTGGTGGTCGAATGGCATAGGCGATCCTCGGTTCGTAGTCAGATGGCAGTGCCGTCGCCGAAAAGGCGGTGTGCACCCTGCAGGGAGGCCGCGATCGCCCTATTGGCCCGCCGGCGCAGATCGTCTTCATAGGCGGCAATCGCTGTCGCAAGTGTCGACTTGCCGATAGCGCTCATGCTCAGCCAGGTGGCGAGATGCGCCGCATCATCGAGCGCCGTGTTGGCACCGACGCCACCGGCCGGGCTCATCGCGTGGATCGCATCTCCCAGCATGGTCACGCGGCTTGGCGTCCACGCGGGCAGGGCGTCGGCACTGCGTATCGCGAGCGCAGCGATGGTCGATCGGTCAGCCTCGGCAAACAGGGCACGCAAGCCACCGGTCCAAGAACGGGCGAGGTACTGGACCCGAGCCGCCAGTGCCTCCCCATCGGCCTCGCGCAAGGCCGCCTCGTCCAGTCCCAGGCTCGTCCGCCGGCCAATGACGGCCCAGTAGAGATAATCCGCGATGGGCGTGAGCCCCGCCGCAGCCAGCGGGAAGCGAAAGGTCATGGCATCGACGATCACCGCGAAATCATCGGCGAAGATCACGGACGTACCGTCCAAGAGCGTGTCGGCAACCTGACCGTCGGAGGGGAGAAGGGATTTGCCGTAGATGCAAACGGCACCGGTCTCCTTCGGTGCCAGCAGGGGCAAGCACTGGCGACGTACGGTGGAATTCACGCCGTCGGCGGCGACGAGGATGTCGGCTTCGCACGCCGTGCCATCTTCGAATCCTATTGTAACCACGGCCTCATTTCGTGCGTCGAAGCGGCGAAAGGCCTTGCCGAAGTGGACGTGGTCCTCGATGCCGCACAGGAGAATTTCCCGAAGGGTGAGACGGTTGGCGCTGAGATCGCCATCGCCTGATGGGTCTGCGCCCACCGCCGAGGGGCGCCAGTTGCCGGAAGGTCGACCTTCGACCCGCCCGAGTTGGGTATCGAGAAAACGTCCATCCGAGTGGGAGACGGCACAGGTCTGGCGAAAAAGCTGGTTCAATTCGGGTGTCAGGCAGGCTGCCAGCGCCTGCTGGCCCGTCTCGTCGATTCTGATCCTGTAGCCCTGCGTCCTGCTGTCCGCCGCCTCGTCCCTTTCATAGACATCAAACGAGATGCCCTGTTGTCTCAGTCCCTGGGCTAGGCAGAGGCCGCCCAGCCCTGCACCGATGATAACGACATGAAGGGGCCGACGGGTCATGCAAAGCCTGTTCCGAGGCAGGGCGCCCGCGACCATGACCGCGTACCTGCCCTCATTCCTGTTTCGATGCGTCTTTGCGGTTCATGGCGATTTCGCCCGGCCGGAAGACGCTCCTGCGTGAAGGTGACCAAGGCTAGAGCGGCGCGTGAAATCCTGATAACGACATTTGGCCAAACAATAGTGAGAAGTGGCCAAGATGGTGCCTGATCTTCAGGGCATGGACTTCATCGAGCGGTCGGACGGGCCGCCGCTGGTTGCGATATGGGGTGGCGAGGAGCCGGAAAGCCGATATCGTCTGGGTACCCGTGAATATGATTGGCACAGCCACGTACGCGGCCAGGTCTTTTGCGTCGAGAGTGGGCTCGTCCATGTCCGCACGTCGCACGGGTCATGGCTGCTGCCGCCTCATCGTGCCGGGTGGATACCGCCGGGGGAGCATCATTGGGCCAGTGTCAGCGGTGCCACCAGCGGTTGGAGCGTCGTCGTGGCCCCTGAGGAGGCCCGGCAATTGCCGGGTCTACCCTGCGTCTTCGGCATCAGCGAGTTGATGCGAGCGCTGGTTCGGCGCGCTGTTTCCTGGACGATGCAGCCATCACTGTTCCCGGAGCAGCAGCGCATCATGCAGGTTCTGCTCGATGAGATTGCACGCGCGCCGCACGAGCCGCTCCATCTGCCCATGCCATCCGACCCGCGGCTGGCGCGTATCGCTCGGGTTGTCCTGAGTGAGCCGGGCAGCACCCGCACATTGGAGCAATGGGCGTCGTTGGGGGCGGTCTCTGCGCGGACGCTGCGCCGGCTGATGCAGGCCGAAACCGGCCTCAGTTTCGCAGCGTGGCGCCAGCAGGTCCGACTGACCCATGCCCTCGAAATGCTTGCTGGCGGGGAGCCGGTTGCCGCTATCGCTGACGCGCTGAACTATGCCTCTCCCAGCAATTTCATTGCGATGTTCCGGCGTGCCTTCGGCGAATCGCCGGCGCGCTATTTCTCGGGACGCGGACCGCGGGATTTCGAGAAGAGCGGCTAGGACATTTCAAGAAAGGAGGATGGAATATGCGATCGAGAAAACGTGCCGGCACGGCCTCAGGAAGCCGTACCGGGTGATTTTAGCTCTCCGACGGAAGCGACCGGGTTCAGGCCGGCTGGCGCCAATGGCGGTCCGACTGCCACCTCGGCTTGAAGTGCTGACACCAATTGCCGGCACTTGGCATCCAGTGCTTGGGCAGGCGACCGGCGCGGGCGCAATCGGTGGCGCTGTAGGGAATGCCGCGTTCCGTCGCGCAGGCACTCAGTCCGATTGCCAGGCTGGCGGCCATCGTGGCCAGAATCAGTTTCGCGCGCATGGACAGTCCCTCACTTTCACGACGTGCCGGTGAACCTGAACCGGACGCCCGGGGCCGTCAAGTCGGTCGGCGTCAACAGCGTGGCCGCCGCTCATGATTGGCCTATCCGGCCTGGGATTGCGCGCGCGTAGCGAAGAAATAGTCGCCCGGAAACCTCTGGCATATCGCCTCATAGAGCTTCAAATCATAGCTCAGCCGGGGGCGGAGGCGCTCGGCGACCTCGTTTCTGTCGAGCGCCGCCATCTCGTTCGATACCGGCGTGACATTGTCGACACGATGCGGCAGTTCCTTGCCGAGATAGAAGCTGATTGCTTCCAGGCTTTGCCTGTAGTTTTCGACCGTGCCGATATAGGCAAATTCACTGTCGACGTTCTTCAGCGCCTTCTCGAACTGGGCCGGGCCGACTTTCTGCTGGTCAGCATATCCGGCCAGGTATCGTGTGCTGTAATTATCGAATGTTACGTCATCCACATTGTCGAACGCGTCGAATATCGATGAACGAGCAGTGATCCTCGTATCCTTGACGACATATTTCATGTAGAGGTAACATGAAATGGCATGGTCGACGGGGTCTCTCACAATGGAGATATATTTGTAGTCCCTGCCGGAATGCTTATGAAGGCCATACATATAGTGGCCGAATACGATGTCTACATCGTCGAGGGCCTGATTGCTGAAGGTCGCGATTTGATCTTCATGCAGGCAGGGATACTCATGATAGACCTGTAGCAGATTGATATCCGGATCGCTTTGCAGGGCTCGCCGGGTGCTGGTTCCCGCCGTCTTGGGAATGTGCATGAAATAGACGGCGGGCCGCGTCGAACGCGCGCGCGGATCGTAACGGTGATAGCGGCGCTGGACCACGATGCCGTTGACAGCAACCTCGATCAGGATGGTGCCGAGCTCGCCGATCAGGTGTTTGCGTGGCTCGAAATAGACATTCCATCCGAGCGCATGCGGCCGATTGGTCGCGGCGGGAACGTCGGGCCGCTCGCAGGTCTCGACATAACCAAGCTTCTGCCGATTGACGAAAACCGAAAGTGAATCGATGGGCCGGTGCGATGACACCCACCCTTCTATTTGGGTAATTCTATCGCGCAGCGGGTTTTTGAATTCCGTATCGATATACGCAATTGCAGAATTATCCGTCATTGTTTCCATCTGGATCGTGTTTGGCCAACTCAGTTTGGGAAAGCCCTATTTTGGACATATTTCCTACATGTTTGTTCACGTTGTGCAAAGGAGAAATGAAAAAACGCGCAGCCTTTCCCGTTGAATTGGAATGCTATGCTTGCAATCTGGCTGTGCGTGCCGCCGCCGTCCGTGAATGGTAACGAAGACAGGTGGCGCAGTTGATGGAGCTGAGTCTCGTCGGGACGGGATTGCCTCAAAGGCTATCCCATTGAACTCATGCGAAAATTTGGGCCCAAGCATGCCCGAGGCGAATGTTCCCTGAAAGACCCCGGCATTTTTGACGGGTGGACTTATGGGCGCCCTGCCGTAAGATCTTACCCAAGCTAGCAGGGGCGCCAAGGCTAGCGAATGCGTTGCGGAGGTTGTGGGTGTTCTTCTGCCGGGCGGTGCTTCACGTAGCATCCAAGAGTAGATTTCACCTGTGAGAACTCGACGTTGATGAATTCAGGACCGGAGGAATGGAGTTGCAGGCTCGTTCCTCCGTTTTCTTTTGCGGGCCCCCGCCACCCGATTGCCTGATACCGGTGCGGTCGGCCTTTTCACCAGGTGCCGTGACGTCTTTGCGACCGCACGTCCCGTATCAGCTCCCGCCGGCTGTCGCGTCGCGGCCTTCGGAACCGGCGCGGCGGGCATTGCAGGCGCCGGTCAGCAGAAAGGGTTGTAGACTTCGGGGTTGAACCGGCGGATCTCGCGCAGGGTGCGATAGAGCGGCGTCGATTTGGAGACGATGTAACGCGGGCTCGCCGCGCCGCCGAAGCCGGAGAAAAGCAGCATCGAGCCTGAATTGACTACGCCGTCGAAGTCGAAGGTCAGGCCCCGCGCAACCGCCTTCTGGATGGCATGCCAGAGCAGGAGAGGAATGGCGCCGTTGGCGCTGTCGGCCGCGCGGGTCGACATCAGGTAATAATAGGCTTGGCTGTCCCAGGCGCAGAAGATGGCGGCCTTGGCCACGCCGCCATGCCGGGCCACCAGAAAGTGGCCGCGTTTGCGTTCCAGAGTGGCCGCCGTGACTGCTCGGCAAGCCGCAAAATCGACATTGGCGCTCTCGTTTCGCGCTTCCAGATTGGCGCCGGCGAAGCGGAAGAATTCCTCCGGATCCATGTCCTGCGAGACGAGATGATGCTCCTCGGCCCGGCGGATCACATTGCGCGTCTTGTCGCGCATGCCGCGCCAGAGCTGTTGCTGTTCTGCTGGCTGGATCTCGAAGGTGAACTGCACCGAGACCTCGTAATTCTCGGCTTGGAAAGCGAGTGCATCTGAAATGCCCGCATGCATTTTCTGGCGGAAGGAGGCGATTGCCGGCAGCTTGCGCAGGAGCTCGCGGATGATCCCCTGCGTCTTCAGGAAGCGGTTGGGTTTCGATCCCTGGGGTTCGACGATACCGGGGCCGAGGAAATGCGTCATCGGCGGCATGTTGGCGCTCTGCAGGCCAAGGCGCGATTCCAGGACATAGGGCAAGCGTCCGACGGTGCGCCCTCCCTCCTCATGCTCCACGAACTCGACTTTCCCTTGCGTGGCCGCGTCCAGCCACCAGTCCTCATGGAAGACGGTGGGGATCAACGGGTCGACAAGGATGTCTGACGTCGGTTTTTCCAACACGCTGCAGATGACCCAGTATGATTGAAATAATTATTGAATAATCATGTCTCACCGGATCGTTTACAGAATGTTTCAGTTGATGGTCAAGGCTGTGACTTGGAAGTCAGGCGCATTTTCTAACAATAATTCCGGCCTTGCTATCCCTTTTTGCACATTAAGAATATTTAATTAAATCAAAAGTACTAACTCCATCCTGCAAGGATGGTAGCATATACCTCTTTCCATTGCCGGATCGAACATAAAAAACCCCGCCACGTTGCCGCGGCGGGGGACTTCTACGCTACGGAAGGAGGCTGGCTTAATGGGCCGCGGTGTCTCCCGGATGGGCCTTGCCGCCGAAGCGCTGTTTCACCCATTCGCGCAAGCCCTGGAAGAAGACATAGAGCATCGGAATCAGGAAGATGCCGAGAACGGAGGCGCCCACCATGCCGGCGAACACGGCCGTGCCGACGGCGCGGCGGCTGACCATGGCGGCGCCGGTGGCGATCACCAGCGGCACCAGGCCGAGGATGAAGGCGATCGATGTCATCATCACCGCGCGGAACCGCATCTTGGCGCCGAGAATGGCGGCATCCCGGATCGGCAGGCCGGCCTCGCGCTGCTCCTTGGCGAACTCGACGATCAGAATGCCGTTCTTGGCGGCGAGTGCGATCAGCACCACCAGACCGATCTGGGCGTAGACGTCGAGGGAGAGCGTAGCGATCGGCATGCCCGTTATCGAGCCGACCCAGGCCAGGAACTGCGGGACGAACAGGATGCCGAGGAAGGAGGTGAAGACCGCCACCACCACGGACAGCAGCACGGGGATCGGAATCACCCAGCTCTCATAGAGCGCCACCAGGAACAGAAAGGCGAACAGCACGGCAAGGCCCAAAATGATGCCCGTCTGGCCGGAGGCCTGGCTTTCCTGATAGGAGGTGCCGGTCCATTCGAAGCCATAGCCAGGCGGCAGGGTCTTGGCCGAGACATCGGCCATCGCAGTCATGGCATCGCCCGAGGAGATGCCGGGCTTGGGCGAACCGTTGATGCTCACCGCGCGATAATTGTTGTAGCGCGCGATCGTCTGCGGCCCGAGCTGGGTCGAAATCGAGGTGATGGAGCGCAGCGGCACCATCTCGTTCTTGTTGTTGCGGATATAGATCTTCCACAACGCCTCGGTATCGTTGCGATCGCCGATCTCGCCCTGGATGTTGACCTGCCAAGTCCGGCCATAGAGGTTGAAGTCGTTGATGTAGGCCGAGCCCAGTGTCGCCTGCAGGGTGGCGAACACGTCCGACATCTGCAGTCCCAGGGCCTGGGCCTTGTCGCGATCGATATCGAGGAAGATCGAGGGATTGTTCGCGCTGAAGGTGGTGAACACGCGCGACAATTTCGGATCCTGGTTCGCGGCCGCGATCAGCCCCTGCGCGACGCCTGCCATGGTTGCCGGCTCGGCGCCCTCCAGATTCTCCAGCATGTACTGGAAGCCGCCCGTGGTGGACAGGCCGATGATCGGCGGCACGTTGAGCGCGAGCACCTGCGCGGTGTTGATCGACTGCGTTGCGCCGAACACCCTGCCGATCAGCGTCTGGGCCGAGTCCGCCGCCTTCTTGCGGTCTTCGAACGGCTTCAGGCGCGCCACCATGAAGGCGCTGTTCGACTGGGCACCGCCGTCGAGGAACGAGAAGCCGACGATCGCCAGATTGTCCTGGATCTGCGGCATCTGCTTGAGGATGCCTTCGACCTGTTCCACCACGGCCGTGGTTCGGTTGACCGAGGCGCCGTCCGGCAATTGCAGAACGATGAAGAAGGCACCCTGGTCTTCCTCCGGCACGAAGCCGGTCGGCGTCTTTCCGGCAAGATAATAGGTACCGGCGGCAAAGGCTGCGACGGCGACCAGGCTGAGCACCGAGACGCGCACCAGCCTCGTCACCACGGCGGCGTAACCGTCGCGGACATTGTCGATCCGCCGCATCACCCAGGCCATGATGCCGCGCTTCTTGCTGTGGCGCAGGAAGACGGCGCACAGAGCGGGCGACAGCGTCAGGGCGTTGAGGGCCGAGATCAGCATGGCGGCCGAGATGGTCACGGCGAACTGGCGGAAGAGCTCGCCCGTCAGGCCCGGGATGAAGGCGATCGGCACGAACACCGACAGCAGCACCAGGGTGATCGCGATGATCGGCGCGGTAATCTGGCTCATCGCCTTCTTGGTGGCGGCGACCGGCGACAGTTCCGGCTCTTCCTCCATCACGCGTTCGACGTTCTCGACCACCACGATGGCGTCGTCGACGACGATGCCGATGGCGAGCACCAGCGCCAGCAGCGACACCGTGTTGGCCGAATAGCCGAGCGCCAGCATTACGGCGAAGGTGCCGACCAGGCTGACGGGCACGGCAATGGCCGGGATGATGGTGGCCCGCAGGCTGCCCAGGAACAGGAAGACGACGACCACCACCAGGATGAAGGCCTCGATCAGCGTCCGGATCACCTCGCCGATGGTGTCGGAGACGAAGGTCGAGGTGTCGTAGACGATGGTGGAGGACAGCCCCTTGGGGAAATTCTTCTGAACTTCCGCGAGGGTTTTCTGGATTTCCTTGGATGTCGCGACGGCGTTGGCACCGGGCGACAGATAAATGGCGACCGCGACGGCGGGCTTGCCGTTCAGGCGAGAGGTCTGGTCGAGATTCTGGGCGCCCATCTCGACGCGAGCGACGTCGCGCACGCGCAGCACGGAACCGTCGGGATTGGCGCGCACCACGATATTGCCGAACTGCTCGGGCGTGGCCAGGCGACCCTGCGTCTGCAGGTTGAGCTGCAATTGCTGGTCCGACGCGGCCGGCTGGGCGCCGATGCGTCCGACCGGCGCCTGCACGTTCTGGGCCTGGATGGCGCTGGCGATGTCGGAGGGCTGGAGCCCGAGATTGGTCATGCGCTGGGTGTCGAACCAGATCCGCATGGAATAGTTCTGCTTGCTGAACAGGCTGGCCTGGCCGACGCCGGGCGTGCGGGACAGCCGGTCGAGCACGTTGATCGCCAGATAATTGGTGATGAACAGCGGATCGAGCTTGGGATCGTCCGACGAGAACAGCACGAATTGCAGGATCGAGGACGAGCGCTTCTGCACCGTCACGCCCTGGGTTCTGACCGTATCCGGCAGCTTGGCGAGCGCCGCCTGCACGCGGTTGTTGACGTTGACCGTGTCGATATCGGGGTCGGAGCCGAGAGCGAAGGAGACGGTGAGGCCGTAGCTGCCGTCATTGCCGCTGTTCGACTGCATGTACAGCATCTTGTCGACGCCGATGATCTGGGCTTCCAGCGGCTGGGCCACGGAGGATTCGACCACGGCGGCCGAGGCACCCGGATAGCTGGCGCTGACCTGGACCTGCGGCGGCACCAGGTCGGGATATTGGGCCACGGGCAGGAAGCCCATCGCCAGGGCGCCCGCCAGCGTGATGACGATGGCGATGACGACGGCAAGGCGCGGCCGGTCGATGAAGACGGATGAAAACATCTTACTTGGCCGCCCCATTGTTGGAGGCGGGGATCGGCGAGGGCGCGACCTTGATGCCGGGACGGACTTTCTGGATCCCGTCGACGATCACCTTCTCGCCTTCGTTGAGGCCGGCCGAGACCATGGCGGTCGCCGGTGTGGTCTGGCCGAGCTGGACGCGACGCTGCTCGACCGCATTGTCCTGGCCGATCACATAGACATAGCTGCCCTGCTGATCGGTCAGCACGGCACCGCGCGGAATGCCGAGGACCTGGATCGGCTCGACGCCCTCCAGCAGCACGGTGACGAATTCGCCGTCGATCAGCGGCCGGCGGTTGATCTCGCCGGGCGTGGCGCCGGAGACGGTGGGGTTGGCGATTTCACCGCGCAGGGTCACCGTGTCGGTGCCGTTGGCGATCGACGGATCGACATAGTTGAGCTTGCCATCCTGCTCATAGGTCGAACCATCGGGCAGCTTCAGCTTGATGCGCACGGCGGCAAAACCACCGCGGCTGCCGTAATATTTCGACATCTCCAGGAATTGCGGCGACGGCACCGGGAAGGTGACATACATCGGATCCTGGCTGACGATGGTGGCGAGCGTTCCGGAGGTCGGCCCGACGATGTTGCCGGTCGTGACGGCATAGCGTCCGATCTTGCCGTCGATCGGCGAGGTAATCGTGGTGTAGTCGAGGTTGATCTGCGAGGTGCGCAGCTGGGCATTCGCTCCCAGGATCTGGGCTTCGAGGGCTTGTTGCGAGGCAATCGCAGTGTCGACCGTCGACTGCTGGCCGGCAGGCGTCTTGAGCAGGGCCTGGGCACGCTCGGTCGTCAGCTTCGCATTGCGAAGCTGGGCTTCGTACTGGGCGATCAGCGCCTTGTTGACGTCAACGGCGGCCTGGTAGGGCGGCTGTTCCAGCCGGAAGAGCACTTCGCCCTTCTTGACCTCTCGCCCTTCGGTAAAGGGGGTTTCCTCGAGCTGGGCGGTGACGCGGGCCACGATGTTGACCCGATTGATCGCCTCGACGCGGCCGATGAATTGCTGCGTCTGGGTGATCGGCATCTTGGAGGCGACGATGAAGCCTACGGCCGGGGGGCCGGCATTGGGCATCTGGGCGGCTGCCGGCGAGACGAGGACGGACGACATCGCAGTCGAACCGAGCAACGCCGCGAGGGCGACCATCGGCAGCGGGCGACGCCGGGCGCGGAGGTTGGAAGAAAGAAAAGACCGTATAAATGCTGCTATCATCACGCGCCCTGTCGCAAGATGCCAGCCGCTGAGGCACTTGGCATCCCCATCGCAGTGATGCGGCGCCACGAGACAAACTGGATCAAAATAAAAAACAAAAACAATTTAGTAGAATGAGCTGCTCTTTTGGAAGCTCCATTGTGGCAGATCAATGGCTTCGGCGGCTTAAACCGGCAAGCCAGAGTCGCTCCTGCCCCAAATGGGACATTTTTGCAACAGGGCCGATATTGCCCCAGCCCGAACATGGCTTTCAAAAAACGCGACAGGGCCGCAGAATCTTTCTACAGAACCTCGGCAAGAAAAGATGAGGCGTCGGCCCGTTGAGGACCCACCGGCGCAAGGGGGACGTCATGAGTGATTTTGCCGGCAAGGCCGTGATCGTGACCGGCGGCAGCCTTGGCATGGGGCTGGCCTGCGCCACACGCTTTGCGCAGGGCGGCGCCGATGTGCTGATCGTGGCCAACGACAAGGCTTCCATCGAGACCGCGCTCGCCGGCCTCGGCCCGCGGGCGCGCGGCCTGGTGGGTGACGTGCGCAGGGCGGCAGACATGCAGGCGGCCGCGGCCGAGGCGGCGAGCGCCTTCGGCGGCGTCGACATTCTGGTGTGCTGCGCCGGCATCCAGCGCTATGGCACGGTGGTCGAGACCCCGGAAGAGGTGTGGGACGACGTGCTCGACGTCAATCTGAAGGGCATCTATCTGGCAGCCAAATACGCCATTCCCGAAATGCGCAAACGCGGCGGCGGCGCGATCGTGGCGATTTCCTCGGTTCAGGCTTTCGCGTCGCAGACATCCGTTGCCGCCTATACGGCCAGCAAGGGCGGCATCAATGCCCTGGTGCGGGCGATGGCGCTCGACCATGCCGGCGAGAACATCACCGTCAACAGCGTCTGCCCCGCTTCGGTCGACACGCCGATGCTGCGCTGGGCGGCCGATCTCTACAAGGGCGACTCGACGGCGGAGGCCACCCTCGCCGCCTGGGGCAAGGGCCACCCGATCGGACGCATCGGCCAGCCCTGGGAGATCGCCGAGGCCGTCGCTTTCCTGGCCAGCGACAAGGCGCGTTTCATCACCGGCAGCGATTTCAAGATCGACGGCGGCGTGATGGCCAAGCTCGGTATCGTGCTGCCGGAATAAGGTTCTCCGGGCGCGCTGGATTCGCCCGAACGGCGCGCCGGTCCCCTGCAGGAGCGAGGCGGGGACCTGGACCGGTTTATTTCACCACGGTCTCGCCACCAGCCATCTTGGGCGCCGGTTCGCCGCTGGCAGCGCTCGGCATGGCGGGGCTCACCGCCACCAGCGGCGGAGCGGTCGCGGGGGCGAATTTCGAATCCACGAATTCGAGGGCATCCTCGATGGTCTTGCGCCACAGCGACCAGGTGTGGTCACCGTCGGTGACGCGGAATTCGATGTTGATCTTGTCGGCCATCAGCGTCTCGTAGAGGGCCATGGACCCGCGCCAGAAATTGAGGCCGTCATGGTCGCCGACGGTGAGATAGATCGCCGGCAATTCGCTGCCGGCTTCGATCTGCCGGGCGAGCAGGGTAAACACATTGGCGTCGTTGAAGCGCCGGGCATCGAAGGGCGTGCCGAAGGCACCGCCGAAATGGGCGCCCTCCGGCGGCAGGTCGGGGCCTCCGACCACGGTGGCCTGATCGATGCGCTTGAAATAGCTGCCGCTCGCGCCTTCCCATGCCGTCTGGGTCTGCGCAGTGGGGATGTTCTGCCAGATGGCGCCGGACAGGCTGGCGACCGCGACAAAGCGGTCCGGCCGCTTGAAGGCAAAGCGCAGCGCCCCGAAACCGCCCATGGAAATGCCGGCGATGGCGCGGGATTTGCGCGTGCAATGCGGAGCAAAGCGCTTCTCGAAGGCCGTGGGCAGTTCGTTGAGGAGCGCGGTTTCGTAATTGCCCGGCCCCTTCACATCGGCTGAATCGACATACCAGCTGTTGCCGGCGGAGGGCATCACCACCATCATCGGGTTGATGCGCCCGCTCTTGATCAGACGGTCGAGCGTGACCTTGATGCTGGCAAGCGACGACCAGTCGCGATTATTGGCGTCGCGGCCATGCAGGAGATAGAGCACCGGCCAGCCGGTTTCCGGCGCCGGCAGGTCCGGACGATAGACCGACACGGTCAAGGGCCGGCCCAAGGCCTTGCTCGGAAACGACATTTCTTCCAGCGTGCTAGCCCTGGCGCCGGCAAGCATGGTCAATCCGGCCAGGAGGCCGAGGCAAAGCGCCGCAGTCCTGCGGGCAACAGCAAAAATTCGTGCGGGTTCGGTGCGGACCATGCGCATTTCAAGCTCGTATTGTGCCGTGCGACAAGCGAATTCGTCGAAAGCCGGCGATCGCTGCCCGCATCCATCGCATGGTTGCCGCGCTGAGGCCGTTTGACCCGCCGCTTATGCCGACAAGCTGTGTCACAAATTAGGAAAACAAAAACAATTTCTAGCCTTTGCGCTGCCGGAGCGTCGTTTTGTCGAACAGCGTGGCGATGATGCAACAGGACATGCAACTTTTTGGCCGCAATTTCGTTCATCCCCGGTACAGGATGAGGCCGCCACTATGTCGCCAGGCTCCAAGAATCGCTTCTGGACTTAGTCGAGCGAGGTGCTGAAGGAGGGATGCCGAAGTGCTGGCATCCTGTCGTGGCAATTCAAGCGCGCCGCGGCGACAGCAGTGATGGAAGTGGAAGGCGCGTATTATGGATAATCAATTTAGCTTGTTGCGGCTGGCACGGCCCATGCGCCCCTATCTGCTTACGGCGCTTTTGTTCGTGCCATGCTATTTTCTGCAGTCCTATCTGGGCTGGCATAGCTATTCATACTTTGTCTTTCTGCCCGCGGTCGTGCTCGCAGAGGTTCTGTTCGGCTTTGGCATCGGCCTGTTTGCCATCCTGCTGACGGCCACGATCGTCACTTTCCTGTTCATCCAGCCCTTCTATACGCTGTGGCTGGCGCCCGCCCAGCTTCCGGCGCTGGCCCTGTTCGCCCTCACGGCAATCCTGATCTTCGGCGCCTGCGAAGCGGTGCGTCTGCTGATCGACTATGTCACCGATCGCCGGCAGAACCCGCCGAAGCCCGTCGCCGCCAGCCCGGCGGTCAAGCCCAATCAGCGCGCCGTCTCCGTCGACATGTGGCGTGGCTTCGTGCTGTGCACGATCTTCATCAATCACATGCCCGGTAACCTCTTCGAGGTGATCACTTCGCGCAATTTCGGCCTGTCCGATTCAGCCGAGGCCTTCGTGTTCATGTCCGGCGTCGCCATGGCGCTCGCCTATGGCCGCAAGTTCAATGCCGGCAAGGAAGCCGACGTCTCCCTGGCGCTCGGCAAGCGGGCAGTGAAGCTCTATGGCGTCCATGTGCTGATGACGCTGGCCGGCATCGCCATTTTCGCTGCCGGTGCGCTGCATTGGCGGATGCCCGATCTCATGGCGATCCATGGGCGTGACCTCTACGTCCAGGACGCCGGCACCTTCCTGCTCGGAACGCTCTCGCTCGGCCATCAGATCGGCTATTTCAACATCCTGCCGCTCTATATCGCCCTGATCGCCCTGGTGCCGGCCCTGTTCTATTTGGCGCGGCTGCATATCGGCGTGATGCTCGCTGCCTCGGCGCTGCTGTACGGCCTGGCCCGCTATTATGGCTGGAACCTGCCGTCCTGGCCGGTTGCCGGGGGCTGGTTCTTCAATCCCTTCACCTGGCAGTTCATGATGGCGATCGGCATCGCGGTCGGCCTCCTGCTGCAGCAGGGGCGCCTGGCGATCTCCAAGCCGCTGTTCGCCCTTGGCGGCCTGATCGTCTTCGCGGGTGCTTTCGTGGTCACCAATGGCTTCGGCCTGTCCTTCGGCGTGCGTGAGGCGGTCTATGGCTGGCTCGACCTCGACAAGACCAATCTTGGCCTCGGCCGCCTCGTGCACTTTCTGGGCATGGCGGGCTTCATCTACGGGCTGGGCATCTCGCCCAAGCTCGCCTCGCTGCGGGTGATGCAGCCTCTGATCATGCTCGGCCGCCACAGCCTGCTGGTGTTCTTCCTGCTCTCGCTGCTGGCCGGAGCGGGCCAGGTGGTGCTGATGACGGGCCACGACGCGCTGTGGATCCAGATCGCCCTCGTCTGCGGCGGCATCGCCTTCCTGTGTGCGGCCGCCAAGTTCAGCGAGGCGGAGAAGGCAGCCGGCGGCCCGGTCATGGTGCGGGGCTGAACCAGCCCCCCCTCAGCGGAACAAGGGCAGGATGGCTCGAACCCTGCCATCCCGCAGATAGAGGCCGCCCCACATCAGCACGCCGAGATAGACACCGAAGAGGAGGTGGCTGAAGATCGGCGTGCCCGCCCTGAGATTGGTGGCGATGGCGCCGCCAAGCAGGCCGGTGAGCAACACCGCTCCCAGGACCGAGCTGCGCGGAATGGCGTAGAGCACCGTGGCGGCGAGGGTGATCACGCCGATTGTGCGGGCATGTTCGGGCGGATAGCCGAGGCCCTGCATGGTGTCGATCACCACCTGCAGGGGAACCAGCTTGATGGCGCCGTCGAAGATGAGAAAGGCGACGACCAGGGTGCTGAGCACGATGCCCGTCCAGTAGGCACCCTTGGAGATGGAGGCGGTTTCGTTCGGCATGGCTTCGTCCTCGGTATTGGCGGGAGCGGGGCTGTCCGCCCGTTGCCACAAGGACGTTCGTCTGCCTGCGGAGCCGACAGGGCTCCGGCAAGATCGCTCGCTTTTTCCGTTGTTAAGAGCCGCTGCCCGACTACCTGCCGGCGCCGACCTGCGACAGGCGTTGAGGGAAGCGGGTCGGGCATCCGGTCATGGCGATTGGCCCGGCGTCCCCTTCTGGCGCGCGACGGCAGCCGCGCGGAGCACCCAAGGCGGCGCTCGATCGCGCCCCTGACGGTGCCCCCTCAGTTTCGAGCAAGGCCTCAGCCTGCCTCCCATGCTCGTATAGGACCGCGACGAAGCGATAGTGGCGGCAGACCGACGGCGCTCACAGCTTGAGCGTCACCCGGGTGTTCAGGAGCTGGCTGCGCCTGGCGCTGGAGCCAAGCTTGATCTCGAAATCGCCCGCTTCCAGCACTGGCTGCAGGTCCCTGCCGGGGAAGGCCAGGTCCCTCGCCGCCAAGGCGATGGAGACGGTGCCGCTCTGGCCGGGATCGAGGCTGATCTTGGCAAAACCCCTCAGTTCCAGCAGGGGCCGGGACAGGCTCGCCACCAGATCATGCGTGAAAAGGAACACGGTCTCCTGGGCGGTCCGCTTGCCGGTATTGGTCACCGTGGCGCTGACCTCGATGGTATCGTCAGGGCCGAACACAGTCTTGCTCACCGTCAGGCCGGACAGGGCGAAGGCGCCATAGGTGAGGCCATGCCCGAAAGGAAAAGCCGGCGCGTTGGGGGCGTCGATATATTTGGAGGTGTAATGGTCGTTCGGGTTGAAGGGGCGGCCCGTCGGGTATTGCTCGTAATAGAGCGGGGCCTGCCCGACCGCGTCGGGCCAGCTCACCGGCAGGCGGCCGGAGGGCGATTCCTGCCCCATCAGGAGATCGCCGATGGCCGGGCCGGCCTGTTCGCCGGGCCACCAGGCCATCAGCACGGCCGAGGCGCTGTGAAAGAGCCAGGGCAAGGTGAGGGGCCGGCCGGCGAAGAGCACGACGACCACCTTCTTGCCGAGCGCCAGGATCGCCTCGGCGAGCTCGCGCTGCTTGCCCGGCAGTTCCGGATGGGCGCGGCTGGCGGCTTCCCCGCTCATCGGTGCCGTCTCGCCCAGGCAGAGCACCACGGTGTCGGCAACCCGCGCCGCTTCCACCGCGGTGGCGATGCCGGACATGTCGTCCGAGTTGATCTTCACGCCCTCGGCCTGCGCCACGACGGTGGCGACCTTGCCGAGGCTGGTGCGCAGGGTGATGCTGTCCTCGGCGACCGAGGCGCCGCCCCACGGGCCGCGCATGTCGGCCTGGGCATCGGCCAGCGGGCCGATCAGGGCGATGCGCTCCGTGCGCGTGAGCGGCAGGGCCTCGTTGTAGTTGGTGAGCAGGACGCAGGATTTGCGGGCCGCGTCGCGGGCGACCTCGTGATGGTCGATGTTGCCGGCCATGGCAGCCAGGGGCGCCGTGCCGCGCCGATAGGGCTGGTCGAACAGGCCGAGCCGTTCCTTGAGGGCGAGGACACGCCGCACGCTGGCGTCGATCTCCGCCATGGTGATGAGGCCCGCTGACAGCGCTTCCGGCAGATGCTTGCGATAGGCGTTGGAGACCATGTCGATGTCGACGCCCGCCCGCAGGGAGAGGGCGGCGGCCTCGGCCAGGCTGCCGGCCACGCCATGGTTCATCAGCTCGGCCACGGCATTGTAGTCGCTGATGATGACGCCGTCGAAGCCGAGCTTGTCGCGCAGCCAACCCTTGAGCAGCGGCTCATGCGCCGTCATCGGCATGCCGGCCAGGCTGTTGAAGGCGGGCATGATGGCGGCCACCCCCGCTTTCACGGCGGCCTCGAAGGGGGGCAGATAGATCTCGTGCAGAGCCCGGTCCGAAATGTCCACCGAGGCATATTCGCGGCCGGCGACCGGCGCGCCATAGGCGCAGAAATGCTTGGCGGTGGCGGCGATCGAGCCGATGGCCGAGAGGTCCGAGCCCTGGAAGCCCTTGACCTTGGCGATCGCCATCTCGGCGTTGAGCCAGGAATCCTCGCCGGCGCTTTCGACGATGCGGCCCCAGCGCAGGTCCCTGGAGACATCGATCATCGGGGCGAATGTCAAGGCGAGGCCGTCGTTCCAGGCCTCTACCGCCGCGATGCGCGCCGTGCGCGCCCAGGCGGCCCTGTCGAACATGGCGGCTTCCGCCAGCGGCACCGGAAAGGCCGTCTTATGGCCGTGGATGACGTCGAAGCCGAGCAGCAGCGGAATGCCGAGGCGCGATTCCTCCACGGCGATACGCTGGACCTCATTGACGTGATCGACGCCGACCATGTTGAGCAGATTGCCGATATCGCCCGAACGAATGGCGTCCGGCGAATCCCCGCCGAGCAGGGGACCGGTCACCGCATAGCCCGAGGCAACCATATTGAGTTGGCCGAGTTTTTCTCGCAGCGTCATCTTGGACAGCAGGGTCTCGATGCGGCTCATCACAACTCCTCGTTCGGCAGATTGTCGCCGATCGCCGGACCGGCAGGCCGATGCGCAAATCAGCTTCTCTTCCCTGCTTAACGCCTCGCCGCTTCTGTTCAACCCCCACCTTGATTAGCATCGTCAGAGCGTTTCGGGGTTGGGCGGAATCGCCAGGAAGCGCAGAGACACGTCGGAACAAAGAGTTAGAGCAAATTGACGTTTCGGACGACGCGTTTTGCTCAGGGAATCGGAGAGAGCAGATGAGCGTGATCACGGATCTGGATCGCTGGATCGAGCGGCAATATCCCGTTGCCGTCCGGAACATGCAGCTTGCCATCTCCGCCACGGCCACGGTGAAGGAGCGGCCGGGTTTCGGCCAGACCATCACTCCGAAAAGGGGCTCGGTGGTGGCGTCGCCCGTGCCGGCCTCCTACGATCCGGATCCCGACTATTTCTTCCACTGGTACCGCGACTCGGCCGTGGTGATCGACGCTCTGCGTCAGATCGACCCCCTGTGGCTCGACAGCGATATCGCAGCGGTCCATTTCTGCGATTTCGTGGATTTCAGCCTGGAGCTCAACGCCCTCAGGGGCGCCGATCTGGTCGAGGGCCCGGATTGGCGGGCAAAGGTCGCCGAGGACTATCGGCAATTCGTGCGTGAAGATGCCGATCTGGCCAGCGTGGTGGTCCGCGGCGAAACGCGGGTCAACCCGGACGGCTCCCTCGACATCTCGCGCTGGAACCGTCCGCAATATGACGGTATCGCCGCCCGTGTGCTGGCGGTGCTGCGCTGGGCCTCCGGCCGATCCTTCGGCGTCAGGCATGATGATGCCATCGCGACCCTGCTGGACGAGGATATCCGCTTCGTCCTCGCCCATTGGCGCGAGCCGAGCTACGACATCTGGGAGGAGGAGAAGGCGCATCACTACTATACGCTTCGAATCGAGGCGGCCGCGCTGGAGGAGGGGGCCTCCTGGCTGGCGGCGCAGGGCGATGCCGCGACCGCCCAGCGCGCCCGGGCGGATGCGGCCGAGATCCAGGGCCGTCTCCATCATTTCTGGCAGCCCGAACCCGGCTTCTATCGTTCGCGGCTGACCGAGGACGGCAAGCCGACGCCGAAGGATCTCGACATCGCCGTCATCCTCGCTGGCATCCACGCCGGCGGCGCCCTGCCCACGCATTCGCCCCACGACATCCGGATGGAAGCGACGCTGGATCGTCTCGACGCGATCTTCGAGGAGGACTACGCGATCAATCGGGGCCGGCCGGAGGGACGCGGCATCGCTCTCGGCCGCTACCGGGGCGACGAATATTATTCGGGCGGGGCCTATTATTTCTCGACCCAGGCGGCGGCCGAATTCTGCTATCTGCGCGCGGCGGCCCTGCGGGGGGCGGATCCCGCCGCTGCCGATCGCCTGAAGGCACGGGGGGATGCCTATCTGGAAACCATTCGTGCCTTCACGCCCGACAATGGCGAAATGTCCGAGCAATTCGACCGTGTGACCGGCGAGCATAGCTCCGCCAAGCATCTGGCCTGGAGCTATGCCGGTTTCATCACGGCGGTGGAGGCGCGAAAGCGGGCATGACCCTCACTCCATCGCCATGCTGTGATCCATTTCCGCAGGCTTGGCGGCCTTTCGCAGGAAGAAGACCAGCGGCATCGCGGCCAACGTCAGCAGCATCATCAGCTTGAAGTCGTTGATATAGGCGATGATGGTCGCCTGCTGGCCGACCATGCCGTCGAGCATGGTCTGTCCAGCGGCGCTCAGCGGGTCGAGCAGTCTGGCCCGGGTCATGTCCTGCAGGGCCTGGTTGTAGGGCGTGATGTGGGCGACGAGATCGGCGTGGTTGGCCTGGGTGCTTTCGATCAGCAGGGCCGAGGTCATGGAGATGCCGACGCTGGAGCCGATATTGCGCGACAAATTGTAGAGGCCGGTGCCGTCGCCGCGCAGGCTGGCGTCGAGGGTCTGGAAGGTCACCGTGGTCAGCGGCACGAACAGGAAGCCCAGGCCTGCGCCCTGCACGAAACCGGTGACGATGATCTGCCATTGCGAAATATCGGGGGTCCAGCCGGTCATGTCGTAGAGCGACCAGGCGGTCAGCCCGAAGCCGATCAGCAGGAGCAGGCGCGTGTCGAGCTTTCCGACCAGGCGGCCGACGATGAACATGCAGACCATTGTGCCGATGCCGCGCGGCCCCATCACCAGGCCGGCGGTCACCACGGGATAGCCCATCAGCGATTGCAGATAGGGCGTCATCAGCGCCATGGCGGCGTAATAAGTGAGGCCCACGGCGGATATCAGCACCACCCCGACGGCGAAATTGCGGTCCACGAACAGGCGCGGCTTCACGAAAGTATCCTTGCCCGTGAAGGTGTGGACCAGGAAGATATAGAAAGCGCCGGCGCAGATCAGGGCCTCGAGCTGGATCTCGCCCGAGGAGAACCAGTCGAGCTGCTCGCCCCGGTCGAGCAGCACCTGCAGCGCGCCGATGGCGATGGAGAGCATGCCGAAGCCGAGCCAGTCGAGCTTCACGGCCGTGCTGCTGCGGGTCTCGGTGACGAAGGCCATCACGCCGAGCATGGCGACGAGGCCGATCGGCAGATTGATATAGAAGATCCAGCGCCAGGAAATGTGGTCGGTGAGCCAGCCGCCGATGACGGGGCCTAGCACGGGGCCCACCATCACGGCGACGCCGAATACGGCCATGGCTCCGCCGCGCTCCTCCGGCGTGTAGATGTCGAGCATGATGGCCTGGGCCAGCGGCACGAGAGCGGCGCCGAACACGCCCTGCATCAGGCGGAAGCCGACGATCTGCACCAGGGATTGCGCCATGCCGCACAGCATGGAGGCGACCACGAAGCCGATGATGGAGACGAGCAGCAGCCGCTTGCGGCCGAACCGGGCCGCGAGGAAGCCGGAGGGCGGCGTCATGATCGCCGCTGCCACGATATAGGAGGTCAGCACCCAGTTGATCTGGTCCTGGCTGGCGGCGACGCTGCCCTGGATATGGGGCAGCGCGATATTGGCGATGGTGGTGTCGAGCGCCTGCATGATCACCGCCAGGATGACGCAGGCGGTGATGGCGCCGCGATTGGCCACCTTGGGGGCAGGCAGAGCGGGACTGGAGATTGGGCCGGCGCTCGCGGTGGCGGATGCGCTCATGGCAGGCCTCGTTCGCAACGATCTGGGATTATAGGTGATGAAATAAACAGGTGCTCAAAATGCGGGCCGGCGCACGGCGAGGCGCGACGGCGTTATCGTCAGCCGGCCTGGTGGTTGCCTTGAGGCTTGTCTTGGCCGAACCAGCTCGTCACGAAGCTGGGCAGGCCGCGGGCATGGCCGGTGTCGACACCGACCACCACGCTCATGCCGACACGCAGGGCCGGCTTGTCGGGCGCGGGATCGATGCTGATGCGCATGGGAATGCGCTGGACCACCTTCACCCAATTGCCGGAGCTGTTCTGTGCAGGCAGCAGGGAAAAGCTCGAGGCGGAGGCCGGGCTGATGGTCTCGACCGTGCCGGTCCAGGTCACGCCCGGATAGGTGTCGACCGAGATCTCGACCGGCTGGCCGGGCTTGACATAGGTGAGCTCGGTTTCTTTCGGGGTCGCGTCCACCCAGATATTGGTGGTGGAGACCAGGTTGAAGGCGCGCTGGGAGGCGTTGAGATAGGCGCCGCGCTGCAGGGCATCGACATTGGTGACGATGCCGTCGAACGGCGCCCGGACTATGGTGTCGCCGAGGTCGCGCTTGGCGTTGTCGACGGCCGATTGGGCCTGGAGGTAGAAGGGGTTCTTTTCCACCGGCAGAGAAGCGTCGCCGCCGAGCTGGGCCAGCATGGCCTGGGCATTGGCCTGCGCCACGATGACCTTCTGGCGCGCCGCATCGAGATCATGCTTGGCCTGGTCGAAGCTCTGCTTGGAGGCGGCGCTGGAGGATTGCAGGTCCTGCTGGCGCTTGAACTGCGCCTCATAATAGGGAATGTCCGCCTTGGCCTGCTCGATCTGCGCCTCGGCCTGGGCATAACTCGCCTGCAGGGTCAGGACCTGGTTGCGCACGGTGCCGAGCTGCGCCTCCGCCCCTTCCAGGGCCGTGCGGTAGCTGTCGGGACGGATGCGGTAGAGCACGTCTCCCTTCTTGACGGCCTGGTTCTCGACGACGTCGATCTCCACCACCGTGCCGGCGACGTCCGTGGATATGCCGACCATCGCCGCCTGCACATAGGCGTTGTCCGTCTCCATCACCTGCCCGCCGGTGACGTAGAAATAGCCGCCTGCCACGAGGGCGACGGGAAGCAGGGCAAAGAGCAGGGGGCGGGTCAGCGAGCGCCTGCGCATCTTGGCCGGCTGCGGCGTGGCCGTGTCCCGACTGGCCTTGTCGCCGGAGAGGCCGTCGATCTCGATAGGGTTTTCGAGTTTCTGGGTCTGGTTGCTGCCGTCAGCCATGATTTGCCTCCTTCTCGTCGACCGGCTGGCGGCAGGCTTCGAGAAGGTTGGCCTTCATCTGCGTCAGGGTGTCGAGTAGTTTCACGCGGTCTTCGTCTGGGATGGACGCCAGGGCTTCCGCCCGCGTCCGGTCGCCGAGAACGCGCATCTCGGCGAGAATGGGATGGGCGGCCGGCGTCAGGAAGAGCAGCCAGACCCGGCGGTCGCTCGCATGCTGGCGCCGTTCGATCAGCCCGCGCGCCTCGAGCTTGTCGAGAATGCGCACCAGAGTGATCGGCTCGATTTCGAGCAGTTCGGCCAGCCCGCTCTGATGGATGCCCTCGCTGCGGGAGAGAAAGGCGAGCGTCTGCCATTGCGAGCGCGTCAAGCCGATATCGCCGGCCCGCTGCTCGAAGCGCTTGCGCATCAGGCGGGCGACGTCATGCAGGATGAAGCCGAGGGTGGGCGGATTGAGCATCTCTAGAACATGCCCTTCTAATTATAAGCTTGCTTATCTTTAGGCATGATTATAACAAGGATGCCTCGAATGCAATCGCGCAGATGGTGCGGAACCGAAAAATGGCTGCTGATCACGCGAGATTTGATCGGGGTTCGGCGCTGACCGCGGCTGGCCTGGTGGGCGCGGCCTGTTTTGCGCTGGTGCTCGGTACGCATCCTGCGGCCGCCGCCCCGCGCTTCGTCAGCTGCGGCGGCGCTGCCATGTTGGGGGCTGCGCTGCTCAATTGCTCCCACCTCGCGCCGACCAAGCCGGCGCAGCTGTGCAATTTCAGTTGGAGCCTCCTGCAGGTCGGTAACGTCCCGCAGGTGGTGAGCGGCTCCTTCCTGCTGCCGCCGGGCGCCAACAACGCCCAGGTCTATCAGGGGGCCGGCTATGTCGCCGCGCTGGCTTCGCCGGTCATCCTCTGCCAGGACCAGAATTGACCTCGATCTGGGGTCTCTGGCGCCCCGGCCTCTCTATTGCCCCCACACCGCCCCAAAACAGCCCCTTTTGGTTCACACGCCATACAAGTTGGCTAGGCTATCGCTTAGGTTGTACTCACAGGCCAAGAGCCGTTCGAGCTCGGCCCATGCCGGGTGGAAACCAAGAGGGCCAGATCAATGTCCGCGACGTTTCGCAGCGCCTTTGCGCTCCTGTTCATCCTGCTGGCGGCGAGTTTGCCGCTGCAACCTGCCCGGGCACAGAGCCAGGGCGAAAAGCGCATTGCCCTCGTCATCGGCAATGCCGATTACAAGGCCGGGCCCCTGGCGACCAGCGCCAATGACGCCGGCCTGATCGCCCAGACTCTGCAGGCCGCCGGTTTCGACGTCACCGGTGCCCGGGACCTGGACCAGGAGTCGCTGCGCAAGGCGTTCCGTGAATTCCTCGACAAAGCCTCCGCATCGGGCCCCGACACGGTGGCTTTCGTCTATCTCGCCGGTTATGGCCTGCAGTCGGAAGGGCAGAATTACTTCGTGCCCGTCGACGCTGCCATTCAGTCACCCGCTGCCGTGCCGGCAGAGGCCGTACGGCTCGCCGATTTCATTCGGCCGCTCGGCGCCTTGCAGCTGAAGGCCAGCATCGTGGTGATTGACGGTGCGCGCGAAAACCAGTTCGCCCGCGGCGACCAGCCTCTCGCTGGCGGGCTGGCGCTCGTCGATGCCGAACCCAATGGCCTGATCGCCTTCAATGCGGCGCCCGGCACGGTAGCGCCGGCCGAACAAGGGCCTTATGGCGCCTATGCCCAGGCCCTCGCCGAAATGATGCGCACGGGCGGGCTGCCGATCGCCGAGGTGTTCGACCGCACCCGGCTGCGGGTGAGCGAGAAGACCAATGGTGCCGTGCTGCCCTGGAGCGCCTCGAAGCTTGGCGAGCCCTTCGCCTTCTTCGACCGTACGGCCGATGCGCCCGCTCCGCAGGTTTCCCTGGAAGAAGAGAGAGCGATGCAATCCAAGCGCATCGCCGATTTCGACGCGCGGGATGCCTATGTCGCCGCCGTGGACCGGGACACCATGCAGGGCTATCAGGACTTCCTGACCGCCTTTCCGCGCGATCCCATGGCCAAGCGGGTGCGCGCCATCGTGGCCGCCCGGCGCGAGGCCATCACCTGGCACGAGACCTGGAAGCGCGACACACCCAATGCCTATTGGTCCTATCTCAAGCGCTATCCGCGCGGCCCCCATGCCTGGGACGCCCGCCGCCGCCTGAGATATCTGTCGGCCGAAATCGAGCCGCCGGCGCGTTTCGACGTGATCGAATATGACGTGCCGCCGCCGCCGGAAGTCGAGATCGTCTATGTCGAACGTCCGGTGATCGTCTTCTCCGATCCGGAATTCGACCTGCCGCCGCCTCCGCGGCCGCCGGTGATCTTCCTGCCGCCGCCGCCCCGCGATTTCGTGGAGCTGCCGCCGCCTCCGCCGCCGGTCGATGCGTATGTGCTGCCATCGCCGCGCTATGTGGCGGTGCCGGAATGGGTGCGGCCGCCGCGCTATGTCGAGCCGCCTCCGCAGAATTTCATCTTCAACAACATCCACAACGCCACCGTCATCAACGAGACGCTGGAGGCTCCTCCGGAGCGCATGCGGCCGCAGGAAGGCGAGGGCGGTCTGACGACCGGAGAGAAGGCGGCCGGCGCGGCGATCGCCGTCGGTGCGGGCGCTGCTGCGGCCCGTGTCGCCCTGCCGCCCTTCCTGCGCAATCGGGGCGGACGGGGTGGCCAGCCGGGCATGACGCAGCCGACGGCGGCGCCACAGCCGGGCGAGCCCGGCCTGGCTCCGGCCCCCGGCGAACCGCAGAAGCCGGGGCGCCTTCTGCCGGGACAGGTTCGTCCAGGCGAAGCGCTTCCTGGCCAGGAAGGCCAGCCCGGCCGAGTGCTGCCGGGACAGGAAGGTCAACCCGGACAGGCCGTACAGCCTGATACGGTGAAACCGGGGCAGGCTCAGCCGGGCCAGCCCGGTCGGCTGCTGCCGGGACGAGCCCAGCCGGGCCAGGCCGCCCAGCCGGATGAAACCAGGCCGGGCCAGCGCCAGCCCGGCAAGGCCCTGCCTGGCATGAACGGCGAGGCGCTGCCGCTCGACAATGGCAAGCCGCCGCTCGCCGGAAAGCCATTGCCTGGTCGTCTGCAGCCCGGCGGCAAAGCCGGCAAGCCCGGGCAGCTCGGCCAACCCCTGCCCGAGGGCCAACCGGATCAGACCCAGCCCCAAAAACCCCTCCCGGGGCAGAAGGGTCAGGGCCGCCTGAAGCCGGGGCAGCCGCAGCCGGACGGTACCGCCCAGCCTCCGGCCGAGAACGGCCAGCAACTCGGCAAGCCCCTGCCGGGAGCCGACGAGTCGCAGCCGCTTCCCGGTCGTAAACGGCCAAAGGGCCGGCAGCCCCAGGATGACGGCGCTCAGGCTCCGCGGCCTGGCGTCACCCCCGAGGACCAGGCCGCGCCGGATGCCGGTGCGCCATCGCAGCCGGCAGGTCGCAAGCGTCGCCCGGCCCAGGAAGGACAGGGCCTTGGCGAGCCCTTGCCACCAGCCGGACGGGCCTTGCCGGATGGCAGCGGGCAGCCGCAGCCCCAGCCGGGCCGCCGTCGCCCACGCCAGCCCGATGCCGGGGTTGCGCAACCGGATGAGCCGGCCCAGCCGTCCGGCCGCCGGCCGCGCCTCCAGCCAGGCGGCGGTGACGAAGGTGGGGCAGCCATGCCGCGCCAGAAGCGCTTGAACCCAGCGCCGGATATGGAACCGGCCGTGAATGCGCCGCGTCAGAATCGGCTGCCGCGGGCGCAGCCCGACCTCGACGGCGGGGCACCCCGGCCGATGCAGCGGATGCGGCCGGCACCGGAAGAAGGTGGTCCGGCCGCGGGTGGCGGCGGACGCCAGCGCCGTTGTGGCGGCCAGGGCGCACCGCCTTGTGAATGAGAATGAACGAGAACACCGCCCGGCTTGCCGGGCGGTGTTGCTTCAGGCCGGTTGCTGGAACTTTTCCCGTCAGAAGCCGCTGACGACGTAGCCGCCGTCGACGGGCAGCGTGGTGGCGGTCACGAAGATCGAGGCGGGCGAAGCGAAGAACAGGGCGGTGCCGACGAGATCGTCGACCGTGCCCCAGCGCTTGAGCGCCGCCTTGCTGGCAATCTTGCCCGCCGGCACCGGGTCGGACCACAAAGGCTTGGTCATGTCGGTGCGGTGATAGCCGGGCGCGATGGCGTTGACGCGGATTCCTTCGGGGCCGAATTTGTGGGCGAGGGCGCGGGTAAGCCCCACGATGCCGGTCTTGCTGGCGCAATAGGCCGGCACGCTGTCATCGGCGAGATAGCTCAGCATCGAGGCGAAGTTGATGATTGACCCTTGCGATTTCACCAGCAGGGGGTGGGCCGCCATGGCGAGGCGCATGGCGCTGTTCATGTTGACGTCGACGACTTCGAGATAGGTTTCCTCGGTCCATTCGGCATCGGGGCGGGCGATGCCCTGCGCGTTGACGAGCACGTCGAGGGCCGGCAGCGCCGCAAAGAAGCGCTCGACCGCCGCCTTGTCGCGGACGTCGAGCTGCTCGAAACGAATGGAGCGGTCGCCATTGGCGGCCTTGGCCGCCGCAAGGCGCGCTTCGGTGGAGCCCGTCGCGATGACCTCGGCGCCGAGGCTGGCAAAGCCCTGCGCGATGGCAAGGCCGATGCCGCTGGAGCCGCCGGAGACCACGACGGTCTTGCCTTCGAACAGGCCGGGACGGAAAGCGGAGAGCACGTCCTGCATGCGTGTTTCCTTCGATTTTGAGAAAGGGATGATCGGCGGTTCAGGCCTGCTGCAGCCGGTCGAGATCGTCGTAGAGTGCCTGGGAATGGCGGTAGAGGCGGTCGAACACCGGCTGCATCCGGGCATAGGTCTCGGCCCAGGCCGGGTCGGGCAGGATTTCGGCGCTGTAGCGCACGAAATGGCCGACCGCGTCCTCGACCTTGCCGAAACGTCCGAGCGCGGTTGCGGCCATCGCCGCACAGCCGACGAGGCCGCATTCGGTCTCCTCGGGCACCAGGATCGGTACGTTGTAGGCGCTCGCCTTGATCTTGAGCCAGAGTTCTGTCTTGGCGCCGCCGCCGGAAGCGACCACGCGCTCGAGCTTCTGGCCGGTGGAGGCTTCCATCACGCGGATATGGCGGTTGACCGCGAAGGCCACGCCTTCCAGCGTGGCGCGGTGGAGATGGGCGAGGCCATGCTTGGCGCCGATGCCGAAGAACTGGGCGCGGGCATTGCGGTGGGCGCCGAGCCGCTCGCCGGCCAGGAAAGGCAGGAAGAACAGACCTTCGGCCCCGGCCGGGGCCTCGGCGGCCTTGGCGACGATGTCGCCATAGGAGAGGGCCTTCTCATGAAAGGCGCGGCGGGCCCAGCGCATGGCATCGCCGCCGGTCTCCAGCAGGGTGAAGGGACCCCAATGACCCTCGACGGTGCGGACATTGCAGATCTCGGGATCGAGCAGCGGTTCGCCCGTCACCAAGGTGATGATGGAGGAGGTGCCCATCACATCCGACGCCGTGCCGGGATGGACGACGCCCGAGCCGAGCACCGCAACGGGGTAGTCGGCTCCGCCGACCAGGACGGGCGTACCCTCGGCAAGGCCGGTCTCCAGGGCGGCGCTGGCGGTGATGCGGCCGAGAATGTCGAGCGGCGAGCGGATCGGCGGCAGCTTGGCGGCGTCGAGACCAAGGCGGTCGATCATCGCGGCGGACCAGCTTCCGCTCGCCGGGTTCATTAGGAAGCTGCAGGAGGCGTCGCCCTCGTCCATGGCGATCTCGCCGGTGAGCCGCAGATTGATGTAGTCCTTCGGCATCAGCACCGTCGCGGCGGTGCGATAGGCTTGCGGATCGTTGTCGCGCAGCCAGGCGAGCTTGAAGCCAGGCCAGGCCGGCGTCGGCGGGTTGCCGCTTTCGGAAAGATAGGAGGCGGGTGGGTTGTCCCGCTCAAAGAACGCCACAAGGCCCGCCGTGCGCTTGTCATTCCACAAGGGGGCGGTATCGCGTGTCGGATTGCCATGGCTGTCGACCAGCACGGTGCCATGCATCTGGCCGCAGGCGGCGACGGCCTGGATCCTGGCGGCGGCGCCGTCCTGCCGCTCGAGCACGGTGCGGATGGCGGAGACGGTGCCCGCCCACCAGTCGGCGGGACGCTGTTCCGACCAGCCGAAAGCCGGTACGATCTGGTCATATTCGCTGGCGGCGATCTCCAGGATGGCGCCGTTGCCGATCTCGACCAGGGCTGCGCGGGCGCTGCCGGTTCCGACATCGATGGCCAGGATGAGATCCTGCGTCATGGGTGTGTCCTCGGCCTGCTCTTCAAAAAGGGAGCGGGCGGGTATGGCGGGCCGCCCTGCTCCCATGTTTTTTGGAGTGATGCTACACGTTTCCCAGCCGGTCAACTGAAAATTCCGGCATATTTATGCTGCATTGCAATAAAATGGCCGAAGCGTCTTGCCGATATCGGAGTGAATATGTAGCATTGCTACAAAATTGACACCCATGCCGATGCCATCGGCAAGCCTTGAGGAGAGCGCAGACATGGCCACCAACCCCATTGAGCGGATCGAGGCGATCGGCGTGGTGCCGGTCATCGCGATCGACAATCCCGCCGACGCGGTCGCGTTGGCCGACGCCCTGACGGCCGGTGGCCTGCCGATTGCCGAAATCACCTTCCGCACCAAGGCGGCCGCCGAAGTCCTGGCCATCCTGCGCGACCAGAGGCCGGACTTCCTGGCCGGTGCCGGAACGGTGCTGGATCTGGAATCGGTCCAGGCCTGCAAGGACAATGGCGCGAGCTTCGCCCTGTCCCCCGGCTTCGATGCGGAGATCGTTGCCGCCGCCAAGGCGATCGGCCTGCCCTTCGCCCCCGGCATCATGACGCCGACGGATCTCACCGCGGCCACACGCGCCGGCCTGCGCCTGTGCAAGTTCTTCCCGGCCGGCGTCGCCGGCGGGCCGAAGGCACTGGAAGGCATCGCCGCGCCCTTCAATCATCTGGGCGTTCGCTTCATCCCGACCGGTGGCGTCACGCTGGAGACGATGGGCGACTGGCTCAAGCATCGCTTCGTCGCGGCCGTCGGTGGCACCTGGATCGCCAAGCCCGAAGACATCAGCGGCGGCAAGTTTGCGGAGATTACCGCCAAGGCGAAGGCCGCCGTCGAGCGCGTCAAGGCGATCCGGGCGGGCGCGGCATGAGCATCTATCAGCCGGCGACCCAGCCGACGCTCTATTTCATCGGCGTAACCACCACCAAAAGCTCGATCATGCGGGTCTTCCCGGCCTGGGCGGAGCATCTGGGCCTGAAGAATGCGGTGATCAAGGGCATCGATTTTCCCCTCCATGCCGATCCGGCCGCCTATCGCGAAGCGGTCGCCTTCATCAAGGCCGATCCCAATTCGCTGGGGGCGCTGGTCACCACCCACAAGATCGACCTCTACAAGGCCTGCCGGGACCTGTTCGACGAGGTCGACGATTTCGCCCTGCGCATGGAGGAGACGAGCTGCCTGTCCAAGCGCGACGGGCGCCTAATCTGTCACGCCAAGGACCCGATCTCCTCCGGGCTCGCCCTCGACAATTTCATTCCCAAGGGACATTTCGAGCGCACCGGCGCCGAGCTCTTCTCGATGGGAGCGGGCGGCTCCACCATTGCCCTGACCTGGCACATGGTGCGCGAGGCACGGGGCGCAGACCGGCCGTCGCGCATCGTGGTTTCCAATCGCAGCCAGCCGCGCCTCGACGAGATCCGGCGCATCCACCAGGAAATCGGCATGCCGGTGCCGGTCGACTATGTGCTCGCGCCCCATGCGGCCGACAATGATGCCGTCACCGCCGGCCTCAAGCCAGGCTCGGTGGTGATCAATGCCACCGGCCTCGGCAAGGACGCGCCCGGCTCGCCGCTCACCGACGCCGTGGTCTTTCCCGAACGCGCGATCGTGTGGGACCTCAACTATCGCGGCGACCTCGTCTTCCTCGACCAGGCCCGGCGCCAGCAGGCAGCGCGCCATCTTCAGATCGAGGATGGCTGGACCTATTTCCTGCATGGCTGGACGCAGGTAATCGCCGAGGTTTTCGACATCGAGATCCCGACCTCCGGCCCGTCCTTCGAGCGGCTGGGCGAGATCGCCATCGCCGCCTCCAGGGGATGAAGACGAAGAGTTGAAGACATGGAACGCATCCTGGTCACGCCGCGGTCGCTGACGGCGACGGCCCATCCCCTGGTCGAGCGCCTGAGGAAACAGGGCCATGAGATCATCATGCCGGCGCCCGGCAAATTGCCGGACGAGGAGGAACTGCTCGCCCTCGTGCCGGGTGTGACCGGCTGGCTGGCAGGCGTGGAGAAGATCTCGCCGCGCGTCATCGCCGCGGCGGGTTCGCTCCGGGCGATCAGCCGCAACGGCACCGGAACCGACAACCTGCCGATCGACACGCTGCTCGCGCGCAAGATCGCCGTGCGCATCGCCGCCGGCGCCAATGCGGCCGGTGTGGCCGAACTGGCCATCGGCCTGATCTTCGCGGCGCTCCGCCAGATCCCCCTCTGCGATGCCGGCATCAAGCAGGGGAACTGGCCGCGCCGGATCGGCGCCGAGATCCGGGGGCGCAAGGTGGGCGTGGTCGGCTGTGGCGCGATCGGCGCCGAGGTGGCGCGCCTGGCCGCCGCGCTCGGGGCCGAGATCCTCGCCTATGATCCGCAGCGTCCTCCCGTGAATGTCGAAGCGGACAGCCTGCGCTGGGTCGAGATATCGGACATGCTGGCGGCGGCCGATGTCGTCACGCTGCATTGTCCGGCACCTGCGGACGGCCGGCCGCTCCTGGGCGCCGGAGAGTTCGCGGCCATGCGGCGGGGCGCGGTGCTGATCAACACCGCCCGGTCGTCGCTGGTGGACGAGGCGGCCTTGCTCGAAGCGCTCGAGGAGGGGCGTATCGGCTGCTATGCCACCGATGTCTTCCAGGAAGAGCCGCCGGCAAATCTCGCTCTCGCCGGCCACGCCCGGGTGATCGCCACCAGCCATATCGGCGGTTTCACCCAGGAAAGCGTCGACCGGGCCACCGAGGTCGCCATCGCCAACCTGATGGATGCCCTGCAGGGGAGGGCATGAAGTGATGCTGGAGGTCCTGCCCTTCGCCGGCCCGCTCGTGGGAAGGCTCGCGAACCGGCCGGAGGCCGGCCTCTCGCTCTATTGGCTCGGGCAGGCCGGCTTCCTCCTCGACAGCGGCCGTCACCGCCTGCTGATCGACCCCTATCTCTCAAACTCCCTGGCTGAGAAATATCGCGATCGCGGCCCTTCGCATGAGCGCATGATGCCGCCGCCGATCGAGATCGACGAGCTGCCGCCGCTCGATTTCATCCTTTGCACGCATCATCACACCGATCACCTCGACGCGGCGACATTGGCCCCGCTGGCCCGGCGCTTTGCGCAATTGCGCCTGGTGGTGCCCAAGGCCTCGCTGATACTGGCGCAAGACAGGACCGGCCTCGGCCCCGAACGTTTCATCGGCATGGATGCCGGCGAAACCCTCGTGCTCGACCAGGGGATCGAGGTGAGCGCCGTGCGGGCTGCCCACGAGGAATTGCAGCGCGATGAGCAGGGCCGCCATCTCTTTCTCGGCTATGCCCTCGGCGTGAACGGCATCCGCGTCTTCCATTCCGGCGATACCATTCCTTTTGCGGGACAAATCGAAGAGGTGCGGGCTCTGGCGGCCGATCTGGCGCTGCTGCCGGTCAATGGCCGTTCGCCCGCCTTGGCTGCTGCCGGCATTGCCGGCAATTTCACCCTGGAGGAGGCCGTGGAACTGGCTTCGGCCTGCGGCATCCCGGCTATGCTTGCGCACCACTACGGCCTCTTTGCCTTCAACACGCTCGCACCCGAGCGGATCGATGCAAAGGCCATGGCGATGGCGGGGCCGACCCGGCTGCTTCGGGCCAGGACGGGAATCGAGTATAGGCTGATAGGCCCGGCCGGAACGGCGGGCTGAGCCCTCCGATCCGAAGAGGGAGCCAGAAAGGGAAGCCGTTGATGACCTTGCCGGATCAGACCGCATCTCAGCCCGGGCCTCGCACCACGATCCAGAACGTGCTCGAGGTGATCCGGCTGACCTTGGGCGATTTGCGCAAGTCCGACCGCAAGGTGGCCGAACTCATTCTGGCCGACCCCCAGCGCATCCTGAATGCCACGGTGGCGGAGACGGCGCTCGCTGCCGGGGTGAGCGAGCCCACGGTCATCCGCTTCTGCGCCGCCATCGGCTGCAACGGCTTCCAGGATTTCAAGCTGCGCCTGGCCCAGAGCCTGGCGCTGGGCACGCCGGCCACGCATTCTGTGCTGCTCGGCACCGATACGCCGGAAACCGTGGTCGAGAAGATCTTCGACTACACCATCACCAGCCTCGACTGGGCGCGCCACCATCTCGACAAGGCTGCCCTCGCCCTGGCGATCGACATCCTGGAAAAGGCGAGGGCCATCGAATTCTTCGGCCTCGGAGCTTCGGGCGTGGTGGCCCGCGATGCCCAGCAGAAATTCCCGTTGTTCGGCGTGCCCTGCGGTGCCCAGCACGACACCCACCAGCAGATCATGGTGGCCTCGATGATGAAGCCGGGCGATGTCGCGGTGGTGATCTCCCACACCGGGCGCACGCGCTCGATCATCGAAGTGGCCCGCACCGCGCGCGAAAACGGGGCCAAGGTCATCGGCCTGACCGGGTTCGAGACCTCGCTCGCCAGCCATTGCGACGTGACCTTGCTGGTGGAGACGCTCGACAACACCAACATCTACACGCCCACCATTTCGCGCATCGCCGCACTGGTGGTGATCGACGTGCTGTCGACCGCGATCGCCTTGCGCCGCGACGAGGCCCATGTCCGGCGCTTCCAGGCCATGAAGCGCAAACTCGCCGAATACCGCATCGGTGAGTAGTGCGATTATGGGACGCTATGCTTTTTTATGCCGGACGGCGATCACAAGGTTCGGCATGAAATGGCAGGGCAGACGATCGTCCTGATGGCGGGTGACAATGGTCACGGAGTCGCCTGTTCGAACCTTCATGGCGGGAGACGCGACGGCGCTCCAGCGTTGTAGGGAGTCCCCATCATGGACGAGTATACCGAACCGGTCATAGGCGAAATATTTCGGGTTGGCTGGGACGCCGAGAAATCTCTCTCCCCGGTGAAGAAACCTGGTTGCCGCTATCCTGGATAGAGATACATGCACTTCCCCAGTCAAATGTATGCCTGACGCGGGAACGGGGACGAGGGCGGTTCCACATGCCTGGCGCCATTTACCGTCCGACGGTCCCTGGAGTTCGGCAGAGGCCACGGTTGCTGGCGGCCGGCTCCAGCTGGGTGCGGTGCTGTCGGCGAGAGCCGGTGGCGGCGCGATCACAAGCAGGCCGAGACCGAACACCAGTTTCTTCATTGTGCACACGATTGAGATGGAGCGTCCCCCGAAGGCATCCTCTTCGAGGGGGAAGGCGAAAGCAAGTCTCCCCGTCCGGCCTCCACCCTTTGTGGGCGCAGTGCTGCTGAAAGAGCACGGACCCGGGCGTTATTGCCCGCATGTGGAAATCCCCTCCCATGCGCGGGCGGGGGTTGTGAGCAGCCCCTCAGGGGCGCTATGGCTGGGACGAAACCGGAATCACTGTTTGAGATGAAGATCGAAATCGAGATGGGCGTCGCGTCTGCCGCCGGCAGTGCGCCTGCAATGCTCGACATCGAGGAATTGCTGGCCACGCGCCTGCTGGTGCAGGGCAACTCCGGCTCCGGCAAATCGCATCTCCTGCGCCGGCTGCTCGAGCAGAGCGCGCCGCATGTCCAGCAGGTCATCATCGACCCCGAAGGCGAGTTCGCCAGCCTGTCGGACCGCTACGGCCATGTCGTCATCGACGGCGAACGCAGCCTGGCCGAGCTCGAACATATCGCCCAGCGCGTGCGCCAGCATCGCGTCTCGGCCGTGCTGGTGCTGGAGAGCCTCGACGCCGAAATGCAGATGAAGGCCGCTGCTGCCTTCCTCAATGCCCTGTTCGATGCCGAGCGCGACTTCTGGTTCCCCATGCTGGTGGTGGTCGACGAGGCCCAGCTCTTTGCGCCCGCCGCCTCCGGCGATGTCGGGGAGGAGGCCCGCAAGGTCTCGCTCGGCGCGATGACCAATCTGATGTGCCGCGGCCGCAAGCGTGGCCTTGCCGGCATCATCGCCACCCAGCGCCTGGCCAAGCTCGCCAAGAACGTCGCCGCCGAGGCGTCCAACTTCCTGATGGGCCGGACCTTCCTCGACATCGACATGGCGCGCGCCGCCGATCTGCTCGGCCTCGACCGGCGCCAGGCCGAGACGTTCCGGGAACTGCAGCGCGGCCAGTTCGTCGCGCTCGGCCCGGCCTTGTCCCGTCGCCCGCTGCCCATCAAGGTTGGGCCGGTGGAGACGCGCCCCAAGGTGGCGACACCCAAGCTGACGCCGCTGCCGGAGGGAGGCGAGGCTGCTCGCGATCTCATCCTGGCGCCGGTGCCGATGGCGGCGCCGCGCCCCCGTCCCGAGCGCCGAGCGGTCACGCCGCCGCCGATGTCGACCACCGAGATCCTCGAACAGCTCGTGCGCGAGCGGCCGGCGGAGGCCACGGGCGAGGAAACCCTGCCGGCCATGCCGCCGGCCGAACTGCAGCAGGCCCACGCCCGCATCGCCTTTGCGATCATGCAGGAACCGGATGCGAGCTTCCGCACCGATGCCGTGCTCTACCAGGATTTCATCGTACGCTGCCGCATCGAGCGGCTGAGCGGCTCGCCGCCGGCCATGGCCGAGTTCAAATTCCTGCTCAGCGCAGCCCGGGCCGGTCTCGATCCCGACACTGTCGACCAGGAGCAATGGCAGCGTGCGCTCGATCATGCCCGCCTGGTGCCGGCCGACCTCCAGCCCGTGTTCCTGATTCTGGCGGCAGCGGCGATGACGGGGCTGCCATGCCCGCCGGATGCGGAGATCGCCAGGCGCTGCGGCAGCCATTCGGCCGGCCGCGCCCGCAGTCAGATCCGCCATCTGCAGAATGCCGATTTCGTGATGACGCGCGTCGACATGCGCGGCGCCCGCATCGCGGTGATTCCTGACCTGGGCTGGGAAACCGCTCCCGGCGATCCCAACGGTCCGGTGCAGGCGCGGGATGGCCTGGCTGCCGCGGAGTGACAAAGGGCGAGCCCTTAGCCGCCGGAGACCTCGGCACTATCCCGAAGTATTAGAAAAGGCTTGTCCGCATGCTCATAAGAGGAGCGCGATAAACCAAAGCAGGCCTGAAAATCTCCTGCGTCTCCTCTTATAATTGTGGCATAGAGCTATTCATTGATGGCTCCTCCAATTCAACATGAGCGGATGATGTCTACCCAGATCGTTCCCCTGATCGTTTGCGGCGGCTCCGGAACGCGGTTGTGGCCGGCCTCGCGTGCCAGCCGGCCCAAGCAGTTCCTGCCTTTGTTCGGTGATCTTTCCACCTTCCAGGAAACGATGCGGCGTGTGAGCGGTGCCGACGTCTTCGGCCGGCCCGTGATCGTCACCAACCAGGATCATCGCTTCCTGGTGGCCGACCAATTGCTGTCGATCGGGGTCGAGGCCGATATCGTGCTCGAGCCCGAAGCCCGCGATTCCGGTCCGGCGATCGCTGCCGGTGCGGCCTTCATCGCTGCGCGGGACGGCGCCAAGACGCCGGTCCTGACCCTGGCGGCCGACCATCGCGTGCGGGATATCGAAGGCTTCCGTGCCGCCTGCGTGGCAGCCAGGCGCGGCGCTGCCAAGAAAAGCATCGTGACTTTCGGCGTGGTGCCCAACCAGCCCGCGACCGGCTATGGTTATATCGAAGTCGGCGAGCCCTTGACCGACGGCGTCATGAAGGTGCGCCGCTTCGTCGAAAAGCCCGATGCCGAGACGGCCACGCGCTATGTGCGGGAAGGCTATCTGTGGAACTCCGGCAATTTCCTGTTCGAGGCCGGTTTCTTTCTCTCTGAATATGCCCGCTGCGAGCCGGAGACCGTCGAGGCGGTGAACGAGGCGGTGGCCAAGGGCAAGCTCGACCTCGGCTTCCTGCGTCTCGACGCCGAGGCCTTCGCCCGCTGCGGCAAGCGTTCGGTCGACTATGCGGTGATGGAAAAGACCCAGGCTGCCGCCGTGGTACCGGCCAGCTTCGACTGGTCGGATGTCGGCTCCTGGGGTGCGGTGCGCGAGCTCTCGCCGCAGGACGAAGCCGGCAATGCCATGCTGGGCGAAGCCTTGTTCGTCAATGCCCGCAACAATCTGGTATCCTCGGAGCGCCAGCTCGTCTGCGTGGTCGGCCTGGACGATCTTGCGGTCATCACCACGGGTGATGCCGTGCTTGTGGCCCGCCGAGACGATGCGGCCGGCATCAAGGCGCTGGTCGAGAAGCTCAAGCAGAGCCATAACGGGCTGACCCAGGACCACCTGCAGTCCTTCAGGCCCTGGGGGCACTACAAGTCGCTGGATCTCGGTGCGCGCCACCAGGTCAAGCGCATCGTGGTCAAGCCCGGCGGACAGCTCTCGCTGCAGAAGCACCATCATCGTTCCGAGCACTGGATCGTGGTGCGTGGCGTCGCCAATGTCAGCATCAACGGCCAGATCAAGACGCTGCATGAGAACGAGTCGATCTATATCCCGATCGGCTCCACCCATCGGCTGGAGAATCCCGGCAAGATCGAACTCGAACTGATCGAAGTGCAGACGGGTTCCTATCTCGGCGAGGACGACATCATCCGCATCGAGGACATCTACAACCGCGCCGCATCCTGAGGCGCGGTTGGGTTTATTTGTTCCTGCAAAGTCGCGTCATTGCGGGGAGCGGCGCGAGGCGGCAATCCGGGAGGTATTCGCTTGATGCCGCATGAAGCCTGGATTGCTTCGCTGCGCTCGCAATGACGGACTGATCGATCTTTTCGAAGCCCGATATAAGGTCGCAACGATATAAGGGAGGGGTCTCACCCCTCCCTTTTTCTTGGCGTCTACCAGCAGGTATAGCCGCCATCGACCACGACGATCGAGCCGGTCATCAGGCTGGCGGCGTCGGATGCCAGGAACTGCACGGCGGAGGCGATTTCCTCCGGCTCACCCATCCGCCCCTGCGGCGTCATTTCGAGCCAGGTCTTGAACATCTCCGCATTGGCCGGATCGGCCGCCGCATAGGCGGTCAGGGGCGTGTTGATATAGGTGGGCGCGACGGAATTGACGCGTACGCCGCGCGAGCCCCATTCGGCCGCCAGCGATTTGGTGAGGTGGTGCACGCCGGCCTTGGAGGCGTTGTAGTAGGACTGTTCCTGCGGCTTGTTGACGATGATGCCCGACATCGAACCGATATTGACGATCGAGCCTTTCTTGGCTGCCAGCATGTGCTTGCCGAAAGCGCGGCAGCACCAGAACACGCCGTTGAGATTGACGTCGAGGACGTTGAGCCAATGTTCGTCGGCGACGTCCTCGGCCGGTGTCATGGAGCGGGCGATACCGGCATTGTTGACCAGGATCTCGACGGCGCGGCCCTTGGCGGCGAGTTCGTCGGCCACGCGGGTCACTTCGGCGGATTTGGTGACATCCATCTGCACCGTTTCGGTCTTATAGCCCTTGGCAGCCAGGGCTGCCTGCCCTTCCGCCGCGACCTTCATGTCGAAATCGGCGATGACGACCTCGGCTCCGAACTCGGCCAGGGCTTCAGCGCAGGCCAGGCCTATGCCGCGCCCGCCGCCCGTGACCAGGGCGTGGCGGCCCGTGAGATCGAGTTTCTTCTTATACATCGCGGATCCTTTCATGCGTCGCTCCCGTTTGCTGCATCGATTTTGCAAACAGGACAAAAGCCCGTGCAGCTGGGTTCAATCTAATGCGGCACGGTGATTCGACGAAGTCAATCCTGCAGTGGCCATACCATTTAGGCGGCGGGCGAGGAGGTTGCTCAAATGCGCATCAAGGCCCTGAAGAGCTCAGTTCCTTGTCATGCCCGGGCCTGTTCCCGGGCATCCAGATACCGCAATCCGTCGGGATCCTGGCACCTGGATCACCGGGACGAGCCCGGTGATGATAAAGGTCGGGGTGCCCACAATCATTCGGCCAGTTTCGGAGCAAATGCGCCCAAAAATCAGGCCAGGGACAGGCCCTTGTCGTCGAAGCGATGCAGGCGGTCGGGCTGGGGGGTGAGATAGATGATGTCACCGGTGCCCAGGCTGAACTCGCCGGGTGCCCGCGCGGTGATACGGGTGCCCTCGTCGAGATCGACATAGAAGAAGGTGTCCGAGCCCAGATGTTCGGAAATCGAGATCTTGCCCTTCCACTGTCCCTCGGTGGCGGACAGGTTGAGATGCTCGGGACGGATGCCGATGGTGGTGGCGTTGTAATTCGCCGCCGCGCCGCCCTTCAGGAAGTTCATCTTGGGCGAGCCGATGAAGCCGGCGACGAACAGGTTCCTCGGCTTGTTGTAGAGCTGGAGCGGCGAGCCGACCTGCTCCACATTGCCGGCATTGAGCACCACGATCTTGTCGGCCATGGTCATGGCCTCGACCTGGTCGTGGGTGACGTAGATCATCGTGGTCTTCAGGTCCTTGTGGAGCTGCGAGATCTCGATGCGCATGTTGACGCGCAGCGCCGCGTCGAGGTTCGACAGGGGCTCGTCGAACAGGAAGGCCTTGGGCGAGCGCACGATGGCGCGGCCGATGGCGACGCGCTGGCGCTGACCGCCGGAGAGCTGGCGCGGCTTGCGGTCGAGATAATTGGTGAGATTGAGCGAAGCGGCCGCCTTGGCGACCTTCTGGTCGATGACGTCCTTGCTCTCGCCCGCCATCTTCAGGGCGAAGGCGATGTTGTTGCGCACGCTCATATGCGGATAGAGCGCGTAGGACTGGAACACCATGGCCAGCCCTCGCTTGGAGGGCGGAGCCTGGGCCATGTCGACCCCGTCGATCTTGATCTCGCCCGAGGTGGTGTCCTCCAGGCCGGCGATCAGGCGCAGCAGGGTCGACTTGCCGCAGCCCGAAGGCCCGACGAAGACCACGAACTCGCCATCCTCGATGTCGAGGTCGAGATCGGGAATGATCACGACTTCACCGAAGGCCTTGCGCACATTGCGAAGATTGAAGCGGCCCATTTACGCAGCTCCCCATTCTGACATGTTGTTGTTCGTCACTTCACGGCGCCGAAGGTCAGGCCGCGGACGAGTTGCTTTTGTGAGAACCAGCCGAGCACCACGATCGGCAGGATGGCGAGGGTCGAGGCGGCTGACAGCGTGGCCCAGAACAGCCCCATCTTGGCCGAATAGCCCGCGATGAACTGCGGCAGCGGCGCGGCGTCGAAGGTGGTCAGGTTCAGCGTCCAGAAAGCCTCGTTCCAGGCCAGGATCGTGTTCAGCAACAGCGTGGAGGCGATGCCGGGGACGGCCATCGGCGTCAGCACATAGACGATCTCGCGCCAGAGCGAGGCGCCGTCCATGCGGGCCGCTTCCAGGATCTCGCCGGGAATTTCCTTGAAATAGGTGTAGAGCATCCACACCACGATCGGCAGGTTGAGCAGGAAGAGGACGACCATCACGCTCCAGCGGCTGTCGAGCAGGCCCCAGCGGTTGAAGAGCAGGAAGATCGGCATCAAGGCGCCGACGGCCGGCATCATCTTGGTGGAGAGCATCCACATCAAGAGATCCTTGGTGCGCTTGCCGGGCGCGAAGGCCATGGCCCAGGCTGCGGGAACCGCGAAGATCAGGCCCAGCAGGGTCGAGCCGACCGACAGGAAGATCGAGTTGAGCGCGGCCCGGCCATAGTTGGATTGCGTGAAGATGTTACGGTAATTCTCCAGCGTCCACTCGAAGAAGACGAATTTGGGCGGCAGGATGCCCGCTTCGCCTTCCGTCTTGAAGCTGGTGATAACCATCCACAGGATCGGGAAGAAGATCAGGAAGCCAACGATCCAGGCGGCGGTCGTGACGGCGACCTTGCGCCGGGTGGAAACTGCGCGTGCCATGGCTCAAGCCTCCAGATTCTTGCCGATCATGCGGACGAGGAAGAAGGCGACGATATTGGCCAGCACCACGGCGACCAGTGCGCCGGCCGAGGCCGCTCCGATATCGTGGTCGCCCGCTTCGGTGAGATAGACCAGGAAGGGCAGGTTGGCCGTGTTCAGGCTGCCATTGGTGGTGACCTTGATCTCGGCGAAGATGTTGAGGAGGAAGATGGTTTCGATCAGGATCACCACCGTGATGGCGCGCGAGAGATGCGGCAGCACGATGTAGAAGAAGTAGGAAAGCGGCTTGGCGCCGTCGAGCTGGGAGGCTTCCTTCTGCTCCTCGTCCAGGGACTGGATGGCGGTGAGCAGGATCAGCGTGGCGAAGGGCAGCCATTGCCAGGCCACGATGATGATGATCGACAGGAGCGGCCAGTTGGTGAACCAGACGACCACCGGCAGGTGGAGCACCTGCGACACCCAGGTCAGCATGCCGCCGTCGGCGTTCATGAACAGGTTCTTCCAGATCAGCGCGGCCACGGTCGGCATCACGAAGAACGGCGCCAGCACCATCAGGCGCACGATGCCCTGGCCGGCGAAGGGCTGATCCATCAGGAGGGCGATCAGGATGCCCCCGACGATGGTGATGGCAAGCACGGAGCCGACGATCAGCAGCGAAACGCCCAGTGACTTGAAGAAGGTGGGGTCTGTCAGGAAGTAGGTGTAGTTCCCGAAGCTGTTCCAGTAGAAATTCGTCGGATCGTCGAGCGTATAGTTGTTCAGCGAGTAATAGATCGTCAGGACGAGCGGAACGATCATCCAAATGAAGAGCATGATGACCGAGGGTGCTACGGCCACCCTGGCGAGCACACGCGTCTGCTGCGTTGCCATCTTGAGGTCCTCCCCACAGACCAAATCTTGAATGTTCCTGAGCAAAGCGCGTTCAGGCTCGAACGCCTATTTGATCTGGTTCTTTGCCTTGATGCGTCCTGGCGTTTCTGGGGATCGCGCAAGATCCCGGCGATCTCCACGAAGCGCAAGACGCTTTCGTTCAGGTCTTTGAAAGGGGGCTGTCCCGGTGATGAAGAGCCGGGACAGCCAAGTTTCAGGAGGGGCGGTGAGCCCCGTCCCGGGAGGAAGGGGTCATTTGATGTAGCCGGCCTTGGTCATGGTCCGGGTCACCAGCTTCTGCGATGCCGCGAGGGCATCGTCGATCGAGGCAGAACCGGCCAGCGCCGCGGAGAATTGCTGGCCCACCGAGGTGCCCATGCCCTGGAACTCGGGAATGGCCACGAACTGCACGCCGACATAGGGCACCGGCTTGACGGTCGGATGGGTCGGATCGGCCGACATGATCGAATCCAGCGTCAGCTTGGCGAAGGGCGCAGCCTTCTGATAGTCGGGATTGTTGTAGAGCGAGGTGCGGGTTCCCGGAGGTGCCGCGGCCCAATTGCCCTCGGTCTTGGCAACCAGGGCCGAATAGTCCTTGCTGGTTGCCCAGGCGATGAACTTCTCGGCGGCTTCCACCTTCTGGGAACCGGCCGGCACGGCCAGCGACCAGGCCCACAGCCAGTTGGCGTTCTTGCCCAGGCCGGTATTGGGGGCGAGGGCGAAGCCGACCTTGTCGGACACGGTCGACTGCTTGGGATCCGTCACGAAACCGGCGGCCACCGTGGCGTCGATCCACATGGCGCATTTACCCTGGTTGAACAGGGTGAGGTTCTCGTTGAAACCGTTGGAGGAAGCGTCGGGCGGGCCGGCTTCCTTGAGCAGGTTCACATAGAAGGTGAGCGTTGCCTTCCATTCGGGCTGGTCGAACTGGGGAGCCCACTTCTCGTCGAACCAGCGGGCGCCGAAGGAATTGGACATGGCGGTGAGGAAGGCCATGTTCTCGCCCCAGCCGGCCTTGCCACGCAGGCAGATGCCGTAGGTGTCGGCGGTCTTCAGCTTCTTGGCGGCATCCGCCACGAAGTCCCAGGTCGGGCTGTCGGGCATCTTCAGCCCGGCCTTCTCGAACAGGTCCTTGCGATACATGATCATCGAGGACTCGCCGTAGAAGGGAGCGGCGTAGAGCTTGCCTTCATAGGTCAGGCCGTCGCGGATCGGCTTGATCAGGTCATTGGCGTCATAATTGTCGCCGAGCTTGTCGAGCGAGACCAGCCAGCCCTTCTTGGCCCAGATCGGCACTTCATAGGTGCCGATGGTGAGGATGTCGAACTGGCCGGCCTTGGTGGCGATATCGGTCGTCACCTTCTCGCGCAGGGCATTCTCCTCGAGGGTGACCCAGTTCAGCGTGATATCCGGATTGGCCTTGGTGAAATCCTCCGAAAGCTTCTGCATCCGGACCATGTCGCCATTGTTCACCGTGGCGATCGTCAACGTCTCGGCAGCGCCGGCCATCGAGGACCAGGCGAGGGAAACGCCGCAGGCAAGCGCGCCTGCAAGCGAAATCAGTGATTTTGCCGTTTGCACCAGAACCTCCCGTTAAAAATGCACACCGCTTGACACGGCTTTTGGGCGTGGGCAGACGCCCAATGCACGGGCATATTCTCAATAGCGTGACCCATTGTCAAGCTGTCTCATGCGTCGGGATTGCGCCCATGGGGCAGGCAGGCGCCAGCGCGCGCGGAAAGGGTCCACGCGTTGGGCGATTTTCGATTTTTTGGGCAGGGTCAGGTCTGTTCGAGCAGTGCCGCAGCCGTCTGTTCGTCGGTGATCAGGCCGGAAAGCAGGTCGCCCTTCAGGGCGGCGCGGATCGGGGCGATCTTGCGCTGGCCGGCGGCGACGCCGACCACCGGCACGAGGCGCGCCAGCCGGTCCGGACGGAAGCCGGGCAGGCGCTCGGTGTAGTCGTTCTGCAGGATGCGGCCGTTGCGGTCGAAAGGCCAGGCGGCGATCTCGCCGATGGCGCCGTTCTCGATCAGATAATGCATTTCCGATTCCAGCACGAAGCCGTCCTGGTGGATCGGAGAGCCGTAACTGACGTCGCTGACGCCGACATAGACGGCCCGCGCCGTCTCCACCAGGCCCTGCAGCATGGCGTGCACCGGCTGGCTTCTCAGGGCCTGGCAATGCTCGATCGTATCGGCGAGCACCGGCATTTGCAGCGGGTAGCATTTGGCGTCGAGCTTGTCCGCCAGGCGCATGGCGATTTCGAACGGACTGACGCAGCCGTCGCGGGCGGCGTTGCCGACGATCGACACCATTTTGAGGTCGGGCCGCGGCTTGGCGGAGATCTCGCGGACCATGCGCAGCAAGGTTCGGCCGGTGGAAAAGCCGAAAACGCCCGAACCGCGTTGGCCGAACTGAGTTTCGAGGATCTGCGCGGCGGCGAGCCCCACGGCCGCCAGCGGGTCGTGCAAGCCATTCGGTACCACCTCGCAGATGGTCAGGCCGTAGCTTTCACGCAACTGCTTGGCCAGGGCCGTGCATTCGGCGATGGGACTCTGGATGCGGAACTCGATGACCCGCTCCGACACGGCCAGCGCGACCAGGCGCTGCACGCTCTGGCGTGAAATATCGAATTGGGCGGCGATCTCGTCTTGGGTCGCCCCGTCGATATAGTAGAGCCAGGCCGCACGGGTGGCGAGATCGAGCTTGCGGTTCTGCAGGTCTCCGAGGTCGCTCATAATGTCCCATCCCTCCGAGTATTTGCCCAGGCTGGTTGCGAACGCCCAGATTTATAACCTAGAATGCATTCATCGGGTAGCGGCGCAAGCCTCTGCGTCGAGCGGCGGTACGATTTTAATTCCGGGGCGCTCGATCCCGGCCTCGATGGAGATGATTCCGGCATCGGGGGAGGAGGTTAGCGTAGCTTGTCCAATAGCGAGCGCAGCGTGCTGCGCTCGGCCTCGTCCAGCGGCGCCAGCGTGAGATCGGTGACGGCGGAGGCCTTCGCCACCAGTTGCGCATAGAGCGCCTCACCCGAAGCGGACAGGGAGAGGACGAGCCGGCGGCGATCCTCTTCATCCGGCCTGGTTTCGATCAGGCCCCGGCGGGACAGGCGCTCGACCACGCCCTTGACGGTCGCGACGTCCATGGCCGTCAGCCGGCCCAGGAGATTTTGGGAGGAGGTGCCGAGTTCGGCGAGCTTGGCCAGCACCGCCCATTGCATCGGTGTCAGGTCCTCGCCGAGACCGTCGGAAAACAGGACGGCATGCCGCTGGTAGACTTGCCTCAGAATGAAGCCGATCTGATCGTCCAGTCTGTAATCGGTCATGGCATTCCAAGCAGAATTTCTCGATACCGCCCACGAATGGGCGATATCGAGAAATTCTGCAAGCGTTTGAAATTCTGCAGATTCCTTCTGACAGAGCCCGTGGTTCGACCTGAAGGAATCTGCCTGGCGGCGAATCGAGGCGTAGACGTCGAACCTACTTGTCCACGAAGGCCTTTTCGATCACGAAATCGCCCGGCTCGCCATGATTGCCCTCGACGGCGCCGCGTTCCTCCAGAAGGGCCTTGAGGTCGCGCAGCATTTCGGGGCTGCCGCAGATCATCACGCGGTCCTGCTCGACATCGAGCGGCGGCAGGCCGATATCCTCGAACAGCTTTTCGGACTTGATCAGGTCGGTGATGCGGCCGGTGTTGCGGAAGGCCTCGCGCGTCACCGTCGGATAATAGATGAGCTGCTCGCGCACGGCCTCGCCCAGGAATTCATGGGCGGGAAGCTCGTGGGTGATGCGCTCGCCATAGGCCAGTTCCTGGACCTGGCGGCAGCCATGGATCAGCACGATCTTCTCGAAGCGGGCATAGGTCTCCGGATCCTTGATCAGGCTGAGGAAGGGTGCAAGCCCGGTGCCTGTGCCGACCAGATAGAGGTAGCGGCCGGGCTTGAGGTTGTCGAGCAGCAGCGTGCCGGTGGCCTTGCGGCCGACGATGATGGCATCGCCTTCCTTCAGATGCTGCAGCCGCGAGGTCAGCGGCCCGTCCTGAACCTTGATGGAGAAGAATTCGAGCGTTTCTTCGTGATTGGCACTGACCAGGCTATAGGCGCGCAGCAGGGGACGGCCATTGACCGGCAGGCCGATCATGGTGAACTGGCCGTTCTCGAAGCGGAAGCCCGGATCGCGCGTGGTGGTGAAACTGAACAGCCTGTCCGTCCAATGATGGACGCTCAGAACCCGTTCCTCGTTGAAATTGCTCATGCTGGCCGCCTCGCCACTAGGCAGGTTCCTCCTGATCGGGCCACGGCCCGATCAGGAGGAACCTGCAGGATATCAAACTTTGCAAAGTGTCATGGGGAGGCCCCTTACGGGCCTCGCCAGGACACTCCGTCCAGGTCGTCACTCATTCTCACCGTGGAGATATCCGCAAATAATCTGGCAATCAAATAAATAAACAAGGAATTGCGTGAATTAGAACCGATCCACGGTGGACGCCATAATTTTAGGGAAAATTCGTTAGTGTGCAAACGAATTTTCCGCCTCAGGAATGATCGCCTGCAACAAGTCCTTGCCAAAATGCCGGAAGGAGGGGCAAGTATAGGTTGTTGCGGGCACGCCTTCGGATTGCGGTCGGGCGTCGCCGCTTTCAGCCGGACGGGAACAGGAGGGGCAGCCCCGTTCCCGGTCCGGCATCCATCACCCAAGCATGGAGGCTCGGGCAGGCTCGTCCTGCCGGCTCGAGCTGGAGCAAAATGCGTTTGAACGTAAACGCTCAATTGCTCTGACTCTTTGTTTTGACGCGTCTTTGCGATTCTTGATGACGCATCAAATCGCAAAACGCTTTCGCGACAGACGGCGCCGGGTCGCGGCTGCCGCCATCATGGAGACGATCTTGAACAAGCTTTCCTCGAAGACTCTCGGAAGCCTCGGCGCTGCCATCGCCGTTCCCGGGTATGATCGTTCCGCCGTGCGTCCCGGCATCGTGCATTTCGGCCTCGGCAATTTCCATCGGGTCCATCAGGCCGTCTATGTCGATCGCTGCCTGCACAAGCCCGGCAATGAGGGCTGGGGCATCTGCGGCGTCGAGCTGATCGACGTGCCCGCCACCCGGGCCAAGGCCGAGGCCTATCGCGCCCAGGATTGCCTCTACACCGTCACCGAATATGCGCCGGACGGCGCGGCCAGCACCCGGGTGATCGGCGCCATGGTGGATTATCTGCATGCGCCCGACGATCCCGAAGCCGTGCTGGCCCGCCTCAGCCATGCCGACACCCGCATCGTTTCGCTGACGATCACCGAAGGCGGCTATAATCTCGACGAGACCACCGGCGTGTTCAAGCTCGATACCCCGGAGGTGGCGCTCGATCTGGCCGGCGGTCCGCCGCGCACGGCCTTCGGCTACATCGTCGAGGCGCTGCGGCGCCGGCGCGAACAGGGGACGAAGCCGTTTACGGTGATGTCCTGCGACAATCTCCGCCACAATGGCGGCACGGCGCGCAAGGCCATCGTTTCCTTTGCCCGCGCCCGCGACGCCGGGCTTGCGGCCTGGATCGAGGCCGAGGTCGATTTCCCCAACTCGATGGTCGACCGCATCGCGCCGCAGATTCCGCCCGAGGTGAAGGAGCGCCTCAACAAGCGCAGCGGCATCGACGATGCCGTGCCCGCTCTGGGGGAAACCTTCAGCCAATGGGTGCTGGAGGACGACTTCCGAGCCGGGCGGCCGCCCTTCGAAGAGGTCGGTGTCGAGATGCGCGACGATGTGCCGGCCTTCGAGTTCATGAAGGGGCGCATGCTCAACGCTTCGCACATCCTGCTCGCCATGCCCGGCATCCTCATGGGCTACCGCATCGTGCATGAGGCGCTCGGCGACACCCGCCTGCATCGGCTTCTGGAAACTTTTCTCGACCGCGATGCCATCCCCCGTATCGAGGGGCCGAAGGGCGTTTCGCTGCAGGCGTACAAGAACGCCGTGCTCGAGCGCTTCTCGAACCCGGCGATCAATGATCAACTCCTGCGCATCGCCTTCGACACCACCGCCAAGATCCCGGTTTTCCACTCCAAGACCCTGGAAATGCTGCTGGCCGATGGCGGGGACCTCAGGCGCGAGGCTTTCTTCCTGGCCTGTTTCGGCGCCTATCTGACCGGCAAGGACGACAGGGGCGAGGCGTTCGACGTGGTGGAACCACGCCTCAGCGAACAAGACTGGGAGCTTGTCCGCGGCGGCAACCCGCTCGACCTCCTGCGCACCAGCCCCTTTGCCAAGCTCGGCCTCGCCGAGCACCTGGAATTCGCCAAGCTCTATGCCGGCTATGTCGCCTCCATCCAGGCGACCTCCGCGGGCCAGACCCTGGAGGCACTGCTGGTGGAGACGGCGTGAGGAAGACGGAGCCAAGCCGGTCGAAGTGATTGCGGCGGCTGGTCGGCGGCGCGGGAAATTCCGGTCTCCGAGACGGTTCCTCGCTGTGCTGCCGGTGCTCAGGTTGCCCGAACTTCGGCGAGCCGCTTGATGGCATAGTCGTCGTCCCAGCAGACGGCGGCTTCCCATGCGGCCGACGCCTGCGCGGCGATGTCGAGTGCCTCGCTATTGAGCCCGGCGGCGTTGTGGGGCAGCGCCAGATCCAGGTCGGGGGCATCGACATGCGCCTCGTCCCAGTCGATCAGCGCGACCTGCTTTGCGGTCAAGCGGATATTGCCAGGGTTGTTGGGGTTGCCGTGAACGACGCATGTCCGGCGTCCGGCAAGCCGCGCCCACGCTGCCCGGCAGCGGGCAACGCTCTCGGGCGGCATTGCGGTGAGATCGATCTTCGTCCCGGTCTCGGCGTGCAGGAGGTCGGTCGATGATCGCCAGCCTGGGCGTTGCGGCCAACCCCTTGTCGCGCGATGTAGCTTGCCGAGCACATCGGCTACGCGATGCCAGTCGGCCGCTGTCTCGGGCGGTCCGCCTTCCATATAGGTCATCACCAACAGGCCGTCTGCGAACAGCCGGCCATCCATTGTCGGGATCGGCGTTGGCACGGACAAACCTTTATGATCGAGGTGCCGGAGGAGTTCAGTCTCCCACGCCAGATCGGCAGCGCCCCTGGTGCCGAGACGACCGACCGCTAGGTACCCCCGGACGCGCACGCTCCACACATCGTTGGCGACGCCGCCGGAGAGCGGCTCGATGCGAGCCACATCCGCACCCCACTGTCTGAGCGCCTCCCATCCCACTGGCCACCTCCTGGACTACGCCGATTAGTGCTGGACTCTAAACCGAGCGTAGGCCTCCGCAAGGAGAGAAGGGAGCCGTTCTCAATCCAGATTGATCGTCTCGGTGCCCGGCCAGGTGACCTTGTAGCCGAAATTGATGTCCTTGACGGCGTTGGGGGCGAGATCCACCGTCCACACCAGCACGCCGCGGCGGTTGTCGGCATCGCGCTGGGTCGGCGGGGTCATCTGGGCGGAGGGTTCCACCTTGATGTCCTTGTTCTCGGCCACCGGCAGGGCTTCCTCGATCGAAAGCTTGATGGCGTTGGGGCGGCCATTGCGCAGGCTGATCTTGTAGTCCCGCCTTTCGCTGGTGGTGGGGCGGGTGATCCCGGTATTGCTTTCCACCTTGCGCGTCACCGCCCGCTCCACCTTGATGCGATCATCGGCGCCGAAGCCGAGGCGCACGGGTTCTCCCTTGGTGGCGAGCGGCATGGCGGTCTGGCCGGCATAGAGACCGTCACGATAGATCGAGACGGAGCCGGGGAAGAGCGGGGTGTCTTCGCCATTGCTGAAGCTGGCTTCGAGGAAGGCCGTCTGCTGCAAGGATGGCACGGCGCGCGCCACGATTTCCGGGGAGAGCGTGGCCGAGGCGAGGCGCAGCGCCTTCGAGCCCGGTCCCGAGGGCACGCTGGCGCGGGCCGGAAGGGCCCAGACGCTCTGGTAGCCGGCGGTGTTCAGTTGGGCCTCGACCTCACGCCCGGGACGCGGCTTGGCCGGTGCTGCCTGGGTAGCCTGCGGGGCCTGGCGCGCATCGCTCTCTTCGGCGCGGCTGCGCGGCAGGGCTTCCGCCGGCAGCACGTCATAGTCGGGCTGGAAGTTGAGGACATAGCTGGCGAGCCTGGGGGGCGCGGCGCCGGTTGTGGCACGAGCGGTCGAAATGGTGAGGGCGACGTCGCTCCAGTCCTCGCCGGTCGCCTGCGTGACCTTGGCCCGCCGGACGAGTTCGAGTTCGCCCTTGTCGCTGTCGAGCCGGGCATCGTAGAGGGGCGTCCAGCCGGCATTGCCGATCAGGTAGGATATGGCGATCCGGCCCTTGGCCTGCTGTTCGGCGGTGACCGAGAGGCGAAGCTGCGTGCGTTTCCGGCCCTCGGGGCGGCCGTCGCGCTGGCTCTCCAGCCTGGCGATCTCCTCGTCGAGATCGCGGATCTTGACGGCGTTCTGGCGCAGCGCCTCGTTGACCTCCGTCATATCTTCGCCGACGGCGTTCCAGGCGCCGCGCAAGGCGGTGACGTTGCTGCCTTCCTTGGTGGCATTGAAGGTGGCGCCATTGGCAAAGCGCTCGATCAGGCCGCGCTTGGCGAGCAGGGCCTTGCCGATTCCGGCCAGACCCTCGCGCTGGTCCTTGAGATCCCGCAGCGCTTTGCCTGCAGCCGCGTCCGGAACGGCGCCGTCGTCAAGGGCGCTGGCGATGTCGGTGCCCGTCAGGGAGACGCCGGCGGCCTCGTGCATGTCGACCCTGACCGATGCGGTATCGAGGCCAGGGGGCAGATCCTTGGCCACCAGCACCGTCTCGCCCGCGGGAATGTCGAACTCGATCACGCGCGTGACCGTCGCACCGTCGGGATAGACAGCTACGGCATCGATCTTGGACTGCACACCCAGATCACCCGCAAAGGCCGGTGCAGTACCAAGCAGAAGGAGGGCGGTCAGGGCGAGGCGAGGGGCGGCGGACATGGGGGCTCTCCGTTGCGGGGGCGCCATGGGAGAACAGGATTGCGGCGGGATGGCGACGGCAACCTTGAGCTGTATCGACGGGAACAGGTCGGTAGCTTTACAGTGAAGCCCGGAAGCACGGTGTGCCGATCTCCAGATCGGCATCCCCTTGGCGAGACGCTTCGCGTTCGAGAATGGCGATCTGGAGATCGGCACACCAACTCTGCGTTGCACCCTGAGGGTCAGCACCGCTGATGCGGCAATGCCGGTCTCAGCCGCGTCCGCGCTCGGAAATCACCGGCTTCACGCGCAGTTCGATGAAGTTCTCGATTTCCTTGAGGCGGCGGCGGGCGTCGAGAATGTCGGGGCCGATGCCGTAGCGCCAGGAAATGTCGGTGCGGCGCTTGTCGGCGACCAGCGCTTCCAGGTCGGCAATCCAGCCATCGGCCGCCCGGTCGTCGCGGAAGAAACCCTCGGCGAGCAAGGTCGGCTTGTAGCGACGCATGATCACCGTCAACTCGTTCAGCGAGAATTCGGGATGGTACTGGATGCCCCAGAAGCGGCCGCCATCATGGCTGATGTCGACCGCCTGCACGTCGCTCACCGCATTGCTGGCGAGTACGATGGCGCCTTCGGGCAGGGCTTCGACTTCGTCACCATGCACGCAGGGACTGGCGAAGATGGGCGCTTTGCCGGTGTAGAGGGGATGCTCGCGCCCCTCAGCCGTCAGCGCGATGTCGCGCGCGATGCCGACCTCGCGGCCCCTCGGATTGGCCCGCACCGAGCCGCCGGCGGCGACGGTGGCGACCTGCAGGCCCCAGCAGGAGCCGAAGAAGGGCGTGCCGGACCTGTAGACCTCGCGGGCCAGCTCGACCTGGCGCATCGATTCCGGCTCAGCCTTCCAGAGGTTGAGGCCGGAGCCGGTGATGACGACGCCGTCATAGCTTTCGAGGCCGGCGGCATCCGGCAGGTTGGCACCTTCGTCGGCGGGCAGGGCGATGTCGCAGATCGCATCCGGCGCCAGGCTCTTCAGCACCGACGCATAGGATTCCGACGGCGTGAGGCCATAGGTCGCGCGGTGACGTTCACGCGCTGCACGGACATTGCCTTCGACGACGAGGAGACGCATTGCTCACCTGTGATCACATTTTTCCGTGGCCCGGTTTAGCAGCCCACGAGCCGGCGGGGAAGAGTAATGATCCTTACAAGATAAGGATTGGAGCGGCAAAATGAAGCGTTTGATATGAACGTTTCAAGCGCGCCGTCGGCACGAAGCGACTCGAAAGGGGGCCTGCTCAGGGAAAGGAATCGACGATCTTTATCTCGCCGATGATGGCAGCATTGAAGGCGGGAAGATCTTCCGCCGGTATCCAGTATTCCTGGTGATCCTTGCCGCCGGCTTCCTGGACGGCATAGCGTTCGAGGAAAGCCCGGTCGACTTCAAAGCGGGTCACGAAACCGGATCCGCTGGCCGGTACATTCCAGTCCCGAGCGATCTTTACGGCATAGGCGTGCGTCGTGACGGGGTAGAATATCGGCTGGTCGGGAAGGCGCGGAGGAAACGTCTTCATCCCGCTCGCACGGATCAGTGCCAGTTCCTCCGGACCGACAGGGCGCCACAGGGTTATGCCGGCCATATCGCATCCTTCTTTGCCGGTGCCACTATGAGAACGGGCACCGGCGCTTGCCAATGGCTCTCGTTCGCTCAGAACGTCAGCGCCTTCACCTGCACCACGTTCGGGATGGTGTTGATCTCCTTGAGCAGGGTCTCGCCCACCACCTGGTCGATGCCGACCAGGGCAATGGCATTGCCGCCTTCGAAATCGCGTCCGAACTGCATATGGGCGATGTTGATGCCATTCTCGCCGAGCAGGGTACCGATGCGGCCGATGAAGCCGGGGCGGTCGTGATTGGTGATGTAGAGCATGCGCGGCAGAAGGTCCGCCTCGACATTGATGCCCTTGATCTGCACGATGCGCGGCTTGGTGCCGGCGATGATGGTGCCGGCAACGGCCCGGGTCAGGTTTTCGGTCTCGACTTCGAGCGTGATCAGGCTGTCATGGTCGCCCGTCTTCTCGCGCGTGGTCTCCTCGATGACGATGCCCCGCTCGCGTGCCACGCTCGGCGCGGCCACGATGTTGATGTCGGCCAGAGCCGGACGTAGCAGGCCCGCCACCGCGGCTGACGTCAGCGCCTTGATCTTCATGTGGGCGACATCGCCCTCATAGACGATGCGGATGGTCTTGATGTCGGTTTCGGTGAGCTGGCCGGCGAAGGAGCCGAGCTTTTCGGCAAGCGAGATGTAGGGCTTGAGGCGCGGGGCCTCTTCCGCTGTAATCGAGGGGAAGTTGACGGCGTTGGAAATTGCGCCGCGCAGGAGGTAGTCCGACATCTGCTCGGCGACCTGCAGGGCGACGTTTTCCTGGGCTTCCGTCGTCGAAGCACCCAGATGCGGCGTGCAGACGACGTTGGGCAGGCCGAACAGCGGGTTCGCCGTGGCGGGCTCCTCGACGAAGACATCGAGGGCGGCGCCGGCGACATGGCCCGATTTCAGGAGCTCGGCGAGAGCCTCCTCGTCGACCAGGCCGCCACGGGCGCAGTTGATGATGCGCACGCCCGGGCGGGTCTTGGCCAGCGCCTCGCGCGACAGGATATTGCGGGTCTGCGGCGTCATCGGGGTGTGCAAAGTGATGATCTCCGCCCGGGCGAGCAGGTCGTCGAGTTCGACCTTTTCCACGCCCAGCTCCAGGGCCCGTTCGGCGCTCAGGAACGGGTCGAAGGCGATGACGCGCATTTTCAGGCCCACCGCGCGGTCGGCGACGATCGAGCCGATATTGCCGCAGCCGATGATGCCGAGCACCTTGCCGGTGATCTCGACGCCCATGAAGCGGTTCTTCTCCCACTTGCCGGCCTGGGTGGAAGCGTCGGCGGCGGGGATCTCGCGGGCCAGCGCGAACATCATGGCGATGGCGTGCTCGGCGGTGGTGATGGAATTGCCGAAGGGCGTGTTCATCACGATCACGCCACGCGCGGTGGCGGCCGGGATGTCGACATTGTCGACGCCGATGCCGGCGCGGCCGATCACCTTGAGATTGGTGGCCTTGGCGAGGATGGCAGAGGTGACCTTGGTGGCCGAGCGGATGGCGAGGCCGTCATAATTTCCGATGATCTCGGCGAGCTTTTCCTTGTCCTTGCCGAGAGCGGGTTGGAAATCGACCTCGATGCCGCGATCCTTGAAGATCTGAACGGCGGCGGGGGACAGGGCGTCGGAAATCAGGACTTTGGGAGCAGTCATGGAAGCTCTCCTGGAGCGCGGGCATCTGCCCGCTTATGGAAACGGGATTCTTTGCAGAAGGTGATGCTGCCGGGGCCGCCGATCTCTTGTCGGCCTCATTCCGGAAACCTCGTGTTTCCGAAGAGCCGGCAGGATGCCGGCGGTCCCAGGGAAGAACTCAGCCGATCGTGGCGATCGCCTTGTGGAACGACCAGTCGAGCCAGGGCATCAGCGCTTCGACATCGGCGGTCTCCACCGTGGCGCCGCACCAGATGCGCAGGCCCGGAGGCGCGTCGCGATAGGAGCCGATGTCGAGCCCGGCCTTCTCCGCCTCGATGGCGGAGGAGAGCGCCTTGGCGAAGGCGGCCTGTCCTTCGGGCGGGAGTGCCGCCACCCTCTCATCCACCACCTTCAGGCAGACCGAGGTGTTGGAGCGGGTCGCGGGGTCCTTGGCCAGGAAGTCGATCCAGGGCGTCTTCTCGACGAAGCGCTCGATGGCGGCGAGGTTGGCGTCGGCGCGGGCGATCAGCCCGTCGAGGCCGCCCGTGGCCTTCGCCCAGTTGAGCGCGTCGAGATAGTCCTCCACGCAGAGCATCGAGGGTGTGTTGATGGTCTCGCCCTTGAAGATGCCCTCGATCAGCTTGCCGCCCTTGGTGAGGCGGAAGATCTTGGGCAGCGGCCAGGCCGGCGTATAGCTCTCCAGCCGGGCGACGGCGCGCGGCGAGAGGACGAGCATGCCATGGGCCGCTTCGCCGCCGAGGGCCTTCTGCCAGGAGAAGGTGACGACGTCGAGCTTGGCCCAGTCGAGGCGCTGGGCGAAAGCGGCCGAGGTGGCGTCGCAGATGGTGAGGCCTTCACGATCGGCCGGGATCCAGTCGCCGTTCGGCACGCGCACGCCGGAGGTGGTGCCGTTCCAGGTGAAGACGATGTCGCGATGCTTGGCGTCGATCTCGCTGATATCGACGATGTCGCCATAGCCGGCCTTGAAGATGCGGGCATCATCGAGCTTGAGCTGCTTGACGACGTCGGTGACCCATTCGGAGCCGAAGGATTCCCAGGCCAGCACGTCGACGCCGCGGGCGCCGAGCAGCGACCACAGCGCCATCTCGACGGCGCCCGTGTCGGAAGCCGGCACGATGCCGATGCGGTAGTCCGCCGGCACGCCGAGCACGTCACGGGTCAGTTCGATCGCCTGCTCGAGCTTGGTCTTGCCAAGCTTCGCACGATGCGAACGGCCGAGAGCGGCGGATTTGAGGGCTTCGGGGGTCCATCCGGGGCGCTTGGCGCAAGGGCCGGACGAGAAGTTGACGACAGCGGGCTTTGCCGCTGGCACTGGCAGTGTCATCGCGATGTCTCCATCCTCGCAGATGGGCGTTCCTCGTTGGGGAGGAATGTCCCGCAGCCCGTATGCGCTGCGGCGAGGATGGCGTCAAGAGACTTTTGATGGTCGGATAGAGGAAATTTCGGCGTACACCTTTGAGTGGGTTAGATATATTTTTGTAGCTACATATATTGACGATTTCAGATTTTGTAGCTACAAAAAAGAGCTCAAGGTTAGAATGTCGTGACGCAGTTCGACCCACTCAAAAATTCGAGCAACCTTTCGAAACACGGCGTTGCCTTGTCGACAGCGGAGGATTTCGATTGGGAGACTGCGTTGATCGAAGAAGACAGAACCGAAGCCTATGGTGAGCAGCGCGAACGCGCCATTGGTTTCATCGGCGAGCGATTGTTCGTCTATGTCTACACGCTGCGTGGTGAGGAAGATCATGCCATCAGCCTACGCGCGGCCGATAGAAAGGATAAGAAGCGCTATGAAGAGCACATCCGCAAAATCTTCGGCTTCTGATCGAGAAAAGTGGGCGAAAGCTCTCGCGAAGGCGCAACGCTACGGCGATAGTTTGACCGACGAGCAAGATGCGGCGTTGTCCAAAGCCGCGCGTGACGATGCCGACAATCCGTCCATTCCGGAGGATGCTAGGTTCGTGACCTATCAGGAAGCCCGTCGCCGCGGGCGGCCTCGCGTGCCGGCGCCCAAGCGGCAGATCACCCTCCGGATCGATCCGGATGTGATCGAGTATTTCAAAGCATCCGGATCTGGTTGGCAGAGGCGCATCAACGCCGTGCTCAAGGAGGCGATGAAGAAGGCATCGTGACGCGGCTGTCGCGATCTACTTCACCGAGCCGGCCGTCAGGCCCTTGACGATGTAGCGCTCCAGGAAGATGCCGATCAAAGCGAGCGGGGCGATCGCCGTGGTGGCGAGCGCGGCCATCGACCACCAGTTGATGCCCTGCGAGCCGGTCTGGCTCGCCACCATCACCGGCAGGGTCTTGGCGTCCGAGGAGGTCAGCAAAGCGGCGAAGAAATATTCGTTCCAGGTCAACACCAGCGCCAGGATGAAAGCCGCCACCATGCCGGGCAGGGCGATCGGCAGGATGATGTGCCAGAACGCGCCCCACAGCGACAGGCCGTCGACCAGAGCGGCCTCATCGAGTTCGGTGGGGATGGTGTCGAACTGGTCGCGCATGATCCAGATCACGATCGGCAGCACGGTGAGCGTGTAGAGCAGGATCAGGCCGATGCGGGTGTCGAGCAGAGCGAGCTCGCGATAGAGCACCAGGAAGGGCAGGGCCAGCACCACCGGCGGCAGGATCAGTTGGGACAGGAAGAAGAAGGAGATGTCCCGGTTGCGCATCCAGGCGAATTTGTACTGGAAGCGGCTGAGGCCATAGGCGGCGAGGGAGCCGATCACCACGGCCAGCAGCGAGGAGCCGAGCGAGGTGATCACGCTGTTGGTGAAGCGCGACAGGAATTCCGAGCGCACCGTCGAGGTCGAGCCGAGCGTATCGGGCGAAAGGCCGAGCGAGCGCCAGCCCTTCCAGTCGGGCTGGAAGTCGAGCCAGGGAACGAGATGGCCCTGGGTGACGTCGACCGCCGATTTCATCGAGGTGGTCAGCGTCCAGTAGATCGGAAACAGGCAGATGAAGGCCCAGGCGACCAGCGCGCCATAGATCAGCACGCGGCTGAGCACGGTGGTCAGGCGGAAGGCGGTGTCGCGGGGCGCGGCGGTCGGGATGGCTGTCGTCGTCATGTCGATGTTCCCCGATCAGCTGCTGCGCTGCATGAAGCGGTTGGCGATATTCAGGAGCACGGTGACGAAGACGATGATCACGACGAGATAGAACATCGCCAGCATGGTGCCGTAGCCGACATTCGAGCGGTCGCGGTATTCGCGATAGATGAAGCTCGACACCGTGTCCGTCGCCCCGCCCGGCCCGCCGGAGGTCGTGTTGATCACGATATCGGCGAGCTTGAGCTTGAAGATGATGCGCAGCACGATCGCCGTGATCGAAACGGGCAGCATCAGGGGAAAGATCATCTCCTTGAACTGCTGCCAGCCGGAGGCGCCGTCGATCTTGGAAGCTTCCATCACCTCCTTGGGTAAAGCCTGCAGGCCGGCCAGCAGCAGGATCATCAGGAAGGGAATCGAAACCCAGGCGTCCATGGCCTCGATCGAGAGGCGGGCGATCCAGGGCTGGGTGAAGAAGGTCGGCTGCGACCAGCCCAGTTCCCGCATCAGCCGTGCCACCGGCCCGTAGCGATATTCCATCATCGACTTGCCGACCATCCAGCTCACCGCCACGGGGCTGAGCATGAAGGGCAGGAGGAAGGCGACGCGGAAGAATTTGCGGGCCTTGATCTCGGCATTGAGCAGGAGGGCGAGGCCGAAGGCGATGGCGTATTCCACCAATACCATCAGCACGTAGAACACCATGTTGGCGAGGGCGTTCCAGAAATCGGGGTCGTGGAAGAGCGTGACGAGATTGTCGAGGCCGTTGAAGCGCTGGCCGGCGAAAGAGGAGAGATTCCAGTCGGTCAGGGCGATGTAGAAGCCGAAAATGGTGGGAAAGATCACCATCGCCACGGTGAACAGCACAGCCGGCAGGATGAACAGGGCGCGCTCGCCCGCTTCCCCCCGCATCAGCACCTGTCCGACGCCGAGCGCCACCGACCACAGCACGAACGCGTAGAGCACGGGACGCCAATTGTCGAAGCCGAACGACATGCCCTGGTTCTCGTGCAGGAACTGCACCAGGGCGGCAACGACGAGAAGGACTGAGGCCAGGCCGATCAGGACGCGCCCGAGGAGGATGCGGCTGCTCGGGATGGAGCTTGGAGCGTGTGTAGCGGTTGCAGACGAGGTCGGCGGCATCAGGGGCCCTGAACGCGAAACGTGATTGAAAGGCGCGACGCCCGCCTTCTCCCCTAGCGGGAGAAGGTGCCCCGAAGAGGCGGATGAGGGGTTTTGCCGAACTCGCCGGACATGGCGCGTCCACCCTCATCCCCCTGCCGGGACCTTCTCCCACAAGGGGAGAAGGGACTTTATCGGCGTGGGATGTGCCTGATCCTACAGCCCCAGCGAGGCCTTGTAGAGCTTGATCTGCTTCTCGCGGCCGATCTGGTCGGTCAGCTTTTCCCAGGCTGCGGCGATCTGGTCGGCGCCTTCCTGGGCCTTGAGCTGGCCGGCATAGATCTTGGCGAGAATGTCCTCGGCCAGGCTGTAATATTGGAAGATGCCGGGGATGCGCGGTTCGATCGCCCCGTTGGGGTGGTTGTAGGAGTTGAACTGCGAATCCAGATAGTTGGTGATGAATTCCTTGTCGTAACCGGCCGCGACCCATTCGTCGATATTGTGCTGGCTGTTGCGATAGCACTGGAAGCCGGAGGGGTAGACCGCCGTCCACAGCGCCAGGTCCTTGCCGCCGAGATGGGCGGCGGCGCTCCAGGCGGCCTTGTGCTTCTTCTCGTCCTTGTCGACGCGGGCCATCACATAGACGCCCCAGCCGAGATACGCCAGATTCGGCGCGAAGTTGGGGCCGCTCGCCAGCTTGTCCCACTTGCCGGTCTTCGCATTGTAGACGTCGTCGGAGCCCGGCAGGATGTCGAAGCCGCATTTGTCGCCGATGACCGAGGAATCATTGGTCTTGGCGTTGGAGCCGATGTCGCCCCACCACACGCACATCGAGCCGGTGCCGCCGAGAAACTGCTGGAAGCCGGTGGTGTTGGGGTCGGCGTTGAGCTGGTCGGCGGGCTCGGAGGGCAGGGCGTCGAGCACGTCCTGGATGGCGCGCACCCAGGCCGGATTGTTGATGCGCGGCTTCATGGTGTCGACGTCGAACAGCCAGGCCTTGTCGTCGGGATGCTTGGCATAGGCGGTGGCGCGGCTGCCGAGGAAATAGAAGCCGAAGCCGCCCCAGGCCTTGCAGGCGTCGAGATAGCCATAGGCGTCCTGGCCGTCGACCTGCTTGCCCTTGAGGAATTTGGTCACCGCCTGCACCTGCTGCCAGGTACGGGGCACCGCCCATTCGGTGGTGTTGCCGGCTTCCTTCCAGGCCTTGGCCAGGGCCTCGTCCTTGAAGTAGTCGGTGCGGTAGTTGAAATTGTGGGTGTCGCCGTCGATGGTGACGCGGTACTGCTTGCCGTCCCAGGTGCCGACGGGCGGCTTGAGGTAGGAGACGAGATCGTCCATGTCGATCTGTTTCTTCACCCAGTCCGGCATTTCCGAAGCCAGGCCCTTGCCGCAGACGTCGCCCTCGAAGGGAGCGCCCATCTCGAGCAGGTCGAAATCGACCGTGCCGGTGGCGATGGCCTGCTGCAGGCGGGGGTTGTAGTCGGCCTGGGCGAGGTCGATCCAGTTGATCTTGGCGCCGGTATAGGCCTCCCAGGGCTTGAGGAAGCCGCGGAACAGCAGGTTGTGCAGGTTCTGGTTGTTGAGCCCCATGAAGGAGAGCTCGACGCCCTTGAACTCGCCTTCCTTGATGGAGGCCTTGGTGGCGCCGAGGCAGAGCTCGCCGACCTTCTGCCAGTCGGCATCGGTGGGTGAGCCCTTGCCGACCCCGGGGATCTGCAGGATCTTGGCCCTGAGGTCGCTGGCTTCGTCCGCCACCGCCGGCTGGGGGGCGGCGGTGACGCCGAGGCTGCCCATCGCGGCCATGGCGCCGACGCTTGCGGCGCCCTTGAGCAGCCCGCGGCGGCTCGCCTGCAGGGCGAGGAGATGTTTGTAGTCTTCCGTTTTCACGTCGATTCTCCCGGTCTGAATAGCTGGTCTTGTTCTTGGCTGCCTCGGCAGCGGGGAATGTCTTTTTCGTAGCGCTTCGGCAACGTTGGGTTGTGGCGAAGTGTGCGGATGCTAGGAAGGCGCCCCACTCTCGTCAACAAAAAGGTCAGACCATTCCGGGTGCGCGGGCATCGCGACATGCGGTCTTGCTGCCGTGATCTCCATGCATCCTGAACGCTGCGCCTCAGTTCAACCGCAAACCGCTCTCGGCGTCGAAAAGATGCACGGCGGCGAGGTCGGGCTGCAGCGCCAGGATCTCGCCCGAACCGGCCGTCACCCGCTCGCGGAAGACACCGAGCACCCTCTGCTCGCCGAGCTGGGCGAAGACCTGGGTTTCGGCGCCGGTTGGCTCCACCACGGTAATCCTGGCCTGCAGGCTGCCGCCGAGGGAGAAATGCTCGGGACGGATGCCGTAGATGACACGCCGGCCCTCGCTGCCGGGCGGGATGGCGGGCACGGGCAGTTCCACGCCGTCGTCGGTGACGAAGCGCGGCGCCGGACTGGCCTCCAGCCGGCCCTTGATGAAATTCATGGCCGGCGAGCCGATGAAACCCGCGACGAACAGATTGGCTGGACGGTCATAGAGCTGCAGCGGCGAGCCGATCTGCTCGATGATGCCGTCATGGAGCACCACGATGCGATCGGCCATGGTCATGGCCTCGATCTGGTCGTGGGTGACATAGATGGTGGTGGTCTTCAGGCGCTGATGCAGCTCCTTGATCTCGGCGCGCATCTGCACGCGCAGCTTGGCGTCGAGATTGGAAAGCGGCTCGTCGAACAGGAAGACCTGAGGGGCGCGCACGATGGCACGGCCCATGGCGACGCGCTGGCGCTGGCCGCCGGAGAGCTGGCGCGGATAGCGTGCCAGATAGGGGCCGAGGTCGAGGATCTCGGCCGCCCGCTTCACGCGCTCGTCGATCTCGGCCTTCGGTGTCTTCCGGATCTTGAGCGCGAATCCCATGTTTTCGGCCACGGTCTTGTGCGGGTAGAGCGCGTAGCTCTGGAACACCATGGCGATGTCGCGGTCGCGCGGCGGCAGGTCGTTGACCTGGCGGTCGCCGATCCTGAGGGTGCCCTCGGTGATCGGTTCCAGGCCGGCGATCATGCGCAGCAGCGTGGACTTGCCGCAACCCGAAGGCCCGACCAGAGTGACGAACTCGCCGTCCTCGATGGTGATCGATACGCCGTGGATGACCTTCTGGGCGCCATAGGATTTCTTGACGTCGACGACATCGACCGAGGCCATGCGGCAGGTTTCCCTTTGACTGGATTTGTCTGACGAGGATTGGTAGCCGAATGCTTTGCCGCTCGGCAAGGGCAGCGCAAGGATAGATCGTTTGCGTCCTCCCGCAGGCAGCGGCACGCGGTGCTGCGATGCAGGATCGCGTGAAGAGATCGCGTTTCTTCTCGATGGCGGTCCCGTGTCGCCGGGCAACGTTGCATGCTGCGCACGGTATGACGCCGCCATTTGAAGCCTTCATCCCCTCCGGTGTGAAGAAACATGGTTGCACTCGGTTTGGAAAGACGCCATTTCCCCGCAAGGAGGCACGCATGAAAGCCAACAATTCACCGTCCGCCGAGGACGTCATCGTCGCGGTGTCCGGCGTCAGCAAGACCTACAAATCGGGCTTCCAGGCCCTGAAAAGCATCGATCTCAATCTGCGCCGCGGCGAGATTTTCGCCCTGCTCGGCCCCAACGGGGCAGGCAAGACCACGCTGATCTCGATCATCTGCGGCATCGTCAATCCCTCCAGCGGCACGATTCGCGCCGACGGCTGCGACATCGTCAGGGATTACAGGACCGCCCGCACCAAGATCGGCCTGGTGCCGCAGGAATTGTCGACCGATGCCTTCGAGACCGTATGGGCGACGGTGAATTTCTCGCGCGGCCTGTTCGGCAAGCCATCCAACCCGGCCTTTCTCGAAAAGATCCTGCGCGACCTTTCGCTGTGGGAGAAAAGGGACAGCAAGATCATGGCGCTGTCGGGCGGCATGAAGCGCCGCGTGATGATCGCCAAGGCCCTGTCGCACGAGCCGACCATCCTGTTCCTCGACGAGCCGACGGCGGGCGTCGACGTCGAGCTGCGCCGCGACATGTGGGAAATGGTGCGGGGCCTGCGCGAGAATGGCGTGACCATCATCCTCACCACCCACTATATCGAGGAAGCCGAGGAGATGGCCGACCGCATCGGCGTGATCAACAAGGGCGAGATCATCCTGGTCGAGGACAAGGCCGAGCTGATGCGCAAGCTCGGCAAGAAGCAGCTGACCCTCAGCCTGCAGCAGCCTCTCGAGACGGTGCCGCCGGCTCTTGCCGCCTACCGGCTCGATATCGCCGACAACGGCAACCAGCTCATCTATACCTTCGACGCCAAGGACGATCCGGAAGTGCTCTCGCGCCTGCTTCACGACGTCGGCGAAGCCGGCATCGGCTTCAAGGATTTGCAGACCAGCCAGTCCTCGCTCGAGGACATCTTCGTCAGCCTGGTAGGGGCGCATTGATGAACATTCACGCCATTCGCGCCATCTACGTCTTCGAGATGTCGCGCACCTTCCGCACGCTCCTGCAGTCGATCGCCTCGCCGGTGATCTCGACCTCGCTCTATTTCATCGTGTTCGGCTCGGCCATCGGCAATCACATGCCGACGGTCGGCGGCGTGAACTACGGCGCCTTCATCGTGCCCGGCCTCGTCATGCTGGCGATCCTGACCGAGAGCATTTCGAATGCCTCCTTCGGCATCTACATGCCGAAATTCATCGGCACCATCTACGAAGTGCTGTCGGCCCCGGTCTCGGTGGTGGAGATCGTCATCGGCTATGTCGGCGCGGCCGCCTCCAAATCCATCCTGCTCGGCTTCATCATCCTGATCACCGCCTGGCCCTTTTCGCATTATTCCATCGAGCATCCGTTCTGGATGCTGGCGTTCCTGGTGCTTACATCGGTGACCTTCAGCCTGTTCGGCTTTCTCATCGGCATATGGGCCGACGGCTGGGAAAAGCTGCAGATCGTGCCGACCCTGATCATCACGCCGCTGACCTTCCTGGGCGGCAGCTTCTATTCGATCAAGATGCTGCCCGACTTCTGGCAGGGCGTCAGCTACATCAACCCGGTTCTCTATCTGGTGAGTGGGTTCCGCTGGGCCTTCTACGGTGCTTCCGCTTCCGATGTCGATTTCGTGCAGAGCCTGGGCATGACGCTGGTGTTCATGCTGCTGTGCCTGGCCGCGATCGCGGTGATCTTCCGCACGGGATGGCGGATCAAGGTCTGAGCGGAGCTTCCGGGCAAGGCGGGCCGCGATTTCAGGGCAAAGCGAGATTTGAAAAATGATCGAAACATCGCGCCTTCTCCTGCGCAAACCGATTCTCGACGATTTCGAGCCCCACGCCGCCATGTGGGCGGAGCCGGAAGTCTACAGGTACATCTCGGGCAAGCAGCGCAGCCGAGAGGATATGTGGCAGCGCTTTCTCCAGGCCCATGGCACCTGGCATTTCTTCGGCTTCGGCTATTTCTCGGTGATCGAGAAGGCGAGCGGGCGCTATCTCGGCATGACCGGCTTCCAGGATGCCATGCGCGACATCGAACCGAGCCTGGTGGGCTCACTGGAGGCGGGCTGGGTGTTCGCGTCCTATGCCCATGGCCGGGGCATCGCCTTCGAGGCCAGCCGGGCCGCCTTCGACTGGGCGCGCGGCACGCATCCCGGTCGCAGGGTCACGGCGATCATTGCACCGGAAAATACCGCTTCGATCCGGATCGCCCAAAAGCTCGGCCTCGAGGCCGGCCCGAACGTGACCTATCATGATTCCGTCGTCACGCTGTTCGAGGGCTGGCTGGGCGAGCCTGGTTCCCCGGCTCGACATTCCAGCGCCGGCGCAGTAGCAGGGGCGTGACGATCACAGCCATGACCGGGTAGGTGCGCGCATGCCGAATCAATCGACACCGATGAGGGGAAGCTGTCGCTGCGGACAGGTCGAGTTCGAGGTCGCCGCCACGCCCCTGATGACCATGGCCTGCCATTGCCGCGGCTGCCAGAAGATGACCGGCAGCGCCTATTCCCTCAGCGCGGCAATTCCTTCCGAAGGCTTCCGGGTCACCCGCGGCGAACCCGTGATCGGCGCCCTGCATGGACCGACGCGGCATTTCTACTGCGGCCATTGCAAGAGCTGGCTTTTCACCAGGCCGGAAGGCATGGATTTCTTCGTCAATGTCCGCCCGACCATGCTGGCCGAAGCGGTGTGGACGGAACCCTTCATCGAAACCTGCACTTCGGAGAAGCTGGCCTGGGCCTCGACACCGGCCCGGCACAGTTTCGAGCACTATCCGGCACCTGAGCTCTATCAGCCGCTGATGGCGGAATATGCCGAATATTTGTCGTCGCAGAGCGCCGCCTCGCGCGACTGACGCGGCCGGCTCCGTGGAGTGTTGTCATGTCGGAAGCCTTGCCTGCCTATCGCAGCCGGGCCTCGTTGCGCGATGATCTGCGCCGGCTCGGTATCCGGGAGGGCGATATGGTCATGGTGCATGCTGCCATGAGCCGGCTCGGGCCGCTGCTCAATGGCCCGGATGCCTTGTCACATGCGCTCCTCGATGTCGTCGGCCCGCAAGGGACGATGATGGTCTATACCGATTGGGACAGCGTCCACACAGATCTCCTCGACGAGGAGGGGCGCGTCCTGCCGGCATGGCGCGATCATGTGCCGGGCTTCGACCAGCAGGCCTCGCGCGCCGTCCGCGCCAATGGCGTGATCGCCGAATTCGTGCGAACCATGCCCGGCGCCCACCGCAGCGGCAATCCCGGCGCCTCGATGGCGGCGATCGGCGCCCGCGCGGCCTGGCTGACGGCCGATCACCCGCAAGACTACGGTTATGGCGAGGGCTCGCCTTTGGCCAAGCTCGTCGCGGCCGGCGGCCGCGTGCTGATGGCCGGAGCGCCCTGGGACACCATGACCTTGATCCACCACGCCGACCATCTGGCGCGCCTGCCCGGCAAGCGCATCCTGCGTTACGAAGTGCCTTTCGCCGGCAAGAACGGCACGATCTGGCGCTTCATCGAAGAGTTCGACACCACCGAGCCCGTGCTCGAGGATATCCCGCCCAATTATATCGAACGCATCGTCAGCGCCTTCGTCGCGCAGGGCGGCGGCCGTCAGGGGCTCATCGGCCAGGCGCCGTCCCTGCTGGTGGATGCCAGACCCATGCTCGATTTCGCCATCGCTTGGCTCGAAGCCTGGGCTGGTCCGCATGACGGCTGAGACCTTGAGCGCCCGCCAGGCTTTGTGGTTCGGGATCTGAACCATCGCGTCGAAAATGATAAGGTGGCCTCAGGCCCCGGCGTAAGGCGTGCCGTCCTTGTGCAGGAAGCGGCCGTCGGAACTGGGGCTCATCATGTCGATATCGGAGCAGTGGATCACGTCGGCGGGAGAGCGGGAGCCGATTTCCAGATAGACCGCCATGGCGCCGGATCTGTTGATCATGTGGTGGCCGTTGCCGGTGCCCTTTGGAAAGGCGGCGCAATCGCCGGCCCGCAGGATCGTCTCGCCGCCATCCTCGACGAGCGTCAACTCGCCCTGCAGCACATAGACGAATTCGTCCTCGGCGGTGTGCCAATGGCGCTGGCTCGACCAGTTGCCCGGCGGCAGTTGCATGAGGTTGATGCCGAAATCCTGGAGGCCGCCGGCATTGCCGAGGCGCTGCCGCACCCGTTCCGCGCAGGACCCGTCAAAGGGCGGCGGATAGCCGGAGCCCTTGTGCCTGGGAATGGTGGCGAGATCGAGCTTGGGCATGGCGGGCTCCCGACTATATGGCAATCAGGGCGGCGAAAGGGAGATCATCATGTCCCTTCCGGCCTCGGAAACAAGAGGAGCTTCCGCTTCCCAGATCGCGGGACGCCTCAACCCCACCGACGATGGGCCCACATCCACTGTTCGGGATGTTCGCGTACCCATTTTTCGAAGAGTTGGTGAGTGAGGTGCGTTGCCGCGTCCACATCGGCGTTTCGGTCGTCGGTGCGGGGTATGTCGAGGATCTCAGCTTCGATCCGAAAACGCACGCCATGGGTGCGGATGACGCGGGCTGCGACCAGCAGCGCATCGCTTCCCCTGGCAAGCAGGGCCGGAAAGGTGGTCGAAGGGGCGGGCCGGTCGAAAAACGGCACCGAGAGCCCGTTGCGGTCGCGCAGATCGGCGAGCAGCGCAATGGCGCCGCCGCCGCGCACGATGCGCAGCAGCTTCTTGCCGACATCGCCACCCTTGACGAAAAGTCCGCGTGGATAGCGGTCGCGACGCACGAGAGCGACGTAGTCGTCGACCTTCGGATTCTTCATGCGCTGGTAAACGCCGGCCACCTTGATGCCGTTCGTCACCGTCGGGATGACGACGAGTTCCCAATTGCCCGTGTGGAGCGAAACGAATACCACGCCCTTGCCGCTGGCCTTCACCGCCTCGATCAGCGGTCCGCTGGCATCCTCCACGCGTCCGGCCTTGACGATGCGATCCACCATCAGGCTTTCGGCGAATGTCCGACCCAGATCCATCCACATCGCGCGTGCCAGTGTATCGATCTCGGCGGCACTCTTTGTCGGGTAGGCGGCGGCCAGGTGCCGCAAGGCCCGGTCGTGGCGGCGCAACCGAGGGGCGACCAGGCGCCACAGGGAGCCCATGGCCCAGGAACCGAAATCGAGCGGCAGGATATGCAGGAGACCGACCAGGCCGCGCAGCAGGAGATATTCGGCGGCGTGCTTGGTGCTGCGCCAGCTGCGTCCGGTTTGAGCCGGGATCACGTTGGATAGGTCTGTCACGTTTACCATCATCGTACTGAAGCTGCCGGCCCGACCGAACATCACGGCGATGCCAGGCGATTGCGGGCCGGCACCTCGGCTATGCTGGATTGGGAGGTCACTGCCCTGCCTATACCAGAATCGGTGCCCGGCGCCTGTTCTTTCGGGGACTCGGTGAAGCCCTGCAAGCCAATGAGCGTTTCCGTCTAAACGCGCTTTGCTCCAGCGGGATCACCGGGAATCTGCATCCCTTCCTGCATGCGTCATGTCGACCGCCGCGTCGGCCTGGTCCGCGCGGGTTTCAGAGCGCTCCGGTGCGGCTCGGGCGTTAGGCCCGCGCCTTGCCTGGAAGCACGCAGTTCGTGCTCCCGAGCCACCCTTTCGCGGGAATCCGAGATGTCTTTCAGCCTGTAGGCGGGCTCGGGGCCATCGGCGGGCATTTGCCGGGTCACCTGATAAGGGCCTTCGTCGTGCCTCGAGATGGACGAATGAAAGGTGACGATATCGCCGACCTCAAACGCATGCTTCATCAATCACGCTTTCTGTGTCCTGGAAGTGTCGGGAGGTGCTCACCGCATCACAAATATGGCAATCTGCGCGGCGCCGGACACGACAATCACGTCCTGGTGGTGGTCGAAGGCCCGCTTCTCCCTGGCCCTCCCCGTCCTCGCGACTGGGCCTTGGGCTTGGGGGCAGGCAATAGGCCCTCGCGCTGAGCCTGCTTGCGAGCGAGCTTGCGGGCGCGGCGAACGGCTTCCCCCTTCTCGCGCACCTTGCGCTCGGACGGCTTTTCATAAGCTCTGCGCAACTTCAGCTCGCGAAGGACGCCTTCGCGCGCCAATTTGCGCTTGAGGGCCTTGAGCGCCTGTTCAATGTTGTTCTCACGAACGAGTATCAGCATACGAACTCCAAATACCAAAAACAAAAGGGCCGAACGCATCGCCGGCTCAAGGATGAATCGTGCCGTCTTGCGCCAATCAAACGTTCTGATCGGTCGGGCTGAAGGAGGCTGGCAGCTTTCAGACTGCCCGCCACGGACTTATCCCTCCCGCGGCGCCTCATGGCAGGGCCGGGAGAAGAATTGCAGTTTCCTGGAAAAATCGCAGCCTGCAGGCACGATGCCACAAAAGCTTCGGTCAATCCGCCGATCCTGGAGCGTGTCTCAATTAGGGCAGCGTCTCATGCGCTGACTTTGCTCCAATTTTTGGAGTTGTACACCATTCCCGGCGGGATAGCCAGAATCGGATGACCGCACGGTCCGGCACACCTTGCCGAAGGGGACGGGCTGGAGCGCTCCAAATCCCGCCACGCTTGTAACTCACGCGATCCGCCAGACCTTCCTACAATCCCGTCATCGAACCAGGCAACAGGAGGCAGCCATGACGGATCGCAGTTACACCACCAGCTTTACGGTCGACCAGACACCGGCGCGGGCTTTCGCCGCCATCGTCAATGTACGCGGCTGGTGGTCGGAGAACATCGAGGGCGGAACCAGCCGGGTCGGCGAGAAATTCAGATACAGCTACGAGGATGTTCATCGCTGCGAGATCCAGGTGCGCGAATTGATCCCGGACCGGAAGGTCGTCTGGCGCGTCCTCGACAATTATTTCAGCTTCACCCGGGACAGCTCCGAGTGGAAGGGCACCGAAATCATTTTCGAGATTGCGAGGAAGGGCGATCAGACGGAGATTGCCTTCACCCATTTGGGGCTCGTGCCCGACTACGAGTGCTACGATGCCTGTTCGGACGGCTGGCACAGCTACATCACGGGCAGCTTGCGGGATCTGATCGCCAGCGGCAGCGGCCGTCCCAATGTCGGCGAGGCCATCACCCAAAGCGAGCAGCTGCTGACGCGCCCCACTGCGGCCTGACCTGCGCGGGGCGAGGCGCGTCCTCTTCGGGACGCGCCGGCGATGCTGTGCAGATCCGGGATCGCAGGACGAGTCCATTCAATTTCGATGCAATTCCGGGGTTGCTCTGCATCACTTCATGCTGCAACGCGACCGAGAAATTCGAGCACGCGCCGGGTGAGCGCCCTTGTGGCATCCGCGTCGAAGGACGGCAGCGAGCTGTCGGCGAAGTAATGCTGATCCCCCGGATAGAGGAACAACTCCGCGTCCTCGGCTTTCTCGACGATTTCGCGCGCCGCCTCGATGTCGCCCTCGCCGACGAAGATGGGATCGCGGTCCATGCCGTGGATCTGCACCGGAACGCCCTGCGGCCAGGGACCGAAGGCCCATTTGCCGCTGATCGGCAGGCAGGAATGGAAGAAGAGGGCGCCGCGCGCGCCCGGGCGGGTCTGCGCGAGCTTCTGAGCCGGCACCACGCCGAAGGAGAAGCCGGCATAGACCAGGCCCGGGAGCAGGCCGTCGGCGCAATGCTCGGCCCGATCCCGCATGGCATCGAAGCCGACCTCATTGATGTGAGCCAGGCCTTCCTCGATGCTGGCGAAGATGCGCCCGTCGAAAAGGTCCGGCGCATGCACGACATGGCCGGCGGCCCGTAAGGTTTTGGCAAATGCCTGCACGCCGGGTGTCAGACCCTGGGCATGATGAAACAGCAAAACTTCAGCCATCATCGCTCTCCGGCTGTCGGCGACGCCGGCAGCTAAACACGCCAGGGCCGCAAGTTGAAGATCCGGCGAAAAGCGCATGGCAATTCCGGCAGGATCCCTTCGTCAGTCCAATTCACAGGACCGGCACCCGGACGGCTGGCGTTCTCGCCAGCTTCTGCAACACTGGGGCTGAGCGCGATTTATCCGAATCGCACTTTTTCTCTGACTTATTGTCCTGAAGCATTTCCTCAACCGCAAATGCCCGCCGGCTTTTCTGCAAGATGCTTTGGGGCCTCCCATTGTTGCCCGGAGTGTTGCTCGATGAAATTATTCTTTTCCGACAGGCAGATGGCCCATCGGCCGACCCAGTACATGATCAACGGTCGAATCGGCAGCGCCTTGGAGAATCCCGAGCGCGCGCAAACCCTGGTCGGATCTCTCACGACGCTTGGCCTGACGGTCGAGGAGCCCAGGGATGCGGGCCGGGCGCCGATCGAGGCCGTGCATGCCGGCCATTACATCGACTTTCTGGAAACGGCCTATCGGCGCTTCCAGGAACTGCCCAATGCCGGGCCCGAAGTCCTGCCGGCCGTCAGCCCCTATCAGGGCGCGGATGCGGCCTTTCGCCCGCGTCCCGCCCCGCGCCCGAAGGGCATTCTCGGGCAGACGGGCTGGTACATCAACGGCCTGTCCAACGCGATGACGGAGCACACCTTCTCCTCCGCCTATCTGTCGGCCCAGAGCGCCGTGGCGGCTGCCGACGACCTCATCGCCGGCGCCTTCGACAGCTTCGCGCTTTGTCGCCCGCCGGGGCACCATGCCTATGTCGATCGGGCCGCCGGCTTCTGCTTCTTCAACAATGCCGCCATTGCCGCCGAGCGGCTGCGCACCCGGTATCAGCGCGTGGCCGTCATCGACTTCGACACCCATCATGGTGACGGCACGCAGGCGATCTTCTACAGCCGCGGCGACGTCTTCTTCGGCTCGACCCATACGGACCCATCGAGCTACTACCCCCATTACTCCGGCTATGCCGATGAGACCGGCGAGGGGCCGGGCGAGGGCGCCAACCTCAACCTGCCCTTGGCCGAGGGCAGCGGCGACGGCGCCTTCATCGAGGCCAACCGGGCGCTGGCCGCCGCCGTGACGGCTTTCGGGGCGCAGGCTCTGGTGGTGTCCGCCGGCTGGGACGCCCATCGCGAGGACCCGCTGTCCAAGCTGGCGGTAACCACGGCTGCCTATGAGGCGATCGGCGCCGTCTGGGGGGCGCTGCCCCTTCCCGTCGTGATCGTACAGGAGGGCGGCTATTCGCTCAGCGCGGTGTCGGAAGCCGCGCCGCGCTTCGTCTCGGCCTTCCGCGCCGGCCGGCCGTCGCGCTGATCCAGAGCGTTTTGCGATTTGGCAGAATCGCCAAGAACCGCAAGGACGCATCGCACCAAAGAGTTAGAGCAATGCAGCGTTTCCGCTTGAACGCGCTTTGCTCTAGAAATCGAAACAAGGAACATCATGACACAGACCGTCACAGCCGGCGCCGGACAGGCATCCGAGCGCCAGCCGATCCGTGCCGCCCTCGGTGCCTTCGTCGGCACCATGATCGAATGGTACGATTTCTACGTCTATGGCACGGCCGCGGCGCTGGTCTTCGGCGACGTCTTCTTCAAGTCCGACGACCGTTTCATGGGCATCATCGCCTCGCTCGGCACCTTCGCCATCGGCTTCGTGGCCCGGCCGGTCGGTGCCCTGCTGTTCGGCCATTTCGGCGACAAGGTCGGACGCAAGAATTCGCTGATCATCACGCTGTTGCTGATGGGCGCAGCCACTGTGCTGATCGGTCTCCTGCCGGGCTACGGTTCGATCGGCATCAGCGCCGCCATCCTGCTCATCCTGCTGCGCCTGATCCAGGGCGTTGCGGTCGGTGGCGAATGGGGCGGTGCGGTGCTGATCGCCGCCGAGCATGCCCCGCCGAAGTGGAAGACCTTCCTGGCCTCGGCTCCGCAATATGGCAGCCCGATCGGTCTGATGCTGGCGGCGCTCGCCTTTCGCACGGTCTCGGATCTGCCGCGCGAGGATTTCCTCGCCTGGGGCTGGCGCATTCCCTTCCTGGCCAGCGCCGTGCTGATCATCGTGGCCTTCGTCATCCGCGCCGGCATCAAGGAGAGCCCGGAGCTGATCAAACGGCTGGAGGAAATGCCGCAGGACGACATCGTGCCGGCCAAGGAAATCTTTCGCACGCGCGCCTATACGCTCCTGCTCGGCATGGGCCTGTGCCTGCTCGGTGTCGCCGGCTTCTACTTTCTGACCACGCTGATGACGACTTTCACCACCGAGTCGCTCGGCATTTCCAAATCCGACATTCTGAACGTGATCTTCTGGGTCGGCGTGCTCGAGCTGATCGCCTTTCCGTTCGGTTCCTGGATCGCCACCCGGTTCAACGAGCGTTTCCTCTTGGTGGCGATGTCGGCGGCTGCCTTCGTCTTCGCCATCCCGATGATGATGCTGATCGTGACGGGCGATCTCGGCAATATCCGCATCGGCATCCTGGTCGGCACCTTCTTCGTTGCCGCCCACTATGCCGTGATGGCGCCTTTCCTGACGCGCGCCTTCCCGGTGCATCTGCGTTATACCGGCATTTCGCTGAGCTCGTCGCTGAGCGGCGCCATCTTCAGCGGCCTGACGCCGGTCGTCGGGGTCTGGCTGGTCAAGACCTATGGCGTGCAATGGCTGCCGCTGTCGCTGCTCTTCATGGTGATCGCCGGGCTCACTCTGCTATCGAGCCTCTTCCTGCCGATCGAGGAAGAACAGGTACGGTCTTGATGGCGCTTCGGGGGCGAGCCTCCTGAGCTGCCTTCCCGGCGACTGCGGGCGGGCCAGAAGACCCGCCGCTCAACTCACGCCGCCTTGGTGATGGCTTCGATCACCTCGTCCACGGCGGTCTCGACGCTGACGCGGTCGTCGCCCTCGGCCATGACCCGGATCACTGGCTCGGTGCCGGAGGGACGGATGACGAGGCGCCCGCCATCGCCGAGCTGCTTGCGCGCGCCCTCGATCGCCTTGGCGACCTTGGGATCGTCCAACACCTTGCCGCCACCCGTGCGTACATTCTTGAGGATCTGCGGCAGCGGATCGAAGCGGTGGCAGACCTCGCTGACCGGGCGATCGGCCTTCTTGAGCACGGCCAGCACCTGCAGGGCGGCGACGAGGCCGTCCCCGGTGGTGGCGAAGTCGGACAGGATGATGTGGCCCGACTGCTCGCCGCCGACATTGTAGCCCTGCGCCCGCATGCGTTCGAGCACGTAGCGGTCGCCCACCGCCGTGCGCTCGAGCTGCAGGCCGAGGCCGCCGAGATAGCGCTCCAGGCCGAGATTGGACATCACCGTGGCGACGATGCCGGGCTGGGTGAGCTTGCCCTCTTCCTTCCAGTCCGAGGCGACCACCGCCATCAGCTGGTCGCCGTCGATGACATGGCCCTTTTCGTCGACGATCACCACGCGGTCGGCATCGCCGTCGAGGGCGATGCCGATATCGGCGCGCAGTTCGCGGACCTTGCGTGACAGGGCATCGGGGGCAGTGGAACCGACATCCTTGTTGATGTTGTAGCCATCGGGTTCCACGCCGATCGGAATGACGTCGGCACCGAGCTCCCACAATGCTTCCGGGGCGACCTTGTAGGCGGCACCATTGGCGCAGTCGACCACCACCCTGAGGCCGTCGAGGCGGAGCTGGCGCGGCAAAGTGCGCTTGGCGAACTCGATGTAGCGGGCGCGCACATCGTCGATGCGGCGGGCCCGGCCGAGATCGCGCGAGCCGGCCAGCCGCGACGACAGATCGGTGTCGATCAGGGCCTCGATGGAGCGTTCGGTCTCGTCGGAGAGCTTGAAGCCGTCGGGGCCGAACAGCTTGATGCCGTTGTCGTCATAGGGATTGTGCGAGGCCGAGATCATCACACCGATGTCGCAGCGCAGCGAATTGGTGAGCATCGCCACGGCGGGGGTGGGCATCGGGCCCAGCAGCATCACGTCGACGCCGACAGCGGTGAAGCCCGCCACCAGGGCATTCTCGATCATATAGCCCGACAGGCGGGTATCCTTGCCGATCACCACGCGATGGCGGTGTTCGCCGCGCTGGAAGGCGAGGCCGGCCGCCATGCCGACCTTCATCGCCAGTTCCGGCGTAATCACGCTGTTGGCCCGGCCGCGAATGCCATCCGTGCCGAAATATTTGCGACTCATGCGACAACCCCGAGATTTTCTGGTGCGATTATGCCTGAATCCTAGGCGCGAAGATTTCAAAAATTGTTTGCGAGCGTAACAAATGACGAGGGTCGATCTCCATCAGCGCCGCCATTCATACTCGAAGGTCGGCAGGCCGGAGCCGGGATTGATGCCGCTGCCGCAGCGCTGGAACGCCTCGCGCTCATAGAAGCGGATCGCCCTTTCATTGAAGGTGTTGACGGTGAGGCGCAGGACCGAGCCGGCCTTCTGCTTGGCAAACAGCAGGAGCAGATGCGCCAGGCCGCTGCCCTGCTCGGCCGGCGGCAGCGCGATCTGCTCCAGCAGCAAGGCATCGTCCTCCTGCGGCGCCAGCACCAGCATGCCGACGATCGTCTCGGCGGTGGCATCCTCGCGCAGCGCCACGAAGATCTCCGCTTCGAGCATGTGCCATCGGCGCCACTGTCCCGGCCAGCGGGCTTCATAATCGAAGGCCGGGTAGGTGGCCTGCCAAGCCTCGCACCACAGCGATTTGAGGGCCGGCTCGTCCGCCGCCTCCGCCAGCCGGAGGGTAACCGCAGCAGCGCTCATCGTTCGGTCAGCTTCAGTTCGATGCGGCGATTCTTCTTGCGCGCCTCGTCGGTGCCGGCCGTGTCGATCGGCTGGAACTCGGCAAAACCGGCCGCGACCAGGCGCTGTGCGGGAATGCCCTTCGACATCAGATATTGCACCACGGAGATGGCGCGGCTGGACGACAATTCCCAGTTGCTCGGGAATTGCGGCGAGTTGATCGGCCGATCGTCGGTATGGCCGTCGACGCGCAGTACCCAGGGGATGTCGGCGGGAATCTTGTCCTGCAGCTCGAGGAGGGCGGCGGCGAGCTTGTCCATCTCGGCCTTGCCTTCGGGCTGCAGCGTGGCTTGTCCCGCCTGGAAGAATACTTCCGACTGGAAGACGAAACGGTCGCCGACGATACGCACGTCGGGGCGGTTGCCGAGCACCTCGCGCAGGCGGCCGAAGAAGTCGGAACGGAAGCGGGAGAGCTCCTGCACGCGCTGGGCCAGGGCCGCATTCAGGCGCGAGCCGAGATCGGCGATCTTGGTCTGGCTCTCGCGGTCCTTGGATTCGGAGGCGTCCAGGGCCTGTTCCAGCGCGGCGATCTGCCGGCGCAGGGCTGAGATCTGCTGATTGAGCAGTTCGACCTGGGCCATCGCCTGGTCGGAAATGCGTTTCTGGCTGTCGAGCTCACCCTGGATCTGCGCGACCTGACCGCCCTGGGCGCTGGCAGCCGCGGCATCTTTCTGGGCCTCGTCCAGCAGGCCCTGCAAGCGTGACTTGTCGGCGTTGGCCTTGTCGAGGCTGCTGGCGAGCACCGAAAGCTGTTCCTGGGCGTTTCGCCCCGTGGTGCGTTCCAGCGCCAGCAGCTGCGACAATTCCGCGATCTGGGCATTGAGCCGGTTGAGCGCCTCGTCCTTGCCGGTGACTTCCTGGGACAGGAAGAACTGGCCGAGCACGAAGATCGACAGGATCATGATGATGGACAGGAGCAGGGTCGACAGGGCGTCGACGAAGCCCGGCCAGTAATTGATGCCCTCGCCGCGGCGGCGTCTTCCAACGGGCATTAGACGGCCCCCGCTCGTGTCGTGTCATTCCCGGCGAGCTGCGCAGGGGCGAGGGAAGGGGATCCCGGGGCCAAGAATGAGTGTCCCAGCCCCCCGCTTCCCTTCCCCTTGCGCTCGCAAATCTCCTTTGCAAGCGTGAGGCCGGGAATGGCGGAGGCTGACGCCCTGGCCGATATCGAGCCCGCCATCAGTTCTTCTCGCGCTCTTGCATCAGGCGTTCCAGCACGCTCTTGATATCGCGCTGCTGCTCGGCCTGGCTCTCGACCCAGTCGCGGATCATCTGCTGCTCGGAGCGCATATGCTGAACCAGGCCCTGGATGCCTTCGGCGAGCTGGGCCATGGCGGCGGTGGCGTTGCGGCCGGAACCGGCCTCGCGCGAGCCGTCGGCCATGCGCTCGATCGCCGATTTGATGGCCGCCATTTCGCCGTCGGAGCCGCCGCGGGCAAGGCCCTCGGCTTCGATGTCGGTGACGGTGGCGGCGAGCCAGTCCTCGAGCTCGGTATAGAAGCGGTTCTGGGCTTGACCGGCCTGCAGGTCGAGGAAGCCGAGGATGAGCGAGCCGGCAAGGCCGAACAGCGAGGACGAGAACGACACGCCCATGCCCTTGAGCGGGGCGGCGAGGCCGCTTTTCAGGCTTTCGAACACGGTGCTGGCGTCGCCGCCGCCCACCGACATGGAATTGATGACGTTGCCGACCGAGCCCACCGTCTCGATCAGGCCCCAGAAGGTGCCGAGCAGGCCGAGGAAGACCAGCAGTCCGGTGAGATAGCGCGAGACTTCGCGCTGCTCATCCAGGCGCATGCCGATCGATTCGAGAATGGAGCGCAGGGTGGAGAGCGAGATCGAGCGCCGGCCGACCTTGTCGCCGAGCAATGTCGCCATCGGTGCCAGCATCACCGGCTGGTCCCGAAGCTCCAGGCCGGGGTCGCGCAGGCGATAGGCATTGACCCAGCGCACCTCAGGCAGCAGGCGGATCACCTGGCGGAAGCCGAAGACGATGCCGAGCAGCAGGGTGAAGATGATCAGGCCGTTGAGTCCGGGATTGGCCATGAACGCGATATAGAGCTGGCGATAGAGCACGGCGGTGACGCAGGCCGCCAGCACCAGAAAGATCAGCATGCGGATGAAGAAGATCCGGGGGGAAGACAGCTTGTAGGGATCAAGGTCTCTGGCCATCGCACCACGCCGTTTCAGCAATCTGTAGCATTTTCCAGAAAAGTTGCCGGACTTTTCGGTTGGGAAAATGCTTCAAAACAAAGATCTGGAGCAAGCATGCGATTTTTTCCGATATCGCATTTTTCCCCAGACGCGAACCCTCGACAGGAGGGTTCTCCTTTTCGGACAGAGCTTGACGCAATGCAAGGACCGAAAGCACGCGCCCCCTGGCGCGCAGGACCGGATCAGGCCGCAGCTGTCTGGCCACCATAGGCGAAGACGGTCTGCGGCCGTGCCCCGCGAATGAAGCCGCCGCCGAGCACGCGGGCCTGGCCATCGGCGTGATCGTAGAACACGGCAGCCTGGCCGGGGGAAACGCCGTCCTCGGCCTCGGCGAGCTCGATCGTCGGGCCTTCCGGGCCGAAATGCAGCAATGCCGGCTTGGGCGCTCGGGTGGAACGCACGCGCACGGCGATCTCCAGGCCCTCGGCAGGCAGGTTCTCGAGCGCGCCGTCGCCGATCCAGTTGACGTCGCGCAGGGCGACATGGCGCGTCGCCAGCGCTTCGCGCGGGCCGACGATCACCCGCGCCGCCTCGGCATCGAGGCGGATGACATGCAGCGGCTCGCCGGTGGCGATGCCCAGCCCCTTGCGCTGGCCGATGGTGTAGTGGATGACGCCCTGGTGCTGGCCAAGCACGCGGCCGTCCAGATGCACGATCTCGCCCGGAACGGCGGCGCCCGGCTTGAGCTTCTCGATGACCTGGGCATAGCGGCCGGAGGGCACGAAGCAGATGTCCTGGCTGTCGGGCTTGGCCGCCACGGACAGCCCGAAGCGCTCGGCAGCCTGGCGCGTTTCCGGCTTTGTCATCTCGCCGAGCGGGAAGCGCAGGATGTCGAGCTGCTCCCTGGTGGTGGCGAACATGAAATAGCTCTGGTCGCGCTCGGCATCGCGCGGACGGAACAGGCCGCGCCCGCCGGGCACTGCCCGGCTCGCAACATAATGGCCGGTGGCCAGCACGTCGGCGCCGAGATCGCGCGCCGTGCCGAGCAGGTCGCGGAACTTGACGCGCTGGTTGCACTCGACACAGGGGATCGGCGTTTCGCCGGCCACGTAGGAATCGGCGAAACGGTCGATCACCGCTTCCTTGAAGCGGCTTTCATAGTCGAGCACGTAGTGCGGAATGCCGATGCGGTCGGCGACCTCGCGCGCGTCATGAATGTCCTGGCCGGCGCAGCAGGCGCCCTTGCGGTGGATCGCGGCGCCATGGTCATAGAGCTGAAGCGTCACCCCGATCACGTCATAGCCCTGCTCCTTCAGAAGAGCGGCACAAACGGAAGAGTCGACGCCGCCCGACATGGCAACAACGACACGGGTATCCTGCGGCCGGCGCGGCAGGTCGAGCGAATTCAACATGGCATCCTTCCGTCCATCAGAGGGTCAAGGTCTCTGCGACGGCGCTCCTTTACGCGATTTTGGCCGCGAGGGGAACGCCGATGTTCGCGGGGCGGGCGCGGCGCTCAGGGGCATCGGCATTTGATCCTAAATTACTCTACGTAATCTAAAAGCGGCGTTTGTGTCGTTAACCATGATTGTTAAGTATATCTGTTATGGATTGCTCAATAAAAAGCCGGGTGTTGCATTTATGTCATAGGATTTCATGTAAAGGCGGTGCTATCAGGCGTTCGAGCGTAACAAGTGCCAAGTGCTGGGGTATTAAAATGCAAATTCTAAGGAATGCTCTGCTTGCAGGCGTCGTCATTCTTGCGCCGGCAGCGGCATTCGCCGCCGATCTGGCGCCGCCGCCCGTCGAGCCGGTCGCGCCGGAGATCGTGCCGTCCTTCACCTGGACGGGCTTCTATGCCGGTCTCAGCGCGGGCTATGGCCGCGGCAATCTCGACACGGACCTGAAGGCGGTTCCGACCGCCCGAGGGGAGGAACTGGAGAATGCTCTCGGCTTCGGCTTGAACGGCGGCATCGCCCGCGTGAAGGATACCGCCAATGGCTTCGTCGGTGGCGGCCAGATCGGCTACAATTACCAGCTCGATCCGCATTGGGTGGTCGGTGCCGAAGCCGACCTGCAATATGCCGGCCTCGATTCCAAGAAGACCTTCATCGGCAACCAGAACATTCCCGTCACCGTGAAGACGGAGCTCGACTGGTTCGGCACGGCCCGCCTGCGCGCCGGCTATGCCTTCGACAACGTCCTGGTCTATGGCACCGGCGGCCTCGCCTATGGCCGGGTGAAGTCGAAGGTCAGCACGGCCGGCACCAGCCTGTCCGGTTCGGAGACCAAGTTCGGCTGGGCCTTGGGTGCCGGCGCCGAATATGCGCTGACGCAGAACTGGACTGTCCGGGCCGAATATCTCTATGTGGATCTCGGCAAGGCCGAGACGATCAAGGCGAACAGCGAGATCGCCCAGGTTACCGCCAAGGCGGACGTCTCCGTGCATACGGTGCGTGCCGGCGTAAACTACAAGTTCTGACCGGAGTTTCGCTGCCGTTCCAATTTTCAGGGCTCCGCGTGGCGGGGCCCTTTTACTTTGGCTGGGCAGTCTTGCGCCAGCCGGCCCGCCGTTCTAGTCAGGGGCCCTTTCCAGGAGACCTCGAACCATGCCGGCCACGCCTGACGACCTGTTCGCTTTCTTCGCCAAGCTCGGCATCACCGTGACGACCGTCGAACATCCGCCCCTCTTCACGGTGGAGGATTCGAAGGCGCTGCGCGGGCAGATCGCGGGCGGCCACACCAAGAATCTCTTCCTGAAGGATCGGAAGGGCAGGTTGTTCCTGGTGGTGCTGGAAGAGGATGCCAGCGTCGACCTCAAGCGCATCCACGAGATCATCGGCGCCCAGGGCAAGGTATCCTTCGGCTCGGCCGAGCTGCTGACGCAGGTCTGGGGCGTGTTGCCCGGTGCCGTCACGCCCTTCGGCGCCATCAACGACACCGAGGCGCAGGTGACCGTGGTGCTCGACCAGGCGCTGCTCGAGAACGACAAGCTCAACCATCATCCGCTGGTGAATACGCAGACCACCACGATCGCCCGTGAAGACCTCATTGCTTTCCTGCGTGCCACCGGGCACGAGCCCAAGATCCTTGCCGTCTCGCAGCCGCAGCAGGCGGATGCCTGAGGCTGGCATGGTTCCACCGCCTGGCGCGTTTTCCAGAAAAGCCGATCGCTTTTCCGATGAGGAAAACGCGATAAAGGAGTTGAAGAGAAAGTGCGCTTCAGGGAAATCGCACTTTCTCTGACTCGAAATCCCGGCATCCCATGCCGGTATGTTCCCGAAAGCCCGTCGAACCGCCGACGGGCATGATCCCGTTCAGTCGAGGCAGCCGCGGAAAATATCGTATCTCATGCATTTGCGGCGAGGCGCATAGGCGGCGGGTGACGTCGTGGCCCCGCGGGCATAGCGCTGGGCCGGCTGCTGCACGCCGGCTACGCCGGCCGATGGCACGGCTCTGGGACCGACCTGGCAGCGAATGCCTTCTGTAGCCAGGGCGCCGGCGACATCGGCGTCATAGCACAGCATCTGGGTGGCGGCCCTGCGATAGCCCATGGCCTGAAGAGTGCGGGCGAAGAGGCGGATGTTGCAGCCCTGGTCGAGTTTGGTGGTGCCGAAGCTGAAGCCGAAGCCGGCACCCGAGCCGCCGACGCTGACGCTGCCGAGACAGGCTTCGATGCCCGCGGCCGCAAGGCCGGGCGCAAACGCGGCAGGGGCCTGACGTCGATCGCGATGATTCAGAGTGGCACCGCCGACATTGCCGGTAATGTTGCCGTTGCCATTGCCGTTGCCCGATCCGTCGCCCGAATTATTGCCGTTGCCTGTCCCGTTCTGCGCCTGAGCCAGCGACGCAGCGGCAAGGAAAATGGCGACGGTGAAGAAATAGACAATACCCTTTGCAAGCGATTTCATATGCGTTCCCCCAAACACAAATACGCTCACAAACTTTTGGAAAGTCTATGAGGTGTACAGGAGGCTACGCTACAAATAGGATTTTCGCAATGAATACAATATTTTATCGCTAAGGAAGCTGACGGCGAGTAATGCCGCAACGCTGAAGTTCTTTCATTAGGCGCTCGTAGTCCCAGCTATACGTCATCTCGTTATGGTTTCCATTGTTGTCATTTGTGAAGCAGTTTCCGTTTCCGTTACCAGAATTGAAATTGCCGTTATTGTTTCCTTGATTGAAGTTTCCATTAAAGTTGCCGGTATTGCCGTTGCCGTTGTTGTTTCCTCGTCCAACGCTGTATTGAGCGAGGATAACATCATCTTTCCGCAGTATCTCGATTTGCGCCGCTCCGTGCTGCCGGCCTGGGACATGGCAACGGAAAAGCGCCGGAATCTGCGGGCTGGGAAGGGGCTGCCGGCAACCGATATCGAGGTCTGCGATCATGGTTGCATTCCTGTGATCAAGGACGGTGGATCGGTATAAACCATAAAGGCCGGACCGACCTCTCCGATCGATCCGGCCGAAGCTGCCTCGGCAGCCTCCTATGGGCGTCCGTTTCCGTTGCCGTTGAACGATCCGATGTTCCCGTTGCCGTTGAACATGCCGCCGTTGTAATTGCCGTTCGCGGCACCGATGTTGTTGTTACCGCTGGTGGAACTGGAGTTTCCGCGGCCGTTGAAGGCGCCGATATTGCCGGTGCCGCCATTGCCGTAGCCGATGTTGCCGTTGGCGTCCGGCGGGCCATTGCCGTTGGCGTTGCCGTTCAAGGTGCCGGTGTTGGCATTGCCGTTGAAATTGCCGCTGCCGAGCCCGTAATTGCCGTTGCCATTGCCGTTGCCATTGGCGAGGCCGCTATTGGCATTGCCGTTGGTATTGCCGTTGAAGCCGCCCCAATTGCCGTTGCCGTTGCCGTTGCCGTTGCCGATGCCGGAGTTCATGTTGCCGTTGCCGTTGCCGTTACCGACGCCAACATTGCCGTTGCCATTGCCGTTGCCGTTGCCGAAGCCGGCATGAGCCGCGGAGATCGAGGTGCAGGCGAGCGCGGCGTACAGGGCCGCATGGAAGATGGTGATTCTCATGGTTCTACCTTTCCTGGACTGGGTTCGGGAAAGGCATTGCCTTCCCATCGTGGTCGTCGGATCCCTCGAGAGGCCGGAAGGCACATGGGCACAGGGCAGGCCCTTGCTCCGTGATGTTTTGTTTCACGGAGCCGAAGCCGGGGCGCGGCCGGGCAAAGCATGCACCTTGGGGGGATGTTCGGTGCGTCTTCGGCCGAGCGAAGGCGCGCCGCTTCTCGTCCGCCGGCTTACCGTGAGGTGCAGCCGTGGTTCAGGAGGTTGCAACTGGACGGCGTGTTCGCATTCCTGGCGGTCGCGCTGGTTACGGTGACGGTCACGCCACCCGGTGCCGGATCGTCCGGCCCGCCGATGCCGTAATTGCCGTTGCCGTTCATGTTGCCATTGTCGGTCCCGGTGTTGCCGTTGCCGTTGTAATTGCCGTTCAGCGTACCGGTGTTGAAATTGCCATTCATATTGCCGTTGCCGGTTCCGGTGTTGCCGTTGCCGTTCATGTTGCCATTGTCGGTTCCGGTGTTGCCGTTGCCGTTCATGTTGCCATTGCCGGTTCCGGTGTTGCCGTTGCCGTTCATGTTGCCGTTGCCGGTTCCGGTGTTGCCGTTGCCGTTCATGTTGCCGTTGCCGGTTCCGGTGTTGTTGTTGCCGTTGCCGTTGCCGTTGTTGGTGCCGGAATTGCCGTTGCCATTGCCGTTGCCATTGCCGGTTCCGGTGTTGCCATTCCCGTTGCCGTTGCCATTGCCGAATCCCGCATAGGCGCTGAGGACCGGGGTGCAGACCAGTGCCGCACTCAGCAGCAGCCGCGTGAGGAGGGTGCGCATGATACTGTCCTTTCTTGCGACTCGAAAAACAGCCTGGCCGAAGGCCTGGAGGCGTGTTCGATGATCGGGCGGTGCGGTCTGTCGCTGCCGCGGCCCGTCCATGATGCACTGTGACTGGACCTGCACGCTCGGAGCATTCGGGGCGGTTCGTCTGTCGGATCGAACGGCCGAGGCTCGGTCGGAAGGGCCTGGATGCGGGATCCTCTTCCGTCGGCCGTCCGCAGGACGCTACGCCGGAGCAGGGAGAGAAGAGAAGCAGCGCATCCAGATTTCAGAGCTCGAGCGGCGAACGCTGGACGCCAGGGGAGGCGGGAGCTGACCGGCCGCCGGGAGGGAAGGCAGGCCAGCTCCCTGAGTGCGAGCAAGGCTTACTGGTTGCCGTTGCCGTTGCCATTGCCGCTGAAGGCGCCCCAGTTGTGGTTGCCGTTCAGGTTGCCGTTGCCGATGCCATAGTTGGCATTGCCGTTCAGGTTGCCGTTGCCGAAGCCGAAGTTGTGGTTGCCGTTGGCATTGCCGTTGCCGAGGCCGAGATTGCCGTTGCCGTTGGCATTGCCGTTGCCGATGCCGGCATTGCCGTTGCCGTTGCCATTCCCGTTGACGGCGCCGGCATTGCCGTTGCCGTTGCCGTTGCCGTTGAGGGCGCCCCAGTTTCCATTGCCGTTGCCGTTGCCATTGAAGGCGCCGGTATTGGCGTTGCCGTTGCCGTTGCCGTTGCCGAAGCCGACATTGCCATTGCCGTTGCCGTTGCCACTGCCAACGCTGAAGGCCATCGCGGCGCTGGAGACGCTCAGGATCAGGGCGGATGCGATGAGAAGCGATTTCATAATTGTCTCTCCACTCAGTCTGTCTTGTGAGGTGCTTAAGGCTGTAATCAGCAGAAGTTTTTCTTTAAGATCGCGATGATTACAGTTTTAATCTTATTAGTTTTTGAGTGTAGAGAAACTTGTCTATTGGAATTAGTACAAAGGGGTATTAATTCAGGAGTGTTATACTAAAAATTCATTTGGGCATGCCAAATAGTGCCGCGCGACGACGCTGGCGCGTGCCATGCAGCTCAAAGGCCCCGGATCATTCGAGAGGGAGAATATTCGAGGTGTGGAACGGCTGGATCAGAGTTCCCCAACACATCCAGCCCGGTCCATCGGACGTCTTCTGTCGTGGTCGTCAATAGGCGACGGCAGCAACGGCCATCTGGCTGTCTTCGCAATCGGGGCCGATCATCATGGTGGCGCCGGGCGAACGCATCTGGCTGCCGCACATCAGGGCGACTTCGGTCCGATTGCGCAGGTGGAATTTGCGCATGATGTTGCGGATATGGACCTTTGCCGTGCTCTCGGAAATGTTGAGGGCATGCGCGATGATCTTGTTCTGCTTACCCTTCTGGAGCAGGCTCAGGACGTCCATCTCGCGGTCGGTGAGATTGAGATGGATATCGGAACGCAAGTGGCGCTCGGGCTGCGGCTTGGGCGCGCTCAAGGGCGGTTCTGTGAACAGGGCGGTGGCGCTCGCATAGGAGACGGGCTGAGTAGCCGTTTCCTCGCACACTGGAAGCGACAGGCTCCGCCGGATCGCACTCACCATGGCATTGAAGCCCATCGAGGCCGTGATCCAGCTGTGGACGCCGGCTTCCTCCATCAATCGACCGATCGGAGGATCGCTGTTGTCGGTGACCACCAGCAAAGGCAGCTTACCGATACGGGCTTGTAATTGCTGAATGACGAAGGCGACGAAGAGCGGATCGGTGCTGCGCTGCACCAGGCTGAGTATGGCGAGGGAGGCTTGAGCGCCGCCTTCTCCGGGAGCGCCCATAATACGCACGTCGATATCGTCAGCGGCTTCCTTGAGAGCATGCGAAAAGATCTCGCCCAGCAGGGGGCGGCTCTCGATCAGCAGGACCACTTTACGATCTGTAGTAGCTAGGGCGCTCGGTTCTGTTTGTCTGTTATCATGACAATCCAGCATGTCATTGCAGGTGACGTGGTGACTCATGATTGGCCTCTTTGAAAGTTCTGGCGTTACTTCCTCTATAAGTCTTCTTGTCGGTTGGGCTTCCACCCCAATACGTCATTAGGGTGTGGGCCGTTACACTTGCGTGACAGTTCCGCGCTGCCGACCTGAACGGCCTGTTGTCGAGCGCAACCACTTTCACCGGGCACCACGAATTTCTTCAGGGCGGCGACCGAAAAGTAAAACGATTCACGAATAATGGGACGCCTGAATATTGATTATCGCGATGTGGCTTTTATCTCACAGAAACGACTATTCGCGAAAGTCTTTTGGGATTAATCCGAAAGGAACCTTCCCTACCGGCAGCCCAAAAAGGTATCATATTGAGGCGTAAGGCGATTTTCAGCCTTCCCGGTTCGTGCATGCCAGTTATATTGAGGAAGGCGTGAATTCGCCGTGATTTGAGTGAAGTTCCGGAATACGATGAATAAACTTCAATCTTTAGAAAGATGGCACTGATCGCCGGTGTATAGGCAAGTGGTTTTCTTTCTGTACAAGGCGGACTTCGATGCTCTTCATCATGCCGGAAGGCGATTCTGCTGTTGGTCGACTACCACTGTTACCTCTTTTGAGGCGCATCGGCGAAAAATAGGTATGGAGTTCCATTCGTTCCATTCCTGTAACAAGCAAGACGAAATCTATTGTTTCGTACAACGCCGCATGCGTGGCAGTTGCCTTCGTGGCAATTTACCCCCATCTAACCGCGGACGGAGTTTTCTAGCGGGTAGGAATGATGAGCAACGACGCTGCCGGAGCCAACGGTCTGATCAAGGATACCACCACGCAGACCTTTATGGCCGACGTGATTCAGGAATCGATGAAGCAGCCGGTGCTGGTCGACTTCTGGGCCGAATGGTGCGGCCCCTGCAAGCAATTGGGGCCGATGCTCGAAAAGGCGGTGCTGGCGGCCAAGGGCAAAGTCAAGCTGGTGAAGATGGATATCGACAAGCACCCGCAGATTGCCGGGCAATTGGGGGTGCAGTCGATTCCCGCCGTCTTCGCCTTCTCCAAGGGCCAGCCTGTTGACGGTTTCATGGGGGCCATTCCCGAAAGCCAGATCAAGGAATTCATCAGCAGAATCGCCGGCCCCGGCGGCGACCCGGACACCGAGGCCTTGCTGGCCGAGGCCGAAGCCTTGCTGAATGAGGGCGACGGCGCGGCGGCGGCTCAACTCTTCGCGCAGATATTCGAGCAGGACGCCGAAAACCTGAAGGCGATCGCCGGCCTGGCGCGCTGTGCACTCGCCGCCGGGGAACTGGAACAGGCCAAGGCCACGCTCTCGCTCACGCCGAAGGGCAAGGAGAACGATCCCGTCATCGCCAGCGCCCGTGCCGCACTTGAATTGGCCGAACAGGCCAATGACGTCGGCGACCTGCAGGCGCTGGCGCGCCAGGTGGAGGCCGAGCCGAAGAACTTTCAGGCCAAGTTCGACTACGCTCTCGCTTTGGCGGCCGCCAATCGGCGCGAGGAAGCGGTCGACCAACTCCTCGACATCGCCCGGCGCGACCGCAAATGGAACGACGACGGTGCACGCAAACAGCTCGTGCAGTTCTTCGAGGCCTGGGGCCCGATGGATGAGAACACCATCTATGGCCGCCGCAGGTTGTCGTCGATCCTGTTCTCATAAATAGTGACGCAGCCCGCCAGCAGGCCGTAAGATATCGCCTGAAGGTCGCGGTCTCGACCTTAAAAAAACTGTCATGCCCCGTCCTTGGGCCATGACAGTCTCCAGGCCCGTTTGAGGAATGGCAGCCGATGCATCCCTTGTTCAAGACGGAGGCCGATCTGCCTCCTGTCATTCCGGTATTCCCTCTGGCCGGCGCCCTGCTGCTGCCGCGGGGCCAGCTGCCGCTGAACATCTTCGAACCGCGTTATCTGGCCATGATCGACGACGTGCTGAAGGGGCCGCGCCTGATCGGCATGATTCAGCCCGAAGACGAAGAAAACGAGACGATGCCGCGCCTGTTCCAGGTCGGCTGCGTCGGGCGTCTCACTCAATTCGCCGAAACGAATGACGGGCGCTACCTCATCCAGCTCACGGGAATTTCGCGTTTCAAGGTGCTGGCGGAAGAAACCGTTACCACGGCCTACCGCCAGTGCCGTATCACGGCCGAGCCCTTCGCCATCGACTTCACCCCGCGTGCGGGGGAGGAGGAGGTCGACCGCAAGAGCCTGATCGATACGTTGCGCGCCTATCTTGCCGTCAATCGCTTCCAGGTCGACTGGAACGATATCCACGAGGCATCGAACGAGGCGCTGGTCAACGCGCTGTCGATGATGAGCCCGTTCGGGCGGCGCGAGAAACAGGCGCTGCTCGAGGCCTCGTGCCTGCGCGAGCGCGCAGAGATCCTGGTCGCCATCACGCAGATCGAATTGGCCAAGAGCGGCGACGGCTCCGATACGCCGCTGCAGTGAGGATGAGTGCCGATGCCCACGCCGCCGCCGCATCGCCCGCCGCCGCTGACCGATCCCAAGCTGCTGGAATTGCTGGTGTGCCCTCTCACCAAGACGACGCTGGAGTATGATGCGGAGAAGCAGGAACTGATCTCGCGTGCCGCCAAGCTGGCCTATCCCATCCGCGATGGTTTCCCTATCATGTTGCCCGAGGAGGCAAGGGTCATCGAATAGGACGGGCGATCGAATAGATCGCATCGTTCCGTTGGTTCATCCTGCCGACAGCCGAAGGAAGACGCAAAGTATGTATGACAGCCGTCCGCCGGAGCACCAAGAGCCGACCTTTCTCGGCGCCGCCTCCATCCCGCGCGAGGACTGGGATCGTGCGCCGTGGAACCGCTGGTCTTTCCAGCATGTGCGGGAGCTGGTGCCGACGGCGCAGGTCTGGCGCGGACCGGGGCCGGCGACGCCGCTGCCGGTTGCGCTACAGGACATAGACGGGGTTGCCTTCGAGAGCGAGGGCCAGCCGGCGACCGTCGGGAGCTTCTTCGAGGCGAATTACGCCGACGGTTTCCTGGTCTTGCATCGCGGCAAGGTCGTGACCGAGCGCTATTTCAACGGCATGACCACGCATACGCCGCATCTGTCCCAATCGGTCGCCAAATCCGTGGTGGGTACGGTGGCCGGGATCCTGATCGGGCGGGGCCTGGTCGATCCGGCCGCGCCGGTCACCTATTATCTGCCGGAGCTGGAGGCCACAGCCTATCGCGGCGCCACCGTGCAGCAGGTGCTGGACATGACGACCGGCGTGGTGTTCGACGAAACCTATACCGCGCCCGATTCGCATATCGCCAAGATGGACGTAGCCTCGGGCTGGAAGGCCCGCAAGGACCCGAGCTGGCCGGCCCATGTCTTTGAGCTGATCCTGCAGCTGCAGGCGAGCCAAAGCGCCCATGGCGCCATTTTCAACTACCGCTCCGTCGAGACCGACGTGCTGGCCTTCGTGCTCCAGAGCGCCTCGGGGCTCAAGCTTCCCGAACTGGTGAGCCGCGAACTCTGGGCGCCGATGGGTGCCGAGGAGGATGCCTATTTCACCGTCGATATCGCGGGCTATGGCCTGGCGGATGGCGGCTTCAACGCAACCTTGCGGGACTATGCCCGCTTCGCCCTGCTGCATCTCGGCGGCGGACAGATCGGGGGCCGGCGCCTTCTTCCGTCCTCCTGGTTGGAAGATACGCGGTTCGCTGCCCGGCCCGATCTCTTCCAGGGCGTCTATCGCGATATTCTTCCTCGGGGCGCCTACCGCAACCAGTTCTGGATCGAGGATGTCGAGCGCGGCGCCTATATGGCGCGCGGCGTGTTCGGGCAGCTGATCTATATCGATCCGGTCGGCCAATTCGCGGCCGTGGTGCTCTCGAGCTGGCCGGAATTCCTGCACGCAGCGCGAACGCGTGCCAGCCTGGCCGCCGTCCGGGCGATCCGCGACGCCTTGGCGTAAGCTGCAGGGGCTTGTAGCGCCGGCGGCGCTTCGATGTCACGCCGGCAACGCTGTCTCAGTCTGGCAGCCTGCTAGCAGCCAGGCTCGGAACGCCAGCATGGCGGGCGAGGGCTGGCGCGATTTGAGGTGCGTGAGCCAGTACGAACCGGCGTGAACCTCGATTTCGAAGGGGCGCACCAGGCGGCCGCTCGCCAGGGCGCTCGAGAACATCGCCGTCGGCACCAGGCCGACGCCGATGCCCTGTGCGATCGCCTCGGCCATGGTGACCGAGGAATCGAAGACGACGGCATGGGTGGAAGGGCCGCTCGCCCCCGCCGCGGCGAACCATAACGGCCATTCATCCTCGCGATAGGATCGCAGCAGCACTTCACCGGCGAGATCCGCCGGCTGGCGCAGCCGTCCGGCCGCCGCCGGCGCGCAGACAGGCGAGAGCGGAGCGGGCATGAGCAGCGTCGCCTCGGTGCCGTGCCACAGACCGTCGCCGAAGCGGATGGCATAGTCGAGGCCATCGCCCGCCAGATTGATCCGGTTGTTGTTGGTCAGGATGCGCAGGTCGATGAAAGGGTGCGCCTCGCCGAAGGAGCGCAGGCGCGGCAACAGCCAGCCGGCGGCGAAGGTCCCGACCACGCCGACCGTCACCACATCGCGGAAATGACCCTTCTCGAACCGATCGAGCGTGGCGCCGATGCGCCCGAAAGCCTCGTTCAGGACGGGGACGAGAGCCTGGCCCTCCTCGGTGAGCGCAAGGCCGCGCGGCAGGCGGCGGAACAGGCGTACGCCCAGGATCTCCTCCAGATTCTTCACCTGATGGCTTACGGCGGTCTGGGTCACCCGTAATTCGAGCCCGGCGCCGGTAAAGCTGAGATGGCGCGCGGCCGCTTCGAAGGCGCGCAAGGCATTGAGAGGCAGATGCGAACGGATCATGGACCCCCGAATTTTTTTCAAGTCTGAGGCGATTTATCATCGTTTGTCCCCTGCTCAAACTGCAGCCATCCTGACATCGAACGGTGTAAGGAGTTTGCATGACCAGACGGAATTTCATGGTTGGAGCGGGTGCAGCCCTGTTCCTGCTGCCTTTCAGCGTCGCGTTTCCTGCGGCCGAATCGCGTACCTCGACGGATTTCGCAGGGGCAATCAGACGGATCGAGGGCGGGGTTGGCGGACGCCTGGGCGTTGCCGCGCTCGACCTCAAATCGGGGGTGAGGCTGGCTTATCGACCGGACGAGCTTTTCCCGCTCTGCAGCACCTTCAAGCTGCTGGTTGCCGCCGCGGTGCTCGCCCGGGTCGACCAGGGGCGCGAGCGACTGTCCCGCCAGGTCCCGATCGAGGCTGCCAGGCTGCTGCCTAATTCGCCGATAACGGCCAGGCATGCCGGCGGCCGTCTGACCTTGGCGGAGCTTTGCGCGGCGGCGATCACCGTGAGCGACAATCTGGCCGGCAATCTCCTGCTGGAAGTCGTGGACGGGCCGGCTGGATTGACCCGCTATCTGCGTTCGATCGGCGACTTGGTCAGTCGTCTCGACCGTTGGGAGGTGGAGCTCAATGAATCTCTGCCGGGAGATCCGCGCGATACCACCAGCCCCGCCGCGATGCTGGCGGACCTCCAGCGCCTGCTGGTTGGAGAGGCACTGTCACCATCCTCGCGCAGCCGGCTTACGGCCTGGCTGAAGGCCAGCAGAACCGGCGATACCCGCCTGCGCGCCGGACTGCCCGCGGAATGGGCCTTCGGCGACAAGACGGGAACCGGCGAGCGCGGTTCGACCAATGATGTCGCTGTCGCCTGGCCGCCCGGCCGTCCACCCCTTCTCATCGCCGCCTATCTGACTGGTACGACCGCGGCGGCCGACCGCCGCAATGCCGCCCTTGCCGCCGTCGCCAAGGCCGTGGCGGGGCATGTGCCCGCGTAAGTGCAGAAAGGGTGCAGCGGGTCCTTGCACCATTTCTGCACGAGGTGCCCATCACGCCGCCATCAGTGTTGTATCACGGCTGAACATCGGCACGGCAGGAATGGCGGCCATGGAGGAACCCATGCCGATCGCTTCCGCTTCGCCGGGCCGGACCCTGCCGGCCCGCAACCGCTCGCCGCTTCGACTGAGCTTCGTTTTCAAGGTCCTGGCCATCATCGTGCTGGCCGTCCTCGCCGATTTCACGCTCTCGGCCGGACAAGCCCTGCCGCAGGCGGGCAGCATCATCGGCTTCCTGGCTTTCGCCTGGCTCGGAGCGTTGCTGGCCTGCGACAGCCTGATGCGCCGCAACCGGGCCAGCCGCCTCGCTGTGATCGGTGCCAGCCTCGCGGGCTTCGCCCTGATCGTCGAACCCAGCCCGCTTGCCGGCCTGCTCTTCCTGACGGGTTTGGCAGGGGCAGGCTCGAGGCCCAGCAGGTCGATTGGCGCCGATGGACACTGGCCGGCGCCTGGCGGTTGCGGCAGGCGGGACCGCTGCCCGATCCAATGCCGCCGAACCCCGCTTTGACACCTTCTCCCTGAAATGACATTCATCGCTCATGTCCCGCACCATTCTCATCGTCGATGACGATCCGCATATCCGCGAATTGCTGGCTTTCGCCCTTGCCAAGGCCGGCATGGCCACGCATCAGGCCGGAGACGGCGAGGAGGGGCTGGCGAAAGCCCTGTCCCTCAAGCCGGACCTTGCCATCCTCGACATCAACATGCCGCGCATGGACGGCCTCGAAGTCTGCCGCCGGCTCCGGGCGCAGAGCGAGCTGCCGGTGCTGTTCCTGTCTTCCCGGGACGACGAGATCGACCGGGTGCTCGGCCTGGAAATGGGCGCCGACGACTATGTGGTGAAGCCCTTCTCGCCGCGCGAGGTGGTGGCGCGGGTCGGTGCCATCCTCAAGCGGGTGGGAGCCAGGCCGGCCCAGTCCGCGCCCGCATCGGTGCTGGCGCGCGGCCTGCTCCACCTCGATCCCGAGGGCTGGCAGACGCAATGGGCCGGGGAATCGGTGGGCCTCACCGCCAAGGAGTTCCAGCTCCTGCAGATCCTTGCCGCGACGCCGTCCAAGGTCTTTTCCCGCGACGAGATCATCGATCGCCTGCACGGGCCGGGCTTTGCCATCACCGACCGCACCATCGACAGCCATATCCGCCATATCCGCCAGAAGTTCGCTGTCGTGGGGGCCGAAGACGTGATCGAGACCCGGGCGGGCATCGGCTATCGCATCGGCGCCTGTGCGGGCAAGGCGGCGTGATCCTGTTCAGCCGGCTGAAGGACGCCATCAAGGCGCACTGGCCGGCGCTGCGCCTGCGTTCGATCCTGATCGGCGTGCTGCTGTTCACCGCCCTGATGCCGGGCCTCGGCGCCATCTTCCTCAGGGTCTATGAGAATGTCCTGGTGCGCCAGACCGAGGCGGAGCTGATCGCCCAGTCCGCCGTCTACGACGCGGCATTCGATCTTGCCTGGCCCGGCCCGAAACCGCCGCCGGTGCCGCCGCCGGCCGAGAACGATCCGAGCGACTCCTACCGGCGGGACGATCCGGCGGCCGAGCCCTATTTCACGCCGGAGCAGCTGACGATCGATCTCAATACGATGCCGATCCTCTCCCAGCGCCCGCAGCCCGTTGCATCATCGCAGGCGCCGGATGCCGAGGCGCTGGTGGCGGCCCGGGTGATCGCGCCGCTGATCGAGCAGAGCCGGCGCACCACGCTGGCGAGCGCATTGATCCTCGATGCCAGGGGAACGATACTCTCGGACGGGCCGCTCCAGGGCCAGAGCTATGCCTTCCTGCCGGAGGTCCAGTCGGCCATCGGCGGGCATTCGCAATCGGTCCTGCGGCGCCGCGGAGACTATGTGCCGCGCTATGCCTTCGAAGTCTTCAGCCGGGCCTCGGCAATCCGCGTGCATTACGCCCGCCCGATCAAGCTGGGTGACCGCACCGTCGGCGTTCTCCTGCTGTCGCGCTCGCCCCGGGCCCTGTTCCGCGGCATCTATGACGATCTCGGCAAGATCGCGCTCGGGTTCGGCATCATTCTCGCCGTGATCATCGGTCTGGCCGGCCTGTTGTCGCGGGCGATCGCCAAGCCGATCGAGCAGCTGACGCAGGCCAGCGCCCAGGTCGGCCGGCATCTGGGCCGCGGCGGCAGTGAGGTGCCGCCCACACCGGCCACCGCCACCATCGAGATCCGGGCGCTGTTCGACAACTTCCGGCGCATGGCGGTCGCCATCGATCTGCGCTCGCGCTATCTGCGGGATTTCGCCGCCGCAATGAGCCATGAGTTCAAAACCCCGCTCACCGGCATACGCGGGGTGCTCGAACTGCTCGACGAGCATGGCGATACGATGAGCGCCGGAGAGCGTCGGCGCTTCATCGCCAATGCGGAGAGCGATGCCGAGCGCCTGTCGCGCCTGGTGGCCCGCCTGCTCGAACTCGCCCGCGCCGACATGGCGGATGAGAACGAAGGCGTTTCGACGCCGCTCGCGGGTCCCCTGCATCGCATCGCCGATGCCGGCTCCGACGACGGCTTCAAGATCGAGGTCGCTCTCGCTGCCGGCCTGCCCACCGTGCGCGTACCGGCGGATGTCCTGGAAGCGGTGTTGACGACCCTGGTGGAAAACAGCCGCCAGGCCGGAGCCCGCACCGTGACGATTTCGGTGGCTGCAATCGGGGATGACTATCTCGACCTTCAGGTCACCGACGACGGGCCGGGCATTCCGCCTCACGACCGCGCCCGCCTGTTCGAGCCCTTCTTCACCACCAAGCGCGCCAATGGCGGCACCGGCCTCGGCCTGCCGATCGCCCGCTCCCTGCTCGCCAACAGCAGCGCCAGTATCGACTATGTCGGTGACGGGCCGGGCGCCTGCTTCCGGTTGCGGCTGAAGCGGAATGGGGTCGAGTGATCCAGGTGGAATCTATCTACAAATGCCGGCCGATATCCATGCGCTGATGCAATATGCGGATAATGTCGATGGTTTGCCCCGCTTGGCGATAGAATACGACATGCGAGCCGATATTGTATTTTAGGTAACCTTCCCGGATCTCAACGAGGCGGCCGGTTTTTGTGCCGGCGGCCAACCCCTCGAAGGCTGCCACAAGTGTGTGAAAATAGCTGTCGGCCTGCTCGCGAGACCACGTTCGGAGCGTATAAAGCCAGATTTCCTCAAGATCGCTTTCGGCCAGAGGCGTGAGGCGATAGCGGCCGCCTCTATCCGGCATGCTTGTCATGCAACCGTTTGAGGAAGGCCTCTCCGTCGAATAATTTGGGAGGTCCGGACTCCTCGCCGGCGATCAGAGCGTCGCGCAGGGTTTGAAGTCGCATTTCCTGCTCTTCGAGCAGACGCAGCCCGGCTCGTACGACATCACTCGCAGACCCGTAACGGCCCGAGCCGACCTGTTCGTCGATGAAGGTCACGAAGTGATCTCCCAAGGAGACCGAGGTGTTGCGCTGCATGTTCGCTCCTCCAAGTTAGCACCAATATATACCATTCATTGGTACCATACCACGTCCATCACAGTTCCCTGGCTGGCGCCGAGGCGCAAGACGAGCCAGCGGCAGGGTGAGGTTTATTCGGCACGGGACTGTGCAAGCGGTTTTGCTCCTTCCTGGCCTGATCCCTGCCTGCCACGGCTGGAACGCCATGACCCTCGAACAGCCGCTTCTCGGCAGCCAGGCCATTGCCGACGAGATCGAAGAAGGCGCGGATGCGGGCGGTGTTCTTGAGGTCGCCATGGGTGACGATCCACAATTCGCCCGTCAGTTCGGGCATCGGTTCGGCGAGGGCGCGGGCAAGGCCCGGATCGCTGTCGCCGAGATAGCAAGGCAGCAGGGCAAGGCCGAGGCCGGCCTTGGCGGCGACAGCTTGGTTGACCAGGCTGTTCGAGCGGTAGGCGATGGCGTCGGCGGGCAAATGCTGCGCCAGCCAGTCGGCGGCCCGGATGCCTGCCGTGCCCTCCTGCCAGCCGACAAAGGTCTGGCCGGCGAGATCAGCAGCGGCTGCGGCCGGCCCGCCATTCGCGGCCGCCAGCGCCGGTGTGCCGTAGAAGGTCCAGGCCATGCCGGCGAGCTTCCTGCCCCATAGATCGCCTTCCCTCGGCCGCACCGGGCGGAAGGCGATGTCGGCCTCGCGCCGCGACAGGCTGAGCACGCGGTTGTCGATGGCAAGCTCGACCACGATGCCCGGATGGGCCTGGCGGAAGCTGGCGAGATGTCGCGTCAGCCGGCTATAGGCCAGGGTCTCCGAGGAGGTGACGCGCAGCCGGCCCGACAGGCGGTGGTCGCGGCCGGTGATGTCGCGGTCGAGGGCCAGCGCCTCGTCCTCCATGCGCTCGGCGGCAACGGCCATGCGCTCGCCTGCGGCCGTCGCCTGGTAGAGGCCTCCGGGCAGCCGCTCGAACAGGCGCAGGTCCAGGCGCGCTTCCAGGGCGTTGAGGCGCCGGAAGGCGGTCGAGTGATCGACCGCCAGGGCCTTGGCCGCCGCGGTCAGGCTGCCGGCGCGCTGGATCGCCAGCACCAGGCGCAATTCGTTCCAATCATCCATGGTGCCTGCATAGCACCAGAAGCGCTTGCAGTCACGCAAGCGCTTCTGGTGCAATCCCAATTGGCCATGCGTGCATGCATTGTCCTAACCTTTGCATCGGACAGGCCGCGACCCCGCCGGGTGTCGGTGCGCGGATGCTTCAAGTGAAAGGAACGGACATGAAACTCTATTATGCCACTGGCACGTGCTCGCTCTCGCCCCACATCGTGGCGAAGGAGGCCGGCATCGTGCTGGAACTGGAGCGGGTCGACCTGCGCAGGAGCCCGCACGTGACCGAGCAGGGCGTGGACTACACCAGCGTCAATCCCAACCACTACGTGCCGGCGCTGCGCCTCGACGACGGCTCGGTACTGACCGAGGGCGCGGCGATCAGCCAATATCTCGCCGATCTCAAGCCTCAGAGCCGCCTGGCGCCGGCCGCCGGCACGGTCGAACGGGCCCGCCTCCAGTCCTGGCTGAACTTCATCGCCTCGGAACTGCACAAGATGTACAGCCCGTGGCTGTTCCATCCCGAACATGGCACGCAGGCCCAGGACGTCGCCCGTGCCAAGATCGCCGAGCGCCTCGCCACCGTCGAGCGTCATCTGGCCGAGGGCGGTCTCTTCCTGCTGGGCGAGACCTTCACCGCAGCCGATGCCTATCTCTTTACCATCGTCGGCTGGTCGCCCTATACCAAGGTGGATCTCGCACCCTTCCCGGCGATCCGTGCCTTCATGGCACGCGTCGGCGCTCGTCCCGCCGTGCAGGCCGCAATGCAGGCGGAAGGCATGAAGGTGGCGGCATGAGCACCATCTCTCACCCCGCCAGGCTGACGCTCGTCAGCTATCATCTATGCCCCTATGTGCAGCGGGCAGCGATCGCGCTGATGGAAAAGGGAGCGCCGTTCGAACGGCGCTTCATCGATCTCGCCGCCAAACCCGGCTGGTTCACAGCCTTATCCCCGCTCGGCAAGGTGCCGTTGCTGCTGGTGGAGCAGGCTGGGCAGCAACAGGCCGTGCTGTTCGAGAGCAGCGTCATCTGCGAATTCGTGGAGGAGACAGTGCAGGGCCCCGAGCTGCATCCCGCTGATCCGCTGGTGCGGGCTCGGCATCGGGCATGGATGGAGTTCGGGTCTGCCATCCTCGCCGATCTCTGGCGCCTGGAGACGGCCCCCGATGCGGCGGGTTTCGAACAAGCCCGCGCAAAGATGGCGGACAAATTCGCCCGCGTGGAGGAGGTGCTCGGCACCGGTCCCTATTTCGCGGGCGAGGCCTTCAGCCTGGTCGATGCGGTCTATGCGCCGATCTTCCGTTATTTCGACCTGTTCGACACCCTCGCCGATACTGGTCTCTTCGCCGGGTTGCCGCGTGTGCAGGCCTGGCGCCAGGCGCTGTCAGTGCGCCCCAGCGTGCGGGGGGCCGTCACGCCCGACTATCCCGATCGCCTGCGCGCCTTTCTCGTGCGGCACGATGCTTTCCTGCTGAAACGGGCGGCGTGAAAGAGAAGAACGCGTCATTGCGAGCACAGGGAAGCAATCCAGCTTTGCCGCACACCTCGCACTGGATTGCTTCGCTGTGCTCGCAATGACCCCCTGAAACTGCCCAGCCGCCTGCGCCCGGCCCCTCACACCAGCCGGCGCGGGATCACCTCGTGGAAGCTGCGGTCGGCGATCTCGACCCAGTCCTGGAAAGCCTGGATCCGGGCGCTGATCTCGAAATTCTCGTCATTGGCGATCATGCGGGCTTCGGCTTCGATGCGGAATTCGATTCCGTCGCAGGCGAGCGTGCAGTGATGCGTCACCGTCTGGCGGGCGCTGTGAGGCTCGCCGTCCCGGATCGAGAATTCCCGGCGCAGCTTATGGGCGAAATCGGTGGCGATTTCTTCAAAACGCATCGGCGCCGAGCCGAAGGCGTCGCCGTCGACCACGAGATGGGCGGTGCCTTCGATGAGGTCGAGGCTGAATCTGCGCTCGGCCTGGGGCGGACGGCTCGTATGAACCGGGCCGGTCTCCGCCATGCTGACGGGCGGAAAGGCGAGGGCGGCGTCTTCACGCCGCGGCCGGCGCACCGGCAGGATCAGGGCGGCCTCGCCGGTGCGGACCGTCAGCGTCGCCTGCTCGCGCGCCGGCCAGACCATCGGCCAGGCCGAAGTCGCAATCGACAGGCGAATGCGGTTGCCGGCGACGAAGGCATGGGCGCAGTCATTGAGCCTGATGCGAACCGTTTCGAACTCGCCGGGCGTGAGGGGCTGCGGCTCGGCGTGGCCGTCCCGGTGGGTGAGATTGAGGATGGCATAGGAGACGCGCTCGGAGGAGCCGTCCGGCGCGACATCGCACAGCCGCACATGGATCTGCGCCGTCGGCCGGTCGGAGGCGATTTCCAGCACCAGCTCCGGTGCGCCGAGGATCTCGGTACGGTCGGCGAGCTCCTTGGAATCGAAGACGAGGGACAGGCCGTCGTCGAGGCGCTGGTCGGCCGGCGCTTCGCCCGGCAGGCCGGAGCTCATCCATTCGCCGCCGCCGGCGCCGCACCACAGGGGCGAGCGGATGGCAAGTTCGGCGGCGGGTGCCGGCCGCCACCAGAGCTGGCCGGGTGAAAGGAACATCGGCCGCCGGGTGATCAGGCGGGAGGGCCAGGAGGCCTCGCCGATCCAGCGGCCATTGCGGCCCTCCTCCGAGGTGCCGCGTTCCTGCATATAGGCCCTCAGCATCGGCTCGGACATGATGCCGTTGTCCTGCCCCTTGAGCCAGTGGTCCCACCAGCGCAGGGCCTCCTCCAGGAAGCCGATGGCGGGGCCGGGCGTGCCCTGATGGGGGTAGTGATGGGCCCAGGGCCCGATCAGGCCGAGGCGCGGCCCCGGCAGATGCTCGAGCAGGCGGGGGATGGCATTGGAATAGGCGTCCGCCCAGCCGCCGACAGCGAAGACCGGTACTTCGATGGCGGACCAGTCCTCGCAGACCGAGCCCTGCCGCCAATAGGTGCCGCGATGCTGCTCGCTGGCCCAGATCGCCGGAAAGAAGGGCAGATGATCGAGGCGCTTCTCCCAGGCCTCGCGCCAGCCTTCGCCGTGCAGGGAGGGCGTGGGCGGCAAGGCCTGCCAGGCCATCATCGCCGAGCCCCACCACAGATTGTCCGCCAGAAGGGCGCCGCCCATGAAATGCACGTCGTCGGCATAGCGGTCGTCGGTGGAGCACGCGCTGATCACCGCCCCCAGGGCCGGCGGCCGGCGAGCGGCGACCTGCAGGGCGTTGAAGCCGCCCCAGCTCTTGCCGATCATGCCGACCTTGCCGTCGCACCAGGATTGCTGCGCGATCCAGGCAATCACGGCACAGGCATCCTCCTGTTCCAGCGGCAGATATTCGTCGTCGAGCAGGCCCTCGCTGTCGCCCGACCCCCGCATGTCAACGCGGATGGCGGCGTAGCCATGCGCCGCGAACCAGCCATGCATGGCCTCGTCGCGCGAACGCGTGCCGTCCCGCTTGCGATAGGGGATATATTCCAGGATGGCGGGAACGGGCGCGGTCTCCGCTCCTTCCGGCAGCCACAGGCGCGCCGCCAGCCTGATGCCATCGGGCATCGCGATCGTCAGATGTTCGATGGTGCGGACGGGATTGGGCATGGTTCACTCTGGAGCAAGGCGCGTTTTGGCGGAAACGCACTTTTACTCAAAAATCAGGCCTTGAGAATGCGTCGGCATTCTCAAGGCCTGATATGAGCTTTCCGCTCCGGCCGGCGAATGTCAGCAGCTGCGATGGGAGGGGCGGCGCAGATATTCGACTTCCGCGTCGGCGATCTCGGCCTGGTCGCTGCCCGTCGACCAGGCCAGCGGCGAGGCCGGCGGCTCGACGTCGAAGAAGGGCTGCCCGATCAGGGCATTGGCGATCACCGCACTGCGCCAGGCCATCAGACTGAGCTGCGGCTCGGCGATGCCGTGGCTGATCAGCCCCGCGTTCAGCGCGAAGATGCGGTTATCGGCCGGGCCGTCCCATGTCACCGAGAAATCGGCATCCAGCCGCAGCCGGCCTGTCCCGTCGATCGCAATGCGGTCCTGGATCGGCGAGAGGCAGTCGGGCAGGCGATAGCTGTAGCCCGTGGCCAGCACGATCACGTCGGCCTGGCTGAATTCGATGCCGCCGTCGAAGCCGTTGCGCATCACCAGCCGGAAGCCGCCGGCGCCCTGTTCGACGTCCAGCACCTCGCGATGGGGCATCAGGCGGGCCTGCGGGCCGCCGCGCTCGATATGGCGCAGCGTGTAGAGGCGGCGGTAGATCTGCGACAGCGTGGAGGCCGAGACACCGTCGCCCGCCAATTTCTCGCGCTCCACGGTGGACAGGCGGCGCCCCTCGGCAAGATTGTGGAAGTTGCGCACATAATGCGGCGTGAACAATTCGTTGGTGAAGGGCGTGGCGTCGAGCGGCTGGAAGTTCGGGCGCAGGCTGATCCAGTCGACCGACGCGGCCGCGGCTTCGCCCGCTCCCAGCAGATGAAGCAGGATCTCCGCGCCGCTCTGGCCGCCGCCGATCACCGCCACGCGCTTGCCCGCGGCACGGGCGAGTTCGAAGGCGGCGCGCGAGGAGTGGAAATGGTTCTGGCCGGTCAGCTTGCGCACGAAGTCCGGCTGATAGGGCTGCAGGCCGATGCCGAGAGCGACGTTGCGGGCTTCCACCGAGCCGTTGCCTGTCTGCAAGATGAAGTGGCGGCCATCGAAGTCGAGGGTCTGCACATCTTCGCCAAAGCGCAGGCTGTCCAGGCCCTTGGCGACCCAGGCCAGGTAATTGGCGAATTCCTGGCGCGGCACGTCGGCGAACTCGGCATTGATGAAGTCATAGAAGCGCCGATGCGCCACGAGATAGGCGATGAAGCTCCACGGGCTGGTCGGATTGGTGGCCGTGACCAGATCCTTGAGGAAGGAGGTCTGCAGCGTCACGTCGGGCAGCATCATGCCCGGATGCCAGTCGAAGCGCTCGCGCTTCTCGAAGAAGGCGGCCTCGACGCCGTCGATGGCATCGAGCTGGGCGGCGAGGCTGAGGTTGAACGGGCCGATACCGATGCCGGCGAGGTCGAGCGGATTGCGCTGTGTCATGCCTGAACTCCTGCGGATTTGTCGGCGAAATCGCGGTCCCGGCGAGGGCGGGATTCGCGTTCAGCAAGGTGAAGGGGGTTGTCGAGTTCGCTGCCCAGGCTCGGCACCGGGCGGCGATTGGCGTCGCCATAGCCGATGGCGAGCCTGACGCGGTTGATGCAGATGCGCGGCACCTTCGGCGTGAAGAGATCGAACAGCTCGAAGCGGTGCGCGAGATCGGGATGACGCTCCTGATAGAGGCGCAGGCGCCGCGCCAGCACGCCGTAGAACTCGATTTCCGGAAAACGATCGTGGCTTGCCAGCGTATCGGAAAGGAAGCGCAGCACGCTGGCGAAATGCCCGGTTTGCAGGTGCTGCAGGAGATGGGCCGCCGGCCGCTTCAGCAGGGCCTCGCGGATGGCCGACGCAAGGTCCGCGGCTTCCGGGAATTCCTGGTCCACGAGGTCGACGTCGCCCTGTAGGTCCTTCAGCGCCACGCCGCGGGGAACGGCGCCGTCGAGCAGCACGGTGATGTTCTGGCCATGGGCGATGAAGCCCACGCCGTAACGGCAGAGGAAATGGTAGAGCGGCAGGACGACGGCGTCGAACAGGCGTGACAGCCATGCCGCATGCGACAGGCCCGATGCCGCGATCAGGGCGCTGGCGAGTGGCACGCCGGCAAAATCGCTCTTGATGAGGGCGCCGAGCATCAGCGGGCGCCGCCCCGCGGCGAGGCCGGTTTCCGGGCTCTCGCGCCAGATTACCCCCAGCATCTCGCGGAACTGGTAGGGAGCGTCGGCGATCCGCTCATAGAGAGGATGGGGATAGAAGGCGCCCGCGCATTCGCGCAGCACCAGCGCATCGGCAAGTTCGGGATCCTGCTCGGTCTTGTCGGCCAGCCAGTTCGAGAAGGCCGGGCCGATCGCCATGTATTTGCCGGGCACGCCGCGCCAGGCCGAGGTGTTGAGGATGGTGAGCGAGAGCTTGAGGTGGAGCTTGGCTGGCGAGGCCGCATTGGCGAGAGTGCGCAGCGACTGCAGGGGACGATAGGTATCGCCGAAAAGCCCGAGCGGCACGATGCGCCCGGCCGCGATCTCGCCGGCGAATTGCGCCACGATCATGTTGTCCCACTGCCAGGGATGCACCGGCAGGAGCATGAAACGCGCCGGATCGAGGCCTGCGGCCTTGCATGCGGCCTGCACCCTCTTGCGCTCGTCCTCGCCGAGGGAGGCGGCGAGCAGCGCCTCCTCGTCGATGTCCCCGGCCAGGCTGAGGCGGCAACGGCTGCGTTCCGCGGCCAGCCAGAACAGCTGGAAGGTCGGCTGGAATTCGGGCGCATAATGGGCGAAGTCGCTGAGGCCCCAGCCGATGCGGCCCTTGCTGGCCGGCGCCTTGGGATGGCCGTCGAGATAGGCCTGGAGCTGGTCGTCCGGCAGGGTGAGCAGATGTTCGCTTTCGCCGGAGCCGGCCATGGTCGCGATTCGGGCATCCGCCAACAAGGTGCTGAACAGCTCCTTGGCGTAGATGCACAGCGTGTCCGGCTCGATGTCCAGGATTTCGCGGGCATCGAGCATGAAGCCGGCGGCATCGTCGGCAGGGCGCAGCGCGGCGCCGTCCTGTCGCATCAGGCTGGCGGCGTCGATCGACAGATTGCCCCAGATGCGGCGTACCGCCTTGAAGCGATAGGCGACGCCACCGCCCAGGCGCAGGATCCACTGGGTGGCTTCGGCATTGGCCGGCTCGGGCGTGAGGCCTTCCTCGAAGGTGAGTTCGCTGATCGCCTTGGCGATGACGGCCCGGTTCAGCGCCAGCCAGAGTCCGGCGTCGATGGACCCGCCACCGGGCAAAGGGCCGAGGGTTGGGCTGCCGCCGGTCATAGCGTCACCTCCCGGAAGAAGCGCTCGCGCTGGCAGCACACCAGGGCCGCGCGCTTATGCGGGAAGTCGAATTCCTTCACCTTGTCATACGCGGTCTGGGCGCAATAGCTCAGCATCTTCTGGTGGGAGGCGCGAGGCTCGCCGACCACCCGGCGGGTGCGCGGCTCGTCCAGGAACAGGCAGTGGGTCACCGAGCGGAACCAGGTGCCGGTCCTGGCGCGGCCGAGATGGCGGGAATTGCCGATCAGGCCGTGCCAGCCGCGATCGTAATCCTCCGCGTCGTAGAAGGGACCGAGCCGATCTTCCTTGGCCCAGTAGAATTCGAAATAGCCGGATGGCTCGTCGCCCAGGCTGCCGATCACGCCGAAGATATGCGGATCGGTTTCCTGATCGGCGAGATAGCGGTCGAGCTCGGCCTCGCTCTGGGCCAGCTCCCAGAAGAAGGCGACACGCGGCTGGTTCATCCAGCCATGGAACAGCTTGAGATCGCGGCGCCGATCAATGGCCCGCATCGACAGCGTAGTTCCGAGCTCCGGAATCCAGCGCCGGTAGAAGGTGCCGGTCGGCTGCGGCGGCCGCAAGGGCGGCAGGCGGTCCTGCGGGCCGATGACGGATCGGATCTCGGGAAAGGCGCGCAGCCCTTCCGGCCGGTGCCAGAGCAAAGGAAGCTGGTAGAAATGCTCGCGGGCAATGCGGACGGCGCTCGTGCCCGTTTCCTGGTTCGCCGCGACCTGGGCAGAGAGGGCGAGCAGACCCGGCCTGGAGGCGACATCGGGCAGATGCAGGGCGGACATGGGGGGGAAGAGCTGGAAGGCGGCTTCCACCAGGATGGCAATGATATGGACATCGCCAGGATGAGAGGCATCGGGTTGGCGGATGGCAAGAAAGCCCGGCCCGTCGCCTTCCGGAGCGCGCAACCCGGCCCGTCCGATTGTCACCGAGCCAGCCCGGGCAACCAGTTCAAGGCTGCCGTCCGCCTGCAGGAGGCTCTCGATGACAGCTTCGCCGTCGAGGCCGAGAGGCCAGTGCCGGCTCGGCGCGGGGGAAACGGCGATCTCGGTGGGATCGATCTTCATCTGCAGGGTCATGCCGCGGCCTCCGCGATGGGGTTGGGCAAGGGCACATAGCCGGCGAGAGGATCGGTCACCTCCGTGTTTTCATTGATGTTGCGGAAGCAGATCATGAAGTTTCCTTTGCTGCCGAGCGTCGGCGCGTCGAGGAGGTAGGTGAGGCAGGTCTTGTCGGCGAGCCGCAGGGCGGCGAGCTCTTCGAGGAAGACGCGCAGGTCGCCGATCAGGATGTCCTCGGCGATGAGACGCGAGGTGCCGAGCGCGCCGATCACCGCGAAGACCGAATTGACGAGGAGGTAGTAGCCCACAAGCCGGGCGGCATCGCTGGAATTGAAGACATGGCCAGCCCGCATCGGGCTACCGGGCGCCTTGGCCGCGAGCTCGGGCAGGAATTCGCGGATATAGCCGGTGCCCTGGCAGTCGCGGAAATGCACGCCCGCCGGCCAGCCTTCCGCGAGTTCCACCACGATGTTCTGCTGATGCGCACCGAAAAGGAGGCCGATATCGGCCTGGATCTGCAGGAAGGGTGCGACGACCTTGTCGAGGAACTGGCGGAACCAGCGGCGCGCCACCCCGGCGGGATCGGCCGGCTCCTGCCCGGCGATGCGCCGGACGACGGCGGCGAGGGCACTATCATGCCCGTCGGGGTAGATCTCGCAAAGCGCGGCCAGCACGGCGGCGGAGGGCTGGCTGTTCCCCTTGAACGGGTTTTCGCGCAGGATCACCGTGGTCTGCGGCAGGGCCTGGCCGTCGGCGTCCCGCAGCAGGAGATAGGCGGGTTCGCCCATCACCTTGAAGCTCGGGAAACGCCGGGCGATGGTCCGGCCGACTTCACCGGCCAGGAGGCGATCGATCTCGATGCCTCGCTCGCATTCGCGGGTTTCGATGACCCGGCGCGAATTGGTGAGGCGCAGGCTGAGCGAGAATTTCAGCATCCAGTCGGCGTGCGGGGCATGGATGGCGCGCAGCGACGAGGTCGCCTGCCAAGGGGAGCCGGCATGGCCGAGATCCTGAAGAAAGCCGCGGCGGAACAGGCCGTCGATGGCCGGATCGAGCGCCAGCTGCGCCGCCTGCCAGGGATGCATCGGCAGAAGAACGCGGTTTTTCGCAGCCTGCACGACCTCCGGATCCATCGCAGGATCGCTGGCGGCCAGCGCCTGGCAGAGCTCGGCCGCGCTCTGGGTACGCGAACTGTCCTGAAGCACCAGCGCGGGATCGGCGGCCCACCAGCGCAGGGCGAATCCGCGCCGATATTCGGGGGCAAAGCGCCTGGAATCCTCCAGGGTGAACTGATCGCGGCTGCGCGGGGTGGGATGCACGGCATGGCCGAAGCGTAACGAGCCCTCGGCCTCGGCGAAGCCGGGATCGCGCTGCGCGAAATAGACATCGGGGGAGGGGACGCGCGCTGTCACATCCTCGATGTTCCTGATGCTGTCGAATACCCGCGACAGGAAGGTGAGGCTCCTGTCCTTGTCGGCGCTGCCGACGATGTCCGGTTCGCTGGCGAGCAGGAAGACGAACTCCTGGAAGCTGATCGGGCGCGGGGGCGTCGCGCCCGAAAATTCCAGGAAGGGCGGGCGGAAGCCGTGATAGGCCACGCGCGATCGATGCGTCACCTCGATGGCGACATGGCCGCCACGGCGCGGCAGGGGAAAGCGGGCGAGAAGCCGGCCGTTTCCGGCGCTGCTGTCTTCATGTTCCATCGTCCAGCCCTGCCATTCGCGCATCAGGCTGTTCAGGAAGGCGCGCATGGAGACGTCGTGGGCGGTATCGATGGATCGTCTGATCAGGTCGATAGCGTTCATGGTGTTCCTTTTCAGCAGAACTCCAAATTGTAGAAGTAATTTACAGAAGCAATCACTTGTACAATTTATAAATCTTCTACATAGAATTAAATTTTACTGTTGAATTCCCTAGAGTTTATTTCTAATTGGATCAAGGAAATTATTTGGAGAAAAGCATGGCTGGAGACGGCGCTTCCTCTGTTTCGCGTGCGGACAGTCTTCGCCTGGCTCTGATCGCCGCCTCGTCGGGCTTCGGCCAATCGGCCCTGCTGGCGTTGGTGCCGATCGTCACCGAAAGGACGGGGCTGGCGGCGCCGCAGATCGGCGTCGTCGCCTTCCTGGGCGCGGCGGTCTTCCTGGTGGCGGCCCCGCTCTGGGGGCATCATGGCGCGGCATGGCGGATCAGGCCGTTTTTCGCCGGGCTCGCCTGCTTGATGGTGGCAGGCCAGGGCCTGTTCGCTGGGGCGCTCCATGTCGGTGTGCCCGCAACCGCGCTCGGGCTGCTCCTGGTCTCGCGCCTGCTCTACAGCGTCGGTGCTGCCGGGGTAATGCCGCACGCTCAGGCCGCCATCGTGCAGCGTAGCGCCGCGGAGCGTCGCCCGGCTGCGCTTGCCAATCTCAGCGCCGGCCTGAATGTCGGCCGCATCGCCGGCTCCCTGGTGACGCTGGGCGCAGGAGCCGGCGTCATCGTGCCCGTTTTCATGATGGTCGCCAGCCCGCTGCTGCTGCTGTGCGCGCCGAACCTGCCGGCCACCCCCGCAATCGGTAGGAAGGGTGAACGCTCGAGCCGGCGCGCCAATATCCGGCGCGTCCTGCCGCTGCTTGCCGTCGGCTTTGCTCTGACCTTCGGCTTCGGCCAGATCCAGCTCGTGCTCGGCCTGTTCCTGCAGCACCGCTTCGGCCTCGATGCCGTCGCCGCCGCGGGGCTGGGAGGCGCTACCTATGCCGCGGTGGCGGTTGCCATGATCGCGACGCAGATCCTGCTGGTGCCGCGCCTGGCCTTCCAACTCGGGCGCAACATGCGCTGGGGCATTGCGGGCTTCGCGCTGGGGTGCCTGGCCATCATCCTGGCGCCCGTTCCCTGGCTGGTGCCGGCCGGTGCGGTCTGGGCCGGCATCGGGCTGGCGGTGGCGACGCCGGCCTACACGGCCTGCCTCGCCCAGCGTGTCGCGGCGCATCGCCAGGCGGGAGCCGCCGGCTGGCTCGCCAGCACCCATGCGGCCGGACAGGGATTGGGCGCGCTCTGCGGCGGCGCCGCCTTTGCCTTGTCGCCGGAGCTGCCCTTCGCCATGGCTGTCGGCATCGCGACCGTAACCTGCCTCGCCCTGCTGCGTCTGGACGATCGCGCCCGGGAAGAGGTGTCCCAGGGTGAAGTGCCCCGGGATCATGGCGTGGCCTCCTGAGGGCGGCCGACATTCGCCAGCAACCGGATGGTGGCGAGGACGGCGATGGCCGAGAGGGCGGTGGCGAGGCCGAAGAGCGCGCCATAGCCCATAAGATCGGCAAGCTTGCCCGAGATCAGCGAGCCCACGAGATAGACCACCATCTGGGCGCAGGCGAGAATGGTGAAGTCGGTGCCGGGCTGGTCCGATGACGTCACGCTCATGAACAGGCTGTAGAGCGCGACGATCTCCATATAACGGATGAAGGTCTGGAAGCCGGCGGCGCCGAACAGGGGCCAGGCGCCGGTGACCACGCCGAGGGCATGGGCGGTAAAGAGGGCAAAGCACAAGGTGCGCAAGCCCCCGAGCAGGCCGAGTGTGGCGGCGGTGCCATAGCGCTTGACCAGGAAAGCAGATATCGCCGATCCGGCAAGGCCCGCCGTCGCCGCCGATACGCCGGAAAGATAGCCGATGCGGTCGAGCGGCACGCCGGCATCGACGAGGTAGGGACCTTCCATTGCCTTCACCAGACCCTCGCTCATCCGGTAGATCAGCGCGATCCACAGCACGGTGCGGATCTCGGGCCGGCGCAGGAAGGCCATGATGGAGGGCCGCGTCGGCCTGTCGGAGGGCGCGGCGGGCGCCTCCCACATGCTGAAGGCGGCGACCAGGGGCAGGGCCGAGAAGGCGGCGATGACCAGGAGCATGCCGGTCCAGCCGATATGATGGTAGAGCACCAGGCCGAGCGTGCCGCCGATCACCACGCCGAACGCCACCGAGCCGCCCTGGATGGCATTGCCGATGGCCCGGTCCTCCGGCGCCAGATATTTGGCGGCATAGCCGTCGGTGGCGATGTCCTGGGTGGAGACCAGCAGCGCTGTGACGAGGCCGATGCCCAGAATGCCGCCGACATGCGTCGGGCCGAGCGGCAGCAGCGCCAGGATGGAGGCGATCACGCCGAGCTGGGTGAGGATCACCCATCCGGCCCGATGCGCCCGGGCGAAGGGCCGGATGCGATCGACCAGGGGCGCCCACAGGAATTTCAGCACCAGCGGCAGGAAGAGCAGACTGAGATAGCCGATCGCCGTGCGCGAGACCCCGGCCTCGCGCATGATGGGGGGCAGGGCGGCCGCGATCAGATAGGAAGGAATGGCCTGGGCCAGGTAGAGGCCGCCCAGCACCGCGAACAGGCGCAGCCGACCGGGTCTGGAGGCAGGAATGTCCTGGGCGAGCGCCGTCATGCCGTCTCCATATGCTGTGCGATGAAGTGCCTGGCGGCCTGCTCGTCGCACGTCGCCGTCAGCGGCATCGACCACAGGCGCTGGAAGGTCTCGATCATGCGTGGGTTCGCATCCGGCCGGACGATGGCGAGGGCGCGGCAATGGCGCTCGAAGCGCTCGCGCGTCGCCTTGAACCAGAGAGCCTGTTCCCGCTCTCCGGCCTGGGAAAGCCCCCCGCCGCCGGCAAAGATCGCCAGCAGCGCAAAGACGCTCTCGTTGCGGCCGATTTCGATCAGCGCGTCGAGATAGGCCCGCTCGTCCCGGTCCTCATAGGGCGGCAGGTAGCGCAGGATCACGAGCGGGCCGTGCTTGTCGAGTTTCACCATGATCAGAACGTCTTGCGATAGCCGAGCGTCACGGTGCGGCCCCAGGAATAGACCGGGAGGTTGCGCACGGAGGTGGCGGTGGGGTTCTGGAAGCGGGTGTCGAACAGATTGTCGACGGACACATAGGCCTCGCCGCCCTTCACCGGTGCCGACAGGGCGACGTTCATGGTGGCGCCCGGCTTGATCTTGTAGCGGGTGCCCTTGAGGTCGATCGCCTTGTCGCGGCCGGAGAAACCCTCGCCCTCAACGCGCACCGACACGCCATTGTCGAAGACGTAGCTGGCGTAGAGCGTGCCGCGGAAGGGGGTGGCGATGCGGTTGTTGGGCAGCCAGCTGTCGAGCTTGCCGTCCTTGTTGGAATCGTAGCGCCCCTCGCGATAGCCGAGCACGGTGCCGATGGTCAGCTGGTCAGTCGCGGCATATTCGCCGGTGAACTCGCCGCCATAGATGAATTCCTTCTGCTGCGAGATGGTATTGGTGATGGGGTCGAAGGTCACGCCCTTGCTGGAGGTGGAGATGAAGCCTGTCAGGCTGCCCTTGAAGCGGTCATGGCTGCCGCGGATGCCGAGTTCGTAATTGTTGACGACCTGGGCCTCGGGGCTGATGGAGGCGTAGGAAATGCTCGTGCCGGCCGGAAGGCAGTTCGGCCGGGCGACCGGGCATGCATAGGCGAGCGACAGGCCGGCGCGGCGGGTATAGGCACCGACATCGGGCAGGGCAAAGCCCTGCGAGAAGCCGCCGAAGATCTCGCTGGTGTCGGTCAGCTTGAAGGTGCCGCCGATATTGAAGGTCGGCTTCGAATAGCTGAACTTTCCTCCGGTGACGCGCAGGGCCGGAAGTACGAAGTCCTGATAGCCCCGCGGATCGCGGCTGGAGGCGACGGCGGCATAGGCGGCAGGACGCGTGAAATCGTCGACATCGAGGGCGAAATGTTCGAAGCGTACGCCGCCGCGCACGGTGAGGCGATCGGTCAGCGGCACCTGCAGCTGGCCGAAGGCGGCCGACGTGACCTGCTGCAGCGGCGTGAAGACATCCTGGCCGTTGGTCAGTGTCTGATGAGTCTTTTCAAAGATGAGATCGCTGCCCCAGGTGAGCTTGGCGCCCTGCCAGATCGTGTCGAGCGGGGTGTCGATGGTCAGGTTGACGCCGCCGCGATCCGAATAGAGCGTCGTCTGGTTGTCCGGGCTGGTAGGATTGGCGGGATCGAACGAGTAATAGACCTGCGAATTATAGGGGAACGAAAAAGTCGAATAATTGAAGCGCTTCTTGATGTTGTTGTAGAAGCCCACGATGTTGAGGCTGCCGAGCGCGAAGTCCTTGTCGGTGTAGCGTAGCGACAGGGATTTGGTGTCTTCGAGAACGCTCTGCCCGGTATAGGGATGGCGATAGTCCGGCCGGGCATAGGCACCGGAATAGTCGGTCATGTAGCGCGGGGTCTGGTTGAAGTAGTACCAGCCTGCCGAAAATTCGAGCCGCCTGGCGGCATCGAAATCATAACCGAGCTTGGCGAGAAGGTTGACCCGGCCGAAGCGGTCGCCGCCGCCCTGACCCAGCATGGAGTCGGACGGCAATTCCCACCCGGAACCGTCATAGGTGCGACGCCCGAGATAGCCGCTGCCGCTCAGGACATAATCGAGGCCATTCTCGGCCTTGCCGGAGATGCTGGCGGACAGTTCCGGAGCCACCGAATTGAGAGCGTTCGCCGTGAAGGCCCGCAGAGCGGTGTTCACAGTGATGCGCGGCTTGCCGGGCTCGGCCTTCTTGGTGATGAAATTGACCGTGCCGCCCGTGGCGCCTGCGCCGTAGAGGCTGGAGGCGCCGGCCACCATCTCGATGCGCTCGATCGAATTGAGGTCGATCAGGGACAGGATGCGCGAAACGTCGCGCAGGGGGGTGCCGAGGGGAACACCGTCGACCAGCACGAGCAGGTCACGGCCGCGATAGCTCTCGGACGCGCCCGAAACCGTCTGGTTGGAAACCGAAAAGCCCGGCACCAGCTTGGCCAGGGCCGCTGACGCGCTCGAACTTTGCTGGAGCTGCTTGTCGATTTCCTGCCTGTCGATCACCTGGACCGATTGCGGAATATCGGAAACGGATCTTTCGGCGCGGGAGGCGGTAACGGTAACCGGATCGAGCTCAATCTGTTGTTCCTGCGACTGTTGTGCCAGTGCAGGTGAAACAACCGATAGAAACATGACCGCCGATACGGATATCTTGCGCATGATGAATTTTTAGACCTCCAGCCACTCTCGATCCGAAACTAAGTTATATTTAACGATTCCGGCTGAATTCCAGTTGTATATTCTTAGTATATTCCCAGTTTATAACCGTTATAATCTGGACAAAGACGGCATATACTTCTGGATATCCAGCCTCTCCCGCTCTATATTGACGAGCGGTCTTACTTGTCGTGCTACTTGATTTCTTGGACTTGGGCGCATTGATTGATGGACTGAAGCGAACTGCCGGCGCGGACGAAGTCGTTTTGCCGCCAGAGGAGGCCTATGCGGGAAGGCTCAGGCCTGTCTGGCTGCTTGGGCATGGGCTGACGAGCGAAGAGCTGGCGCTGATCGAACTGCGGGCCAGCGGACGTTTGGCTGCGCAGCGCAAGCTCGGCCCGTCGGATCCGGTCTTGCTCGGCGCCCGGGCAGTGCTTCGCCTCGAGCCCGATATCGGCCCCATTTCCTGCTTTTCGCCGCTTCAGGATCGCGAACTCCCCCTGGATGCCGCCGAGCTCGGGGCGGGCGGGGTGCTGCTGCGCCCCTCCCATGGCCGGATGGAGATCGAGCGGGACGGGCAGCGCACCGTCGTCTCCGCGAGGGAGGCCATTTTCCTGGCCGGCGGCGCGCCGGCCCGTCTGTGGCTGCGGCATGTCGACCGTGTCGATTGCCTGGTGCTGTCGAATGAACGCATCACCGAAAACATGCTCGAATGCTCGGCCAGTCTGCGGGTTTTCGCGCAGAACAACGACACGCTGGTGCTGCTCGGCAATTATGGCGCGGCGCTGATGCGAGGGCTGTTACCGATGAGCGGCCCGGTGCTGCTGCAGCATGCCTGCGCCTATATGGGCGATCTCGTCGACATCCTGTGCGGCGAGGCCGAGTCCCAGGCGCCCCATACCGTGCAGGACCGCGCGGCTACGCGCCTGAATGCCATCAAGTCTGATATCGAGGCCCATCTCGACGATCAGGGGCTCAATGCCAGCCAGATCGCCTTACGGCACGGCATCAGCACGCGCTATCTCCAGAAGCTGTTCGAGGGAGAGGGCGAGACGTTCTCCGAATTCGTGCTGCAGCGCCGGCTGGACAGGGCGATGCGCCGTCTGCAGTCGCCGGACGAGCGCAAGCGTTCGATCAGCGAGATCGCCTTTGATGTCGGTTTCGGCGACCTGTCCTATTTCAACCGTACTTTCCGCAGGCGCTTCGATACGTCGCCGCGCCTGGTGCGTGCCAAGCACCGCTCCGTGCCCGCCGGGTCTGCAAGGAGCGAAGCGCCGGATGCGGGCAGCGCCTGAGTGTGGGCTGTCCCGGTTCGGCGCCCTCCGCATCGGCGGCCTCGAACCATTGGCCGTCTCGCCGCTAGCCGGCCTCAGTGGGCGGTGGCCGAGGGCGGCTTCATCCGCGTCATGGTGTCCAGGGCGCAGGGACTGACGGGGGCGATGAACAGTCCGACCCGGGCAAGGGCCTTGGCCAGAGCGGTGGTGGCGTCGAGCGCCCGGTGCAGGCCGTCGCTCTTCAGCAGGTGGGAAGCGGCATGGAGGAGCTGCGCCCTGTCGTCGCGCTGCGCCGCATCGACCATGGCGAGCACCAGGCATTCGTCGCGGCACAGGGCCCGGCAGGCCGCAGGACGCCAGCCGATCTCAGTGTCGGCCGTCGCCCGGAGCGTGCGCACGAAATGGTGGAACTCGCCGAAGAGCGGCTTGGCGTTCTCCTCCGGCATTTCGCGCGCCAGCCCTTCCCAGGCGATGTCCCAGCAGGCGGCATCGCCGGTGGCATAGCCCGCCATCCAGCAGCGAAAGACGGAAAAGAGCAGGTTCTCGGCCGGAGCATCGATATGATAGCCGACGGGGCGCGCGGCATCAGGGCTGGGCAGGGTCATGATGGTGTCCTTCAATCCGCGGGGTTCAAGGTCCCGGCATTGGCAACGGCACGCATAGGACCACACCGAGCCGATTTGTTCAAGAAAATCTCTTTTTATTTCAATAGTTTATAGGAATTCCAGGGTGTGCGGCGCGCTCGCGCGGCGATGCCATGGCGTTGACTTTCCCGCTCGCCGGGCGCAGACGCAAAGGTTCCCGCCTTTTTCCCGGTTTGCCCGTGATGCCTACCCACAAAGTCATTTATGATACCGATCCCGGCGTCGACGACGCCATGGCGCTGTTCTTTCTGCACTATCATCCCGACATCGAGCTGATCGGCATCACCACCTGCCACGGCAATGCGCCGGTCGAGATCACCACCCGCAACGCCCTCTATCTCAAGGAGCGCTTCGGCATCGAGGCGCCGGTGGCGCGTGGGGCGGCGGGGCCGGTGACGGGGGACGATGCCCATCACGCCGCCGTCGTCCACGGCCATAACGGCCTCGGCGAGGTCGAGATCCCTGCCGAGATCGAGGCGCAGGCGATCGACACGCCCGCCCATCGCTTCATCATCGACACCGTGCGCAAGCATCCCGGCGAGATCACGCTGCTGGCGGTGGGGCGCATGACCAACCTGGCGCTGGCCCTGCGCGAGGATCCCGAGATCGCCGGCCTCGTCCGCCAGGTGGTGGTGATGGGCGGTGCCTTCGGCTATCGCGGGCACCTGGGCAATGTCACCCCGGCCGCGGAAGCCAACATCCATGGCGATCCGCATGCCGCCGACGAGATGTTCGCCGCAGCCTGGCCCATTACCGTCATCGGCCTCGACGTCACCCACGAAGTGCTGATGCCGCAGGATTATCTGCGCCGGCTGGGCGAGGAGGCCGGCGAGGTCGGCCGCTTCATCTGGGACATCACCCGCTTCTACGAGAATTTCTACCTCAAGAAGGGGCTGGCCGGCATTTCCGTGCATGATGCCTCGGCGGCGATCTACCTGGTGGCACCGGACTTGTTCGAGACCCGCTCCGGCCCGGTCCGGGTGGTGTGCGAGGGCCTCGCCTTCGGCCAGACCATCCAGCGCCCGGCAGCGGTCGGTTTTCCGCCCAATGACTGGGATGGCCGGCCGGATCATGCGGTCTGCATCGACGTCAAGGCCCAGCCCTTGCTCGATCTCTACCGGGAAACACTGCTGAGATCGGCTTAAAGAGCGGACGGGACGTCTGCGGTCCCAGCCCTAGCGCTTCCAGCGCGAATCTTGCAGGCCTTGTCCGGGAAACGCCGCGGCTGGGACCCTACCTCGCGGCCAGCCAGGTTTCGATTCCCCTCGCCGCCGCCACCCCGGTGGCGAAGCAGGCCTGCAGCAGATAGCCGCCCGTCGGCGCTTCCCAGTCCAGCATCTCGCCGGCGACGAAGACGCCGGGCGCTTTGCGCAGCATGAACTGACTGTCGATTTCCTCGAGCGCGACGCCGCCGGCGGTGGAGATGGCGCGTTCGAGGCTACGCTGGGCCATTACCCTCAGGGGAACATGCTTGATCAGTCTGGCGAGAGCGGCAGCCTCGCGCGGCAGGGCGTTGCCCGTGGCTTCGCGCAGCAGGCCGATGGCGACAGGCGCCAGCTTGGCGGCCTTGCGCAGATAGGTGGAAAGAGACTGGCTGGCCTGGGGACGGTCGAGCAGGCGAGCCAGCGCGGTCTCGTCGAGGTCGGGACGCAGGTCGATGGCGATCTCGGCATGGCCATGCATGGCGATCGAACTGCGGATGACAGGAGAGAGGGCATAGACCACGCCGCCTTCCAGCCCCCGCTCCGTGACGACGGCCTCGCCGCGGCGGGTGGCGCCGGCAAGGGTGACGGCGATGCGCTTGAGCGGTTCGCCAGCCGATTTCTCCGCATAGGCTCGGCTCCACCCGATCTCGACACCGCTATTGGCCGGCGCGAGATCGGTGATCGCGACGCCGCGGCCGCGCAGCAGCGGTACCCAGCCGCCGTCCGCTCCCAGGCGCGGCCAGGAGGCGCCCCCAAGCGCAAGCAGGGTCGCGGCGGCCTTGCGGTGCACGAGGCCGCTGTCCGGGCCTTGGAAGGCGAGACGGCCTTCGCCGTCCCACCCCGTCCAGCAATGACGGATGTGCAGGGTCACGCCGAGGCCGGCGAGACGCGCCAGCCAGGCGCGCAGCAAAGGCGAAGCCTTGAAGCTCTCGGGAAAGATGCGGCCGCTCGAACCGATGAAGGTCTTCTCGCCGAGCCCCTCGGCCCAGGCGACGAGATCGCCGGGCGTGAAGGCGCGCAGGGCGGATTCGAGAAAGGCCTCGGCCGGCCCGTAGCGCGTGAGGAAGCGCTCGAACGCCTCGCCATGGCTGAGGTTGAGCCCCCCGCGCCCGGCCATCAGGAATTTGCGGGCGGGCGAGGGCATGCGTTCATAGATCGAGACGGCGTGTCCGGCTGCGGCCAGTCTTTCGGCGGCGATCAGACCCGCCGGTCCCGCGCCGATGATGACGATGTCGCTCAAGTCCGTCACGTCCGTCTTTATTTCCATCTTGCATTATGCTCATTGCCCTCATGGCATTCTCCTTCCGGCAAATCCAATATTTCGTGGCAGTGGCCGAGAACGGGGCGGTGTCGCGCGCCTCGCACGAACTCTCGATCTCGCAATCGACGGTGACGGAGGCCATTCGCGAACTGGAGGGCGATCTCGGCTTTCCCCTGTTCGACCGGCGCGCCCATGGCGTCGAGCTCACGCTGAAGGGCCACCAGTTCCTGCGCCATGCCCGCAAGATCCTTTCGGAAATTGCCGATGCCCGCCGCGCCCTGCGCTCTGACACGGCGCCGATCGAGGGGCGGCTTGCCGTCGGGGTGACGCCTCTGGTCGCCGCCTATGTGCTGCCCGATCTGCTGGCCCGCTTCCGCCGCGCCTTTCCGCATGTGGCCGTCGACATCATCGAGGACAGCCGCGATTACCTCGATCATCTGCTGGTGGGGGGCGAGCTCGATGTCGCCGTGATGGTGGCAGGCGCCGAGAAGAGTTCGGCGGCGCTGCATGTCGAGACGATGGAGGCCTCGCCCTATCGCCTCTGGCTGCCGATCGGCCATCGCCTGGCCGAGGCCGAGAGCATCGGCATCGTGGATCTCGCGGAGGAACCTTTCGTGCTCCTGATGCTCGACGAGATCGCCGAGGCCGCCGAATATGCCTGGCGGCGGGCCGGCGTGCGGCCGCCGGTGGCCATCCGCACCCGTTCGGTGGAAGCAGCCCGCAGCCTGGTGGCGACCGGGGCCGGCGTCGCCATCCTGCCCGACCTCACCTATCGCCCCTGGTCGCTCGAAGGCGACAAGATCGAGGCGCGCGACCTCGCCGAGGCGCTTGCGCCGGTGGAAGTGGTGATCGGTTGGCGGCGCGGCTCGCCGCTCGACGCCATCGCCGCACAATTCGTCGCCGTGGCGCGGACTTACCGGACCGGCAGAGGGCGCAGCTAGAGCACTTTGCGATTGGGCGGAATCGCCGAAACTTGCATTGCTCTGTCGTTCCAATGCAGCGAAGCGATCCCTCGTCAATGATATCGGAAAAACCGATATCATTGATCTCCCGAATGGTGTGGCGCCTGTGGCTTTTCCAAGGCATGCTCGCCGCAATCAAGAATTCGCCCTGTATTCGGACGGACGGCAACCAGAGGAAAAGCACCATGTCCAGGCTTAGATGGGTTGTGGCGTTGGCGGGTATTACGGCAGTGGCCGTGCCGGCGCTCGCCAAGGAGATCGGCAAGGGGGAGGGCCAGCTCAACATCGTGGCCTGGCCCGGCTATATCGAGCGGGGCGACACCGACAAGAGCTATGACTGGGTCACCGATTTCGAGAAGAAGACAAGCTGCAAGGTCAATGTGAAGACCGCCAGCACGTCCGACGAAATGGTCGCGCTGATGAATGAGGGAGGCTATGATCTCGTCACCGCTTCCGGCGACTCCTCCCTGCGCCTGATCGCCGGCAAGCGCGTGCAGGAGGTTGATACCTCCCTGATCCCGAGCTGGAAGACCGTCGACGAGCGCCTCCAGAACGCGCCCTGGCACACGGTCGACGGCAAGCATTACGGCGTGCCCTATCAGTGGGGCCCTAATGTGCTGATGTACAACAGCGACGTGTTCAAGGAAGCGCCCAAGAGCTGGAGCGTGGTGTTCGAGCCGCAGAACCTGCCGGACGGCAAGCCCAACAAGGGCCGCATCCAGGCCTATGACGGCGCCATCTACCTCGCCGACGCAGCACTCTATTTGATGAGCAAAAAGCCCGAGCTCGGCATCAAGGATCCCTATGAGCTCAACGAGGATCAGTACAAGGCAGTGCTCGAGCTGGTGCGCCAGCAGCACGCCCTGATCCAGCGTTATTGGCACGACGCCAACATCCAGGTCGACGACTTCAAGAATGAAGGCGTGGTCGCTTCCGGGTCCTGGCCCTTCCAGGTCAATCTGATGAAGGCCGACAAGAAGCCGATCGCCTCCACGGTACCGGAGGAAGGGGCGACGGGCTGGGCCGATACCACCATGCTGGCCGCCGATGCCGCCAACCCCAATTGCGCCTATATGTGGCTCGAACATTCGATCCAGCCCAAGGTTCAGGGCGATGTCGCCGCCTGGTTCGGCTCGCTTCCCTCGGTTCCGGCTGCCTGCAAGGGCAATGCGCTGCTGACCGATACGGGCTGCGCCACCAACGGGTTCGACAATTTCCCCAAGATCAAGTTCTGGCGCACGCCGGTGGCCAAATGCACCACGCAGAGCGCCTGCGTGCCCTATTATCGCTGGGTCACCGACTATATCGCCGTGATCGGCGGGCGCTGATGTCGTATGGGGCGGGCCACATGTCCGCCCCTGATCGGTCACCAAATGCGGCCTTGCTGGCCTGTGCGTCCGAGGCTGCCTGGCCTGCCGCGGCCTGGGAATGGTGTGCCGATCTCCAGATCGGCATCTCATCCTTGGTGGGCACTTCGTTTCCAAGGCGGTCGATCGGGAGATCGACCCTCCTCGTGCCGCGCCGAAGGCTGAGGGGTTGACGTTCATGGACGTCGGCTCTCGCCGGTGCGGGGTCATGGAATTTTCGTCCCGACAGAGGCGGCTGAGCCAGCCCACGTCCTCGAGGTATCCTCATGGCTGTAACCAGCACCACTCCTGCCGTCTCCTTCCGCGGCGTCCAGCGCCATTTCGGCAGCGTGAAGGCGGTCGACGGCGTCGATCTCGACATCGCGCCGGGTGAATTCTTCGCCATGCTGGGGCCGTCCGGCTCGGGCAAGACCACCTGCCTGCGCCTGATTGCCGGTTTCGAGCAGCCCACCGGCGGTCATATCGAGATCTTCGGGGAGACGGTGGAGGGCATGCCGGCCTATCGGCGCCCGGTCAACACCGTCTTCCAGGACTATGCCCTCTTCCCGCATTTCAACATCCTCGACAATGTCTGCTACGGCCTGATGATCCGCGGCGTCGCCAGGCAGGAGCGCTATCGCCAGGGACGCGAGGCGCTTGCCATGGTCAAGCTCGCGGGCAAGGAAGACCGTCGGCCCGGCCAGCTCTCGGGCGGCCAGCGCCAGCGCGTGGCGCTGGCCCGCGCCCTGGTGGTCCGGCCCAAGGTGCTCCTGCTCGACGAGCCGCTAGGCGCCCTCGACCTCAAGCTGCGCGAAGAGATGCAGGGCGAGCTCAAATCGCTGCAGCGCTCCCTCGGCCTCAGTTTCGTGTTCGTCACACACGACCAGGGCGAAGCCCTGTCCATGGCCGATCGCGTCGCCGTGTTCAACGAAGGGCGCATTGCCCAGGTCGGCAGTCCGCAGGACATCTATGAGCGGCCGCGCACCCGTTTCGTTGCCGATTTCGTCGGGTCTTCCAACGTGATCGAACCGGACCGGACGCGGGCCTGGATCGGCGTGAGCAGCGCGGCCAGCCTGCGGCCGGAAAAGATCACCCTGCTGCCGCAGGGGGTGGGCGCTGCCGGCGACGCCGTGGTGGTCCCCGGCACCGTGACCCAGGTGCTCTATCACGGTGCCATCAACCGCCTGGAACTGCGCACCGATGACGGCGCCCGCCTCAGCGCCGCCATTCCGGCCGCCATCGGCACGCCGCCCGAACAGGGCGCGGCCATCCGCGTCAGCTTTCCCCGCCGGGCGCTGCACCTGATGGAGGACGCGTGATGAGCCTCGCTATCCTTCAGGCCCCGCGGGACGGTCTTCTGCGGCGCATCTCGGACGTGCTGGTCGCCCGGCGCGGGCTCTATCTCCTGCTCCTGCTGGTGCCGCCGCTGCTCTGGCTCGGCATCGTCTATCTCGGTTCGCTCTTTGCCCTGCTGGCGCAGAGCTTCTTTTCGATCGACGAGTTCTCCGGCACCATCGTGCGTGAGCCCTCGCTCAAGACCTATGGCGAATTGCTGTCGCCCTCCAATCTCGACATCATCGTCCGCACGGTGAGCCTTTCGGCGGTGGTGACGCTGCTGTCCGCCATCATCGCCTTCCCGATCGCCTATTATGCCGCCCGCTATGCCCGCGGGCGCATCAAGGCGCTGTTCTATATCGCGGTGATGATGCCGCTGTGGTCGAGCTATCTGGTCAAGGTCTATGCCTGGAAGCTGCTGCTGGCCAAGGAAGGCGTGATCGGCTGGATCATGGCCAAGCTGGGCCTCGCCTGGCTGCTGGAGGCCTGGCTGGCCCTGCCCATCCTCGGCGGCCCTTCGCTGTCGGTGAGCTATACCGGCATGGTGCTGGTGTTCCTCTATCTGTGGACGCCCTTCATGATCCTGCCGGTGCAGGCGGCGCTGGAACGCGTGCCCGGCTCGCTGATCGAGGCCTCCGGCGATCTCGGCGCCAGCCCTGGGCAGACCTTTCGCAAGGTCATTCTGCCCCTGGCCTTTCCCGGCCTGGTGGCCGGGGCGATCTTCACCTTCTCGCTCACCCTCGGCGACTATATCGTGCCGCAGATCGTCGGACCGTCCTCGCTGATCCTCGGCCAGGTCGTCTACACCCAGCAGGGCACCGCCGGAAATATCCCGCTGGCGGCCGCCTTCTCGGTGGTGCCGGTGCTGATCATGGGCATTTTCCTCACCGTCGCCAAACGATTGGGAGCCTTCGATGCGCTGTGATCCGACAGGGAGTGTCGACCTCCAGATCGACTTCGCACCGACTGGAACCGCCGTTTCTCCAGTATGTCGACCTGGAGGTCGACACTCCAATGGCGCGCCGGCGAGGGCACCATGACCGAGAACCGCTCGCCGCTGACCCTGCGCATCGCGGCCGCCGCAGGCCTGCTCTTCCTGCACCTGCCGCTTCTGTTCATCATCCTCTATGCCTTCACCACCGAGGAGCGCAGCTTCGAGTTCCCGCCCCCGGGCTACACGCTCAAATGGTTCGGCGTCGCCTGGAACCGGCCCGATGTCTGGGCGGCCCTGGCGCTTTCGGTCAAGGTCGCGCTGGTCTCGACCTTCCTCGCCATCATTCTCGGCACGCTGGCGGCGGCGGCCTTGTCGCGCACCCGTTTCTTCGGCCGGGAAGCCATCTCGCTGCTGCTGATCCTGCCGATCGCCCTGCCGGGCATCATCACCGGCATCGCGTTGCGGGCGGCGTTCAACCTGGCCGACATTCCCTTCTCCTATTGGACGATCGTGCTCGGCCACGCCACCTTCTGCATCGTGGTCGTCTATAACAATGCCGTGGCGCGTTTCCGCCGCCTGTCGCCTTCGCTGATGGAGGCCTCGATGGATCTTGGAGCCGACGGCTTCCAGACCTTCCGCCATGTCGTGTTGCCCTCGATCGGCACGGCGCTGCTGGCGGGCGGTATGCTGGCCTTCGCCCTGTCCTTCGACGAGGTGATCGTCACCACCTTCACCGCCGGCCAGCAGCAGACCCTGCCGATCTGGATGCTGTCGGAGCTGATCCGGCCGCGCCAGCGCCCCGTCACCAATGTGGTGGCGGTGATCGTCATCCTCGTCACCGCCTTGCCGATCCTGGCAGCCTATTACCTCACCCGTGAAGGCGAGAACGTCGCCGGCGCCGGCAAATAACCAAGCCTCTTGAGCAAGGTGCGATCTCTTAATCGCACCTTGCTCAAACTCTTTGTTTTGACACGTTTTCTTAAGCGGAAAGTCCGTCGACTTTTCTGGAAAACGCTTCTGGAATGCCCAAGGAGATTGCCATGCTCGATACCAAAATGCTGATCGGGTCGAAATTCGTGCCCGGCACCGAAGCGCCGGAAAAGGTGCTCAATCCCAAGACCGAGGAGACGCTGATCGACCTTCCCGAGGCTTCCGTCGAGCAGGTCGACGAGGCCGTGGAGGCAGCCGCCGCAGCTTTCGCCGGCTGGTCCCGCACCACGCCGGCCGAACGCTCGTACCTGCTGCTCAAGCTCGCCGACGCAATCGAGAAGGACGCCGAGGCCTATGCCACGCTGGAGGCGCTCAATTGCGGCAAGCCCCGCATCCGCGTGTTGCAGGACGAAATCCCCGGCATCGTCGACTGCTTCCGCTTCTTCGCCGGCGCCGTGCGCAACATGCATGGGCTGGTCGCCGGGGAATATCTGGCCGGCCACACCTCGATGATCCGGCGCGATCCCATCGGCGTTGTCGGCTCGATCGCGCCCTGGAACTATCCCCTGATGATGGCGGCCTGGAAGCTGGCGCCGGCATTGGCGGGCGGCAACACCATCGTGATCAAGCCGTCCGAACAGACACCGCTGACGCTGCTCAAGCTTGCCACCACCATCGCCGAGATCTTTCCCGAGGGCGTGGTCAATGTGGTGGTGGGGCGTGGCGAGAGCGTCGGCAATGCGCTGATCCACCATCCCAAGGTCGCGATGGTGTCGCTGACCGGCGATATCGCCACCGGCAAGAAGGTGCTGCAGGCGGCCGCCAAGACGGTCAAGCGCACCCATCTCGAACTCGGCGGCAAGGCGCCGGTGATCGTGTTCGACGACGCCGATCTCGAGGCCGTGGTCGAGGGCGTCAAGCTGTTCGGCTATTACAATGCCGGCCAGGACTGCACCGCCGCCTGCCGCATCTATGCCGGCAGCAAGATCTACGACAATCTGGTGTCCGAGCTCGCCGGTGCCGTGAAGGGGCTGAAATACAACCAGCCCAATGACGACGAGAACGACATCGGCCCGCTCATCTCGGCGCGCCAGCGCTCGCGCGTCGCCTCCTTCGTCGAACGCGCCACCGAGCACAAGCATATCGAGATCGCAACCGGTGGCCATCAGGCGGCGGGCAAGGGCTTCTTCTACGAGCCTACCGTGGTTGCCGGCGCCCTGCAGAGCGACGAGATCGTGCGGCGCGAGGTGTTCGGACCGGTGGTCTCGGTGACGCGTTTCGGCGATGTCGAGGAAGCGCTGGCCTGGGCCAATGATTCCGACTACGGCCTGGCGTCCTCGGTATGGACGCGCGATATTTCCAGGGGCATGCAGATGGCCTCGCGCCTACAATATGGCTGCACCTGGGTGAACTGCCATTTCATGCTGGTGAGCGAGATGCCGCATGGCGGCGTCAAGTCCTCGGGCTACGGCAAGGACCTCTCGATGTATGCCCTGGAAGACTACACCGTGGCGCGCCATGTCATGGTGAAGATGGGCTGACAACCCTTTCCTGCGCTCGAGAGCGCTTCGCCCATAGGCCCTCGCTGACGGCCTGAGACACCCGGCTACCCTCCCCTCGATGGGGAGGGTCATGAGCATGACGGCCGATATGAAGGCGGCGGCGGGCAACGAGCGACGCTGGGAGCGCCTGTCGGACCTGACCACCGATTTTACGTCGTTCCGCCGAATTAATGTGTGTCTTTTTCCAGCCAGCTTGCCCGGCGCGACAATTCCGTCATGATGTCGTCAACCATAAACGAGTTGGGAGGAATCATGACGGCGGTTTCGTCTATGCAAAGGCCATGGTTGGCGGCCTATGACGGAGACATGAAACCGCATGTCGAGGAGGTGCCCTACAGATTGCTGGGCGACATGATCATCCAGAGTGCGCGTGAGGCTCCTCGCAAGACCGCCTACACCTGCGTCATGCCCAACGGAATGCATGGTTCGCTCAGCTATGGCGAGGCCGATCGACTGTCGGACCGGTTCGCTGCCTATCTTCATGGCGAGCTGAAACTGCCGCCGGGATCGCGCGTGGCCATCCAGGCGCCGAACGGACTGGCCTATCCGGTGGTCGCTTTCGGCGTATTCAAGGCGGGCTGCGTGCTGGTCAATGTGAACCCGCTCTATCTGGCCGAAGAGGCGGGTGCGGTCTTCGCCGATGGCGGCATTTCCGTGCTGGTGGTGATCGACATGTTCGCCGACCGAACCGCCAAGGCCCTCGCGACGGTGAAGGTGCCGCATGTCGTTCTGATCAATGCGGCCGAATTCTTCCCGAGCTTGCCGCGCGCATTGATCGGCCTGGTGCAAAAACATGTGCGCAAGGAAATTCCGGCCGCGACTTTCCCGCATATCCGCCTCACGCAGGCCCTGGCGCTCGGCCAGGCCAAGCTCGCGCGCGGCTTGAAGATTGCCGACATCACCGCCAGCATGGACTCGTCCGCGACCGCCTGCCTGCAATATACGGGCGGCACCACCGGCGTGAGCAAGGGCGCCATGCTCACCCATCGCAACCTGATCATGAATGTCCTGCAGGTCCTGGCCTTCGGGGGCAGCGCCTTCAAGCGGGACGATGTGATCATGACGGCGCTGCCGCTCTATCACATCTTCGCTTTCACCGTGAATTTCCTGACCTTCACGGCGTGCGGTGCCCATGTGGTGATGGTTCCCAGCCCCCGGCCGCTGAGCAATCTGCGCAAGGCCTTCGAGAAATATCCGGTCAGCTACATCACCGGCGTCAACACGCTCTATAACGGCCTGATGAACGAGGCCTGGTTCGCCACCCTGCCCAAACCGCATCTCAGGATCTGCATCGCCGGCGGCACCGCCCTGCAGGCGGCGGTGGCCGAGCGCTGGCATAAGATCGTCGGCGTGCCGGTGGGTGAGGGATACGGCCTGACCGAGACGTCGCCCGTCGTCTGCTTCAACCCGTTCGGTTCGGGACATAACGGGGCGGTCGGCGTTCCCCTGCCCGACACCGACGTCAAATGCGTCGATGACGATTTCAACGAGGTGCCGCTCGGCACGCCTGGCGAACTCGCCGTGCGCGGGCCGCAGGTGATGGCCGGCTATTGGCGCCGGCCGGACGAGACCGCCAAGGTGATGCGCGGCGATTGGATCCTCACCGGCGACATCGCCGTGATGGACGAAGCCGGCTATTTCCGCATCGTCGACCGCCGCAAGGACATGATCCTGGTTTCGGGCTTCAACGTCTTCCCCAACGAGGTCGAGGACGTGCTGGCCAAGATGCCGGGGATCAAGGAAGTGGCGGTGATCGGCGTGCCGGACGGAGCGGCCGGCGAAGCACCGAAGGCCTTCGTGGTCAGGAGCGATGCCGCTTTGACCGTGGAGGCCGTGCGCGCCTATGCCAAGCAGCATCTGACCGGCTACAAGGTGCCGAAATTCGTGGAATTCAGGGACGACCTGCCGAAATCCAATGTCGGCAAGATCTTGCGCAAGGACTTGCGGAGCTAGAACGTTTTGCGATTTGGCGGACTCGCCAGGAATCGCAAAGCCGTGTCGAACCAGCGCGTTGGAGCAATCAAGCGTTTCCGTCCAAACGCGCTTTGCTCGAGCTGGGTAAGCTCGACGGCTTCCTGCTTGGCAGCCCGGCGACATCACTATCCTCGACGAATGATCTCCGGCCTCGTCGTACGGAATGTCGGACGGCCGCGCTTCCAGCCGCGTATCACGCGGCTGTTCTCGCGTATCGCCTGTTCGGGCGTCACGCAGTCGATCAATACGATGTCGGCTGCTGCTCCGACCGATAGGCCGGATACGCGCTGCATTCCGCACGCTGCAAGGGGACCAATCATGTCGAAGACGAGCCGCAGATGCTCGGTGCGCGAAAGCTGAATGACATTGGCATAGAGGTTCGCCATGCGAAGGAGTGAGGCATCACCAAATGGTGTGAAGGGGTTGAGAATATTGTTGGTGGCGATCGAGGCATTCACACCCCTCGAAGCCAGAATATGGGCCGGAGCGACCCCACGTGGCACCAGTCGCTCATACTCGCGGCCATTCAGGAACAGGTCCGTGGCCGGCAGGGCCACCACGGCAATACCGGCCTCCCGAAGCCCTGCAGCGATCGCTTCAACCTCGTGCGGCGGTCGCGCCGAAAGGCTCGTCATGTGTCCGAGCGAGACGCGTCCCTGCCAGCCGCGCCGTATCGTTTCCTTCAGGACGACGGGCAAATTGCTCTTTTCGGGTGCGAGATCGAAATCGAGATGGAAGTCGACAGCGACGCCGTGCGCTTGCGCGAGGTCGAAGATCAGGCTGATTTGTCCAGCCGGATCAGGATCGGTGTAGGGAGCACCACCCACCAGATCCGCTCCGTCCGCCAGGGCCTCCTTCAACAAACCTAGCGTTTCCGGCTCGTTGGTGAGCCCTTCCTGCACGAAGGCGCAGATCTCGATGTCGATGGCGAACGCGTAGTCCTGGCGAACGCGTTTGATGGCTTCGAAGGAGCGTAACCCGGCCCGCGGATCGACTTCGACGAAGCTGCGCATCGTCATGGTGCCTTGCATGATGGCCTGCTCGACGACGCGAGCGGCCCGTGCATAGACATCCGCCTCGGTGAAGGACGCCTTGGCTCTTGCCGTCTCGCGCACCGCCTCCGCCAAGGTACCCTCGCAGATGCGGCAGCGATCGAGGATACAGGCTTTGTCCAGATGGATGTGGCTGTCGACGAAGCCGCCGCAAGCCAGCGCACCTTCGGCATCGACGATTTCAACCGCTTCACAACGAAGCTCTCGACCGATCGCGGCGATCGAGCCGCTGCGTATCGCCAGGTCGACCGGTTCCTCACTGGTCGGCAGGCGGGCATTGCGGATCAGCAGGTCGGCTGGGGAAATGTCCATCGTCAAAGACCGATCGCCCCGCCATCGCTGCGCGGATCATGCGCAGCGATGATCGTCCCGTCAGGTCGGAGGCGAATGATGCCGGCATGTCCGCCGAGTTGGCTGAAGGGTTCGATCCGGCCCACCTGATGTCCCCTGTCCGCAAGCTCGGCAAGGAGCGAGGCTCCGGCATGGGCCTCTATCTTCAGGCTGTCGCGACTGTCCGAGAAGGTGCGCCCCAGAAGGAAACGCGGCCGGGATAGGGCGGCAAGCGGATCGAGCCCGTGATCGATCAGCAGCGACAGCAGCAGAGCGAGGGTCTGCGGCTGTCCGTCGGCGCCTTGAGTGCCGTAAAGCAGGCAGGGACGCCCATCCTTCAAGGCAATGCCGGGGTTCAACGTGTAGAAGGGACGCTTGCCGGCCCTGATGCAGTTCGGGCTCGCTGGATCGAGGCTGAAGGCTGCGCCGCGGTTCTGCCATAGGATGCCCGTGTCGCCGGCGACGACACCGCTGCCCCAGTCGAAATAGAGGCTCTGCAGCATGGCAACGCTCCTGCCCGCGCTGTCCGTCGCCGCCAGGAAGGCCGTGTCGCCGGTCTGGAAGGGGGGCGGCCAAGGCGCCGCCTTGTCGAGATCGATCGAGCGTGCCTTCACAGCCAGGCGGCGCGCATCGAGCAACCGCGCGACATTCACGTCTGTGAAGGCGGGGTCGGCGATCGACGGGCGATCGAGGAAGGCCTGTTTCACGGCTTCCACGAGGAGGTGGTAGAATTCGGCCGAGGCAGGGTCGAGCCGGGCCAACTCGAAGGAAGACAAGATAGCCATGATGGCAAGCGTCGTCGCGCCTTGCGTCGGCGGCGGCGGCGCAAGAAGGGTCAGGTCGCGATAGTTCTGCGCCAGTGGCTGCTCACGCAGTGTGCGGGTGCTGGCGAGATCCGCAGCAGTCAGGGGTGAACCGGCGGCTCGCAGGCCCGACGCGATGCGCGCGCCCAGCTCGCCTTCGTAAAACTCGCGCACGCCGTGATCGGCTATGGCGCGCAGCGACCTCGCCAAGGTCGGCTGGCGCTGTATGCCGTTCCGGAAGAAGACCCCCTGGAAGCCAGGCCATTGCGTGACCTCGCTTCCGCGGAAACGATACCAGAATTCCTGAGAAGGGCTGACGTCGAAGCCGTTTTGGGCCAGCGCGATGGCGTCGTCGAGCAGGCCGGCGACGGACAATCGGCCCTGCCACTGGCTGTGGGAGTAATCGAGGACTCGTCCCCAACTGTCGACGAGGCATGCCGTCGTCATGGCCGAAAGCGGCCCGCGAAGCGAGATGACAGACAGATCAGGGATGAATCCTGCCGCCTGGCCAATGCCGAGGAAGACGGTGGCAGAACCCGTGCGATCGGCAACAAGCCAGACCGCGTCTCCGCCGAGGCCACAAAAATGTGGATAGAGGACCGAGAGTGCCGCGCTCGCGGCAACCAGCGCCTCGATGGCGTTGCCTCCCCGCTCGAGGATCTTCGCCCCGGCCTTTGCGGCGAGCCAGTGCGGCGCGACGACCATGCCCCCGCTCGACGTCGCGTTCTCGCTGGGCCCTTGCCGCTGGACGGTCTTCATGCAATCGCCGCGATTGTGTGAACAGACCTCCAGTCAAGCAAGTTCCGGGCCATTTCCGGCGTAAGCGTTCGAACTCTTCCAGGCCCGACGTCGGTGCAGCCGGCGGGATCCCGGCGATGGGACAGACGACAGCGAAGCGTTCGCAGCGTGTGGGTCGCCGCACGACAAAAAAGAGCAGATTGCGGCTTTTGCTCATCGCAATCTGCTCTTGGACTGTCGTATCCGCTGCAAGCGGAAAGAGCTGGCCGGAAGGCCTGACCCCGCGTCTACTGCCGATAATGCTGGATGCGCGTGGTGCGCAGGCCTGCCAGGCCATGGCGATCGATCGAGGCCTGCCAGGACAGGAATTCCTCGGTGGTCAGCACATAGCGGTTGCAGGCCTCCTCGAGGCTCAGAAGTCCGCCGCGCACGGCGGCGACCACTTCTGCCTTGCGCCGGATCACCCAGCGCTGGGTGCCGGGAGGCGGCAGGTCCGCAACGGTCAGGGGGCTGCCGTCGGGGCCGATGACATATTTCACCCGAGGGCGAAGAGTTTCGGTCATGGGTACGCTCACACAATTCGAATGACCATGTGAGCTGCAGGCTAGGGGCGCTCGCTTAAAAATTGTTGAAGGAAATTTAGAAAAGCCCTTGATCTGGCTTCGATCATTGCAATTCGCCAACAAGCTGAATCAGGCCTTAACTTCGTCGGCATCTGTTGGTTTGCCTGGCGGCAGAAAGGGCTTGGCCAGGGCATGGTAGAGTTTCTCCCGGCAGATGAGGGCGGAGACGCCGTCGGCGATGATGGCGGTCGCCAGCAGGGGCAGCACCATGGCGCGGCTGTCCGACATTTCGGAAATGATGATCACGGCGGTGAGCGGCGCCCTGACCACGCCGACGAAATAGCCGATCATGCCGAGAAGCACGATGGCGCCGAGCGGCTGGTCGGGAAAGGCAAGGGCGATCAGGTTGCCGACCCCTGCACCGGTGGCGAGCGAGGGCGCGAAAATCCCGCCGGGTACGCCGGATAGCACGGTGATCAGGCTCGACAGGAACTTGGCCGGCCCGAACCACAGCGGCTCGGCATGGGATTCCACCAGGCGGCGGGCGACCTCATAGCCGGTGCCCCAGGTTGCCCCGTGGCTGAGAATGCCGAGGATCGCAACGAGAAGGCCGCAGATCAGGGCGAGGCGGATGGGCCGGCGGCGCAGGGCTGCGATCGGGGCGAGGGCTGTGGCGCCGAAGGCGAGGACCAGCCGCGAGAACAGGCCGCCGGTGATGCCGCCGATCACGCCGGCCAGCGGGGCGATGAGCAAGGCGGCGCCGAGCGGCAGCGCTTCGTGCACGGAGCCGAAATAGATGTAGTCGCCGGCGATACCCAGGCTGACGAGGCCCGAGATCATCACGGCCGCCATCGCCAGCAGGGCGAGGCGCTGGTGATAGGAGGCCGCGAGTTCCTCGATGGCGAAGGCGATGCCGGCGAGCGGCGTGTTGAAGGCAGCCGAAACGCCTGCCGCTCCGCCGGCGATGATCACGGCGGGCGAGAGATCGATTTTCAAGAGGCGATGCATGAAGGCCATGAGGGCGGCGCTGATCTGCACGGTTGGTCCCTCGCGGCCGACCGAGGCGCCGACCAGGATGGCGCCGACCGTCGCCGCGAATTTGAAGACGGCGACCTTCATGGAGATCAGCCCGGCTGCGACGGCGTGACGGGGATCGCGGGCGCCGGCACTCACCTGAGGAATGCCGGAGCCCCGCGCTGCGGGCGCAAAGCGTCGTGTGAGCCAGGCCAGGAGAGCGAGCCCCAGGGGCGTCACCACCAGTGGCGCATAGGGGGCCTTGTCGACCATCAGTTCGAACAGCTTCGCGGCCTGGTCGGCTGTCCAGGTGAAGGCGAGGGCGACGAGGCCCAGAATGACGGCGCCGATGGTGGTGGCGGTGCGGCGGCGCAGCAATATTGGAAAGTCGTCAGGAATCATCGGGAGACGGGGTCCTTTGCTTCCCTTCTACACCCCCGGGACCTTATGACGGCAAGCAAGAATGGGGATCGGGTCCGAAGACCCAGCGGGCGGCAGGATGCAGGCGAATTGCCCGCTGCACCGCCTAATCGCTCGCCCTCTCGGCGCTGATGATCCATGCGCGCGAGTCGAAAAGCACGCCGTCGGCCGTCATATGCGCATCCAAAAGATCGCGCAGCCGCTGCAGGGGCCGATCCGGCGGCTCGTCCGTGCGCGCGAGCGTATCCTTCACCAGATAGAGGCCCGAGATGGCATCGAAGGCGGCATCGACATTCGGCCCATAGTAGACCGGCTCGTCCACTTCGGCAAAGTCGATCGAGGTGAAGCCGGCTGTGCTCAGAAGCGCCGTGGCCACGGCAGGGTCGCCGAGTGAAAACGGCTTGCCGGCATCAACGGAAATCACCCCTCCCGGAGCCAGTGCCTGCCTGATGGCGCCGGACCAGGTGTTGCGCTCCTGGCTCTGCCACACCATCCAGGCCAGACGCCCCGCCGGGCGCAGGGCCCGCGCGATATTGGCAAAGGCGGCGGCGGGGTCCGCAAAGAACATCACCCCGAACCGGCTGATGCACAGATCGAAGCCGCCGGCCGGAAAGTCGTGGTGCTGCGCGTCGCCCTGTTCGAACACGACGTTTTCCAAGCCTGCCTCCAGGCAGCGCTGTCGCGCGATCGCCAGCATTTCGGCAGAAATATCGACGCCGACGACGCCCGCTTCCACAGCGATGCTGGCGGCATCGCGCGTGGTCTGGCCCGCACCGCAACCGATATCAAGCACCCGGTCGCGTCTTCCGACCCTGGCGGCAGCCCGCAAATGCCGGTTATGCCGGGACAGTTCCGCGTCGTAGAAATCGGCACATTGCAACGCCATCGGACTCACCGGGTTTCGTCGTGGCTATGGAAGTCGCATCCCGCTGCCGAATTGCCCGGCTATCCAGGCCTTTCGCCACAAACTGATTGCACAACAGAACCAGATATGCAATGTCAGATCCAGTTGCAGTATGCAATCAGAAGGGGCGTGCGCATGCAACGGACCGGATCATGCCGCATCACCGGGAAGTGCGTCGACATCAAAGCCGCGAAGCTTCAGACGGAGGCTTTCGGCGCGCCGTCCGACCCGCCCATCGTGCTGATCATGGGGATGATGGCATCGATGCTGTGGTGGCCGGAGAGGTTCTGCAGGGAGCTGGCCGATCGAGGGCACTATGTGATCCGCTACGACCAGCGCGACACCGGTCTTTCCACCCACTATCCGCAAGGTGCGCCCGGCTATTCTTCCAGCGATCTGGCCGACGATGTCATGGCGGTTCTCGATGCTTATGGCCTGGAGGCGGCCCATCTGGTCGGCATGTCGATGGGTGGCTTCGTCGCGCAGGAGGCCGCTTTGCGCCACCAAAGGCGCGTGCTTACGCTCACGCTGATCAGTACTTCGCCGCTCGCGGTCGAGGGCCTGCCGCCCTCGACCAAAGCCTATCGGGAGCATTCTGCGACGGCCGAGGGGATCGACTGGTCGGATCTTGGAGCCATCGCCGATTTCCTGCGCCGCGATGCCGCCATGCTCGCCGGCACCCGGCATCCGCATGATGCCGAGGCCGTAAGCGCGCTGATCGCGCAGGACATGGCCCGGGCACCGTCCTTTGCCAGCGCCACCAATCATTTCGCGCTGGTGGGCGGGGAGGGGCAAGCAAGGCTGCGGGCCTGCGATCTCACGATGCCGGTCCTCGCGATCCACGGCACGGTCGATCCGCTGTTTCCCATTGCGCACGGGGAAGCCTTCGCGACGGTGGTACCGAAGGCACGGTTGCACCGGATCGAAGGCGGCGGACACGAGATTCATGACAGCGACATTGACGAGATGGTGCTGGCCATCGCCCACCATGCGGCATAATGCCTTGTTCGGCGCGGCAATCGCGCCTTCTCCGCCCTGAACTCGTAGTAATTTTCACACAACGTATTGTGCTGATCGAATACAGACCGACGCGCTATTTCACGCTGGCAAAAATAAACTGAAAAGGGCAGGGTGACCGGAGTCTTTCTCCTATCATCGAAAGAATTCGGCGATGCTGAAGTGCCCCCAAGGTAGTAAAATTGCCTTCCGACTTCGGCATGCGCTGGCGACGGGCGTCATTGCCGGCGCGATGACACTGTCGGCCATGGCGGTCGCGCAGTCGCTCAAGCCGGAAATCGGGCCGTCGCCGCCCCAGGATGCCATGCCGCTCTATAAGGGCGGTGTCGACAAGGCGGTCGGCCGGCTGCCGGACATCGTCCGCGATATCATGACGAAATCGCAGGTGCCGGGTGTTGCCGTGGCGGTCGTGCATGGCGGCAGGACGGTGTTCGCCAAGGGCTATGGCCAAAAGGTCAAGGGCGATTCCAGCCGCCCCATCGACGAAAACACAGTGTTTCAGATCGCCTCGATCTCCAAATCCGTTTCGGCGACGATTGCCGCCATCGCCATGACGAGGGGCGGCAAAGCCGGCCGGCCCCTGCGTTGGGACGATCCGGTGCGCAGCTATCTGCCGGATTTCATCCTCGGCAACGATTATGTCTCGGCCCAGGCCACCATCGGTGATTTCTTCGCCCATCGCTCGGGCCTGCCGGAGGCGGCCGGCGACGACATGGAGGATCTTGGTTTCGAACGCCGGGACATCATCCCCCGGCTGCGCCTGTTGCAGCTCGATGCCTTCCGCACCTCCTATCACTACGCCAATTTCGGCACCACGATCGGGGCCGAGGCCGTAGCCGCCGCCATGGGCGAGCGCTGGGAGGTGCTGGCGTTACGCCTGCTGTTCCAGCCTTTGGGCATGGCGTCGACCAGCTATCTGCACAAGGACTTCGTGGCGCGGCAGAACCGGGCCTTGCTGCACGCCTTCGTCGGGGGCACCTTCAAGCCGGTCTATGACCGCAATCCCGACGAACAGGCCCCGGCTGGCGGCGTGTCCTCCAATGTGGTGGACCTCGCCAAATGGCTGCAATTGCTGCTCGCGGGCGGCAAGCACGGCAAGGACACCATGGCCGCGACCACGGCGCTGCTTCCTGCGCTGACGCCCCAGGCGGTGAACGGGCGCGGCGAGGCGCTCGACGCGCGCACCGCCTTCTATGGCTATGGCTTCAACGTGAACGTCAATGCCAATGGCCGGACCTCGATGGGCCATTCGGGCGCCTTCCTGCTTGGGGCGGGCACCACTTTCCAGATCCTGCCCTCGGCCGATGTCGGCATCGTCGTCCTGACCAACGGCGCGCCGGTCGGCGCCGCCGAGGCCATCGCGGCGCGCTTCATGGACGTGGTGCAATATGGCGAGGAAACGCGAGACTGGTATCCCCTCGCGCATCAGCACATGATGGGCTTCTTCAAGCCGGTCGGCGATCTCGTCGGCAAGACGCCGCCTGCCCATGCCAAGCCTGCCAGGCCGCTTGCCAGTTATGCCGGCGCGTATGTCAGCCCTTATTTCGAGGTCGGCACCGTGCAGGTCGAGGGCGACCATCTGGTCGTGCTGCTCGGGCCGCGGCTGATGAAATTCCCGCTCAGCCATTGGGATGGCGATGTTTTCGCCTTGAGACCCGGCGGCGAGAATGCGCCGGAAGGCTCGGTGTCATCGGTCAAGTTCTCGGGGGAGGGAAGTGGCCCGAGGACGATGGTGATCGACTATCTGAATGCCGAAGGGCAGGGCAGTTTCAGCCGATGATCGCCTCTCCGCCCCCGCCCTGACCGTCCGAAAGGAAAAGCCCGCTCGAGAGCGGACCCGGAGCATAGTACCGAAAAGCGGACGCCGGTTTTCGGCATCACGCTTGCCGGAGGCATGCCGCCGCAGGGGAAGCGGCGGGATTGTATCGGCCATGGCGTGCGCGTCAGGCGTAGCGCTTGGCGCCGGCGACGCAGATCACCACGCCCGCGGCGACCGCCCACACTGTCAGGCCGACCTGTTCGTGCAGCAGCAGCGCGGCGAGAGCCAGAGACATGAAAGGCTGCAGCAATTGCAGCTGGCCGACTGCCGCGATGCCGCCCTGGGCAAGGCCGCGATACCAGAAGACGAAGCCGATCAGCATGGAGAAAAGCGAGACATAGACGAGGGCCGAAAGAGCCGGCCAGCCGATGGCGCCGAGATCGGCGGGCAGCCACCAGATCGCCAGCGGCAGCATCACCGGCAGCGACAGGATGAGGGCATAGGAGATCACCTGCCAGCCGCCAAGATCGCGCGACAGCCGGGCGCCCTCGGCATAGCCCAGGCCGCACACCAGGATCGAGGCCACCATCAGCCCGTCGCCCCAGGCATTGCCGGCGGCGCCCTGGCCGAGGGCATAGGCCGCCACCATGGCTGCGCCGGCAATGGAGAATACCCAGAAGCCGAGCCGCGGACGCTCGCCGCCCCTGAGCACGCCGAAAATGGCGGTGGCAAGCGGCAGGAGGCCGATGAAGACGGTGGCGCGCGAGGAGGTGATGCTCTGCAGCGCAAGCGCCGTCAGCAGGGGAAAGCCGACCACGCAGCCGATGGCGACCAGGCTCAGGGAACCGAGCTGCGAGGCGCGCGGCCATTTCTGCCTGAGGACGACGAGAAGGGCGATGCCGAGCAAGCCGGCGATGGCGGCGCGCGCCGTGGTCAGGAAGAGCGGCGACAAATCATGCACGGCGACGCGGGTCGCCGGCAGCGATCCGGAGAAGATCGCCACGCCCAGGAAACCATTGAGCCAGCCTGCCGACTTGTCGTCCATTTCCGTATCTTTCGTATCTCGTTTCGTCAGCCGGCAAGGCGGCGGACATAGAATTTCGTATCGACCGCCATGAGCGGAAAGCTGGTGGGCAGATCGTGCCGGGCGATCTCGGCAAAGCCGTTCTTCTCGTAGAAGCGATGGGCGGCCAGGAATTTGGCCGTGGTTCCCAGGAAGATGTCCTCGACGCCGCTTTCGCGGGCGCCGGCCAGCAGATGGTCGAGCAGGCGCGAGGCCACGCCGTGAGGCCGGCCGCGATAGGGAGCAGCCACGAACATCTTGCGCAAGGCGGCCTGCGGCTTGCCGACCTCATCCAGTCCGATATCCTTCAGGCCGATCGTACCGATGATGGCGCCCTCGTGCTCGGCGACCCAGAACCCGCCGCGGCCGCTCTGATAGAACGAGGTGATTCCGAGCAGGTCCGGCTGCTCGCCTGCCGTGATCTCGATGCCGAATTCCTCGCACTGAATCGGGAGAATGACGCGGAGTATGTTGTCGCAGTCGGCCGGTTCGAAGCGCCTGATGCGGATGGCATTCGTCATGGAGAAACTTTCGAATATTCCGGTTTCTTGTTCCAGAATCGCGCTGGCGTCGACAGAGACAGACCGATACAATTGATCTGAACTGTACTGGGTCATGGAGAGGTACGGATGCTGGACCAAGCCGGTGGTTCCACCCTGATCGAGGCGACGATGACGGAGATCCGCCGTCTGATCGCCACGGCGCCCGGCGCGCGCCTGCCTTCCATCCGCCGCCTTGCCGAACGGCAGGGCGTATCGAAATCGACCGTCGTCGAGGCCTATGACCGGCTGGTCGCGCAAGGCGCCGTGGCTGCACGGCCCGGTTCGGGCTTCTTCGCGGCCGGCCGCATTCGTCCCTTCGCCTTGGCGGAAAGCGGTCCGAGCCTCGATCGCGCCATCGATCCGCTCTGGATCTATCGCCAATCCCTGACGCAGCAGAAAAGCGCGCTGCACCCCGGCTGCGGCTGGCTGCCCGATTCCTGGCTGCCCGAGGACATGGTCCGGCGTGGGCTTCGCGCGGTGGCGCGCGACGAGACCACCAATATTTCCACCTACAGCGTCCCCCAGGGGCTGCGCTCCCTGCGCGAGCATCTGGCCCGCCGCTTCACGGAGCGGGGCCTGGAAGTGGAGCCGGCCGCGATTCTGCTGACCGATTCGGGCTCGCGCGCCATCGACCTCGTCTGCCGCTTTCTGATCCAGCCCGGCGATGTCGTGCTGGTGGACGATCCCTGCTATTTCAACTTCCAATCGCTGCTGCAGGCGCAGCGGGCGCGCATCGTCGGCGTGCCCTATACGCGCCAGGGGCCGGACCTCGAGCGTTTCGCCGGCCTGTGCGCCGAACATCGTCCCAAGCTCTATCTCACCAATGCCGTCCTCCATAACCCCACCGGAGCGACGGTGAGCGTGGGCACCGCCCATCGCCTGCTCAACCTCGCCGAACAGCATGATTTCATTCTGGTCGAGGACAATATCTTCGCCGATTTCGAGGCCCGGCCCTCGCCGAGCCTGGCGGCGCTCGACGGTTTCGAGCGCGTCATCCATCTCGGCAGCTTCTCCAAGACGCTGACGGCGGCCTTGCGCTGCGGCTACATCGTGGCGCGCGCCGACTGGATCGAAGGATTGACGGATCTGGCGCTCGCCACCGGCATCGGCTGCAGCGATGTCGCGGCCCAGACCACGCTGCGCCTGCTTACCGATGGCAGCTATCGTCGCCATCTCGACGGCCTGCGCCCGCGCCTCGCCAAGGCGATGGCCGCGACGGCGGAACGGCTGGAGGCCTGCGGCCTGCGCCTGTGGCTGGAGCCGCAGGCCGGCATGTTCCTATGGGCAGAACTGCCGGAGGGGCTGGATTCGGCGGTGATTGCCCGCAGGGCGCTGGAGCGGGACGTGGTGATGGCACCGGGCAACGTCTTCAGCGTCTCGCGTAACGCTGCGCGCTTCCTGCGCTTCAACGTGGCGCAATCGGCCGACAAGCGCATTTTCGATGTTCTCGCCGAGGTGATGGAGAAGGAGAGATAGCTTCGGCGCGTCGACCTCCGGTCGACATCTTCCGCCGCAAGCGGCTCACCTCCAACAATCGGTCAGGGAGTCGAAATGCCGGCTTTTCTCCGCCACAGGCCCGCCGCGAGATAGGCGAGCGCTCCCAGGGCCGTGATCCAGAAGCTGGTCGGCCAATCGGTATAGAAAGCCAAGATCAGACCGATCCAGGCGATGGCGACCGCCAGGGCGATGGACATGAGCAGTCCCTGCTGGACGCGATGGCTGATTCGCAACGCGGCCGCCGCGGGCGCGACCATCAGCGCGAAGACCAGGAGCACGCCGACGATCTGCATTGCCTCGGCCGTGGCCAGGGCGACGATCACCATGAACAGGGCCGAGATGCGCGCGGTCGACAGGCCCTTGGCCTCGGCGAGCTCGGGCTGCAGGCTGGCGAACAGGAGGGGGCGTCCGATGGCGCCAAGGCCGATCAGGCAGAGGAGGCCGAGGCCGGCCAGAATCCAGACCGTGCCAAGGCTGACGCCGAGCACATTGCCGAATAGGAGATTGGTCACCGCCCCGGCATAGGCCTTGTAGAAATAGAGAAACAGCAGGCCGATGCCGAGCGAGAGGGTGAGCACGATGCCGATGGCGACGTCGCGATGGGCGCGCTCGCCCAGCAGGCCGATGCCGATGCCGGCCAGAACGGTGAAGACGGTGAAGCCCACAAAGGGCGAGAGGCCAAGAAGTGCGGCGCCGGTCGCGCCGGGAAAGCCGACATGCGCCAGGGCATGGCCCGCAAAGGTTTCGCCGCGCAGCACCAGGAAATAGCCAACGGCTCCGGCGACGATCCCCACGATCGTGCAGGCCATGAAGGCGTTGCGCATGAACTCATACTCGAACATTGCAGGATTTCTTTCCTGGGACCGCCGGCTTCCAGCCGGCTCTTGGAACCATTGACCTTACAGGCTGGGAAGAGCCGGCTGAAAGCCGGCGGTCCCAGGAGGATGCCTGCTCTCCCAGATTTCACCCTGCATGCACATGGCTTTCCAGCTCGCCTTCCTCGGCCATCACGAAGATGCGGCCATTGACGCGGGCCACATGGATGGGCGTGCGGTAGAGATCGGACAGGACATGGCGGTTGACGACCTCGTCGACGGTACCGATCGCGGCCCGGCCATGGCCGAGATAGAGCACCTGATCGACGGCGTTGAGCAGCGGGTTGATCTCATGGGCGCAGAACAGCACGGCGATGCCGCGTTCCGAGGCGACCTCCTTGATCAGTTCGACGATGCCGCGCTGATGGGCCGGGTCGAGGCTGGCGAGCGGCTCGTCCATCAAGAGGAGCCTGGGGTCGCCGATCAGGGCCTGTGCGATCAGCAGGCGCTGGCGTTCGCCGCCTGAAAGCTGGGAGATAGGTCGGCGGGCGAGGTCGGCGGCGCCGACCCGCTCGATCGCCGCCCAGGCCGCTTCCTTGTCGGCCGCCGACGCGAAGGGCCAACCCCACCGCGTGCCCTCGATGGCGCCGAGCACGAGTTCGTAGCCGCTGAGGCCGAGCTGGGCGGCGCCACGGCGCATCTGCGGCATGTAGCCGATCTCGGGATTGCCGCGTCGCGGTGCTTCGCCGAGCACGCTGATCCGCCCGGCCTGAGGCGTGACCAGGCCGAGCACGGCGCGCATCAGCGTGGTCTTGCCGGCGCCGTTGGGACCGAGCAGGCCGACGAACTGGCCTTCTGCAATGGAAAAGGAGACGCTGGACAGGATCCGGCGCCTCCCGAGGGTCAGGCTGACTTTCTCGAAACCGACAGCACTCACTGGGTCAAACCGGATAGGGCCAGATCCACCTGGCCGAGCTGTCCATCGAACCAGGCCTGGATCGCGGTGCCGGCCGGCATGGTTTCGGTGACGCCCACCACCGCGACCTTGTGATCCTTGGCAATCTGCAAGAGCCGCTTCGTGGTCTCATCGGTGACCTGATTGTTGTAGAACAGGATCTTGGCCGAGCCGTCCTTGAGGCTGTTCTCGAAGGCGGCGACCTGGCTGGGGCTCGGCTCGCTGTCATTCATGATCGCGGTCTGGAAATCCTGGTTGAGCATCTTGAGGCCGAGGGCATCTGCCATATAGCCGAAAACCGGCTCCGTGGCGGTCACCTTGACGTCCTTGTACTTGGTCTTGATCGCATCGACCTGTTTCGTCAACTCGGAGAAGGACGCCTCGAACTTGGCGAGATTGGCTTTGTAGTCCGCGGCATGGGCAGCATCGCGCTTCTCGAGCTCGGCGGCCAGTGCCGAGGCCACGGCCGGAAACGTCTTCAGCTCATACCACAGATGGGGATTGTCGCCCGCCTTGTGCCCGGTGAGCGCGGCGGCGACGATCGCCTTGCGATCCGGGTTGACGGAGGCGGAAAGCAGCTTGTCCATCCACGGATCATAGTCGGCGCCGTTATAGACCACGATCGCGGCGGTCGAGAGAGCGCGCGCGGTGGACGGGCTCGATTCGAACAGATGCGGATCATCCTCGGGATTGGAAAGGATGGAGGTGACCTCGACATGTTCGCCCCCGATCTGGCTGGCGAGGTCGCCATAGAAATTCTCGGCGGCGACGACCTTGATCTTCTCGGCGGCAGCGGCCGGGGAAGGCATGATCGCTGCCGCGGCCATCAGGACGGCGGCAAACATCATCGAACGCATCGTAATCTCCGTGACATCAGAGGGGGCAGCCTGCACGCTTTTGCAGAGGCTGAAATGTTATAATATAACAATCTTTGATTAGCGGGCGAAACGAGGGATGTCAATTGCATCCGGCCGGATTGCCCCGAACACAGGACTTCGACTTCGGATTAGTGACATCGCCGGAAGGCGGATTCCGGATGCGCGGCATCTCGTCCAATCTAGGAAACGCGGAATTCGCGGCATAGGAAGAGGGGCAAGATGCCCGCGCACCCGGAAATGACGCAAGCCGCGCACTCCAAAATTGGGCGACGCTCACCTGAACTCGATGCCCCCGGCCCTGCCTTGCCCACCGGTTGCACTCGCCTGTAACCACCGATACATCTCCGAGGCGCCATAAAGCTGCTACAACAGCGTCGAAACTTGCCGCCGACCTCCCGGAGCAACGCGCTATAGAGGGCTTTTCATGCGTTCCCCCGTTCTCCTCGTCCTGATGGCCACCACCATGCTTACCGGTACTGCTGAAGCCGCCGAACTCGTTCTCAAGCGTGCCGTGCTCGGCACAGGGGGCGTCGGCTATTTCGAATATGCCGCAGAAGTCACGGGCAAGGAGATGCTGACCCTGCGCGCCCGGCTCGACCAAGTCGACGATATCCTCAAAAGCGTCCTGATCCTCGATCCGGCCGGCACCGGTTCGGCCACGCTGCCGGGCAAGGCCGGTGCGGACGAGACCTTCGCTTCCCTGCCTTTCGCGAAATCCGATCTCGACAGCATGCCTGCCCTGATTGCGGCGCTGAAAGGGGCCGAGATCAAGCTTTCCGGCCCACGTAAGCTGGAGGGGCGGATCGCCAGCGTGCAGACGGAGACGGTGACGAGCAAGGACGGCGGCACCATGACCCGTACCAGGGTCTCGGTCTTCTCCGGCGCCGCGATCGAGCAGTTCATCCTGGAGGAGGCCGAAGGGCTGGAATTCAAGGATATCAGGCTCGGCGAGCAGGTCGAAACCGCGCTCAAGGCCCTGCGCACCGCGCAGGACCGCTCCGGCCGCGACATTTCCATCCAGCTCGCCGAGGGCGGCAAGCGCACCGTGCGCATCGGCTATGTGGCGGAAGCGCCGGTCTGGAAGGCCGCTTATCGCCTGACGCTGCCCAAGGCCGACGAGGACAAGGCGCGCCTGCAGGGCTGGGTCGTCCTGGAGAACATGACGGGCAATCCCTGGAAGGATGTCGAGGTGACGCTGTCCTCGGCCTCGCCTGTGACCTTCCGCCAGGCGCTCTACGATCCCTATTACGTCCAGCGCCAGACGATCGCGCCGCCGGTGAGCCGCACGGCATTGCCGCGCACCGATGCCGGGCAGCAGAACCTCGAACTGAAGGCGACGGCCGGCGGCGGCTCTGACCAGGCCATGTATGACATGGCGCCGACACCAGCGCCCGCGGCCGCCCCGATCGCGCCATCGGCGCGCCTTCGCAAGAACCAGGCATTTCTCGGCCAGGGTGGTGGCGCCCAGGAATTCAGGATGGCCGAGCCGCAGGAAGCCGGCAGCGCCGCCGAGGAGAATGCCGCCGGGGCCAGCTTCACCCTGTCGAAGCTGGTCAGCGTCGGCTCGGGCGAGAGCCTCACCATTCCCTTCGTCGACGTCAAGATGCCGTCGCAGGCCGTGGCTTGGTATCAGGGCGGCAGCCGCAATCCCTGGCAGGCGCTGACCTTGAAGAATGATGGCGCCACCTCGCTCCCGGCGGGGTCGGCCACCATTTACGAAGCCGCGGAGGCCGGGCCGCTCTTCTCCGGCGAGGCGCAATTTCCGTTGTTGCCGACCGGCGATTTCCGCCTGATCGGCTTCGGGGCCGACCAGAAGGTGCTGGTCGACTCGGAGGCGAGTTCGGCCAAGGCGATTACCAAGATCAAGGTGGTCGACGGTACGCTCCAGGTCGAAAGCCGTCTGCGCCAGACCACGACCTATCGGGTCAAGAACGGCGCCGGCGAGCTGCGCCATATGGTGGTCGAACAGCCGCGCGTCGCCGACTGGACCCTGGTGGAACCCAAGGCCGAGGAGGCGACCATCGCCGGGCAGGCCTATCGCATCCGCTTCGACGTCGAGGCTGGCCAGTCCCGGCAATACAAGGTCACGCTGGAAAGACCCGTTGTGGAGGCAATGGCCATTGCCGATGTCACCGGCGAGCGCATCCAGGCTCTGATGGCCGCGCCCGATCTCGACGCCGAGACCAAGGCCCGGCTTGCGACGGTTGCCGAGGCGGCCAAGGCGAGCGACGAGGCGCAGGCTGCCACCAGCCGCCTGGAGGAACAGCGCGATGGCATCACCCAGGACCAGGAGCGCATCCGCGAAAACCTGAAATCGGCGCCGCAGGGGTCCGATCTCGCCCGGCTCTATTCGCAGAAGATGCTGGAACAGGAAAAGGCTCTCGACAAACTCGACGGAGCGATCAAGGACGCCCGCGCCAAATATGAGGCGGCCCGCAAGATCCTCGGGGATCGCGTGAGAGCTCTCTAGAGCAAAGCGCGTTCAAGCGTGAACGCTTATTTGCTCTAACTCGTTGTTCTGACGCGTCTTTGTGATTCTTGGTGACTCCGTCTAATCGCAAAACGCTCTAGCTATAGTCGCATTTGGCCGAAGCAGGCGCTGGAGATATGGAGTGTCGACCTCCGGCCGACATCTCTTGCCGAAAAGAGCCGCCTTTCCAGGATTGTCGACCGCGCGCCATCAGTTGATGGAGCTGAGGCCGCCCCGCCAAATCGGACCGGCTTGAAGTCACGACTGCAATCCCGAAGCAAAACGCAGGTGAGCCCGGCGACCGGGCCTTGCCTCAGCGCCCCACCAGCTTCCTGACCTGACGGACGCAATCGATCGTGGCGGCCTTTGAGCGGTCGATGATCGCCGACTGTCCCGGCGAACGGGGCTTCAGGCCCATGCGGCGCAGATAGTAATTGGCCCGGTAGACGTCCTTGTACTTCCAGTTCGGAAATTCGAGATTGAGCGACAGGCTGATCGAAATATTGTCGTGGTTCTGGAGCCAGTGCGCGCCGTGGGTCGGAATATGCACCGCGTCGCCAGGCTGGAGCGTGATCTTGCGGGCCTTCCGTTCGGCTTCCGGCTTGAAGGTGCCGGCGGTGGTCGTCACCGCGTAATAGCGCTCGAGTTCATCCTCGGTGGTGATGCTCCGATCCATCGGATCGCACACCCAGATGTCCTTGCTGCCGTGAATCTGGGTGAGGACGTTGACCTCGGCATCGAAATGGTAGGGGGTCTTGCGCCGCGGCGAGGTGATGAAGATCAGCATTTCGGTATTGCTGAGCAGCTTGGAGCCCTCGGGGCCGGCAATCCGGCGAATGAAGTCGTCGAACTCGTCCAGCACTTTCTTGTAGCGCGGATCGATTTCGATGTGCTTCATCACCATCCAGGCGCCGGCCGTCTCGATCCGGTCGATGACCTGGCGCACCGTCATGTCCGGTTTGGGGACAGAGCCCCATTTGTCGGTGATCGAGAGATCCCCGGCATCCCAATAGAGGTCGCCCGGGCGCTTGGCCGCTTCCTCCGCCACGCTCGCCAGCGCATCGATCGAAAACAGCGGGTGGCTGGCCAGAGGGTGCTGCATCGAAAAAGCAGCCTTGTGAAGCAGGCGGCGGCACTCCTCGAATGGTTCTACCGTCGACCATTGATCTGAATGCTGAACAATAGATGGTTTCGCCAGCATGCCTCGTTTCCTCTGATTTGGGCGGAATATAACAGTAATTAGCGGTATGATTTATTGATTTATCGCAGATTTTTACTTGGCAGACGAGGCGGGTGGCAGAGTCTTTCGGGGGCGTCCAAATCAATCTTTAGTAGGAGGGAGATGTTCTCTTCCTCGCTCGGAAGCCGTATCACTTAAGGGAAGTCGATGCCCTGCGAACGACAAGATGAACGTCTGGGGCGAGGGGCTCTATCCAATGCACACGGCATCGCACAAGGCGATCGGGGTGCGCAAAGGCACGGTTCGGTCAGCAAAAATCGTGCCTTCTGCCGCCAGGCGAACTATAAAGGCGCAACCGGCGACGCCTCACTGATCCAGCCGGTTTCGAGGGTAACATGCGGCGCTCGGCACGCTTCTTCACTGGTCTGGTTCTATCGCTGGCGCTCGGCCTCTATGCAGCCGAAGCCGCACTGGCGCGCAATCTCGCGCTGGTCATCGGCAATGATTCCTATGCCAACGTCACGTCGCTTCAGAAGGCGGTCTCGGACGCCCGCGCCATTGCCGACCAGCTCGAAAAGCTCGGCTATGTGGTGAGGCGGGTCGAGAATGCCGATCAGCGCGGCATGAGCCGGGCCCTGGTGGCTTTCAACGCCGATATCCAGCCCGGCGATCGGGCGCTGTTCTATTATGCCGGGCATGGCTTCGAGATCGGCGGCACCAACTACCTGTTGCCCACCGACGTGCCCTCGGTCCAGGCCAATCAGCAGGACCTCATCCGCGATGCGTCCTTTTCAGTGGAGCGGGTCATCGACGGGATCCGGGACAGGGGAGCCGGCGTTGCCGTGCTGGTGCTGGATGCCTGCCGCAACAATCCCTTCGCCAATGACAGGTCGCGTTCGGTGGCCGCGACCCGCGGCCTTGCCCGTGTCGACGCGCCGGAGGGTGTTTTCGTCCTGATGTCGGCGGGCGCCAAGCAGGAGGCACTCGATCGGCTGTCGGACCAGGACGGCAATCCCAATTCCGTGTTCACCCGCAGCTTCCTCGGCGAATTGTCGAAGCCCGGCCAGACCCTGGTTGAGATCGCCAAGAAGACGCAGGTCGATGTGCGCTCTCTGGCGGCCAGTGTCGGCCATGACCAGACGCCTGCCTATTACGACCAGGTCATCGGCGACGTCGTGCTGTCGGATGCGGCGGCCGCCGCCCCGGAGGCCGGCCAGCAGGTCGCCTCGGCGAATCCGCCTGGCAACACTGGTCCGAACATCCGCACCGAGATCAACACCGTCGGACGGACCGAGGCCGGCAAGGGGGTCACCATCGGGCCGGGCGTGAAGCTCGGACCGGGCGTCACCCTCGCCGGCAAGGAAGCCCGTATCGCCCTGCAGCATCCGGCCAATCCGCCCACGACAGATCCGGCCAAGGCCTTGAATCTCCAACAGGGCGGCGCGGCGACCGGCCAGCAGCTCGCTCTGGTCCGGCCGGACACCAAGCCGGGTCAGCTGACGCAGCCGATCGGCCGTGCCCCGATCGCCAGTTTCTCGCGCTCCAATGCCGGCTGGACGGTGACATTGTCCCTGCCCGAGCCGGCGACGGCCTTGTCATACCGGGTCGGCGAGGCCGGCGAGTTCAAGGAAACCGGCCTTCTCGACGTGCTCGACCAGCGCACGGGCGGGCGCATGCCCAATCCGTCCTTCTCGATGTCGCCGCGGGCCCAGGCAAGCATCATCCAGGTGCGCTATCGCAGCATCGATGGCGCCGATGTCGGCCCGTTCTCGATTCGCTTCGACCCGGATATCGCTCTTTACGAGGATCAGCGCCGCAGTCTCACCTCGATCCAGGGCAGCTGGGTGGAGTTTCGCGATTTCAATGGCGTGCTGGTCTATTTCACCACGCTGGTGAGCTATCGCTGCGCCATCACCGAGGTGCGTTACGGCCTCAACGGCGCACCGCCGCTGACCCGCTTCGACCTGCCCGTCTGCAACATGAAGGATCCCTATTCGATCCCCGACAATGCCAAGACCTACCTGAAGGTGCCCGGCAGCACCAAGTCGATCAGCGTGCAGGTGACCTGGCGCGACGGCTCGCAGTCCGAGGTCAACACGGTGGAGAAGGATTGAGGCCGGGAGGTCGGGCGAAGAAGGGCCGCACTCTTTGCTTGGAAGCGTCTTTGTGGTTTGAAGGGCCCGTTCAAATCACAAAAAACTTCTGCATCGTTCGCTTCCATGACCTCTGCTCCAGTTCTTCCCGACGGCTATTCCGACGTTCCACCCGGCATGCTTGCCAATGTGGTCACCTGTCTGCAGATGCTGCAAAGACCCAAGCCGAAGCCGGCGAGGCCGCTCGAACGGCCGCTGACGCTGGAGAGGATCGAGAAACCGGCGCTGACCGACTATCGCGCCCTGTTCCGCGCTGTCGGCGAGGACTGGCTGTGGTCTTCGCGCCTGGTCATGCCGGACGCCGAACTCGCGGCGATCCTGCAGCATCCCGATGTCGAAATCTATGTGCTCGGTGGAGGCAAGCAGCGGCTCGGCCTGCTCGAACTGGACTTTCGTCAGCGCGGCGAGTGCGAGCTTGCCTTCTTCGGTCTGGTGCCGCAGGCGATCGGGCAGGGGGCCGGCCGTTTCCTGATGGACCAGGCCCTTGCCAAGGCCTGGGCGAGGCCCATCGAGCGGCTGTGGGTGCATACCTGCACGTTCGACCACCCCGGCGCCCTCGGCTTCTACCGCCGCTCGGGCTTCGTGCCTTTCGCCTTCCAGGTGGAGGTCCAGGCCGATCCGCGTCTGAGCGGGCACCTGCCGCGTGGAGCCGCGCCGCATGTGCCGCTGGCCGATTTCAGCGCCTGATTCTATTTCGCCGGCGTCAGGCGCAGCAGCCGCCCATCCGAATCGTCCTCGATCAGCCAGATTGCCCCGTCGCGATCGACGGCGACGTCGCGGATGCGGGCGCGCATCTCCCAGCGATCGGCCTGGCGGGCGCCGTCCTTGCTGTCGAAGGCGATGCGCACCAGTGCTTCGCCCCTGAGAGCGCCGATGAAAGCCGAGCCCTGCCACTGCGGAAACAGCTTGCCTGAATAGAAGGCCAGGCCGGCGGGGGCGATGATCGGGGTCCAGTAGATCACCGGGGCTTCGAAGTCCGGGCGGGTCCGGTGGCGAGGGATGGGGACGCCGCTGTAATTGTCCCCATTGGAGACGAGGGGCCAGCCATAATTGGCGCCCCGGCGGATCAGATTGAGCTCGTCGCCGCCGCGCGGGCCCATTTCGTTTTCCCACAGACTGCCGTCGGGGGCGAAGGCTAGGCCATAGGGATTGCGATGGCCCAGGCTCCAGATCTCGGCCTGGGCACCGCCCCGGGCCGCCATCGGATTGTCGGCAGGCGCCGAGCCGTCGAGATTGAGCCTGAGGATCTTGCCGAGATTGGTGTCGGTGTTCTGGGCGGTTTCCGGCTCCATGCGGTCGCCGGAGCTGAGGAAGAGATGGCGCCCATCGGGAGCGAAGGCGATGATGCCGCCGGGCTGGCCGCCCCCGCCCTTGGGCGTGGCGCGCCAGATCACGGCAAGATCGCCCAGGAGCACCTTGCCGCCGGCCTCGTTCAGCCTGGCACGCGCCAGGGCCAGCGTGCCGCCACCGGAGCTCGGCTCGACATAGCTGAAATAGATCAGCCCGTCGCGGGCGAAGCCCGGCGAGGCTGCGATGTCGAGTAGTCCGTTCTGGCCGCCGGCCCGCACGCGCGGAACGCCGGAGACCTCCGTCTTGGCTCCGGCCGGGGTCACCAGGAACAGCCTGCCGCCCTTTTCGGTGACCAGCATGCGCCCGTCGGGCAGGAAGGCGATGGCCCAGGGCGTGTCGAAACGCGCGACGGTGGTGGCCTTGAAGGGGCGGCTCGCCGAGGCGGGGCTGTTGGCTGCGTTCACTTCGGCGAAGGCCACACTGGGGAGGACGGCGACGCCCCCGATGAGTGCGGCGGTCAGAGCGATTCGAACGGCATTGCGCATATGAGTCCCCCCGGCCCGCACAATCTGCCGGCGGGGCCCGGCTGCATCAATCTCAGCCGATTGCGTCCTTCCAATGACCGGAGGAGGTTGTCCGTCGGCGACATAGCGGACAGATGTCGCCCTTGCGCAGGATGGCCTCGGCGCAGCGCAGATTGATCCAGGTTGCGGCCAGGAAGATCACGGCAAAGATCAGGCTCTGGGGCGAGAGATCGATCATGGCCATGCCGCGCCGTGCCAGCTGGATGACGAAGGTCGCTGCGACCAGGACCGAGAAGCCGGCGCCGATCGCGCTGAAGGCGAGGCGCAGCAGCGGCCAGGCGGTCGACGAACGCCGGCGCTCCCAGAGGAGAAGCCCGAAATTGGCCAGGGGCGCCACCAGAAACACCGCCACGACCGGGCCGAAAAAAAGCAGGATCCACTCGAAATTGCACAGGAGTTCGCGGCAGGGCAGGCTGTCGATGTAGAGATAGACACCCCAGTAGAACAGGGCGAATGTGCCGCTCGCCAGCCCATAGGCCAGCAATCCGTTGGAGAAAGCCTTGATCTGTGACGGCGTAGGAGAGGTCATGGTCCTGTCCTGCTGGCTTGCTCGAGATCATTTAAGTTAGTGAACGAACGCTAACTTAAATGATCTCCATGCCATCGTCAACCACATTCGGTCCTCATTGAAGGCGATGTGGGAGGGCGCGTGCGATCGGACACCAAACAGGGGATGAAGAGGACCGTCACCGAACAGGTTTGATCCGCTGCTGCAAGGGCGCGAAAGCGGTAAATCTACTCGCGTAGAGCGAAAATCCTGCCACTGGCTTAGACCCTTTGGCGGATATCGTCTTCACGGGCCACCCGGCGTCTTCGTCGTCCAGCAGCGTGAGAAGCCGTCCCCGGCTGCCAGCCTGTCCGGCGACAGATAGTGCTCGTTGTAACACTGCGATAGAGGAACAGGCGGCAAATGGGGCATTGGCCGACACGGCAGGGGTCGGTCATGCCGGCGGGTTTGGCCGGGTCAACTGCAGCAGATCCCAGAGGTTGCCGTACAGGTCCTCGAAAACAGCGACGGTGCCGTAGGCCTCCACCCGCGGCTCCTCGTGAAATTGCACGCCGCGCGCAAGATAGAGGCGATGATCGCGCCAGAAATCGTCGGTGTTGAGGAACAGGAAGACGCGCCCGCCCGTCTGGTTGCCGATTGCCGCCGTTTGGGCGGGAGAGGCGGCCTTGGCGAGAAGCAGGCGGGTTGAGCCGGTACCGGGCGGAGCGACCAGCAGCCAGCGTTTGCCGCCGCCGAGATCACTGTCCTCGACAACCTCGAAACCGAGTTTGCCGACATACCAATCCCTGGCCTCGTCATAGTCGCGGACGACCAGTGTGACTGCACCCAGATACTGCGGCATCGTCTCTCCCGGTGTTGAGGCGCTGGCTTGTGGGAATGCCGCGTGTTGAAGGCTCCGTCTTTAGCCCTGGATCCGCTTCCTTCGCCGTCTCCCGCGCCGCTCGAGAGCGGCTCAGCCGGGGCGGCGGCAGCACGGATTTGCCGACGGTTGCTTACGAATGCTGCGGCGGGTCCTGGCGCACGGTTTCCAGCTTGATCGCCGGCTGGGCGTCCTTGGCTTCAACCGCCTTGCCGCCGACGATGGAGCCCAGGAGGCTACCGAGGGACTGCCGCTCGGTGTAGAGCACGATGACGCAGGAGATCGCCAACGGGATGAGCAGATAGAGCAGCCGGAACATCAACAGGGCCGCGATGATCTCTGCCTTGGACTGGATTACCGCGGGGTCGCTCGGATTGGCGCCGGCCGGCAGCATGATCAGCAGGAAGACCGCCTCGAACACGCCGACGCCGCCCGGGGCGTTGGAAATCAGGCCGGCGCAGAAGGAAGCCAGGAACATGCCCAGCACCACGAAGAAGCCCGGGTTGAGGGCATCGGGCAGGGCGAAATAGATGATGCCGGCCGCGCCGACGATCTCAATGGGGGCGGCGAAGAGCTGCCGGAAGGCGATGGTCGGCTTGGGATAGGCGATCTGCAGCGAACGGATGCGCAGCGGCTTGAGATGCAGGATTGCGCCGGCCTGGTAGAGCAGCACGAAGGCGAGCATGGCCAGGCCGAGCAGGAAGGCGGCGCTGGGTGGGAAATGGAACAGGCGCGAGAGCAGTTCCGGCTCGCCCACCAGCACGATGCCGCCGAGGAACACGGCGCCATAGGCGAAGGTGAAGGCGCAGAAGGCCGTGACCACGGTGACCTCGGCTGCGTTCAGTCCCATCTTGGAATAGGCCCGGTACCGCACCAGGCCGGAGGAAAGCACGGACACGCCGATATTATGTCCCAGCGCATAGGCGACGAACGAGACGACCGAGACCACCGGCCAGGACAGCTTCCTGCCGACATGCATCAGGGCGATGCGGTCGTACCAGGCAAGGGCCGCATAGGCGAGCGTGGTGGAGGCGAAGGCCAGCAGGAGCATCAGAGGGCCGCGATCGACCACGGCCTGCCAGACCTGGCCGACTTCGACGCCCTTGAGCTCCTTGGACAGGAGATAGACCGAGAATACGACGGCGGCGAGCCCGATGACCGGCCAAACATATTCGAGCTTGTTCTTCATCATGTCCGTCTGGGTAAGGTTTCGAACCGGTTGCCGAAACGTGTCGTCACACCGTGTCCCGTAAAGCCATAAACAACGGGATCGTGTCGAACACAAGACAACCGGATGATGAGCGTCGCAGAACGGTCACGCCGGAGACAATCCTACTTTTAACGCAACTAACATGTATTTCCCTCTGAGGCGCGTTAACTCGCTGTAATTCATGCGTTGTCGGCGCGGCGCTCCGAAGCTAGCATCCGGTCAAATCGTCTTTCGCGCGGACTGTTCCATGCTTTCTCCACCGCCTTTCATGCTGACGACCGGGCCGGTCACGGCCTATCCGGCCGTGCTCAACGCCATGGCCCGGCCTGCCGTCTATGATGGGCATCATGCTTTCCAACAGTTCTACCGCGCGGTGGTGGGCAAGCTGCAGGCCGCCTTGCGCCTTTCGAACCTGCCGCTGATCCTGCAGGGGGACGCGCTGCTCGGGCTCGAAGCCGCCGCAGCCTCGCTGATCGGCTGCAGGGACGTCGTGCTCAATCTCGTTTCGGGGGTCTATGGCAAGGGCTATGCCGGCTGGGCCCGTCGTTATGCCGGCGAGGTGATCGAACTCGCGGTGCCGTTCGACGAAGCGATCGACCCGGACCGGGTGCGCGAGGCGCTGGCGGCGCGCCCCGATATTTCGATCATCACCGTCTGCCATCACGACACGCCGTCGGGCACGCTCAATCCCCTGGGGGAAATCGGGCGTCTCGGCCGTGAGCACGGCGCCTATGTCATCGCCGATGCGGTTTCCTCCTTCGGCAGCCTGGACGTGCATCCGCAGGAGGCCGCGATCGACATTTTCGTCACCTCCGCCGCCAAATGCCTGGGGGCCACGCCGGGCCTCAGCCTGCTCGCCGTCAGCGACCGGGCCTGGGATCGAATCAAGGCCAATCCGCAGGCCCCGCGCGCGTCCTTCCTCTCCCTGCTCGATTGGGAACTGGCCGCGGAGGCGGGCCGGGCCTTTCCGGTCACGCCGTCTTTGGCCGAGATCCATGGTCTCGACGCGGCGCTCGACCTCTACCTCCAGGAGGGGCCCGAGCGGGTCTGGGCCCGGCATGCCCGCACGGCGGCAGCCGCGCGGGCGGGGTTGAAGGCGCTGGGCCTGAAGCCATGGCCGGCAAGCGAAGCGATCGCCGCGCCGTCCGCTACGGTCTTCCACGTGCCGGAGGGCATGGGTGACATTCGCCTGCGCGATACGCTGCTGGAGCGCTATGGCGTGATGTTGTCGCTCGGGCGCGGCGAGACGGCTGGCAAGGTGCTGCGCATCGGCCATATGGGGCCGGCGGCCGAGCCGATGCTGGCCGTGACGGCGGTTGCCGCGCTCGGCGGCGCGCTGAACTGTCTCGGCAAGCCGGTCGATGCGGGCACCGGGGTCAATGCCGCGCTTGCCATTCTCGAGCGGGCGTCATCCAATCAGGCTGATTCGAAAGGCTCCTCCCGGGAGGTTGCACATGCCAATCCTGCTTAGCCGCCGCTCATTCCTGCTTGCCAGCGCCGGGACGGCCCTGGCGCTTGGCCTGCCGCATCGCGGCCGGGCCAGCGAGGTGCCGGCTGGCCGGCTGACTGTCGCCGCCGATTCCGAGCCGACCAATCTCAATCCCGCCATCGTTGCCTCGAACGGCGTGTTTTTCGTGGCCAGCAAGGTGATCGAACCCCTGGCCGAAGCCGACTACAACGGTCCGGACGGGCTGGCGCCGAAGCTCGCCTTGTCCTGGGAGGGGGCGGCAGACGGCAAGGCCGTCACCTTCAAGCTGCGCCCCGACGTGAAATGGCACGACGGCAAGCCCTTCACCTCCGCCGATGTCGCCTTCTCCGCCCTGGAGGTGTGGAAGAAACTCCAGAATCTCGGCCGCGTCGTGTTCAAGGATCTCGACAGCGTCGATACGCCCGATCCCCTGACGGCAATCCTGCGCTTTTCGGCGCCGACGCCGTTCCAGCTCATCCGCAACTGCCTGCCGGCCCTGACGTCGGTACTGCCCAAGCATGTGTTTGCCGGGACCGACATCATGAAGAATCCGGCCAATGAGAAGCTCATCGGCACCGGGCCGTTCAAATTCGCCGAACACAAGCCGGGCGAATATTATCTGCTCAAGCGCAACGAGTCCTACTGGGCCCAGGGCCAGCCGCATTTCAACGAGATCCTGTTCAAGGTGCTGTCCGATCGCCAGTCGGCCGGCGCGGCACTCGAGGCCGGCGAGATCCAGCTCGCGGCATTCTCGGCCGTACCGCTCGCCGATCTCGACCGCATCTCGAAGGTGCCGGGCCTCAAGGTCTATTCCACCGGCTACGAAGCGCTGATCTACCAGATGATCGTCGAGATCAACCACACCCGCAAGGAACTGGCGGATCTGCGCGTGCGCCAGGCCATTGCCCATGCCATCGACAAGGGCTTCGTGGTGCAGGCGATCTTCCGCGGATATGCGACGGCGGCCACCGGCCCGGTGCCGCAGACCGACAAGACCTTCTACAATCCGGATGTCGAGCGCTACGAGTTCGACCCGGCCAAGGCCGAGACCCTGCTCGACGAGGCTGGCTACAAGAAGGGCGCGGACGGCATCCGCTTCCATCTCAAGCTGCTGCCGGCGCCGTTCTTCAACGAGACCGTGCAGTTCGGCGCCTATCTCCGGCAGGCCTTGGCCAAGATCGGGGTCGATGCCGAGATCATCTCCAACGATTCGCCGGCCCATCTGAAGGCGGTCTACACCGACCATGCCTTCGACCTTGCCGTCGGCACGCCGGTCTATCGACAGGATCCGGCAATCTCGACAACCATCCTGTTCCAGAGCGCCATACCGGCCGGCGTACCCTTCTCGAACCAGTATGGCTATGCCAATCCCAAGACCGATGCGCTGATTGCCTCGGCCGCCGTCGAGATCGACCCTGAGAAACGAGCCGAGCTCTACAAGCACTTCCAGAAGCTGGTGGTGGACGATCTCGCACTCATCAACGTGGCCGAGTTCTCCTTCATCACCGTGGCCAGCGAGAATCTGCAGAACGTCTCCAACAACCCGCGCTGGGCGGTGTCGTCCTGGGCGGATACCGCCCTGCCGGAGATGGCGCCGTGACATTCTCCCCGGGTGCGCGGACGTCTCGTCCGCATCTTGGAATCGCTGCGCCCGCGGGAAGCCAAGAGCGGACGAGACGTCCGCGCACCCGGGAATAACCGTCCGTGGCCTCACGCTTCCTCCGGCGCCTGGGCGGCGCCCTGGTGGTTCTGCTCCTCGTCGTCATCGGCGCCTTCTTCATGCTCGAATCGGCGTCGGGCGATGCCGTCGATGCCTATGTCGCCGGTATCGGCGGGGCCGACGCGGCGCGGATTGCCGAACTGAGGAGCGAGTGGGGGCTGGACCAGGGACCGGCCTTTCGGCTCAGGGCCTATCTCTCGGCCCTGGCTCACGGCGATTTCGGCTGGTCGACCGCCTTTCAACGGCCGGTGCTCGGCATTTTGCTCGAGCGCCTGCCGGTAACCCTGATCACCATGGGCTCGGCGCTGGCGCTGGCATTCCTGCTCGGCATCGTGCTCGGCTTCCTGGCGGGCTGGCGCCCGAATGGCTGGCTCGATCGCATCCTGTCGCTGGGCTCGCTCGCCCTCTATGCCATGCCCGGCTTCTGGCTCAGCCTGGTGCTGATCCTGGTCTTTTCCGTCACGCTGCGCTGGCTGCCGGCCAGCGGCTTCGAGACCGTGGCCTCCGGCAAGGCGGGCCTGGAGCGGGCGAAGGATATCGCCTGGCACCTGGTGCTGCCGGTCAGCGCGCTCGGCCTGCTCTACATGACCCTGTTCCTGCGCCTGTTGCGTGACGGCATGGAGGAGGTCTGGCACGCCGATTTCATCCGGGCCGCGCGCGCCCGCGGCGTGACGGGCTGGCGGCTGGCGCTGAACCATGTCGCCCGCAATGCCCTGGCACCGGTGATCACCATGCTCGGCCTGCAGTCGGCCTCGCTGCTTGGGGGCAGCGTGGTAGTCGAAAGCGTTTTCGCCATCCCCGGTTTCGGCCGCCTGGCAGCCGAGGCGGTTTCCCGCCGCGACACGCCGCTGCTGCTGGGCGTGGTGCTGTTCAGCGCCGTCGTCGTCATCGTCATGAATCTGCTGGCCGATCTGGTGCAGGCCTGGCTCGATCCGCGCATCGGCGCCAGCGAGCGTGTGGCATGAGCATGCTGTCGGCCATGCTGCGCAGCGGGGAGGGGCGTGCCGGCCTGGTGTTGCTCGCTCTGTTCGCCGCGCTTGCCCTGACGGCGCCGTTCGTCTTTCCGGGCGATCCGCTGGCCATCAGCGCGCCGCCGCTGCTCCCGCCTTTCACCGATTCCGCTCATCCCCTGGGAGCCGACCGGCTGGGGCGCGACATCGCCGCCGAACTTGCCTGGGGCAGCCGTACCACGCTTCTCGTGGCCGTCGCCTCGGCGCTGGCTTCCCTGCTGCTCGGCTGCCTGGTCGGCACGCTGGCCGGCTTCCTCGGCGGCTGGACCGATGACGTGCTGATGCGCCTCTCCGATGCCTTCCAGACCGTACCGGCCTTTCTCCTGGCCATGGCGCTGATCAGCGTGACCGGACCGAGCCTACCGGCCATCGTGCTGGCCATCGCCGCCGGTGCCTGGCCGCAGCCGGCCCGCATCGCGCGCGCCGAAATTCGCTCCTTGCGCGAGCGCGATTTCGTCGCTTCGGCCCGGGTTGCCGGCATGCATCCGCTCGCCATCGGCTTTCGGGAGATCCTGCCCAATGCCCTGCCGCCGGTGATTTCGCTCGCCGCGATCATCGCGGCGGCGGCGGTGCTGATCGAGGCCGCCTTGTCGTTCCTCGGCTTCGGAGACCCCAACAGGCCGAGCTGGGGCAGCATGGTGGCTGAAGGGCGCTCGCTCCTGCGCAGCGCACCCTCCCTGTCGCTGGTGCCGGGCCTCGCCCTCGTTGCGATGGTGCTGGCGATCCATCTCACCGGGCGGGGCTATGCCAAGGCGTTGCGCGTGAGGGAACCGGCGGCATGAAGCTTTTCTCCCTTCGCGGCTTTGGTGTCTCCTATCGTGACCGGACCGGCATACATCCGGCCTTGCAGGGCATCGACCTCGATATCGAAGCCGGACGGCATCTGGTCTTGCTGGGCGGAAGCGGATCGGGCAAGTCGACCCTGGCGGCGGCCCTGGCAGGACTATTGCCGGCCAATGCCGTGACCGCCGGCCGCTTGAGCCGGCCAGGCTTTGCGGCTCAGCCGCGTGCCGGGCGCGATATCGGCATGGTCTTCCAGGACCCGGGCGGCAGCCTCGACCCGCTGATCCGGGTGGGCGACCAGATCGCGGAGGCGCGCCGGGCCTGCCGGGGCGGGAGCCGTGCGGACGCGCTGGCCCTGGCGCGGGATTGGCTCGGCCGCATGGCCTTGCCGGACCCGCACGCCGCGTCGCGCAAATATCCGCATCAGTTTTCCGGCGGCCAGAAGCAGCGCATCGCCCTCGCCGCGGCGCTGGTCAGCGAGCCCAGCGTGCTGATCGCGGACGAGCCGACCAGTGCGCTCGATTCGATCACCCAGCATGCCATCGTCGAGTTGCTTCGGACGCTGACGACCGGAAGCGGGCTCACCTTGATCTTCGTCACCCACGACATCGCCTTGGCCTCCCAATTGGCAGACGATGTCGCGGTGCTCTACCAGGGCCGCCTGGTCGAGGCCGGCCCGGCGGAGCGGCTGTTCCGGGCACCGGCCCATCCCTATCTCAGGGCCCTGTTGCAGACGCGCCAGGAACTGAAAAGTGGGGAACTCGGGAATGAGGAGCTCGGGCATCCCCGTTCGCGCCGTTTCGCCGAGATCGATCCAAGGGATTTTTCCGTCAAGGTGCCCTCTGCAGCGCAGGAGCATGACCATGGCTGAGGCCCTGCTCGAAATCGGGGCGCTGTGCAGCAGCGTCCGCGGTCCGGCAGGGCGGCATGCCGTCCTGAATGGTGTCGATCTTGCCATCGCACCGGGCGAGATCGTCGGCCTGGCGGGAGGCTCCGGAGCAGGCAAGACCAGCCTCGCCCGGGCGATTCTGCGGCTCCATCCGGTCGATTCCGGCTCCATCCGTTTTGAAGGGCGGGAGATCGCGCATCTTGCCGGCAAGGCTTTGCGCCGTATCCGGCCGCGACTGCAGATGGTGTTCCAAGATCCCTTGGCCGCCTTCAATCCGCGGGCCCGGGTCGAGCGCGTCATCGGCGATCCCCTGCGAATCTGGCATTCCCTGTCTCGGACACAGGAGAGGCAGCGGATCCTGACGCTGATGGAGCGGGTCGGCCTGCCGGAACGGCTGCTCGGCCGTTTTCCCCATGAGCTGTCCGGCGGCCAGCGCCAGCGTGTCGCCATCGCCAGGGCGCTGGCGACGGATCCGGCCCTGATCATCCTGGATGAACCGGTCTCGGCGCTCGACGTGGCCGTCAGGGCGCAGATCCTCAACCTCCTGCTCGACATTCGCGAGACATCCGGTACGGCGCTTTTGTTCATCGCCCATGATCTGGCGGTGATGGCGGCCCTGTGCGACCGGCTCTGCGTGATGGATGCCGGGCGGATCGTGGAGTCCGGCTCTCCGGACCGGCTTGTTGCAGTGCCGCAAAGCGAAATGACCCGTTTGCTGGTCGCCGCGGTGCCGAAAATGAGATTCTGAAAATTTTTCGCGAGTCGCAGGGCGATTTCGACTCGGATTCGGCGTACGCAGGCCGGTATCGACTGGAATTTATCCACAGGGCAGGAAATCTTTGGTGCGCCGCAATATGGTAAATTATTCCTGATGGGGGCTGCAAACGGCCCAAAACGGGCATTTTGGATGAGTTTCAATCTGGATGGAGGGGAGCCGCTCCCATGGGTCCGACATGGTCCCATGACGATTTTGCAAAAATCCGCAAAAGGGGGCGTTGACACCGGCGGTTGGGCTCTTCTATACAGCGGCCATCGACGGACGGCGTTGCCGCGGATTGAGCGGCGGCGCTG